>JABLXC010000034.1 GCA_013178185.1 Anaerolineae bacterium | reverse complement strand
AATGTCCTGGCAGAAGCGGAAGAACACAGCCCTTTGTTTGAAGCGCTCCGCAAGGCCGGCTTTGTCATCTATGCCCGCCAGCAAATCTGGCGGCTGGAAGAGGTTAAAGATCCTGGCGCCGTTGGGAGTGTAGCCTGGCAACCTGCGCTCTCTGTGGATGAACTCGCCATTCGCAATTTATACCAGTCGCTGATCCCGCCGCTGGTGCAAAGCGCCGAGGCCTGCCCCGAGTCGCACGAGCAGAGCCTGGTGTACCGCCACGATCAGGACGAACTCCTGGCGTATGCCCAGGGCTGGTTTGGCCCGCGCGGCGTCTATATCCTGCCACTTTTCCATCCCGGCGTGAATAACAGCTTTGAACTTCTAGCTGGCCTTGCCGCCCGCATTGCCCCCCATCCCTCCCGGCCGCTTTACCTGGCGGTGCGTTCATACCAGGCGGAGCTGGAAAGCGGGCTCGAAGCGTTGCAAGCTTCCCCGGGCCCGCGCCAGGTGTTGATGGCAAAATACCTGGTTAACATGCAGCGCGCTCCCGCTTTCAATCATCGTTCTTCCGTCCTCGAGAAGCGCCGCGCCGAGCCGACTACCCCCATTGTCTCGAACCTGGCGCAGACCTCTCATCCCTACTTGAATTCGGAAAAGAACTGAACCCTGAGAACGCTGTTCTTATTCAGGGCAAGAGCGCTTTCTCTATAAAAAGAAGATCACGGGTGCCACTGGTTCGAAGAAGATAGAAAAAGAGCGCCAACAGCAATCCACGAACCAGCACAAAGAGCGCGCCACAACGCACACCTCGTCGCTGCGCCAGGGCATCCATGGCCTGGCGAGGGTGCAAGTAGCTATCAAAAAAAATCTGGAAAAGCGTCATTTCTTCCTGGCAATTGATACCGGCTCGAAGTACAGGCTCCTTGCTGTTGAACCGCTCATTTCATTATACATAAAAAGCGCCAACCCCAAATCGGAAGGTTGTGCCGCCAACGCAATCTCTCACCCCAAGAGATAAAATAGACAAAATTTATCGATTTATGATATGATGGACGCTGTCCGACGCGGTTTTTTCAGCGCTCTGCTTTGGGTGATATTAGGAGAAAAACGAGATGCAGAAAATCATCCCTTTCTTGTGGTTTGATGATAAAGCTGAGGAAGCAGCAAATTTTTATACTTCGATTTTTAAGAATTCGAAGATTGGAGCAGTTAGCCGATACGGCGACGAGGGGCCTGGGACAGCCGGGACGGTCATGACGGTGACATTTCGGCTTGATGGGCAGGAGTTCATGGCGTTGAATGGCGGCCCGGTTTTCGCTTTCTCGCCAGCCATCTCCTTCTTTGTGAATTGCGAGACGCAGGAAGAAATTGATGAGTTATGGGAAAAGCTCTCCGAGGGCGGCGAGCAACAGCAATGCGGCTGGCTTACAGATAAGTACGGCGTGACCTGGCAAATTGTCCCTACCGTTTTGGGTGAGATGCTACAAGACAGGGATGCTGAAAAGGTAAAAAGTGTCACGCAGGCGATGCTTCAGATGGTCAAACTTGACATTGCCAAATTAAAACAGGCCTACGAGCAGGGATAACCAGACAAAATTTACAATAACTCTGGCGTCACCAACACGACATTGCCAGCGACCTGGCCGCTTTCCAATAAGTCGTTCGCCTGGGCTGCTTCTAAAATCGGGAATTTTTTTGCGATGACCGGCTTGATTTTTCTTTCTTCTAACAACCGCAATAGCGTTGTCCAGTCTTCCAGGTAGGGCTTGCGGTCGCCCAGGAAATAAGTCGAAGTGCCGTACAGCTTCAGGGCTTTTTCTCTTTGAAGCAGATTGACCGCGATCATTTTTTTCAAGATGCGAAACAGCGCCGGCAGCCCAGCGGGTTCGCCGAAACTGACCAGCCGACCGCCGCGCCGCAGCAGCGCCAGCCCCCCGTGAATGGTCTCGATGCTCGACACCCCATCGAATACCGCGTCCAGGCCATCCGGTTCCGCCCTGCGGATCACTTCAACGAAATCCTGGGTGTGGTAGTCAATCGGCGTTACCCCATATTCGGTCAGGGTGGGGTGTTTGTCAGCTGAGGCTGTCCCATATAGGGTGAGGCCAGCCAGGCTGCCAAGCTGCAACAAGGCCGTGCCGATCCCCCCGCTGGCGCCGATGATGAGCGCTCTCTCGCCAGCCTTGATCTTTGCCGAGCGGTGCAGCGCCTGATACGCCACAAGGTAATTCAGGATGAGCGTGACGGCCTCAGGCGGGTCCAATGCTGGGAGGATGGGAATAAGCCGGCTGCTCTTCCAGTAAATGACTTCACTGTAGCCGCCGATGATGGTCAGCGCGCCAACCCGCTCGCCGATGGCCACTTCGCGAACACCCGGACCGATCGCTTCTACAACGCCGACTACGGCGTAACCCGGCGTAAACGGTATTTTTTGCCCCAGCGGCGTGCCGCTGTAAAGCGCTTCACCTCTGCGAGCGGTGATGTCGGGGCGGCAGACGGAAGCCGCCAGGACTCTGATGCGGGCTTCCCCGGCCCGTGGGCTGCGCAGGTCATTTTCGACCACCTGGAGGACCTCCGGCCCGCCATACTGAGTTGCAATGACGCTTCTATATTTCATCGTTTTCCTCTGCCTGCTTGATCCCGTTCCAAAAGATTTCAAATCCCTGCTGGATATATTGAGCTTGTATGTTGGGGTCCGGCTGCACACGAATGAGATTCATGACAGCGACAATATTTTGATACAGGATCCCGCCGATCAGCTCGGCTGGATAGGGTTTGATGAGCCCCTCTGCCAGTCCTTTTTGGATGGCATCGTAGTAGTAATCAAAAAATTTACCGGACTCTTGCACAACGGCTTCAGCCAATATGCCCGAATCGCGGATTTGCTGAATGTATAAAAAAGCTTCGATATGCTCCAGAAACCAGCACAACGAACCATTCCAGATTGCGAAAAAGGTCTCGCGCACCGAAAGCGAAGGTTCAATCCGCGCGTGGATGCTTTCGGCTTGCTCTTTGCTGATTTTTATCACCAGCGCGTGAATCAGGTCTTGCTTTGTGGGGAAGTAGAGGAACAACGTACCGACAGCAGCTCCCGCTTCCTTGGCGATTTCGGCAGTGGAAGTCTGCTGCACCCCGTTTGCAGCGAACAGCTTCAGCGCCGCGGATAGGAATTTCTCTTTTCTTTCTGGTTGGCGTGTGCGGCTCATATTCCCCTCGCAGGAAGATTTATAATGACTGATTGCTCACTCATTATAACAGAGAGCGGAAATCTGTCAATCCCCTGATAGTTTGTTACGCCATATCATCGCATAAGCGTTGGTTTTTCAAGCCAGGGTGATACAATTTCAATGGTTACTCCGTATGCCGGAAAATGATGAGTTTTGGAATTTCTATTGGGAAATAGCCCTGCGATCTATGGAGAATATGGGCAAGCGAGAAGCTGTTTTGGCTGCTTCCCGCTTGATTCGGAAACTCTGGCAGCAAAATGGCCAGCCCGTACGCCTCTTGGAGCTGGGGTGTGGAGAGGGGCAAATTGTAGGCACCCTGTTGAACGGCCATGCCCAGTACTGCGCCAGCAACCTGATTGCGGGGGTGGATCATAACGCCCAATCACTGGCGCGCTGCCGCAACGATTTTCCAGGAATGCGTTTCATCCAGGGCGACTTTACGGATCCCGCCTTGCTCTCGACCCTGGGCAGGTATGATCTTGTTTTGCTGGTCAATGCCCTGCACGAGGTCTATTCTTCTGAGTTTTCACACGCGCTCGGAGAAATAAACGCCCCTGCCGCCAAACGGCGAGTGGAATCTGCGCTCGCTGAAATCACAGGCCTGCTGGCATCGGGCGGCTGGCTGTTGTTATTCGACGGCCTGGAGCCGCCTGGCCACCCGGATGAGAAGCTGCAGATTCGCTTTCTCAATGAAGAGGCACGCGCTCATTTTGAGGGCTTTACCAGCCAGTACCGGCCATTTCGCATTTCCTGTCGCGAAACCGATAGCCCCTTTTGCGTCGAACTATCGCGGCGCGACTTTACCCGCTACATCACCAAATCAATCTTCCTGGGCAAGGCGTTGTGGCAGACCGAGCGCCTGGAGAGCTACCAGTACTTCAGAGAGGTTGAATTCCGGACCGCCTTCGCCCGCTGCGGCATGAAGATCAGCGAACTGCGAACGTTGACGATGAACCTTGAGAAATGGCAGCGACTCGTCGAAATTGTCACACCGGGGGAAGATTTTCCGCAGGAGCATATCTTGATCCTGGCACAGAAAAAATAAATCCACCGGGCGGGTCTGGTTGCGGCATATCCCACCCGGTGGAAAGCTTATGAAATGGAATGGTCAATCCTGGAGGATAAACTTCTGATCCTCTTCTCCACCGGAGAGGATCCCTTGATTTACAAAGATGTGGCGAATCCGATTGATGTGCTTGTTAAACGCGGGCAGTTCTTTGGTGGCAATATTCCTTGGGCGGGGAAGATCGCTAAGATCCAAGATTTCAAGGATCCTTCCCGGCCGTTGAGACATGACGATGATGCGATCAGAAAGATAAACCGCTTCAGAAATGTTATGGGTGATAAACAGCACCATACTGCGGCTCTTTGACCAGATCTTCAACAGGTCGTCGTTCATCTGCTCGCGGGTCAAAGCATCCAGCGCTCCAAAAGGCTCGTCCATTAATAAGATGGGCGGGTCGCTTACCAGCGCCCGGCAAATCGAAACGCGCTGTCGCATGCCGCCCGACAACTCGCAAGGGAGGCTTTTCTCAAAGCCGGATAAGCCAGCCATTTTCAAGAGTTCGTGGGCTCTTTCCTGGTATTTCTCGATGGGTTTCAATTTTTTGATCTCTACTGGCAACATGACGTTGGAGAGCACCGTACGCCAATCCATCAGGACATCCCGCTGGAAGACAAAGCCAAGGTCGGTGTAAGGTTTGTCAATCACCTGATCGCCGATCTTCACCCGGCCTGTCGTACACGGGATCAGCCCGCTAATGACCATCAGAAAAGTAGTCTTGCCGCAGCCGCTGGGACCCAGCACGGAAACGAACTCACCCGGCTCAATTTTGAACGAGGTTTCTTCTATCGCTCTGAGCGGGCCGCTGGCAGTCTGATAAACTTTGGTAACATTTTCTACGGAGACGGTTTGTCCCCTCTTTCGGTCGCCAATATCGGCGGTTGCAATCAAACCCTGGTTTGAGTGTGTAGTTGTATTCATAGCGACATCACTCCTGGGTGCGTTCCAATTGGCGACGTGGGTCCCAACGGATCACGCGTTTTTCAATGTAGCCGATCAAATTGAAAAGCGCGATACCCAGGACCGAGAGGTACACCAATATTGCAAAAACCGAGGCCGTTCTGACAAAAGCTGCCCGGATCATCTGCAAATAGCCCAGGCCGTTGACGCCAGCAACAAATTCCCCGACTACAGCGCCCACAACTGCAAGAGATGTGGCCACCTTCAGCCCACCGAAGATAGAAGGCAAACCATGCGGGAAACGGAATTTCCAAAACGTTTCAAAACCAGAAGCGCCCAGTGAGCGAGCCAGGTAAAGCATTTCGGGAGGCGTCGAACTGAGGCCAATGACTGTGTTCACCACAATAGGGAAAAAACACATCAACGTGGTGATAATGATCTTGGGTGTCATACCAAAACTGAACCAGGCGATCAAAAGCGGCGCCAACGCCACTTTGGGGATGGCCTGAGAGGCCACCAGAAATGCGTAGATGGTTTTTTCTATGAATTTTGAATAGACAATGGCGATTGCAAGCGGGATTCCGATCGCAGTGCCGATCAGGAAGCCTACGATCACCTCATAGAGCGTGAACCAGGCATGTTTCAGCATTTCATTTGATTCTTTGATCATGGCCTGAAGTATCACGCTAGGGGCAGGCAAAACATAAACCGGCACCTTTGCTGCACGAACATAAACTTCCCAGAGCAGGATGACCCCAACAAAAAAGACCAGCGCCAGCCCATGCTCGCGGATCAGCTTTTTTAACCAGAGAGACCGGTGTTTTGAAGCTCCTGGTTGGATGTTGTTAAACTCTTGCGGAGTGTCAGTAGTCAAGGGCATTCCTCCTTCCCTAAGATGTGCGAATTACCTGTTTGCTTGTTCAAGAGCAGCCTTCCGGCAGGCAAACCCTACCGGAAGGCCCATCAAAAAATTTACTTGATGCTCATGTCAATGTAATCGTTGGTGAAATACTTGTTGACATCATCAAAACGTTCTTCGATGACGCCGGTTTCGTACAGCTTATTAATGGTATCTTCCCAATCCGCTTCGGACTGCCACCCATAAGGCTGGCCTTTAGAATTTTCCGTGAAGAACAACTTGGCCGCCTCATTCCACTGGGCAATGGTCAGCTCCTCAGGCAGAATGTCGGGGAATAACTTATGCATCATCTTGGCTGCTTCTTCCGGGTTGTCATGAGCCCATTTAGAACCACGCTGGATGGCGCGGATCAATCCGGCCGTCACTTCAGGATTCTTTTCGATATACTCACGCGACCCAAGGATGCCATGCATAAGCATATTATAGCCATAATCTGCAAACAACCATTTGTTTAGCTTAACGCCCTGCGTGACCTCCAAAACCTGGAAATCGTTGGTGATGTACCCGGAAATCATTTCCACCTGATCATTCAGGAACATGGATGTCTTGGCGCCGCCGTCAGCGATGACAAGTTCCACCGAGGCAGGATCAATGTTATTCAGTTTCAAGAAGGGTTCCATGATGAGCGCCCCGGTGCTACCGGCGGTGTCAACGACCTTTTTACCGACCATATCCTGCGGCCCATCGTTCTTTACCGTAGCTTTGGTCGCGATCCCAACCGGCATCTTTTGCAAGAAAGTGCCAACAATCAGCAGATCCATGCCCTGATGGATGGCCGGAATGGTCTTGGTAGGATCGAGATAGGCAAACTGATCTTCGCCCTGCACCAAGAGCTGGATCGGGGTGGCTTTGTCAGAACCTTCCAGGATGTTGACATCCAGGCCTTCTTCTGCGAAGTAACCCATCTCCCTGGCGGCAAATAGATGGGCGTACTCGCCTTTATACTTCCAGCTCAGCCGCAGGTTGATTTTCGTCAGTTCCTTCTTTTCAGGCTTGGCTTCGGTGGGCGCGGGTTCGGCTGCTTTTGCCTCTGTAGGCGCCGGCGCTTCAACCTTTTGCTCCTCGGTCGGAGCGGCAGGCGCCTGAGTGGCTTGCGGGGCGCAGCCGATGGCCAGGACTGCCAGCATGGCAAGGAGTGTAATCAGGTAAATACCTTTCATACCGATCTTTTTTAGAGCCATTTTTTCCTCCAATTTTGCTTTATTCCCTCTGGATGGGGCAGCTTATTTTGCCCTTTCATTGTCTTTCTATACAGCGTGTTATCTCTAGCGTACGGATTCGTGATCCTCGATATGCACCTCCTGGGGTCATAAAAAGAAAGGGATTTTTCTGGAGCCGGAAATCGGCAACAAAGGAAAAGGATTTCCTGATTTTTTCAAGACAGGTACTCTGTTAAATCAATATCCGGATACACAATGCGCTCGCCATACGGACGTCTCTCTTCTTTGTAGGTTGCATCAATTCCGATTTTCGTTTGCACGCCGCGAGTATCGGAGACGGGATCCATCTCATGTCCTTGCGAACCCTGCACCAGGAAGATATCCCTGCTCCAATCCACCCGGTTGTTCAGCGCCCAGAGGATGTCGGCTGGATCATAAAGATTGACATCCGGATCAATGACGATCACCAGTTTATTGTTGACATGAGAGGTAAAAGCAGCCATGGCAACATTTTTGGGCTCGCCAGGGTTGTTCTTTTTTAGCTGAACAATGCTGACAAATCCGTTACCGTAAGGCGGCACGTGTACGCCCGTGATGTTTGCACTGACATGACGGACAAACTTCAATAGCAGTGGTTCGCGCGGCAAGACATTGCCAATATAGATATGTTCGCTGGCTCCAGCCACAATGGTCTGAAAAATTGGCTTGTTACGATGGCAGATCGCCGTCACATGAAAGACAGGCATTTGCCAGGGTTCTCCATAGTACCCGTGAAACTCAGCCAGCGGCCCCTCGGGGTGACGTTCTTGCGGGGGCAGATACCCCTCCAGGACAATCTCGGCCTCGGCGGGGATGTCAATATCCACCGTAACCCCTTTGCACACCGGAGTGCCACGGCCGCGGATGGCGCCGGCAATGCGAAGCTCATCGTCATCAGAACGTGCGCCCGCGGCAATCATAATGGCGGGATCCAGCCCGATGGCAATAGCCACCTGAAGAGGTTCGTTCTTCGATTCCTGGTTTTTATAGAACTTCATGGTATGGCGCCATTCATTCATGTTAAAGCCTAACTCGCGCTTGCCAAGGACCTGCATGCGGTTGTAAGAGAGGTTGCCCCGGCCGCTCACCGGGTCTTTGGTCACCGTGACGCCTCCGGTGATGAAGGGTCCTCCATCATGTTTGCCATGCGTAGGGATTGGCAGCATGGCCAGATCAACGTCCTCGCCGGTGATAACATTTTCTTTCCAGGCTGCTTCGCCTACACGAATAGGCGCGATCCCATTGGCGGGGTCCAGTACGCGTCCCATGAAATCCGATACTTCATTCAAACTGCAACCAAGGGCCAGGGCCGCCAGCTTTTGAGACGCCACCGCGCCCGTGAATACCGGCATGGTGGCTCCAACCGGCTGCGAAAAAAGAACCGCGCCCTTATCCTGGCGCGCCATGGCGGCCGCCACGTTCGCCAGTTCATGCACGATCTTGACGGGTTTCTTGATCTCAGTGAACTGCCCGGCTTTTTCAATGACAGCGATGAAACTTCGTAAATCATGAATTGCTTCCATCTTCTCTAACGTCTCCCAGGGTCAATAAAATAATTTTGCAAAAAACGCACCCTATCGCCGGTCAGAAAAGCGCCGGCTCATATAAAAGTGCATAATGCTGGTGTCGAAATATTTCAGGTTGTATACGAAAGGCTGCCCGTTATCAAGAATGAAAAACTCTTCCATATGTAACAACGGAGTCCCTTCAGGGATGCCAACCCACTGAGAAATGGTTTCATCTGCAACCTTGGCATACACATTGGTTTGGGTGTACGAAAACTTCTCCCGGCAACATTCCCAAAGATAGTCGAGTAAACCTTTCTTCGGGTAAGCTTCGAGGGCTTTAATATCTACATAGGCTTCGGGAACCCAGCTTTCAAAGAACGCGTACAGTTTTCCAGAGAGCTTGAAAGCATATCGAACATAGATAATCGGAGAATTGACTGCCACCTTAAGCAGGTCGGCGAACTTTTCATCGGCAAGCACCCTTTGGATATGCCAGTCCACCCTTTCATAGGAGAGTCCCGTTCTCTCCGCAATCTCACAAATGGTTTCAATTTCTTCCAACCCCTCGGCGTCAATCTGCTTTTCTCTGGGATGGGCAATAAAAGTTCCAATGCCACGACGGCGCTCCAGCAACCCCTGGCTTTCAAGATAACCGATCGCCACCCGCAGCGTAGGCCGAGAGACGCCCAACTGGATGGATAGTTCTTCTTCGGAGGGCAATTTTTCGCCGGGGCTATAAGCATGACTTAAAATCAACTCACTTAAAGCATCGCTGACCTGAACATAAAGAGGGCGGGGGTCTTGTTTGAGGTTTGGGATCGCTACTTTCATGGTATTCGTGACTTTCCCCAATAAATATTGTATAATAAAAAAAGTGAAGATGTAAGACGTGTGACAAAATACGTCATATTACTTATCACTAGTCTACTGAAATCATTCGCTTTTGTCAAGTTGCAACTCAAGGCGCTTGGCAAAAAACCAAGGATGTAGTTGATCCTGATTGTTTCACAAACATATTGCAGTTAATGAAATCACAGCCGGGAAATCAACAACATCTTCCCGCCAGACCCGCAGGATTGACCCCTTAAAAACCCATTTTGCAAGGAGGAACGAACTAGAGCCTTAGATATCGATCACTTCAACCCAAGTGAGATGATCGCCAACTTGCGCGACAGTGAAGAAAACAATCTAAAGCCACAAGCAGCGCGTTCAAAAAACGGTCGTCAGTCCCGAACAAAATTTTGTGTTTCCCATTATGTTTCTGGTGACTTTTACAATCGAATCAACAGGTAGCAACAGGGTTATTGTTGAATGATTCGCCTGAATATCAACAAAACTAAAAAGGAGAGCGTTTAATTATGGAAAACATATTTGATTTACGCAGCTATATCGAGGTATTGAGAAAAAAGGGAAAACTGGTTGAAGTGGAAAAACCGGTCGCGCTGAAACACGAATTGGCCCAGGTAGCCGCCGCGATCATCCGGCAGGGTTACGGCGCTGCCTTTTTTAGCCAGCCAGGAGAATCGAACATCCCCGTTTTTACAGGCGGGGTGGCAACTCCAGAGCTGGCAAGCCTGGCGCTCAATTGCGAGCCAAAACAGATCACCGAAGTTTTGGGTCGCGCCATTGACCCTGCCAACGGCATTGCGCCAAAACCCTCAGAAACAGCGGGCTGGAAAAAGAACGTTTTCACCGGCAAGGACGTTGATCTATATTCGCTTCCCATCCCGATCCATGCCACCCATGATGGGGGACCTTTCATTACAGGCGCGGTCACCGTGACCAAAGACCCGGTGAGCGGCCGGGGCAACCTCTCTTACAACCGCATGCAGGTGTTCGACAAAGATAAAATGGGTTTCAATATGAACATCTGGCGCCACACCATGCAATTCTACACGGGGCAAGAGGCGTTAGGAAAACCGCTCCAGGTTGCGGCAGCCATCGGCCTCGATCCGGCCATTACGATCGCCGCCGGAGCCCGTTACGACGATGATGAACTGCGCATCGCAGGCGCGATTCGCGGCAAAAGCATCCCGGTGACCAAAGGCGTCACGGTGGATATTAACATTCCCTCGGACGCTGAAATCGTCATTGAAGGGTATCTTGAACCTAACGAACGGCATCCAGAAGGCCCCCTGGCTGAATTCCACGGCTATTATGGGGAACTGTGGGAAATGCCCGTCTTTCATGTCACGGCGATCTGCTACAGGGACAATCCAATCTTCCAAACCATGATCCCTGGTTTTTATGAGCATATTTACATCGGGAACGTCCTGCCGCGCGAACCGCTGTTGACGCGCTTTGCCCGTCATGTCAGCCAGCAGGTGCTTGATGTTCACATCCCCCCCTATGGTTGCGGTTTTTCGGCCTACGTTCAGCTCGAAAAAGGCAACCCCGGCGAGCCGAAGAACGTCGCCCTCGCAACCCTGACGGCGCACGTGAATGTCAAAACGGTCATTGTCGTTGATCCCGATGTGGATATTTATGACCCGGCAGATATCCTGTGGGCGATCAACACCCGCGTCGATTGGACTCGTGATATCTTCCTTGTGCCGGGTGCGATGGGGCATGAGATGGACCCCACCGGAGACGCTCAAGGTATTCACGCCAAAGTCGGCATTGACGCCACCTATAAACCCGAACGCCGCGCCTATGGCGAGCGGGTGCGCTATCCGAATATTGACTTAAGCCAGTATATCAAAACAGGCAGATAACCGGTTCTTGCCGTAATTAGGCCGAACCTTCGTGTAAATATTCTTTCGAAAGGGATCCTTATGCTAAATACTGCGCTTACCATCAACCCAGAAGGTTCTCCGCAGCAGCTCATTAAAACCATTCAACTGGCTGAGGATTTAAATTTCTCCACCTGCTATATGGGAGACCAGGGCTTTACGCTTGACCTGTACGTCACCTTAACTGCAGTGGCATGCAACACCAGGCGCATCCGGCTGGGCCCTGGCGTGACGCATCCGTTCACGCGTCACCCGGTCGTCACGGCTGTGAGCATTGCCAGCCTCGACGTATTTTCCGGCGGGCGGGCGTTTCTTGGAATAGGCGCCGGTGGTTCTCGCTCGCTGGTGCCGATGCAAATCCCTCGCAGCAAGCCGCTCCAACTGGCGCGCGAGACGGTGGAAATTTCCCGGCTGCTTTGGAAGGGCAAACCAGTCAATTATTCCGGCGAATTTTTTAATCTCAAAGAGGCGCGCATTGGTTTTCCTTGCCGGCCGGATATTGAAATACACTGGGCGGCCCGTGGTCCCAAAATGCTGGAATTAGGCGGCGAACTGGCCGATGTAAACCTTCTGCACGGCATTCCACGTTTTGATCTGCCAAATGTCGTCGAGATTGTACGCCGGGGCGCGCAAAAAGCCAACCGGACCACAAAGCTGCAATACGCCGCCATGATCGTCTACGATGAGGATTCGCGCAAACTGGCTTGTGCCCGCACAGCCTATCGCATGCTCGATTCCACCGACGAAGTCCGGGCCAAACTGGGATTGACAGAAGAAAAAATGGCCGAAATAAGGCGCCTGGTGACGACCACCGGCCCAGCATCGGCGGCTTTTTTGATCAGCGACGATATTCTAAGACATTACGCCATCGAGGGCACCCCTGCCGATTGCGCTGCCGAGCTCCGCCAGATGATATCCGACTATGGCTTCACCGGCATTACCTTTGAAGTGAATGACCCTGGCAATGCCGAGAAACTTTTAAGATTTTCCGCAAAGATCCTGGAACAAATATAACAACAGCCCTGCTCGGATGGGGAGTAAAAATGCCGGTCAACAAAGAAGCATTTTTACTCCCACCTTCATATCAACCAGGCTTTCATCAAAACCCCAAAACCCCGCTGCGTCCGCTCAACCAGCCTTGAAAACACTGTTCCTTCACACTATACTAAAATCAGGGTGTTGTCCTCTTTTCGGTTTGAGGTTAAAGCGATATGAACGCAAATCCTGAAGCAAACCCAAGCGCGATCAAGTGCCCGCAGTGCGGCGCGAATCTAATCCCAGGCGCGGAAGAATATTCGGTCTGCCAGTACTGTGGTTCAAGCCTGGTCTGGCAGCGCGGCGGCGCGGGGAGCGCCGAAAAAGCCGTGCGGGGGATGCGACTGAAGCTGTTTTCTTACACCGATACGGAAGTGACCGGCCTGGAATTGTTCCATATGCTGGCGCCGGTTGGCTGGCAGTTTCAGGGCGGCTGCCGCTGGCTGATGGACAACCCGGGCATGCCGGCTGTAGTGGCTTTTCAGTTATGCAATCCTCAGGGGCAGGAAGCCTTTGAGGTCCTTCCTAACATGAATTTCACCTGGACCAACAATCCGTTTACAGGAATGATGAACCCGACCGGCTCGCGGTACTTTGGCGCTGAGGTCTACCAACCCGTCAATATCCGAGAGGCTTTTCTAAAATTCATACTGCCCCGCTACCGGTCCGGGGTAACCGGTTTACAGGTCATCAGCCTGGAGCCGCAGCCAGAACTGCCTCGCCTGGTCAGGTCCGAAGCGCCCCTCACGCCGGGCGGATCGGCAGAAGGCGGCAAAATCCGCATTCGATATACCTGGAACAATCTGCAATACGAAGAGGAAATTTATGGGGTTGTAGAAGTGTTTCGCACCTTCAACCCGGGCATGTTTGGCATGACAGAAGCAGATTTCTGGTTCATTGATTACCTCTTTTCGTTCCGCGCCGGCGCGGGCAAATTGGATGCAACAGCCGACCTTTTCACAGTCATGATCCAATCCTTCCAGCTTAACCCGCATTGGTACGCGGCCTTCAAAACGATCGCCCAGCAGCTTATCCAGAATCAGATCCAGCGGATCCGCAATATCGGCCAGATCGGGCAGATGTACGCCCAGGCCGGCAGAGAGATGCGGGAACAAAACCTCAACGATTGGTACGCCCGCCACGAAACTTATGATCGCCTCTCGGTTGACCGCAGCCGGGCAATCCGGGATGTGGAGGGCTTCATGGATCCACACCGCGAACAGGTCGTAGAACTCCCGGCTGGCTATGGCCACGCCTGGGCAAACGACCTCGGCGAATATATCCTCACCGAGGATTCCAGTTTCAACCCCAATCTAACCTCCGGCCAAAACTGGCAACCGATGCAGCAAGTGTAAAACGAGCAATAGGATTTTCGAGAAAGGTTTCTTATCCCGATAGACCTTCGCGATTCCATCGCCGAACGATTTATTGAATAAAAAATCAAAACAATCAATTCTGAAAGAAACCTTTTTGGATAAGACAAGTTGTAGTATATTAAGAATATCAATTTCCCCTTTAACCTCTATAATATCACTTTCGCATAACAACCTTCTTGTGAAATTTATCGGCTTCTGTTCAACCCCATTTACATATTTTTACATTTCTCCACTTTAAGGAGCGCTCATGGCTACCCCTAACCATTCCTATGCGTTAGCCGCACCCACGTTAAAAAACCTCGAAAAAGAATACCCGCTGAACGTTCCAGAACAAAAAGCAATCATCGATCGGATTTTGGAAACCTATTGCGACGTACCTGGCGGTCTGATGGTGATCTTGAACGAAATTCAAAGCCGGGTTGGTTTCATCTCACAGCCGGTTCAGGAATACGTTGCCCGCGTATTGAATGTACCGGTCAGCGCCATTCACGGGGTGGTTACTTTTTATTCGTTCTTTACCACCGAGCCGCGCGGCGACCATACCCTCAAGTTCTGCATGGGTACGGCCTGCTATGTGGGCGGCACCCCGCAATTGATCCAAAAAGCTGAGCAAATCCTGGGTACCAAGACCGGCAGAACCACACCAGATGGCAAGATCACACTGGAAGTATGCCGCTGTGTAGGGGCCTGCAGCCAGGCGCCGGTCGTGGTGGTGGATGAACAATTGTACGGCCGCTTGCGCCCCAGCAAATTACCCGCCCTGATCCGTGAAATTACCAAGGCATCCAGTAATTCTTCAGGAGAATAACCTATGCCCTTCATCAACAGCCTGACCGAGCTTGTTCACTTGCAGGAAGAAATTCTGCAGCGCAAACGTGAAGAGATTACTTCGCAGCCGTTTAGGGATGGGGGGCCGGAAAAATTTGCGCCGCTGGCGCTGCGCGCCGACCAGGAACTGGACGCGCCACGCGGCAAGGAAATCCGCGTGGTGCTGCGCAATTGCACTCTGATCGACCCCGAAAGCCTGGATGATTACATCGCCGAGGATGGCTACCAGGCGCTGGCCACTGTTCTGACCAAAATGACCCCAGAGGAGGTGATTGATACAATCTCCAGGTCTGGGCTGCGGGGCCGGGGCGGAGCCGGTTTCCCCACAGGTCGAAAATGGCAACTCACCCGCAACAGCGCAGGGTCGCCCAAATACATTATCTGTAACGCCGACGAAGGCGACCCCGGAGCATTCATGAACCGGCGGGTCTTGGAAGGCGACCCACATTCGGTGTTGGAGGGCATGGCGATCGCCGCCTATGCCATTGGCGCTTCACAGGGGTATATCTACTGCCGAGCAGAGTATCCGATTGCCGTCAGAACGTTGAACATTGCCATCCAGCAAGCGCGCGCCTACGGTCTGTTGGGGAAAAACGTGCTTGCAAGCGGTTTCTCCTTCGATGTAGAGCTGCGCATGGGCGCCGGGGCTTTCGTATGCGGAGAAGAAACCGCCCTGATCGCCTCGATCGAGGGGCGGCGCGGCGAGCCGCGCCCGCGCCCACCCTTTCCGGCGGTCTCGGGACTTTGGGGAAACCCCACCTGTATCAACAATGTGGAGACCTTTGCCAACGTGCCACAGATCATCCTGACCGGCCCAGATTGGTTTGCCGCGATGGGCACCGAAAAAAGCAAAGGCACAAAGACCTTTGCCCTGGCCGGAGATGTCAACCACACCGGCCTGATCGAAGTTCCGCTGGGCATTACATTGCGCGAGATTGTTTACGATGTGGGGGAAGGGATCAAAAAGAATAAGGCGCTCAAGGCGATCCAAACCGGCGGCCCGATGGGCGGCTGTCTGCCTGCTTCGATGATCGACCTGCCAGTGGATTACGAATCGCTCACCGCGGCTGGCTCGATTATGGGATCGGGCGGCATGATTGTGATGGATGAAGAAACCTGTATGGTAGATATCGCCCGCTTCTTCATGGAATTCATTCAAGAAGAGAGCTGCGGCAAGTGTACCCCTTGCCGGGTGGGCACCCACAGTATGCTCGAAATCCTGACCCGCATTTGCAACGGCGAAGGCGTTGATGGCGACATCGAGGAACTGGAACGATTATGCAAGGTGACGAAAACGCATAGCCTGTGCGGTCTGGGACAGGGAGCGCCTAACCCAGTGGAGAGCACTATCAAGCACTTCCGCCACGAATACGAAGCGCATATTTACCGGAAAGAATGCCCTGCCAAAGTGTGCCGGGCGCTGATCCGCTACGAAATCGTGCCAGAAACCTGTACCGGCTGTACGGTGTGCGCCAAGAACTGCCCAATCGGTGCAATAAACGGCGAACGCCGCAACCCACACCTGATCGATCAGGAAATCTGCATACGCTGCGGCATTTGTATCCAGACCTGTAATTTCGGCGCCATTCTAGCCCTGACCGGCGAGCAAAATTAATCGTAGAGGAGCCTCCCATGCCATTTATTTTTATAAACGGCCAACCGTACCAGGTGCGCGAGGATACTAACCTGTTGCGCGCCGCCCAAGAAGCAGGAATATCCATCCCCTCACTTTGCGATCATCCCGACCTGACCCCTTATGGAGGCTGCCGGTTATGTAACGTAGAAGTAAAAGGACTGCGCTTACCCGCAGCCGCCTGCATGCTGCCGGTTACGGATGGGATGGAAGTGTACACCGAAACGGAGGACCTGGTTGAGGCGCGTAAATCCATCCTGAAACTATTGTTGAAGAATTACTATGATTCTGGCAACGGCAATGCGGATAAGCCGAACGCCCTCCTGAAGTGGTGCGATTATTACGGGGTGGACACCTCCCAATGGACGCGCAAAGAACCACGTTACGCCATAGACAGCGACCCTAATCCGTTTATTCGCGTTGACCTTAACAAGTGTATCCTTTGCACCCGTTGTATTCGCGCCTGTGCAGAGGTTCAGGGACGCTTTGTTTGGGGATTGGCCGAACGCGGCTTTGACAGTCAAATTGTCGCAGGTTCCGGCGTGACCCTGCTGGAAGCGCGCTGCGAATCATGCGGCGCCTGTGTGGAATATTGCCCCACCGGGGCGCTAACGCACAAACCTTCTTTTGGCGCTGAACTGCCGGAGAAGAAAGTACAGACCACTTGCGCTTACTGTGGCGTGGGATGTAATTTCGATTTGAACGTAAAAGACAACCGCGTCATCAAGGTAACTTCCAATCCCAATGCGCCCGTGAACGGCGTTCACCTTTGCGTCAAGGGACGTTACGGTTACCAGTACATCCAGCACCCTGACCGCCTGCGCAGTCCGCAAGTGCGCGAATATCTACTGAAGGGAATGCCCAAGCCGCCTGCCGGGGAAAGTCCCTGGGTAACGGTCAGTTGGGATACGGCGCTAAACCTGGCAGCAAACAAACTGGCCGCCATCAAACGCGAGTCGGGGCCAGATGCAATCGCCTTGCTTTCTTCAGCAAAATGCACCAACGAAGAAAACTATCTCATGAACAAGCTGGCGCGCCAGGTGATCGGCACACACAACATAGATCACTGCGCGCGGTTGTGCCACTCCTCCACTGTTGCAGGGTTGGGGATGAGTTTTGGCTCCGGCGCGATGACAAATACTGTGGCTGACATCGTCGAACATGCCCAGGCCATCTTCATCATCGGCTCGAACACGACCGAACAACACCCGGTAATCGGCTCGAAGATCCGCCAGGCAGTTTTGCGCCGCAAGGTCAAGCTGATCGTGGCTGACCCGCGCCGCGTTGACATTGCCGAATTTGCGCAAATCTATCTGCGGCAAAAACCAGGAACCGATGTGGCATTAATCAACGGCCTGATGCACATCATCCTGAAAAACAACTGGCAAGATCAAGCTTTCATTGATCAACGCTGCGAAAATTTTGACGCCTTTCGCGAGGTCGTTGAGAAATACCCCCCTGAACTGGTATCGAAGATTACCGGTGTGACTGAAAAAGACCTTTACAAAACCGCCGAAACGCTGGCAAGCAACAAACCGGCAGCGGTTTTCTGGGCAATGGGTATCACCCAGCATACCACCGGCGTATTGAACGTGTTGACGCTGGCAAATTTGCAGATGCTGCTTGGGAACATGGGGGTGCCAGGCGGTGGCGTCAACCCGCTGCGCGGACAGAACAACGTCCAGGGCGCTTGCGATATGGGCGGGCTGCCAAACGTCTTCCCGGGCTATCAATCCGTGACGAACGAAGCCGTGCTGGAAAAATTCAACCTGGCCTGGCAAACAACCCACGCTGATGGCAGCACACCGCCCCTGTTCAACAATAAAGCTGGTCTGACCTCAACCGAGATGATCCCCATGGCTGGCACAGGAAAGGTACGAGCGCTGGTCATCCTGGGAGAGAACCCGGTGATGACCGAGCCGGATGCCAACCACACCCGCGAATGCCTGGAAGCATGCGAGTTCATCGTATTACAGGAAATTTTCCCTTCCGAAACTTCTCATTATGCCGATGTGCTTTTGCCGGGGGTTACCTTTGCGGAAAAAGAGGGCACCTTCACCAACACCGAACGGCGCATTCAGATGGTACGCCAGGCAATCCAACCCGAGGGCGAAACGCGTCCCGATTGGGAAATTCTGGCCGACCTGGCAAAGCGGATTCTGGCGGTGGAGAAACGCAGGCCAACTGGCAGTCATGCGGGCTGGGATTATGCCAGCGCGGCAGAGGTGATGGATGAGATCGCGGCAGTGACACCCATTTACGCGGGGGTGAGTCACGCCCGACTGAATACCGGCGCGCAACTGCACTGGCCTGTAAAGGATCTAAACCACAGCGGGACGCCCATCCTGCACATCGGAGAGTTCACCCGCGGTAAGGGAAAGTTCCATCCCACAGAACACCTCGACCCCCAGGAATTGCCGGACGCAGAGTATCCTTTCCTGTTAACTACTGGACGGGTGCTATATCATTGGCACGCTGGAGAAATGACGCGCCGCTCACAGGGTCTACTGGATGTCTATCCGGACGCTTACATAGAGATCCACCCCGAGGATGCCGAAGCGCTGGGAATTCTTGATCACCAGCAAGTGAGGCTCTCTTCGCGGCGCGGCATCGCGCTCGGCAAAGCGCTGATTACCGAACGGGTTTCTCCCGGCCTGATCTTCGCGAATTTCCACTTCGCTGGGGAGCAAAACGGCAACAACCTGACGATTGCGGCGCTCGACCCGGTTTCAAAGATCCCGGAATTCAAGATATGCGCCGTCAAACTAGAGGTTAGTTAGTCAGCTCTCTTCTTTCCAGGGGCAACCCCCTCAGCAGCCATTGCACCGGACAATTGGCGTCTGCCATTGTGCCCGTTTTAGCGCGCCAATCGAAGCCAAAACCGCAGGGAGGCGATCAATCCCTTGCCATTTTGGAACGTACGGCGCATTCTTTCGTATAATAAGAGCGTTGAACATAGATCATAACTTTGCATCAAGGCAGGACGGCTATGGGTAAAGATGAGAAAAAGCGGAAACTGGTTGGTCCATGGCGCAGCATTCACGGCGCGATCTGGTTGATCGGGCTGGCAATCCTGGCCTGGAAAGGCTGGTGGTTCCCCGGGATTTTGGTGTTGATCGCCGTCAGCATGATCCTGGAAGCAGCATTGATGAAATTCGTCCCGCAAGCGTTTGAGGAAGAACAGCCTGCAACTCCCCCCACAACCCCAGCCGCCTCTGCCCCTTTCGCGGCGGCTCAGGCACCAGAACGCCACCCGGAACTTTTACCAACGGTTTGCCCAAAGTGCGGCGGGCCGGTGCGCGCCCACGAAGTGAGATGGACCAGCACGCGATCCGCCGATTGTTCATTCTGCGGCGCTAATCTGCCCATGCGAAAGAGCGAGCCTGCAATCTGATCCTGCATCACCCAACAGATAACCCGGCAACATCCCGCCTCATCCATCATGACGAGACAGGCGGGTTTTAACCGTCTGCGCCCCAAAAAAGTCCTGTTTACTCTCCCCATGACTGGAAGTTTCAAGGGAAAGCGCATACAATTACCCCAGATGTTTGACTACGACTCTGGGGTGATGCGATGAATGAAACGTTATCGGGCGGCAACCGCGAACTCATCCACTTGCGCCGTTTTCGTTACCTGGCGCTAGCCGCTTCTACCGTGACATACCTGCTAATCGTGATGGGCGGCGTCGTGCGCGTTACCGGTTCTGGGTTAGGCTGCCCAGACTGGCCGCTCTGCCACGGGCAGGTGATCCCGCCTCCCAGGCTGGATGCCTGGCTGGAATATTTGCACCGCCTTTTTGCCTCGCTGACTTCACCGTTGATACTACTCGCCGCCCTGACAGCCTGGCGGCGCTTTCGCTCCATCCGGCTCATCTTTCGACCGCTGCTCCTCGCGGTGGCTTTGCTGTTCATCGAAATCGCCCTTGGCGCGGTTACCGTGCTTCAGGAACTCCCGCCCTTGATCGTCGCCGTGCACCTGGGCGTCGCCCTGACGATCTTCGCGATGCTGCTCACCGCGACGGTCACGGCGTTTCACCGTTGCCAGGAACCTGCCGCCGCTGACCGGCTGGTTTTTCAAGAGCCGTTTGCCCGCCTGTCGCTCTGGACCCTGGCGGGCGTCTTCGCCGTCCTGATCAGCGGCGCTGTGGTGGCCGGAAGTGGCGCAACGGCAGTCTGCGCAGGCTGGCCGCTGTGCAACGGCTTCCTTTTCCCCACCAATCCGCTCGCCTGGATCCACATGCTACACCGCTTTATCGTCGCTGCTGCCAGCGTCCTGGTCATCCTCCTGGTGGTTCGGGCCTGGCGGGCGCACAGCGATCATACGGTGATCCTGCCAGCTGCCACACTGTCAGCGGCGTTGTTCTTTGCCCAGGCTTATATCGGCGCGCTCAAGACCAGCCTGGGGTATCCCGTTTTGCTGCTTGCGATGCACGTCGCAACAGCTGCGGCGGTTTGGGCTGCGCTGGTCGTCACCGCCGTGCAGACCGGCCTCTCTCCCCAGATCGCAGAAGCAGAGCAAAAAACGTTAAAAACTCACGTCTCGACCTGGCAGCGGATACGCGATCTACTCAGCATGACGCGCCCGGTGGTGACCCTGCTGCTGCTGGTGACGGCCTTTGGCGGTCTTGTGCTTGGCTCCGGCGGGTGGCCTGCGCCAGGCTTGACCGTCTGGACGTTGCTGGGCGGCGCGCTGGCGGCCGGCGGCGCGCAGGCGGTGAACCAGTACGTTGACCGAGATATTGACCTGCTGATGAAACGAACCGCTAAACGCCCCATCCCTTCAGGGCGCTTGAAACCTGCCCAGGGCCTGGCATGGGGATTGTTGCTTTGCACCCTCTCGGTCTTCATCCTTGCCGGCCTGGTGAACGGACTGGCCGCCTTGTTGACCCTGGCCGGCATTTTGTATTATGTCGTCATTTACACCCTGCTGCTCAAGCGCACCAGCGTCCAGAATATCGTGATCGGCGGCGGCGCGGGCGCGATGGCGCCGGTGGTCGGCTGGGCCGCCGCGACCGGCCGACTGGGATTACCAGCGCTTTACCTCTTCCTGGTCGTCTTTATGTGGACGCCACCGCACTTCTGGGCGCTTGCCCTGGTACGGTTTCAGGATTATAGCCGCGCCGGGGTGCCAATGATGCCAGTGGTGCGGGGCGAGCAGGTTACCCGCGCCCAGATTCTCTGGTACAGCCTGGGGTTGTTGGTTATTACCTTTTTGCCCACTCTCTTTGGAATGATGGGGCTTCTCTACCTGGCGGTTGCCGTTTTGCTGGGCTTATTTTTGCTATACGCCGTCTGGAAGGTGTGGAAGCTCGGCGGCAACCAAAACGCCTGGCGTTTATACCGCGTCTCCAGTATGTACCTGGCTTTTCTGTTCATGGCGATGATGCTGGATGTGCTGGTCTGAACGGCTCTGCCCTTTAAAATCGGATAAAACCATCCCCTTCTTCTCAAACGGAGGCGACTTATTATCAAAAAAGTACGTTGGGGTATTCTGAGCACCGCCCAAATCGGCGTCAAAAAAGTGATCCCTGCCATGCAACAAGGGAAATATTCAAAGGTCATGGCCATCGCCTCGCGCGATCTCAAACGGGCGCGGGCTGCGGCCAAAACGCTTCACCTTCCCAAAGCTTATGGCTCTTACGAAGAGCTGTTAGCCGACCCGGAAATTGACGCCATTTATAACCCGCTGCCCAACCACCTGCACGTCCCCTGGACGCTGCAAGCCATGCGAGCTGGCAAGCACGTCCTGTGCGAAAAACCGATCGCCATGTCGGCGGCCGAAGCCCAATTGCTGGCAGAAGAGGCAATCCGGCGACCTCACCTCAAGGTCATGGAAGCCTTCATGTACCGCGTGCACCCTCAATGGCTGCTGGCATTCCGCCTGGTGCGCGACGGAAAACTCGGCCAACTCAAGACTGTCCAATCCATCTTTGCCTATCATAACCGTGACCCGCACGACATTCGCAATATCCCCGCTTATGGCGGCGGCGGTCTGATGGACATAGGCTGCTACTGCATTTCGCTATCCCGCCTGTTGTTCAACGCTGAGCCCAGGCGGGTTTTTGGCCTGCTGGAAATGGATCCTGTCTTTCAGGTGGACCGGATGGCGTCCGGCATTCTCGATTTCGGCGAGGGTGTCTCTACTTTTACCTGCGGCACGCAACTGGCATTCTACCAGCGGGTGAACATCCTGGGAGACAGGGGGCGGGTGGAGATCGAAATCCCTTTCAATCCCCCCAGCGACCGCCCTTGCAAGGTCTGGTTGCGGTTGGAAGGTGAGCCGCCGGCAGAGGTGCAGGTGGCGACTTGCAACCACTACACGATCCAGGGCGACCTGTTTTCCCGCGCCGTGATCAACGACACGCCGCCCCCCATTTCGCTGCAGGATTCAATCGAGAACATGCGGGTGATCGAGTCCATCATCAAGAGCAGCCAGACCGGCCGCTGGGTGCGCCTGTAATCGCCGTCCGCGTTTTGCAACGCGTTCGCAAAGGAGAACTGGATCACGAGAAAATCTCACCCCTACTGGCGTTTTACGACGTAGCAGTAAGAAACGCGCTATACTTTGTGAAAATTAACCCGTTTTCCGGAGGGAAAGAAGATGTCGAGCGTGCGGTATTATTCGGTAGCAGAGGAAATCTTCAAAAAATATCCGGGCTATGTGCGCGGCGTGGTTCTGGCGTACGATGTAAAAAACAGCCCATCCCCCGCCGAGCTGGGGGCAATGCTGCGCCAGGCCGAAGCCTCAGTCCGAGAGCGATTGAACCTGGATACGTTGATCGAAGACCCCAAAATTGCCTCGTGGCGCGAAGCGTATCGGGCTTTCGGCGCAAAACCGAGCGAATTCCGCCCATCTATGGAAGCGATGGCTCGCCGCGTGCTGCGCAACCAGGAACTACCCCTGATCAACGCGTTGGTGGATATCGGGAACATCCTCTCGCTGCGCCATCTGGTCCCCACCGGCGGGCATGCCATTGACCTGCTGGAACAAGATCTCGAACTGCGGCTGGCTTCCGGGCAAGAAACATTCAAACCCTTTGATTCAGAAGAGATCGAACACCCCCTGCCGGGGGAGGTCGTGTTTGTCGAAGGGAACGCCGTCCTCACCCGGCGCTGGACCTGGCGGCAGTCGGACCGCACTCTCACGCTCCCGACCACCACCGCCATTGAATACAACGTTGACGGTTTGCCGCCCGTTACGCAAACAGAAGTAGAAACCATCTGCAGCGAGGTTGTCGAATTGATCCAGCGATTCTGCGGGGGACGCATACGGGTTGAAATGCTCAGCGCCGGAAATCCCCGCATCCGCATTAGCGAATAGACACGCCAAGACCTTAAAAGACAGGAAGATTTCATCATGAAAACATTGCGCGGATTCGGCAGCGACAATAACGCCGGGGTCCACCCGGAGATCATGGCTGCAATCGTAAAAGCCAATATCGGGCATGTTCCCGGCTACGGCGAAGACGACTACACGCGGGAGGCAATCGCTGTCTTCCGCCGCTGCTTTGGTGAAGAGACCGAGGTCTTCTTTGTTTTCGGCGGCACCGGCGCAAATACCCTGAGCCTCAGAGCCGCCGCCCAACCTCACCACGCCGTCATCTGCGCCAAAACAGCGCATATCAACGTGGACGAATGCGGCGCGCCCGAAAAATTCTCCGGCTGCAAATTATTGGATTTCGCCGCGCCGGATGGAAAATTGACCGTGGAACTGATCCGCCCTGCCCTGCACGGCGTGGGGGATATTCACCAGGTGCAGCCGCGGGTGATCTCGATCAGCCAGCCAACGGAATTAGGCACGCTCTACACAATCGAAGAAATTGAGGAAATCGCCGCTTTTGCCCACCACAACCACATGATCCTGCACATGGACGGCGCCCGGATTTGCAACGCCGCTGCAGCCTTAGATGCGCCCCTGCGCGCCATCACCCGCGACGCCGGTGTGGATATCCTCTCCTTCGGTGGCGCGAAAAACGGCCTGATGTACGGTGAGGCAGTGGTGATCTTCGACCGCCATCTTGCGCAGGATTTTGAATTCATACGCAAACAGGGCGCTCAGCTCGCTTCTAAAATGCGCTTCATCGCCGTCCAGTTTACAGCCCTGCTCTCCGGCGATCTCTGGCTTCGCAACGCCCGCAACGCCAACCGCATGGCCAGCTTACTGGCAGAGCGGGTTTCTGCCCTCCCAGGGATGCAGCTCACACAACCGGTTCAGGCCAACGCCGTCTTTGCCAGCATTCCCCCAAAGGTGATACCGGCCCTGCTGCAGGAATACTTCTTCTATCCTACCGAGAATCCCGGAGAAGTACGTTGGATGGCATCTTACGATACAAAAGAAGAGGATATTGAACGATTCGTAGAGACCCTCGCCAGGCTCCTGGACCAGGAATTGGCGAAAGGTCCAGCGCGATAAGCCGCGATTCCAAAACCGACGCCCCTGCCAAGGAGGGAAAGGATGACACACCCGCTTGTAACCCAGCTCCGGTTTGCCCGCGCCGAATGGCTGCGCGCCCTGGCAGACATCCCGCCAGAGGACGCCCGCCGCCGGTTGCTGCCGATGAACAGCATTAGCTGGATCGCCGCCCATCTGGCCTGGCACGAGCAGTCCAACTGGCTGTACCGAGCTCAGGGCAAGATCCTCGTCCCGGCGGTCATCGAGCTGGGCGGCTATGGCAAACCGCCCAGCGCCCCGCCCCTGGATGAAATGCTGGAAGCCTGGCGCACGATCACCGCCGCAGCTGATCTCTACCTGGATGCCCTCACCACCGCCGAAATGCAATCACACTGGACCGTGAAAGGCAAACCTGCCGCCGCCGATATTGGCACCACGCTGCTCCGGGTGATCTATCATTACTGGTACCACACCGGCGAGATAATGGCCATCCGCCAGATGCTTGGACACCCCAACCTGCCCGAATTTGTCGGCGACATTGACACCCAAGCGCCTTACCAGCCGGAATAACCTCACATCTGCCAACAGGTTAGGTAAGGTAACAGGATTACAAACCAGGGCGGCGTTACAACGAAAACGCCGGGGCTATCCGCCGCCCCGCCCGCTGAGAAAGATCAGCGCGGCAAGGATGACCAGCGCAACCAGAAGAACCACCGCTGCGCCCAACCAGCGCCAGATGGGGCGGCGAACGGGCTGGGGAGCAGCTGGTTCGGGCTGTGGGCTTGGGGGCGGGGGAAGGTTGTCTGGGTCCGGGTGTTCTGGAAACCGGGGCGGCCGGGTTACCGCCGCCCACTGAATTTGCAGGTTCTCAAGCGCTTTCCGCGCTCTCTGGTTGTTGGGATTGCTCTTCACGCAGGCCCGCAGCGCCGCAATCTTATCCGGCATGGCCGGCAAGGCTTTCACCAGCAAAAACCAGGCCGCTTCATTCGCCGGGTCGGCCCGCAGGATCCCAATCAATTCCCTCTGGGCTGCCACCAGATCACCGGTCCGGATCAATTGGCTGGGTTTCTTCAGATCAGCGGTCATCCCCTTTCCTTCCTGATGCTTTATTTGTTATTGTACTGCGAAAGCCGCTCCCCCGCTCGGCGCGTCATCGGTCGCCTAAAAGGGAGTTTTTATGCTATAATGGTTAATGTAATTTTAATAAAGGCCATTGCCTTTGCGCGCAATCTGCAAGCCAAAAGGTTCGCAGAAATATTTTTTACAAGGAGGGATTATCTGATGAAAATGAGTGCACCGAAAAAAGCAACCTGGTGGGTCGCGCTGATCCTCGGCGCAGCCGGCCTGATTGCCACTCTGGTCACCATACCGGTCCTTTCCGGCATTGCGTTCTGGCTGGTGCTGGTTGGCCTGGCATTGATGCTGGTAGCCACTGCTACCAAGGGTCTGTAACCATAGCACAACTCAACGAAACCATTTTTCATCTATCTCATCATTACAGCCAGCGTTATCCTTGCCCTGCTGATGAAGCAGGGCTTTTTTGTAATGAATAAAAAAGCCACGGGTTCGGCGCAGTACCCGCGGCATTTCCAAATTTCAGAACGATTAAAAACTGCCGAGCGAAGCGGATTCTATCACCCCTTGTTCAAAGCTGTCAAGAAAATCGCGGGGACAGAACCGATCCTCTCAGCCCTGCATCAGGCAGGCTCGTGGTCCAGGAACGCTTCCAACCGTTCGACTGCCTGCGGAAGGTTAGCACGACCAAACCCAATCCGAAAGTGATTGCCCGTGTCGTCAAACAGGCTGCCGGGAGCCAGCAACACCCCCGCATGGCGCGCCAGCCGGTCGCAAAAGGTTTCGACATCCTGCCCGATCAACCGAGGGAAAGCGATCGAGCCGGCCCTGGGGCGCCGCCAGACAAACTTTTCTGCATGACGGGAGAAGAAGCCATCCAGAATATCCAGGTTGTGGCGGATGATCTCCAGGTTGCGCCGGGCCAGCGTCTCACGGCGGCGCAATGCGGTTTCGGCCAGGAATTCAGAAGGGGCGCTGTTACAAATGGAGGTGTAATCCTTCAGAAGCGCCATTTTCCGGTAAATATCCTCGTTATGCGTCGCGATCCAGCCGATGCGCAGCCCGGCCAGCCCATAGGCCTTGGAAAGCACGCCCAGCGAAACCGCTGAGGGGTTGACATCGCAAGCTGCCGGCAGCCGGTCGGCGGGGTTGTGTTCCAGCTCGCGGTACACTTCATCGCAAAACAAAAGCGCGCCGCCTTCCTGCACGATGCGATGGACGGCTGCAAACGTCTCAGGAGCCATCAGGTAGCCGGTGGGGTTGTGCGGTGTGTTCAAGATCACAGCGCGCGTGTTGGGGCGCAGCAGGCGCTTTAAATCTTCTGGGTTCAGCGCCCAGCCGGTTTCCTCGTAGGCCTGCCAGCGGCTAATCTCAGCGCCAGCGCTGCGGGCAACTTCTGCCAGCGATTGGTAACAGGGAGAATGCACCACTGCATGGTCGCCGGGCTGAAGCGCAGCATGCATGAAGAGAAAGATCGCCTCTTCCGCCCCGGCGTGCACCAGGATCTCATCAGGAGCAATAGTGGTGTAAATTTTGGCGATTTCCTGGCGCAGTGTGGGACTGCCCGCCGATTCGGTGTACCCCAGCCAGACTTTCTCCAGCTCGGGGCGCGCCGCCGGTTCCAGCGCTAACAAGTCTCCCAACACCAACGATTCGCAATCGGAGCTACACAGCAGAAATTCAGTGCTAAACTCGTACTTCGCAAAAAAGCGTTCCAGTTTGAAGGCGTTAATTTCCATCCGCGTACCTTGAGAAAGCTGCGGCTAGTCCATCAGCTTTAAGATCTTCGAGGTCTTCATGTTTTCGTCCCTGAAAGCCATTTTGGCCCTCAGGAGGGCGCCGTAGGCTTTGATGTTCGCGTTCATCGTCACGTTGGCAAAGCGAGGCCCAACCCCCTTGGGTGTCTTTAGCAACACGAACATGAACTTGCCCCCCTGGATCGGCGCGTTCTTATATCCCTGAAAGGTCCAACTTGCAACCTCCTCGCCCGCCCCAGCCCCATAAATGATTGGGTACATCTCGTTGTACTCTATGCCGTGGCTGGCGCTCCCCATATCCGCTTCTACCTGCATAAAGGAGAGCTTTGGCGAAATCTTGAACATGGTTTTATGCGTCACCGGTTGGGTGACAGACATCGGGATCAGGTCGTACACCGTGAACTCGCTGTCATTGTTCTGGTAGAAGAAGATCTCGTAGCGAGCCCATTCGATCGCGATCTGTTCCAGGCGCGGTAAGAAGGAACAAGACAGCCGGATCACGTAAAAATCGTTGCGGCTGAGCATCTTGGAAAGCAGCGCGGGATCAATTTCGTTGGAAGGAAGAAAATCTTGCAGCAGCCAGGTCTCCGGTTTGCCGATGCCGATCACCGGTAAATCTTCTTCGGAAAGGTCAAAGAGGCCACTGCGCGCCCCCGCACTCTTCAGGCTGGTCTTCCAATCTTCCACTTCCTGTTCTGAAATGGGGCTCAACACCCCTTCGAATTCAGGGGGGGCGTTTTGGTAATCGGCAGTTCGTATGATCATCCCAGACCTCCGTTTGGCTGTTTCAGGTCGCTCAGGATGCTGGCCAGCTTTTCTTTTTCCAGGCGGGCGTAGATGGTTGGGCTTGCCTCGCCGACTTCGAACCCCTGCACGTACCGGATGCCCAGATCGTATAGCTCGCGCAGCGTGAGCCTGCTCTTTTCGTCATACCCTTCGATCACGATGCGGGAGGTGGTCAGGATTTTTTCCCGGATCATCTCGTTGACGTATCGAATGGTAATCCGGCTCCCTTCCTCGTGAATGATCTCATTGTCAATCTTCACGTAGTTCAACGGCAGGTGGATCAACCTGGAAATGGACGAATGGCCGATACCGAAATCATCGATGGCAATGTTGATGTGCAGATTGCTGTACTCTTTCAACCGGTTGATGAATAACTCATTCCGGCACTTATCGCAGTCCAGCCATCTTTTCTGATACTTGCACTTGGTAAAACAATACGCCGGTTCGGGATCCGGCAGCGGCGTCCGTTCCGAAATTTCCAATACCAGGTACTTCTCCCTCACTTTGGAAGCTTTCACCGCCTCCATGTAATTCGTCCTCATCAGCGAAGCCGGAAAAACATTCACCGATAACGGCTTTTTGTCGCCAGCGCGTTGCAAACCGGAAGTGCGCTTCACCTGTGCATCATAGGCGTCGGTTGATTTCTCAAGAAAGTGGATATCCAATTCCGTTGAAAACCGCACGCCCCAGAGCTGCGCCGCTTCGAACAGGTCAACGGGCGCTTTCCGGTGCGAGGCGGCAGGATCCCTTGCAAGCGCTTCCCAGCTTTCGATGTGCAAATCATCTTCATCCAGGTAAATGATGGGCTGAAAATACACTTCCATTTCCTTCAGGCGGCTGGTGAAAAGCTCAAACCGCCTGTCATAAATGGCCGCAGGTACGAATCCGTACGTCCCCTTGATGTGATCCAGCAGCCTGGCTTTGAGGATATCGAACCGCAGGGGTAAAATTTCTTGACCCAACTGGTATAAGGTCGCCAGGGTGCTGCCAAAGACATCTCCAATGAATAATTCATCGGCTTCCAGGCCGCTCACGATCATTATCCTCATCGTGCGGCTGTTCAACAAGGGGATGACGACCGTCCTTTTTTGCGGCGGCTCGACGGCCCCTGCCTCTTGTGAGTAAACCCCATGATGTTTCAAATTAAACAGCTTCAGCACATCCAGGCTAGAGAGGACAGACGTGATGGTTTTTTCAATATACACGTTCCGGGGCTGGCTGCCGTTGTTAAGTTCGCTGGCCGCCTCAAGGTCCCAATGGTCGCGGGCAACATCCACCACAAACACCCCTTCGGCGTTCGTAATTTGCCGGATCGCCTCCAGCAGGTTGTTCCCAATGCTCACATTCAGATCAAAGGCCTTCGGATCCAGTTTTTCCAAGAGCCGCTCAAAAAAATCTTCATACACAAATAGCGGGTTGCGCAGCGGCTGGAATTCAAATTGCCCGTTGCCCTTGATAAAGACGCCCTGGCTGGCGGGCTTGAGCGTCAGGCCGGGTTTTGTCAAAATGATCGATTCGAACAGGCTACCGGTTTGCACAAAAGATTTATCGCCCAACTCTTTTCGCAGGTACCTCAGCAGGTCCTCCAGGCTTACCGTCCCCTGCCCGCTGGTGTCAGCTTCCCCTCTCAGCCCTTTCACCAGGTAATAGGTGAAGGACCCCCCTTTGTGTTCATCGGTTTCGTAGGATGGGGAGGTCCCCAAACTGGAGAGGATGGCGTAACGGTTTTTTCTGCCGCCTCGAAAGGAAGGAAAATTCGCCACCACATGTTCAGGCACCAGCGCTCCGCTGAAGCAGCAATCCATGATCAAAAGGAGTTGCTGGACGCGCGTCTGGTGAAACAGCCTTTCATACAGGTAGTTCATTTTGATTCCGGCATCCGAATTGACCTCCAGGTAATCCACGCTGGTGTCATAGGTGCCTACGTAAACATCATTGCCGATGCCGCCATAAAACGAATGCCCGGCAAAGTAGAACAACACCACCGCATCCGGCGGCAGGCCCATGATGAAATTCACCACTTCCTGAAGCTTCTTGATGGTAACATCCTTGCCGCAAAGGATCTGGACGTTTTCCGGCTTAAAGGTACCCATGTTGGGATCGGTCAAAACCTCTTGGATCTTTGCGCAGTCTTTTTCAGCGTATTTGAGGGAATACAGCTTCGCATCTTCGTATTCATTAATACCAACCAGGATCGCGTACTTGTTCTCATCCATAACATCCCTCTTGGCCCAAGATGAAATCCCTGACCCCACCGGTTAATTTCGTCCTACAGGAAGAACGCTGCCCCAACGCCCCAGAGTTTTCGCCGGGAGAAACCTGTTGCACCCATACCAAACGGATACAAGTAAATATTGTAGCCCAAACAATTAAAACAACCTAACGATTGGGACTGGGAGTTTACGAAAGGACCTTCCTGGCCTGTTGCGGCTAGACAGGTCATGGAAAAACGAGCCGGAATCGTTCGCACACCACCGGCATGCGCTCGTTCGGCTGGCGGCCAATCCTGGCACACGATTGGCCAAAAAACTCCCAATGCACAGCGCGCCAGTATTCCAACGTGCGGCTGCCTTCGCCCTCCTCCCAGGCAAAGCGTTCATCCACCTGGTCGAAAGGCTTGATTTCGATCTCAACAGTTTCGACAATGCAGAGCGGCTCGCCCTTCCCATTCAGGATGATGTTCAGGTCGCCAGGTTTGGGCAGAGCTTCGTCGGTGGCTTCGAATTCCCACAGCAGGGCAGAAGTGGCGGTCTTAACCCCCTGCCGCGTCAGATCGCCCAGCCGGTCGGCCATTTCGGGCGAATTGCCAAAACTCCAGGCGGTAAAGCTGCGCCCTGCTTTTTCTTCCGGCGGCAGCGTTGCCAGATATTGTTTCCAGAACTTGCGAACGGTTTTGTTCATGGGAAAGTCGCCCTCGCGCGGCCGCTCAACCCGGATGCTCCTCATCGTTTCGCAGCGGCTCTGGCGGCGCGGCAGCCTCCTGGCGCTCCAGGTGGATATCCTTCCAGGAAGCCGGGTCGTGCAACGATTCCAGGTGCGTAAAAACGGTCACGTTCGGCAGGGCTGAACGGATATCCGCTTCAATATGCTCCAGCAAGTTATGCCCGCTGTGCACGGTCCAGGAACCAGGCACCAGCACATGCAAAGAGATAAACCGCTGCGCGCCTGCCTGCCGGGTGCGCAAGGCGTGGAATTCGACCCCGCTCTTCTGGTAACGTTCCAGCGCCCGCTGAATTGCCTCTTGCTCCTCGGCTGGCAGGGCAGTGTCCATCAGCCCCCTCACCGACTGGCGCACGATGCGAACGCCGGAATAGACGATGTTGCCGGCCACTACCAACGCCGTCAGCGAGTCGAGGCGCTGCCACCCCGTCAAAGAGACGGCGGCGACCCCCACCAGCACGCCCGCCGAAGTCCAAACGTCCGTCAAAAGATGGTGAGCGTTGGCCTGCAACGTGATGGAATCATACTGCCTGCCGGCGCGCAACAGCGCCAGCGCCACCCCCAGGTTGACCAGCGAGGCCACGACCGAGACCGCCAGTCCCAGCCCCACCTGCTCCAGCGGCTGGGGATGGATCAGCCGCCCAATAGCCGCATAGCCGATCCCCGCCGCGGCCGCCAGAATCAACGTTCCCTCGATGCCGCTGGAGAAATATTCGGCTTTGCCGTGGCCAAAGGCATGCCCTTCATCCGCCGGGCGGGCGGCGATGGTCAGCATCGCCAGCGCCATCAACGCCCCGGCCAGGTTAACGCCCGATTCCAGCGCGTCGGAGAGCAGCCCAACCGACCCCGTCAGGGCGTAGGCGGCGGTCTTCAGCCCGATGGTCAAAACGGCCGCCGCGATCGAAAGCCAGGCAAAACGGGTTAGAGAAGGATGTTTTGTGCGAGGGAGGGTCATTTTTTACCTTTTCAAGAATCAGGGTGGAGAGGTCATTATAAAACAATCTACGGGGACAACAAGGTTTCATTAATTCTAATATTTAGATAATAATTATCTGATAAAATAACCTTGTATCTGAACAGATTATAAGTCATTGGAGGTAACCATGAACGGTATGCGAACGATAAAGGAAGTGATCGAGCCGGAGTATGTCATCGAAGGCGCCGGTGTCCTGCTGCGCCGCTCGATCGCTCCGCGCATCTCGAATCTCTATGATCCTTTTCTGCTGTTCGACCATTTTGCCTTCAACGACCCCGTAGAAGGTCCCATCCGCGGCTTTCCAATGCACCCTCATCGCGGCATCGAAACCGTCACCTACATGCTGGAGGGCAGCGTTCATCACCGCGACAGCCTGGGCAATGCCGGGCTGATCGGCCCCGGCGATGTCCAGTGGATGACCTCCGGGCGCGGCATTCTGCATGAGGAAATGCCCCGCCGCGGCCCCCAGGGAAACATTTACGGCTTTCAACTGTGGGTCAACCTGCCCGCCGTCCTAAAAATGACCCAGCCGCGCTACCAGGAGGTCAAGGAAACCGAAATCCCCGTCACAGGAGAAAACGGCGTAAAAGTACGGGTGGTTGCCGGTCAGGTGGGCGGAATCCAGGGACCGGTCACCGAGATTGCCGCCAACCCACTTTACCTGGACGTGACGCTCTCGCCCGGTTCGACCTTTACCCAGCCAATCCCGCCCGGCCACACCGTCCTGGCCTATGTCTTTGAGGGCCAGGGGTTGTTCGGCGACCAGACCGTGAGCGCCGTGCGCATGGCAGTATTCAACGATGGCGATCACCTCCAGGTCTCTGCCGGTTCTTCCCTGGTGCGCTTCATGCTGATCGCCGGCCAGCCCTTCCTTGAACCGATCGTCCCTTATGGGCCCTTCGTCATGAACACCCGCGAAGAGATCCAGCAAGCGCTTGCCGACCTGCGCGCCGGCGTCTTCGTCCAGCCCTAAAGAAGATCGCGGGTGTCTTTTTTCACGCTTCGTTGCGCTTCGCCATCATCTCGAAGAATAATTTTACAATTTCGGGGTCAAAATGCGTGCCGCTGCCCTCCCGGATGGTTGCAAAAGCCTCTTCCTCCGTCCAGGCTGGACGGTAAGGCCGGTCGGAGATCAGGGCGTCATACACATCCACTACGGCAAAGATGCGCGCCGCAAGGGGAATTTGCTCGCCCTTCAGGCCACGCGGGTAGCCCGTCCCATCCCACTTCTCATGGTGGCAGTAAGGGATGTCAAGCGCCGAGCGTAGGAACGCAATCGGCCAGAGCATGTCAAAGGCAAACTGCGGGTGGCGGTGCATGACCGCCCATTCTGCCTCATCGAGCGGGCCGGGTTTGAGCAAAATCCTGTCCGGCACGCCCAACTTGCCGATATCATGCAGCAGGGCGCCGCGCCGCACGTGGACAAGCTCTTCTTCGCTCATTCCCGCCATCTGCGCCAGCCGCAGGGTCAGATCGGTCACCCGCCGGGTATGCCCTTCGGTTCCTTCGTCACGCAGATCCATCGCCCTAGACCAGCCTTCCAGGGTAGCGTCATAAGCCAGCGAGAGTTCGGTGTTGGAACGCTGCAAATTTTCAAAAAGCTGTGTGTTCTCAATCGCAATCGCAATTTGCCCGGCCAGCATTTCGAAATAGTTCACCCAGTCTGGTTCAGGGTCAAAGCGGGCGCGCTGAAAGATTTCCAGCACGCCTTTCAACTGCCCCTTAACAACCAGCGGCGTCGCAAAATAAGAGACAAAACCTTCTTTCGAGATGAGCGGGGCGCGCCAAAAACGTTCGACCGTCAGGTCGGGCAGGAGCAAAGTCTTCTGTTCCGCCGCAACCTGTCCCGCCGCCCCTCTGCCCAGGCCTACCCTGGCGGATTCGATCTCCCGCGTCCGGAAGCCGCGGCCTTCGGCGTATTGCAATTCCATCGTGCGGGGGTTGAGCAGCAACACAGCCACCGCCTCGGCTTTCAACTGGGAAGCCACCTGCCCCAGGATAAACTTCAGCATGACCTTTAGATCCACGTTGCTGGTCAGCACCTGGTCAATTGCCCGCAGGGTGGCAAGGCGATCGAGTTGCCGAACCGTTTCCTCTCGCAACGTCTCGCGATGGATAGCGCTGGCGGCGATATCCGCCACAGAGGTCATCAGCCGGATTTCGCCAGGGGTGAATGGGTTCTTGCGCCCGATCCAGAGAACGCCAATGGTTTGCGTCTCGACAATTAACGGAATACAGGCCACGGCTCGCACTACCTCAAAAACGAATGCCCAGTTTTCGCTGCTTTCTCGGGAGATATCCTGGGTCACAAATGGCGTCCCACTCTTCATCACAGCGCCAGAAAGTCCCTCGCCAGGCCCCAGGCGTTTGCGCAGCGTCTTTTCGAATTCGCCGCGCGACGCTTCGAGCGACAGTTCTCCATTGCTCGCATCGCGTAACGCCAACGCCGCGCCGTCGGCGTTTAGCAAGGCAGTGAGCTGGTCCAGGATGACCGGCAGCATTTCAGCCCGCGTCGAAGCCGCCCGCAAAGCCGCACTGACAACTGCAACAGCTTCCAACTCGCGCTCGCGCTGCTTGCGTTCACTGACATTTTGTTTGATCGCGATAAAGTGCGTGATCTCGCCATTGGCGCTTTTGACCGGTGTGATGGTCATTTCCTCATCATAAAGCTCACCATCTTTTCTGCGATTGGTGATCTCGCCGCGCCACGTACGGCCCGAAAGGATGGTATCCCACAACCGCCGGTAAAATTTCCGCCCGTGAACGCCGGACCTCACAAGCTGGCGGGGATTCTTGCCCACGGCCTCCTCAAACGGATAGCCTGTCAGCGCTGTAAAAGCAGGGTTTATCCATTGAATCGTCCCCTGCCGGTCGGTGATGACGATGGCGTTGGCGGCCGAGTTCAGCGCAGAGCTCTGCAGGTGTAGAGTTTTTTCCGCTTCAAAGCGCTGTGTGATGTCGCGGATGGCGGCAATGTGCACCGGCCGGCCTTTGTACACAAAAAGCCGCGCAGCAATCTCTACCGGAAAGACCGTTCCATCTTTTTTCTTGTGCCAGCGCAGCGGGATCGCCACCACCCGGCTGGGATCAGGTTCATTTTCACGGGTTGCTTTGCGCGTCTGCTCTGGTTCTGCCGATAAATCGGTGTTGCACAGCGCCAGCAGCTCATCGCGGCTGTAACCATAGAGCGCGCAGGCTGCCTGGTTGGCCTGCAAGATGCGCCCCTCCTCATTATCAATCAGGAAAATGGCGTCCGATTCGGCCTCGAAAAGCTGGCGATATTGTTCTTCACTCTCCTGCAATTCTGCCGTGCGCGCTGCAACAAGTTTCTCCAATATGTTCTGGCGATTGACAAAAGCATTGATCGAAAATCCCAGCAGGATGGTAATCACTACGCCGACAAGAAGGGCGATCTCCCTTGCCCGAACCGGGTAAAGGCGGGCAAATGCCGGGCTGGGGTGAGCCAACATCATATAGGCTTTGCCAAAGGCGAAAAACGGCTGACTGAAGGTCAGGTCTCCTCCATAGGGATGGTCATGCAATTCTCCCTGAATATGCCTCTGGACGATCTCCTGTGGGGCGTTGCTCGCCAAAAGCAAGGGCAGGCCATTTTCTTGAAGTTGGTAAAAATCAACAAACAAAACTGGCTCAAAATCAGATCGAATCCCGAGCGCGCTGTGCAGCAAGTCGCCCATCCGTAGCGCCGCCAGCACAAAGCCCCGCTGGCTGCCCGGAGCATCGCTGCCATAGACCGGCCATGCTGTGAGAATCCCCATCTGGTTTTCAGTCTCCTGCACGAGCAAGATCGGGTCAGTAGCTGTGGTCAGCCCGCTGCTGTCCGCCACCTCGAGCGCGACCCGCCTGACCGGCTCGGAAGCGAGATCATAGCCGATCGCAGCCTCGTTACCCTGCAGCGGAGATATATACAAGATCGGGTAATAGACTTCACGCTCCTGGGCAGGGATGCGCTGTTCTTGGGCGTTCAATTCCCAGATCACAAAACCGGCCAGGCCATCCTGGTGGGCGTTCTCTTCGAACTGCAGGCGCTCTCGCGCCGGGACGACAGGAACCCATTCCCAGGCTTGAACCTTGTGATCCCTGGCGAGCGACGTCGTGTAGGTGAGAAATTCCCGAAAATCTACAAACTGGCTGGCCTCAAAAAAATCCGCCAATCCTCTTAAACGGAAGTTTTCCAAATCGCGCATATAGGCCGAAAGGTATCCCGTGCTGGCGGCAGCGAGCTGCTCAAACGTTTCTTTTCTCGACTGCTTCTCACCGTCGTGGGCTACCCAGGCCGCCAGGCCGGTAATCATCAACCCAAGCGCAAGGGTAAGATAAAGCTCGGCGTGGGCATCCAGCCAACCAGGACGAAGGCGGAAACGATGATGCAGGTATAGGCCACCTGCCAAAAGGGAGACCACCAGCAGGATCGAAAGGGCTACCGGCAGGATCACGCGCTCCAAGATAAGGCGGTTCCAACTGGCGGCTTCCACATCCATCCCAAAGACGGCGATCACCCTGCCGTCGTCCGGATCAAGCAGCGGCGCCAGCGCGCTCACCCAGACGCCCCAATCGTCCACCACCGGTCCTTCGACCGCCGCGCTTCCCTCAGAGAACACGCGCTCGAGTGTGTCTGTCGCATCCGTAAAGATCTGGCCAGGCGGCGACTCGTCCGGGGAACCCGGTGGTTCTGAATCGATGTAAAAAAAGATCTCGCCGCTGGGGTTTCGCCCCATCAGGTATAGAAAGCGGCTCTCCGGGTAGGTCCGCCGCGTGAGCATGAGCTGCTGTTTTAGCCGCTTATACTCGGGCCGCTCCTGATCATCTGGAGAGCCGGAAAGCGCCCTAAACTCCTCCAGATCAACCGCCTGCGCTACTCGCTGGGCCTGGAGCAGATATTCGGCTCTCAGCTCCTGATCGCCATGCCGCCAGAAGGAGCGCGACAACAGCGCGCCCAACAAAATGGATAGTATCCCCAGGACCAGATCGCGCCAGTGAATTCTCCACAGCTTATTCATAAGACTCCGCGCCCTTCGGGCAGCCTGAGGGCAATATTCACGGTGCAATTTATATTCCAGCGAGCGCTCCCGGCCACGTTTGCAGTTCGGAGAAAAGAAAAAACCTCAATAATATTCAAAACAACTCGCGCCGTCTGATAGGTAGATTAAAATCTGCCACACCGGACGAGCCGCTTCCTGTTAAAAACTTTAACAGTATTATATTGGTTTTAGTTTTCCATTCAATGGGATAAAGCTGCACATCCACAGTCCTTACAAGTTTGTCAGGCGATATTGGTTTCTTGAGGAATCGGATGTCGTTTCCCTCAATGGGGAACCTCCAACCTCTCATTAAATAAAAAGGCTCCTCGAGGAGGACTCGATACCATCCCCTCAAGGGGGAACCTCCAGCCTCTCATTAAAAAAAAGCTCCTCGAGGAGGACTCGATACCATCCCCTCAATGGGGAACCTCCAACCTCTCATTAAATAAAAAGGCTCCTCGAGGAGGA
>JABLXC010000033.1 GCA_013178185.1 Anaerolineae bacterium | reverse complement strand
CCTGTGTGGGGCAGGAAGCAACAGCCGCGGGCGCATGCCTGGCTCTTAATGCCGATGATGTTATCACCAGCACGCATCGGGGTCATGGTCATCTGATAGGAAAAGGCGGCGAAGCCCGCTACATGATGGCTGAACTGGCGGCGCGTTCCCCGGGGTATTGCAAAGGTCGGGGGGGTTCCCTACATCTTGCAGACTTTGGATTGGGTATCTTGGGGGCCAATGGCATTGTGGGGGGAGGCATCCCGATTGCCGTGGGGGCGGCTCTTGGCTTTAAGCTGCGCGGTGAAAAGCGGGTAGCGCTGGCGTTCTTTGGTGATGGCGCTACCAACGAAGGTTCTTTCCACGAAGCGGCCAATCATGCCGGCGTTTGGAAGCTACCGGTAATCTTTTTCTGTGAAAATAATCTTTACGGCGAAGGCACTCATATCACTCGCTCCACGCCCATCACCGATTTGGTGGTCCGCGCGGCGGGGTATGGCTTCCATGGCGTAGTAGTGGACGGAAATGATGTCCTGGCTGTCTATGATGCGGTTGTGGAGGCTGCCAGGCGCGCTCGCGCTGGAGAAGGCCCAACCTTCATCGAAGCCAAAACATACCGAACTCGCGGGCATTATGAAGGCGATCCCCAGGTTTACCGCACCGTGGAAGAGGTCGAATCCTGGAAGAAGAAGGATCCCATCCCCGCCTTCCGTGCCAAGCTGATCAAGTCAGGATTGGTGGACGAAGGGACGCTGGAGGAAATTCAGGGTCAGGTTATGGCTCAACTGGATGACGCCGTTGCTTTCGCTTCTTCAGCAGAGAAGCCCAAGCCCGAAGACGCTTTGGCGGGTGTCTATGCTGATACCCATAATGGTCTGGTATTCTAGTAGATCCGGTAGGGATAAAAATGCGCGAAATTACGTACTCTGAAGCTATTCGAGAAGTGATGTGTGAAGAAATGCGCCGCGATCCTACTGTCTTTTTGATGGGCGAGGACGTCGGTGTTTTTGAAGGGGTTTGGGGGGTTTCTCATGGTATGCTGGCGGAATTTGGTCCTGAACGGGTAATTGATACGGCGATTTCCGAAGCGGCTATCATTGGCAACGGTTTGGGTGCGGCTCTGGTCGGGATGCGCCCGATCGTTGAAATTATGTTTGGAGATTTTATGATGTGTGCTGGGGACCAGATTGCCAACCAGGTTGCTAAAGCCCGGTATATGAGCGGTGGGGTTGCGAATGTGCCGCTGGTGATTCGCGTTACTACTGGCGCGCCTGGTTCGGCGGCTGCTCAGCATTCCCAAAGCCCTGAAGCCTGGTTCCTCAATATCCCCGGTTTGAAAATTGTAACCCCCGCTACTCCAGCAGATGCCAAAGGTTTGCTTAGAACGGCCATTCGCGGCGAAGATCCGGTGTTGTTTTTTGAACCTAAGATGCTTTATGCCACGACAGGTGCTGTTCCAGAAGACCCCGATTTTTCGATCCCGTTTGGGAAGGCCAACATCGCTCGATCGGGGAAAGATGCAACTGTGATCGCTATTGGCGCGATGCTTCCGAAAGTGATGAGAGCTGCGGCTGTGCTTGCCTCGGAAGGAATTGATGTTGAGGTTGTTGATCCCCGCACGCTGGTTCCACTCGACAAACATACCATTATTCAATCGGTCACCAAGACCAGCCGCGCTGTCATCGCGCACGAAGCCCATGTGCGCGGTGGGCCGGGGGCAGAAATTGCCGCGATGTTATCTGAAGAAGCCATCGAATATCTGGATGCCCCTATCCTCCGGATTGGCGCAAAAAATGTCCCGCTACCTTACAGCCCGGAACTGGAAAGCTATGTCTTGCCATCTGAGGAAGATGTTGCCAAAGGGGTGCGCTCGTTGTTTGGAAAAGCCTGAAGCGATTCGTAAAAAGCGATAGTGGATCGGCGGTTTATCTGGGAAGGGAAGGAAGGACGAAGGTATGGCAACCACACTAGCAGGTCCAAACGGCAGCGTGGTCATTGGCGCTGGCTATCCGGTGGTTTTGATCAATGACCAGTTGCGCATCATGGATCAGACTCCGAAGATCTACGACGAACTTAGCGCCGGGAAGATGGACAGTATTCTTGCCCTGGCTGATTGGGGCAGAAATGTCGGGTTGGATATGGTTGATATCTTGATCAATCATCCTGGCCTGGATGAGGTTGATCTGCTCCCGCGCATTGCTCATTATATTGACAAGGAAATTGGTTGTCCGATTTCCCTTGATACGCGCAATCCACAGGCGCTTGAGGCGGCGCTCAAGGAAATCAGCCCGTCTAAGGCTTTGATCAACTCGGTCACAGCAGAAAAAGACACCCTTGAAGTCCTTCTTCCCATCGCCAAAAAGTATGGCGCTGCATTGGTTGGGATGCCAATCGGCCATATTTATGGCTTACCCAGGACGGCGGAAGGGCGGGTGGTGGAGGCGCGAGTAATTTTGGATACTGCTGAAGCGGCTGGTATTCCGCGACAGGATATTGTCCTGGATGCGATTTGCCTGGCATCCTCAGCGGAGCCCGATACGTTTCAAGTGACCATTGAGACGCTGCGGCGTTTTCATCAGGAACTGGACTCAGCGACCATTTTAGGGATTGGGAACGCTGGCTTTGGTATGCCCGAAGCCGTGTATGTTGACCTGGCTTATTTGATTGGTTCTGTTCCATCGGGGCTGGATGCTGCCATTGTGAATCCAGCGACGCCGGGATTGATCGAGACGGTGCGTGCCATCGAGTTTCTGACCGGACGCGATCCTTCTGGTCGGGGTTACATCAAAAATTATCGAGCAAAGAAGAAAGCCGGTAAGACATTATGAGCGATGAAAATACCTTACAAGCTTATCAAGTTGTCATGCCGCGTTTAGGACTGACGATGACGGAGGCCAAAATCCTCGAGTGGCTGGTTCCAGATGGCGCTTGGGTTGACAAGGGCACGCCTCTGTTTACGATTGAGAATGAAAAATCCACATTGGAGATTGAAGCCCCCGCCAGTGGTTATTTGCAAATACAGGCCCCGGTTGGGTCGGTTGTGCCAATTCTAAAACCGGTTGCTCTGCTTAAAACCACACAGAAGGTAGCATCTTTTCATCGAACGCCGGTCGAAGCGACGTCTCCTTCTGAAGAAGCCGGTCGCATCAGGGTGCAGGCCGCACCTGTTCAATCTGCCGCCGAAGAGAAAGAAACCTCTGGCCAAATCCGCGCCACCCCCAAGGCACGCCAAGAAGCGCGCAAACTAGGAATTGATCTGACTGGTGTAAGGGGCAGCGGGGTGCGGGGCATGGTGGTTTTTGAGGATATTAAAGAAATCCTCCACAAGCAAACTGTGCGCGCCACGCCTGTTGCCCGCCGGCTAGCCGAAGCGAGCGGTGTCAGCTTGCAGCATGTTTCAGGGAGCGGGCCGCGTGGCATGGTCACCCGCCAGGATATCGAACGGGTTGGAACGTCTGCGACGGTCAGCGCTTCAATGTCTTCTTCTACTGTCCGCCCGCTGAGCGGTCTGCGCGCCATCATTGCAGACCGTCTCTCCGCCGGATGGCGCGAGCGTCCCCAGGTGACCTTGACCACCGACGCTGATGCCACCTTCCTGGTCGCTACCCGCCGCCAGCTCAATGCAGAACTGGCACTGCGGCATGGCGATAAAGCGCCAAAGGTGTCATTCAACGCGATGTTGGTCTTTCTGGCCGCCAGAGCTTTGCAAGAATTTCCCTATATGAACGTTCAACTGACACCGGAAGGGATCCAAACGATGCCGGAGATCAACATTGGCGTGGCTGTTGATACCGAGCGCGGCTTGCTCGTCCCGGTCGTGCGCAATGCAACTTCTAAACGACTGCTTGAAATCAATGCAGATCTTGCAGCTCTGGTGGAACGCGCGCTTTCTGGTCGTAGTTTACCGGACGATCTTACGGGGGGTGTTTTTTCAATCACCAATCTGGGAATGTTCGACATTGACGCCTTTACGCCGATCATCAACCCGCCGGAATGCGCCATTATGGGGGTGGGCAGGATTGTATCCAGACCAGTGGGCGTAGAAGGTCAGATTGTCTTGAGGGAGATGATGGCGCTCAGTTTGTCTTTTGACCATCGCCTGGTGGATGGCGCTCCTGCTGCGAAATTTCTCCAACGCATTAAGCAACTCATCGAGCGACCAATGGTTATAGCCTGGCTGGATGAATGAATTTTTGGGAGGGTTAACCAGATGCAAATTAAGGATTCTGTCGTTCTCATCACCGGGGCAGCCACCCGAGTGGGGCGGGAGGTAGCGCTCTCCCTGGCGCAAAAAGGGGCTCATATTTCTTTTACGTATTACCTGGAGGATGAACCCTGGCAAGAAGCTCAAAAAGAGATTGAGGCTTGCGGCGTAAGGTGTCTGGCGCATCAGGTCGAGATGAGGGATAGCGCCAAGATCAACGCCTGGGTAGGGCATACCCTTGAGATGTTTGGTCGTATTGATGTACTCATCAACAGCGCCGCCATCTGGCTCAAAGCCCCGTTTTTGGAGATTACGGAAGAAGACTGGGATATGGCGATGGATGTTAATCTTAAAGGCCCTTTTCTTTGCTCCAGGGCTGTTGCACCTGCCATGTTGAAACAGGGTCAGGGAGTGATCATCAACATCACAGATCTCTCGGCTTTTCAGGTTTGGCCCGGATATGCGCATCATGCCTCGAGCAAAGCCGGTTTGGTGGCGTTGACCAAAGCCATGGCCTATGAACTGGCTCCTGCTGTTCGTGTGAACGCCATTGCCCCGGGGACTGTGCTGTTGCCGCCTAACCCATCCCCGGAAAAAATTAAATGGGCTGTGGAAAAATCCGTCCTCAAGCGGGTGGGCACCCCGGCTGATTTGGCTCACCTAGCTACCTTTTTGATCGAAAATGATTTTGCTACTGGCTCCGTTTACTTTGTGGATGGTGGGAGAAGCCTGGTCTAACGATGGCGACCGATATCTTGATCTATGATGGTGCTGTAAGAACTGAGCAGGGGTGGCTTTCACCTGGTTATGTTGCCATTCAGGACGGACGGATCCAGACTGTGGCGGCAGGCCGGCCCGATGAAGAATTGTTGAAAAGCGCTCGTCAAGTGATCCGTGCAGAGGGCAAAGCCCTGATCCCAGGCCTGACAAACGGGCATACGCACTTCAGCCAGACTTTCATGCGGGGGTTGGCCGCCGGACGTCCGCTTTTACGATGGCTGAAAGAATTGATCTGGCCGCTACAATCTGCTATGTCGGTTGAAGAAATGCGCCTGGCAGCTTTACTGGGACTGGTAGAAAACTTAAAATGTGGTTGCACCTCGGTTGTCCAGCATCATAAGGTGACAACCACGCGGGATCACACTGGCGTGGTCATGGAAGCGGCCAAGCAGGTTGGAATTAATTGTGTGATCGCCCGTCTCTGGTCGGACAAGGGCGTAAACTCTGAGGACGCCACCGCCATTCTGGATGAGATGGAGGAATGGTTCGCGCTTACGCGAGATAGCGCCGACTTACCATCGAGGCCTTTTCTCCATTTTGCCAGCGGACCAGCCACCCCCTGGAGATGTAGCGCTGATTGCCTTCAAAAGACTCATGATCTGGCAGTAAAAAACGGCAGTTTCACCCATATTCATGTGGCCGAAACCAGGGATGAAATTCAAATGTCGTTGGATGAATATGGGCTAACTCCCATTCGCTGGCTTGACACGCTTGGTATTCTTGGGCCGCAGAGCCAGATTGTTCATGCGGTCTGGGTTGATGAAGGAGAAATTGAACTACTTGCCCGTCGGGGCGCGCTTGTGGTCCATTGCCCCGTCAGTAATGCGGTCATGGGCTCCGGAATAGCGCCGATCCCGGCGATGTTGGATCAAGGGGTTACGTTGCGTTTGGGCAGCGATGGCCCTGCCAGCAACGATACCCAGGACCTATTTGAAACAACTAAAATGGCGTTAAGCCTGGCGCGCGCCCACCTCGTAGACGCCTCGGTGTTGCAGCCCGCTCAACTGTTATCCATAGCAGTCGGTGGTCAAGATATAATTCCAGGTTCGGTTGCCGATCTGATTTTGGTGAACCTGGCACACGAGCGCGCCATGCCTGTTCATGATCTGGATTCGGCTTTGGTATTATGCTCGCATGGGAGTGATGTTGATACGGTTATTGTGCGCGGGAACATCTTAATGAAAGACCGCCGTCTGTTGCATATAGACGAGGAAGCTCTGTTGAAAGAATGCATTCAGGCTGTGATATTGCTTCGAAAAAGAGCTGGGCTAGATTGAGAAATTTGCGACGCTCAAAATAGCCCCAGCGCCGGACAAAGTTTTTTGGAGGTAGCGAGAAATGGCAAGGATTTATGATCTTCGTAGTTTTATTGAGGTTTTGAAGGAAAAAGGTTCGTTTGAAAGGATTACCCGCCCAGTATCTTTGGATCATGAACTGGCGAATGTTGGCGCAGCGCTTGCCCGCCAGGGCGGCAAAGCCGTCCTTTTTGAAACCGTTACTGGTTCTCAAGACCTGATTCCCTGGCCGGTTTTTACAAACGCCGTCGTTAGCCCGATGACAGCCGCGATTGCCCTGGAGTGTACACCGGATGAAGTGGTGCATAAAATGGGCAATGCCCTTGAACCGGCCAATGCGATCCCTCCACGTAGGGTCACGGAAGAGGCGCCCTGGAAGCAAAATGTAATCACAGGGGACCAGATCAACCTCTACCGTTTGCCCATCCCTACTCACGGGGCGCTGGATGGCGGGCCGTTTATCACCGGCGGCGTTACTGTAACAAAGGATCCGGTATCTGGCCGCGGCAACCTTTCATATAACCGGATGCAGATTCTTGGCCCGCACACCTTCGGATTTAATGTGAATGAATGGCGCCACACGATGCAGTTTTACAAAGTACAGCAGGAGAAGAATGAACCATTGCAGGTGGCAATTGCTATTGGCCTGGATCCTGCGATCATGATTGCGGCAGGCGCCCGTTATGATAACGATGAATTGATGATCGCTGGCGCCATCCGTGGCGAAGCGGTCGCTGTTTCTAAAGGCGTCACCGTAGATGTTGATATCCCCTTCAACGCCGAGGTCGTTATTGAAGGTTATCTACCGCCGCATGTACGCCATGCCGAAGGACCCCTGGCAGAGTTCCATGGTTATTACGGTGAGTTATGGCAGAGTCCTACTTTCGAGGTCACCGCGATCTGCTATCGCGACAATCCTATCTATCAAACTATTGTGCCTGGCTGGGCTGAACATATTTACATCGGTAATGTTTTGCCTCGTGAGCCGCTTTTGCTCCGTTTTTGCCGACATGTCAGTAAAGATGTCAAGGCGCTGCATATCCCGCCGTATGCAAATGGTTTTGCTGCTATTGTTCAGCTTGAAAAGAGCAATCCTGGTGAACCGAAGAACGTGGCCATGGCTGCCTTTACGGCTCATGTGAATGTGGCGAAGGTTATTGTTGTTGATCCAGATGTAAACATTTATGACCCTGCGGATGTCCTCTGGGCGATGACTAACCGCGTTGACCCGACGCGCGATGTCTTCTTTGTACAAGGCGCGCAGGGGCATGAAATGGATCCTACTGCCGATATGCGCGGCGTTCAGACCAAAGTTGGGATTGACGCTACCTATAAACCTGAGCGACGTGATTACGGCGAGCGAATTCGTTACCCGGATGTTGATTTGAGCAAATACCTCTCAGGATGAGAATAAAATTCTAATTTTTAGAAAGGATAAAAAATATGAAAACACGATTTGCCTTATATCTACAGGATCGGCATGATATGCGCTATGAGTTGGAAATGGCGAAATACGCTGAGGACCGGGGTTTCTCTGAGATCTGGCAAGCGGACACCCGCCTGGCGCGCGACTGCATTGTTATGATGAGCGCTTTCTTGACCGTTACAAAGCGTCTGCGTTATGGTTCTGGTGTTTTACCTATCTGGACTCGTAACCCAGCGGTCATCGCCGCCAGTTGGAGCACAATGTGGGAACTTGGCGGAAAATACGATGGGCGCGGGCGCGTAATGTTAGGACTGGGCGCCTGGTGGGAACCGATTGCGAGCCGTGTTGGCGTTAAGCGTGAAAAGCCTCTATTAGCGATGAAAGAATACGTCGAAGCCATCCGCCAGCTCTTCACGATGGAAGAGGTAACCTACAAAGGCGAGTTCGTGAATCTTGACCGCATCAAATTAGACGTTGCCTTTAGCGACGCGAGCCCGCGAGATATCCCAATATATATCGGCGCAACTGGCGATAAGATGCTCGAGTTAACCGGAGAAATTTGCGATGGCGTCGTGCTTAACTATGTCGTTTCGACCGATTATATTCGCCATGCAGTCTCGCTTGTGGAAAAAGGTGCGAAGAAAGTTGGTAAAACGATTGAAGATATTGATCGCCCCGAACTGTTGATCTGCTCTCTCTCAGACAAAGATCCGGAAGCAGCGATGAACGAGGGCAAGAAATTGGTAGCATATTACTTCGCTACAGAGCCACACATTATGAAAGCCAGTGGGGCCAGCGAAGAACTACTTCAAAAAGTTCAATCAGTAATGGGGTGGCCAGCCACAGAAGAGGATTACGCCAGAGCAGCCAAGTTGATTCCGGACGAGGTTGTTCGAAATGTGATGGCAGTTGGGACTGCAGCCGAATGCCGCGCCAAAGTGAAAGAATATATTGATGCTGGCGTTACCTGCCCGATCCTCTTCCCGATGATGCCCGATATTAAAGAGCTTATTGATGCATTTGCGGATGGCGTCTAAACTATGAGTTCCTCATCACGATATTCAGAACTAGCAAAACAGGTTGAAACCGCTTCTCATGCAGTCAACGACCGTATGGTCAATTTTCTGGCAGATCTGATCCGAATTCGGAGTTATACCGGACAGGAAACTCCCGCAGTCGAACGCACGTTGAAGGAAATGCGGGATCTTGGCTTCGATGAAGTCTGGATGGATTCGGCTGGCAATGCGCTTGGGCGGATCGGCACGGGGAAGAAAATTATCCTGTATAATGCACATCTTGACCACAATGAGATCACCGATGAACGGGAATGGCCTCATCCGCCGTTGCAACCGGTGATTGAAGATGGCGTCATGTATGGTCTGGGCGCTTCAGACTGCAAAGGCGGCGTTGCCCCAATCGTTTATGGCGCTGCGATCTTTAAAATGTTAAAACTGCCAAGCGAGTATTCCGTGGTTGTGATGGGTGCAACCCTGGAAGAAGACGCTGAAGGATTTGCCTTGCGCTCTCTGGTCGAGCGTGATGGACTGCGCCCAGAGGTTGTACTTTTGGCAGAAGCCACCGACCTGACGTTGCGACGCGGTCACCGCGGCCGCTGCGAGGTGCGCGTGCGTGTTACCGGCAAAGCGGCTCACGCCAGTTCACCTGAGTTGGGAGAGAACGCCATTCTCAAAATGGTGCCAGTCATTCAGGCGGTTGAAAAGATGAACGCTGATTTGCCCGTACACCCGCTTTTTGGAAAGGGTAATCAGGTCATTTCCTTGATTAATGGACCTCACACACCCAATTCAGTTCCAAGCTGGTGTGAGATCACCGTTGATCGCCGTACGGTTCCAGGTGAGACGATGGAAAGCATCCTGGAAGGCTTTCGAAAGGTCGTTGAACCGCTCGGCGCACAGGCTTATATCCCGGAACAGCCAGTCAAGACACATACCGGCTTAAGTCTGGACGGGCCGAGCTATTACCCCGGCTGGCTGATTCCAGAAGATGCCCCCATTCTGAATGCAGGTAAAGAGACGTATAAAGCGCTCTGGGGAGAGGAACCTGTTGTGAATATCTGGCGCTTTAGCACCGATGGCACCTATTCTGCCGGCGTTGCGGGTATTCCTACCCTGGGCTTTGGCCCTGAGGAGGAAAAGTACGTTCATACCCCCCAAGACCAGGTCAACCTCGAAAAGGTCCGCAAAGCGGCCATGTTTTATGCATTATTCCCGGTTTTGTATGCTGCCCAAATGGGTTAATAGCAGGAAAATTATATCAATAGGAGATTGTAAAAATGCTTACCAATTTGTTCCATAAAGATTTCATTTCCACCGAAGATTGGAGCGTGGATGAATTGAATGCTATGCTCGAAGCCGCCGGTGAGCTCAAACGGCGATTTGCTTTCGGTGAACATCACGACCACATCTTACGCGCCAAAACCCTGTTCATGCTCTTCTTCGAAGAATCTACCCGAACTCGCAACTCCTTCGAAGCTGGGATGACTCAGCTAGGCGGCCATGCAATCTTTCTGACCCCTAGCGCTACCCAGGTCGGGCACGGCGAGAATGCCAAAGATACTGGCGGCGTTTTGGAACGCTATGGTCACGGTATTGCAGTCCGCGATTGCCGTACCGACATCGGCCAGGCTTACCAGTACGAACTGGCGAAATACGTTGATATTCCTGTCATTTCCATGCAGGATGATGTTGATCATCCCTGCCAGGCTATGGCTGATCTGATGACCATTCGCGAAAAATTTGGCAATGATCTGCGCGGCCGAAAATTCACCATTGCGTGGACCTATGCACCTAAATACGTCCGCCCGCTGTCGATGCCTCAGGCTTTAATTATGCTGATGACTCGTTTCGGGATGGATGTGACCCTGGCGCATCCTAAAGGTTTTGAACTGATGCCAAAGTGCCTGGAAGCGGCCCGGAAACATGCTGCCGAGAATGGGACAAAGTTCGAGGAAATCAACGATATGGATGAGGCCTTCCGCGATAGTGACATCATTTATGCCAAGAGCTGGGGGCCTATCACGGTGACCGAAGATCCGAAAGAGGTTCAGGCGATGTGCGATAAGCACAAAGACTGGATTGCGGACGAACGCCGCATGGAACTTTCAAAGCGCTCTTCCATTTACATGCATTGTATGCCAATTGATCGTGGCTATGAGGTTACTCCTGGCGTCGTGGATGGTCCGCATTCTGTGATTTATGATGAAGCCGAAAATCGTCTTCACGTCCAGAAAGCGCTGATGGCGCTCACGATGGGTGGACGCATCTAAGATTACATTAGGGAGAAAAGTGGGCTGGCATGAATTGCCAGCCCACAGCTCGCCTGATGGGGTTTTTTTATGGAGCAAGGCAAAGCAACTTTTTTGTTAGATCCATCCCACACGGTACAAAAAACACCCAGGGAAATTTCCGTAGCCGCAGGGCAAACCATTATGCAAGCCCTGAACTCCCACGGTATCGTATTTCGGCAGCCTGTGGTTGCCCTTGTAAATGGGCAAACCTGCGATGTATCTTACTGCTTGCAACCCGGAGATGTGGTACGCTTTTTTCCCCAAATCGCTGGAGGATAAACTGTGGATATCATTGGAAAAACATTTCAGACGCCAAATTACCAGGAAATGCTGGATGGCAAGCGCGCCTACACAGGCAAAATATTGCGCGTCAACCTCAATGACGGCCGGATGTGGGTGGACCAGCCTGATGAAGCCTTTTACCGCCGCCTGATCGGCGGGCGCGGTTTTATTCTTCATTACCTGTTGAATGAAATGCCTGCAGGTGTGGATCCGCTTGGTCCTGAAAATATATTAATCTTCGCCCCTGGCGTACTTTCCGGCACCGTTCTGCCGGGCACAGGTCGCCATGCGGTTGGCGCAAAATCACCACTGACGGGGGCGTTGGCCAGCGGTGAAGCAGGCGGCTGGTGGGGAACTGAGCTGAAAAAAGCGGGCTATGACGCAGTCGTAATCCAGGGTAGGGCGGAGAGCCCCGTCTACCTATGGATCAAAGACGGCGCTGTGGAAATCCGCTCTGCCGCACATTTGTGGGGGAAAACTACGGGCGATACCCAGGAGATCATTTGCCAGGAACTAGGGGATGAAAAGATACGTATTGCCCAAATTGGTCCTGCTGGCGAGGCTCAGGTGCTTTTTGCCGCCGTCATGCACGATATCAACCGCGCTGCAGGCCGTTCAGGTCTGGGGGCAGTGATGGGCTCCAAGAATCTCAAAGCCATCGCGGTACGCGGTTCGGCGCCGGTTGGCCTGGCGGATAAGGAGTTGATGAGCCTCGTTCAACGCTGGATCAATAAAAACTATAAGGATCTAATGGGCTGGGCAGTAGAATATGGCACCGCCGGTTCGGTCACCTACAATCACGATACTGGCGGTACGGCCATTCGCAACTATCTGGATGGCGTTTTCGAAGGCGTCAGCAAACTCGACGCTCGCGAATTCTTTCCGATTATGTTGAAAGACCGCGACACCTGCAACCGCTGTCCGGTGCGGTGTAAGCTGGTAGTGGAGTACAATGATCAGGACGTCGAAATCCAAAGCCGTTATGGCGGCCCCGAATATGAAACGCTGGGAGCACTGGGGCCTTTATGTGCGGTGAATGATCCGGTTGCGGTCGCCAAAGCCAATGAGCTTTGCGCTGCTTATGGTCTGGACACGATTTCCACAGGCGGCGTGATTGCATTCACGATGGAGTGCGCCGAAAAGGGACTGCTCTCCGGTTATGATTTTTTGCCCCGTTTTGGAGACGGTAGTTCACTGATAGAAAGCATTCATCGTATTGTTCGTTGTGAAGGCATCGGTGCCGAGATGGCGCTGGGCAGCGCCCGCATGGCAGAAAAGATCGGGCCCCCGGCGGATGAAATGCTGGCTGTGGCGCGCAAGCAGGAGCTTCCGCTCCATGACCCGCGCTTCAAGCAATTGTGCGGAATGGGATACGCGCTCTCTCCAACCGGCGCGGATCACCAGAACAATCTCATTGATAATTTTGCGACCTTCCCGGGCTCTGAAACGTGCAACCGGCTGGAAGAATTTGGGCTCGAAACGCCGTTGCCTCTCTGGGGGATTTCTGAACTGAAGATCAAAGCCTATATTGTGGAGGTTGCTTTCAAGACTTTCATGGATAGCGCGGTCATCTGCCATTTTTACCCCTATACATTCAAGCACATGGTGGACGCTCTCAGCGCCGCGACAGGCTGGCAGGTTTCTGCTGCTGAGATTCGCGAGATTGGCGACCGGATTGTCAACATGGCGCGTCTCTTCTTGATTCGCGAAGGCTTTACGGCTGATGATGATACGCTTTCAGCCCGCGCCTTTTACCGCCTGGAATCTGGTCCGATCGCTGGAAAAGCGCTCACACCTGAGGAACTCAAACTGGCCATTCGGGATTACTATGCCCGAATGGGGTGGGATGAGCAAGGTGTGCCCTCTGCCCAGACTCTCAAACAGCTTGGGCTGACTCTTGGGTAACTCCATAAGTTGTGTTGAACAATGCAAGTGTAGAGGCCGCAAAGAAAGCGGCCTCTACTTTATCCAAGAAACTTGAAAAGATTTGCTCGCTTTCTGCCAATTATTTCTACTATAATTATGGAGAGAGGCGTTTATGTTGTCTGCAATTGGTTTTATTTTTTCTCTTGTCGCTGGCCTGATCCTTTTGCTGGCAGGCCGCCGTTTGTTTTGGTTATTTGTGGCGACTTTGGGTTTTGCGGTGGGTTTTGGTCTGGCCGAACTGATCTTTGGAGACCGGTCTGGGTTCCTTACGCTTGCGATTGCGCTAGGGATTGGCCTGTTGGGCGCCTGGCTGGCAGTCGGGTTGCAAAAAGTTGCCCTGGCGGTAGCCGGGTTTGGTGCAGGTGGGTATGTCTTGTCTTTTCTTTTTCAAGCTGGCGGCGTTGAGTTGCCGGCGATTTTGCCCTGGCTTGTTGGCGGCGTAATTGGGGCGGTTCTTCTGACCGTTTTGTTTGATTGGGCGCTGGTATTTCTTTCCGCAGCCAGCGGAGCAGTAATCCTGGCGCGCGCCATTCCCTTGCTGGATAGTTTTCTTTTACTCAAGTTTGCTGCCCTTTTTATCATCGGCTTTGTGATCCAGGCTTCGGATTTCTCTCGACGCCACAGACGGAGGTGAAAAAGTGGCATCCATTCTTGATCTCTCGGATACCCCGATTTACACCATTAAATCGGTCGCTCTTCAGACTGGCATCCGACCTGTGACCTTGCGCGCCTGGGAAAGGCGGCATGATATTCTCAGCCCTTTTCGGTCGGATAATCGTTATCGCCTGTACTCTGAGCGGGATATTGCCTTGCTCCGCTGGATTAAGAATCGCCTGGATAGCGGGTTGGCTATCAGCAACGTCGCAAATGAACTGCACAGCATGATAAAAGATGGCATCTGGCCAGATATGATCCCTGCCGCCCCGATTGTTACCCCTGGAAAGGTGGCAAATCCTCCATCGGAATATTCTCGCCAGTTATTTGAAGCCTTGATTCGACACGATGAAGCTCGTTCTGGCGACTTGCTAAGGGAAATCCACTCGCTCTTTGACCTACCGACTACGTTTATGCAAATTATCACGCCTGTATTGGTTGAAATTGGCGAGGCATGGTTTTCTGGGAAGATTCGCATCACTACGGAACACTTTGTCAGCGCTTACTTGCGGGGTAAGCTGCTTTCGCTTTTACAGGCTTATCCTTCTCGCCGCGGCGCCCCTTACCTGATGCTGGGCTGCGCTCCTACGGAACAACACGAAATTGGGAGTCTGATGCTGTCCGTTTTACTGCGAAGCGAAGGATACCGAGTTGAATACCTGGGCGCTGATGTCCCCCTGGAGGATTTGACCGATTATGCCAGTTATGAACACCCGGCAATGATTGTGCTGGCTGCCTCAATGATTGAGGCTGCGATCGAGCTTAAGAAAATGTCTGGTTTTATTAAAAAGGTGAAGCCCTTGCCGGTTTTTGGCTTTGGCGGGGCGGCTTTTCGCGCTACAACAGCTTTGAAAGATCATGTAGAAGGCGTTTACCTGGGGGATACATTAATCGAGGCGGTTGATTCTATCCATATGCTACTGCCGGTCAATAGCCGTAGCGCTCGCACAGTATAGAATTTACTTTGTGAAAGCGCTGTTCCTGGCGAGTACCAGACCAATCTGGCGTGAGATTACCAGATCGGTCTATTAAAGCTTATACAAACAATTTCCTTTAGGTTATACAAAGTGCTATGATCTCTGCATAAAGAATTTATTCTTATGTAAAGGATAGACAAATGGATGGTCATACTCAAATTGATCACTATTTACCCGTATATAACATTAAAGCTGTCTCTAAATTGCTTGGCCTTTTGCCGGTGACACTGCGGGCATGGGAACGCCGTTATGGGATGCCTTCGCCCCGGCGCGGCTCTCAGGGGTACCGGCTTTACTCTGAACATGATCTTATCACCCTTCGCTGGCTAAAAACACAAATTGACGGAGGCCTTAGTATTAGCCGGGCGGTAGAATATTTGAACGAACTGCGAGACTCTGGAAATGACCCAGTTATCCAGCCTGCTCCTACTTTTTCACTTCAGCCTGTTTCATTGAACAACCTGGCCGGAGAGTTATTGGAAAGCCTGGTGGGTCTCCAGGAGAGCCGGGCTATGGAAATTATGCGCAGGGCGTTTGGTTTATACCCGATGGATCAAGTATTGGTAGAAATTGTTCACCCTGTCCTGGTCGAAATCGGTGAAAGATGGCATGACGGTAGGCTTCCGATCGCCACAGAGCATTATGCTACCCAGTTTTTTATTCAAAATTTGATGTCCATCCTTTCCGCGTCTGCGCCTCCGTGGCATCCAGAAATCGCGGTGGCGGGTTGTGCTCCAGGAGAAATGCACCAGATTGGACTGCTGGCGGTAGTTGTGGCGCTGCGCTGGCGCGGTTGGGACGTACGCTATCTTGGACCGGATGTCAAACTGGAACGCCTTGAAGAAACCCTTAGCGCGATCCGTCCCAGGCTGCTGCTCTTCACCGCAACTCGGAAAGAATCAGCTCTGGCATTGCAGGATCTGCCTGTATTGTTAAAAAAACTCTCACCCCCTCACCCTGTCGTTGTGCTGGGCGGACAAGCCTTTCAGGAGTATCGTCTTCCTAAGTATGTACCGGCTGTCTACATCCAAGCACCGCTGATTGAGGCCGTTGGTGCGATCGAAGGTTTTTTGAAGGATATCCCAGCTTGATATGGTCAGCGAATTTCGCTATTCGTGTTGTTTTCCACTTTGATTCGCTGATCACCAGACGTTGTTCATTGTCCTGATTAAAAAAACGCGCGTTTGGAAAAATGTTGCATACAATGATAAAGACTGAAGCAAGATCAGATATTCTGAAGCTTTGTACAAACCTTTAACAAGGGATCATGGTCATGTTACAAATAATGCAGCTTTAGAGAAGGAGCGCGCGACTAGTCTTTGTAACTTCTAAGGGAGGGTTCGGTTTCTATGAAAAAGAAAATCATTGTGATCGGAAGCGGTTTTGGGGGATTGGCTGCGGCTTGCCGCCTTGCCGCGCATGGAAACGATGTCGAGATATTTGAGAAACGTGACAAGCCGGGAGGGCGCGGCTATGTTTATGAAATTAATGGCTTTAAATTCGATGGCGGTCCAACCGTGATCACAGCACCGTTTATGTTCGATGATATATTCAAAGCCGCTGGCCGCCGCAGGGAGGATTACATCGAGTTTATCCCGCTCACGCCTTTTTATCGAATTTTTAATCATGAAGGCCGGCAGTTTGATTACAACAGTGACCCGAATTTTATCTATGAGCAGATTGATTTATGGAACCCGTCCGATAAAACAGGCTATAAAAATTTCATTGAAACAACCAGATCGATATTCGAAAAGGGCTTTATCGAACTCGCTGATAAACCTTTTTTACATTTGACGGATATGCTCAAGATTGCCCCGGATCTTATCCGGCTCCAATCTTACAAAAGCGTTTATCAATATGTTTCACAATTTATCAAGGATGATTTCTTACGGCGGGTGTTCTCGTTCCATCCACTGCTGGTCGGCGGCAATCCATTCGATACTACCAGCATCTATGCCATGATCCATTACCTGGAACGTGAGTGGGGTGTATGGTATGCGCGTGGCGGCACCGGTGCGATCATTGATGCGCTCCTCCGGTTGTTTGCTGAGTTGGGAGGTAAGATACGCTATAACACTGAGGTTTCCGAGATCCTGGCCGAGGGCCGCAAAGTTAGCGGTATTCGTTTGGCAGATGGTAGCGTACACAGGGCTGATGTTATTGTATCGAACTCAGATGCCGCCTCGACCTATGTATCGCTGATCGATCCCAAAAAGCGCAGGCGCAACAGCGATTTCCGCTACAAACATACAAAATACAGTATGTCCTTGTTTGTGATTTATTTCGGCACCAAACGCCGCTACCTCGATTCGCGCCTGGCGCATCACAACATCATCTTAGGCCAGCGTTATAAAGGTCTGCTGGACGATATTTTTAATCGCAAACTTCTTGCCGAAGATTTTTCTCTTTACCTCCACATGCCGACCATTACGGATCCTTCCATCGCGCCCGATGGATGCGAGTCGTTCTACGTACTCTCGCCGGTTCCTCACCTGGATGCCGGTGTGGATTGGAACGAAATGGCGCGGCCTTATCGTGACCGCATCATGACTTTTCTGGAGGAAAATTACCTCCCGGACTTGCGCGCCAATATTGTTGCGGAACATTATATTGACCCGCTGCACTTCAGGAATACGCTCAACAGTTTTAAAGGCGCTGCCTTTTCGGTGCAACCGATCTTGACGCAATCCGCCTGGTTTCGTCCTCACAACCGGTCTGAAGATTTTGACAATCTTTATCTGGTCGGCGCAGGCACGCACCCTGGCGCCGGCCTGCCGGGAGTTCTCTCTTCTGCCATTATCGCTGAAAAATTGATTGAAGAGAGATCTTAACCGGGCATTTGGATGACGAGGGGCATAGAAAATCGGGATGAATCTGGATACTCACTTGATTAAGCCATTGGATCTGGAGTTTGCAAGGATAGAGACCGAAAAGGTCATCCAGCAGAGTTCCAAGACTTTTCACTTCGCTACCCGCTTTCTTCCCCTCCCTACCAGGATCGCGATCCATGCCCTGTACGCCTTTTGCCGAAAAACCGATGACCTGGTGGACCGCCAGAACGCTTCGCTGGAAGAACTGGAACGCTGGCGAAAAGAGGTTGATCTTTCACCACAGCATCAGGTTAACCCAGTTCTCTTGATTTGGTCGCAGGTTCGTGAGCAATATTTGATTGATCGCCGGTACGAGCAGGAATTGTTGAACGGGGTCGGGATGGATCTTGCCAAACACCCTTATCGCACCTGGCAAGAGCTTGAATGTTACTGTTATCATGTCGCTTCTACGGTTGGTTTGCTCTCCATCCCAATTATCGGGCTTGCTCCTGGCGTAACGCTGGAACAAGCCCGTCCGTATGCGATTAAGCTCGGGATCGCTCTTCAATTGACCAACATTCTCAGGGATGTGGGTGAAGATGCTCGCGCCGGTCGTGTTTACCTACCCGATGAAGACCTGGAAAAATTTGGCCTCACCCGCCAGGACATCCTGCGAGGTGTTTACAACCAGGCTTTTCGCGATTTGATCCGATTTGAGATTGACCGTGCCAGAGTTCTTTACTGCCAGGCGTTGCCTGGTATTGCGCTGTTAGATTCAAAAGTACGCCCAGCGGTCGGCGCGGCTGCCCTACTTTACGAAGCTATTCTGGATGAAATCGAAGCTATAGACTATCAGGTACATCAGCGCCGGGCTTTCACAACCCTGGCTCGTAAAATCCTCATGCTTCCACGCATATTGCTTAAAATTGCCCGACTTCGCCGCCCTATGGTTTTCTGATCGGCTTGGAGCGTTTGCTTTTTCCGACGGGAAGGCGGCGCAAGAATTTTTCTTTGCCAATGGTGTTTGAAAATTAGACACTTAACGGCAATTCTTGCGGTTTTGTTAATTGCAGTCATTTAGAATTATGTTAGACTTAACTTGACCTTTCCTGTGACGGCTTCGCCGGTCTAAATGGGTTGAGAACTCGATAATTTCCACTAATGCATCATTAGACTTCCAGAATCTATCTGTCTATGAACACCATGCAGCGAGCCAACTTGATTTTGAAAGACCTTAAGAATTTTACGGCTTTCCTGGGCAATTTGTGGGGAGGATTTGCCGTGTTTTCGATCATCTTCCCGTTTGTGAACAACCTGGTAAGAATTATCCCGTTACGATTGGCCAAAGACAACGGCGTTTTGTTATGGTTTACTCCTGAATTGTTCACTGCCATCGCAACGCTCATTAGCCTTTCGATCATCCTGGCCATCTACCGTTCGCGCAATGGTTTTATCTTGCAGGCCAACCTGGACCGCCTCCACAACCTTTCCTGGAAATCTTTTGGCCTCGGGGTCACACTCCTGCTGGTGTACCTGACTTTTTATTTTTTCCTGCGTTCGAACATCACGCTCGAAATTCAGGCGCAAACGCCAGACAGTCGTCGCCTGCTGGTAGAGGCGGTACTGCTGTTTCTTTATTCAGGCAGTTTTGCTATGATTACGCGCGGGTTCGCGCTGCTTGCAACGGGGGAATATCTAAGCCGTTAGGTCGGCCTTCTTTTTTCATTGACCTTGAAGTCAAGGGGGATAAAATAATCTTATACCCTTAATCAGAGGCCGTGTCGGTGTACGATAGCATCATCGTTGGAGCCGGACCTGCAGGTAGCTTTTTAGCTTTTCTACTTGCCCAAAATGGGTTTCGCACCCTTTTGCTTGATAAGGCTGTTCTGCCGCGCTATAAGACTTGCGGCGGCGGATTACCCTACAAAACCATCCGGAGTATTCCTTTTGATCTCCAGCCCGTTTTGGAAGTCGAGGCGAAAGGCGGCAGGGTTGCCTATCAGGGCCGCACAGCCCTTAAAGTTGATTTTGAAAAACCTTATGGCTGGCTAGTGATGCGGGATCGCTTCGATGCTTTCCTGGTTGAACGGGCGGTAGCCGCTGGGGCAGAACTGGCGACTGACACCAGATTGGTTTCGCTGCGGCAAAGTGATCATCAGGTTACCGCCGAGACAACCCGGGGCAGTTTTAGCGCCCAGACGCTGATTGGCGCGGATGGCGTGAACAGCCTGACTGCCCGCGCTCTGGATTTGCTGCCAGACCGCCTTGCCGGCGCAGCCCTCGAGGCCGAAGTCGAAGTCCCGCAGAGCGCGCTTTTGGAACAGGGACCCTATGTGACCTTCGATTTTGGCGCTCTGCCAAAGGGCTATGGCTGGATCTTTCCCAAGCGCGACCACCTCTCGGTGGGGGTTTTTCAGGCTGCTCCTGGCAAAGTGGTGGATATCCGGCGGCGATTGGAGCAGTACATGGAATGGAATCCACTTTTAAGAAAGCGCAAGATTGCCCGTTTGCATGGCCATCTCATCCCACTGGGCGATATCCCTGGCGAGCTTCATCGAGGGCGTGTTCTCCTGGTGGGAGATGCTGCCAATCTGGCCGACGCCTGGATCGGGGAAGGGATCTATTACGCTCTACAGAGTGCCCGGATTGCCAGTGAGGTAATTGCCGAGGCACTCTCCGGTGGATGCATGGATCTGAGCACTTACTCCCAGCGCGTTCAGCACTTGATTGGCAAACAGTTGGCTGCAGCACGAGGATTTGCCCGGCTGGTCTATTGGAGGCCAAAAACCGCCACGAAATTATTGAGCCGCAGTCGCCGCCTGCAGGGGTTACTTTTTTCTGCCATACGCGGTGATCTTTCCCTGCAAAAGTTTAGCCGTCAGTTTTGGCTGCAATCGCCGCTCATCATCCTGGAAGCATTATCCAAACCAGAAAGCTGGGAATGACCATGTTCCCTGGACGTAGATCCTTCACCTTCATACTCATCGTAAAAATCCTTTCTCTGGCGCTCATTGTTCTCAACGCCCTCCTGGGTTTGCGGATTCCTTTCAGTGTTGGATTTCTGATTGGTTTTATCGCGCTTTTAATGGTATTTGTCGTCTGGCATTCGATTGAAACCAAGGGGATACGTAAGAGCCTGGTCATGTTGGGCGGGTCCTTCGTCATCGCTTTTATCGCGGAAGCGTTGGGAGTGAATTTTGGCCTGATTTTTGGGAATTATCACTATACCGCCAAGTTGGGCGTCCAGGCTTTTGGCGTTCCGTTTTTGGCTGCTCTGGCCTGGGAACCGATTCTCTATGCTGCTTACACACTCACAACCAGCCTTGCGTCTTTCGAGCCGCTCCCTGCCTGGAAGAACCGTATGCCGGCTTATCTCTGGCTGGCCGGGGCTGGCGCGCTGGCAACCACAGCCTGGGATATGATGATTGATCCGATTGCGGTGAGCCAGGGCTGGTGGGTATGGGAAAATGGTGGGGACTACCTACCGTATGTTGCCAATGGAGTACCGATTAGCAATTTTATGGGATGGCTGGGGGTATCATTTGTCATCCAGTTGTGTTACCGCCTGATGGTAAGGGATCTCCCTCCCTACCGGTCACCTCACCTGGATATTTACGGGCCGCTTGTGCTCTATGCTGCGCTGTTTCTGACCGCCTGTGGTGTAGCGATTACGATCCTTCAACGGCCAGAGGTGGCGCTGGTGGGGCTTTTGGCGATGGGTCCGTTTCTTGCGATTGGCCTGACGCACCTGAACCTAGATTTATCCCGAAAAAAAGCGATTGCCGGCTCAGGACTTCAAAATCCCGATGTCGAATGAGATTTATCAGGAGGGAACGATGGACATTCAGATCAATCGAAGCGCGTGTACAGGTTGCAGTTACTGCACTGTCGTCTGCCCGGCTGAAGCAATATCTCTCCAGATTCACGAATCTGTCTGGCCAGAAATTGAAGGTAGCCGCTGTATTCTCTGTGGAGAGTGTCTCTATATCTGCCCGAATAATGTATTTTCTTCCCCAAATTATGCAGCCCTGCCGGTGGAGATTGATGCGGAGTATGACGTGGTCATCATTGGCGCCGGGATTGGTGGCCTGATGACCGGCGCCGGCCTGGCGAGAGCGGGGAAAAAGACTCTGGTTATCGAACAGCTCTCTTTCGTGGGTGGGAAGTACACCCATCTAAATACTCAGGATGGTTACGCGGTCAGCACGGCTGCCTGGACCTGCCCGGGGCCAAATAGCCGGATCGGAAAGCTGAGCCGTAAACTTGGTGCTCAAATTCGCTGGATCACCATCCACGATGTCCCTTTCCGTGGAGACCATTGGGTGGTTTTGAAGGATGGCCGGCGTTTTTCATCCCTGGATGAGGCTCAAGAAACGCTGGTCGGTGGGGCGGTCGGGATGGCCAGGGTTTACCGCTGGATCGCGGATATGTACCATCCGGGTCGTGTTTACCCTGACGAGATGACTGCCCGCCAGTATATCCAGAAATTCGTCCCGAGCAATGAAGAGTATGAGCAATACGTGGAGACGATCATTACCCACTGTTTTGCATCCCAAACCGTTGATCAGTTTTCCGCGATGGAAACCAAACGGGCCATTGTTGATTCAATCGAGCAAATGACCGATTGGGGTACAGCCGCCGGCGGCACGGCGGCGATTGTTACCGGGCTCGAAAAAGTATTTTTGGAGAATGGCGGTCATATTGCGCTCAGGACTCGTGTTGTGCGTATAGATTTGGAAGGAGATCGGGCTGTTGGCGTAACGCTGGCGGACGGCCGCAGAGTGCAAGCAGCTGTCGTGATCCATAATGGCGGTTTGAACCGGCTGATTCAGCTTGTAGGGGAAGAGAATCTACCCTCATCTTATCTCAGCCGTCTGCGGAACATTAAGCCAGCCAATGTGGCAGCGCTGATCCTGGGGACGAATCGACCTTTGCTAGGCGAGCAACACTCCTTGCTGCACGCGATGGGGTGGGAGCGCACCCTGAATTGTTACGCCCCCACCTTTTTTGATCCTCACCTGGCGCCGCCAGACCGCCACATTTTGGATGTGTTCTGGGTCATGCAGCCGCCTTATGATCACCATCGGGAGCTGGAAGTGGTAGAAGCCCAGTTGCGCCAGATCTTCCCAGAGTTTGACCAGGCGGTGGAAAAATCGATCCCTATGTTCTTTTCCGGCTGGTGGACTGCTGAGATGGCGCACTGCATGGGGCAGAGCGGGGCAGATCGACTGGATCCCCAGACCCCAATTAAAGATCTTTACCTGGTCGGGTATGATTGCATCGGTTATGGGATGGCCGGCGATATTATCCCGCACGGGGTGGAGCGCGTTTTATATCTTGTCCTGGGCGATCCTGCTTACGCGCCAGAGGACGAGAAGGCGGGTAGTAAGCTCAAAAAATGGGGAAAGTCGTGGGGCTTCCGGTTTGTGGCGGCTGCAAAATCGCTTTTGGCGCGCTGGCAATGAGACAAGTTACCTGGAAAATCTCCATAAAGCTGGAGGTGGATGGAATAATCTGGCGGCTTTCAGACGTTTAAAGGTGAGGGGATTTTTTGGCGTTTTCTTTCGCAAAGCTATAAGCCCATAACGCCCTGTTTCGCGCCACGCTGTGGTCTACCCAAGGGGTGGGGTAGCCGCTTTTTCGCAGCAGTTCGCCCGGCGCAGCCCATGGGGTATGGATATATTTCACTGGAAAATCGGCCAGTTCCGGGATCCACCTCCGAATGTAGTTTCCCTGTGGATCGAATTGTTTGGCTTGCAGTGTTGGATTAAAAACGCGAAAATATGGAGCGGCATCGGTGCCAACCCCGGCTGTCCACTGCCAGCCGCCGTTGTTGGCCGCTGGGTCCCCATCTACTAGTTGAGACATGAACCAGTTTTCGCCTTCCTGCCAGTTGATTAACAGATCTTTGGTTAGAAAGGAGGCGGTGATCATACGGCCGCGGTTGTGCATCCAGCCGGTTTCTGCAAGCTGCCGCATGGCTGCATCCACTACCGGATAGCCAGTCAGTCCTGCTCTCCAGATTTCCAAATCCTGGGGCGAGCTTTGCCAGGGGATGTCGCGCAGCGTGGGATTGAACGCTTCTCGAAGGACGTGAGGAAAATGATACAGAATGGCAGAAAAAAATTCTCGCCAAATCAATTCATTCAGCCAGGCCTCTGCGCTGCGACGCGCAGCTGGATCTGCCGTATCTTCGATGGCTTTGAGAGAGGCCAATGCTACCTGCCGAGCTGAAATCATGCCGAACCTTAAGTAAGGAGACAGCGCTGAAGTACCTTCGAGGTCGAGGCGGTTCCGCCCATCCAGATATTCGTAAATTGGTCCGCTGATAAAACGTTCCAGCCGCCGTTTTGCTTCTTCTTCGCCGGGTGGGAAAAGAGTGGATACTTGAATTTCTGGCAGGGATTCGGAACGCAGGCTATCTCGCACGGGAGGAAGCGCGGCGGGGGCTCGCAAGAGCGCAGGCGAGAAAGGCAGCGCTTTCCAGGCTTTGCTGAAAGGGGTAAAAACGGTGTAAGGTTCGCCGTTTGAGCGTAAGACGGAAGCGGGATGATGCACCGTAGCTCCTACAACCCGGTAAAATGGGATGTAGCGGGCTGTTCTTTCATCCCGCCGTGTGGCATAGGGCGAGTAATCCTCCTCTGCAAAAAGCGCTGCTGCTTCGGTTTCTTCCTTTAGCTCCTCGATCACGGTTTCTGGTTCGCCCATTCGAATGACCAGCCGGCTGTTGGCCTGCCGCAGCGCCTGGTCCAGTTGCTGCAATCCCCCCAGAAGGAAAGCTTTTCGCTTCGGCGCGGCGAGTTTCAATAGGCGGGGATCCAGAATGAACAGGGGAATAACCGAATATCCTTCGGAGAGAGCTGCCGCCAGCGTTGGGTTATCCCCCAGGCGCAAGTCTCTGCGTATCCACCAGATTGCAGTCGCCATTGTCCTTAGCCGATGAACTTGTCCAGCGAATTTTTCAGGTCTTTAAATGCGTCCTCAAAGTCCCCTCGCTCCACAGCATCCATTAAGCAGCTTTTGACATGGTCTTCGAGGATCACCCTGCCCACGCCGTTAAGCGCCGAACGCACCGCTGCAATTTGGATGAGCACTTCCGGGCATGGCGTATCTTGTTCTACCATGCGTTTGATGGCGCGAATGTGCCCTTCGAGCCGCGCCAGCCGGTTGAGCACGGCTTCTTTGTTTTCATGCGGGTGGGCGTCGTTCAACTCTGGCTGCGCGCCTGACAGATTCGGTTGTTTTTCCATTCGAACAATCCTCTCGCTTGCTTTGCTGCTTTTATCTTACCAGCTTTTGCCGAATTTTACCCCTTGATGCCGGTAAAGGTGATTCCTTCAATAAAATAGCGTTGCGCCAGGAAAAACACAATGACCATCGGAAGCAGGGCGGTCACTGAAGCAGCCATCAGGTAGCCCCAATGCACCGAATATGTGCTGCGGAAGAAGTTCAAACCCAGCGCGATGGTGTAGTTCGACTGCTTGTGCAGGAATACCAGCGGATATAGAAAATCGTTCCACACCCCCTGGAAGTTGAAGATTGCGATGGCTGCCAGCGCGGGCTTTGAGAGCGGCAGGATCACCCGAAGAAGGATTTGCAACCGGTTTGCGCCATCGATGAGGGCTGCGTCTTCCAGTTCGCGCGGGATATTTAAAAAGAATTGCCGCAGCAGAAAGATATAAAATGGGCTGCCAAAAAAGGCTGGTACGATCAATGGTAGAAAAGTGTCGATCCAATCGAGCGCTTTAAATTCGATGTACATCGGGATGATGCGCACTGGATCAACCAGCATCATTGTTGAAAGCATCAGGATGAACAAGAAGTTTTTGCCCGGGGCGCGCAGCCGTGCAAAGCCATAGGCGATCAGGGTGCAGGAGATCAGATTGCCTGTGATGGCGCCAACCGCGATCACGAGGGTGTTGAGCGCATACCGGTCGAATGGGACGTAAGTCAGCGCTTCGGGATAGTTCTGCCAGCGTGGCGGGTTGGGGATCCACTGAGGTGGAATTTGCAGCACCTGATAATCGGATTTTAACGAGGATGTAACTGCCCAGAATAAAGGTAGCAAGAACAGGATTGCCCCGGCTGCCAGTAGGGCGTAAACTACCAGGTTCCAGAATTCACGTTGCAGGCGGGTGCGATCGTTTCTCATTGGCATCGCCGCGTTCCCTTATTCCGAAATGCCGCGGTAAAAAACCCAGCGGCCAGAGGTGCGAAAGATCAGTACGGTGCAGCCCAGGATGATCAGAAAAAGGATCCATGCCAGCGCCGAAGCGTATCCCATCGCGAGGTGCTCGAAGGCTTTGCGGTACAGGTACAGGACGTAGAACAGCGTCGAGTTTAGCGGACCGCCGTTGGTGGCAATAAATGCATTGGTGAAGGATTGAAAGGTGATGATGATCCCAAAAATCAGGTTGAACAGGATCGATGGGGTCAATAGCGGCAGCGTGACGCTCCAAAATTTATGCCACCAGTTGGCGCCGTCAATTTCGGCCGATTCGTACAGTTCGTGGGGAACGTCCTTTAGACCGGCCAGGTAGATGATCATCGTCCTTCCAATTCCCCACAAGGACATCATGATCAGCGAAGGCAGCGCCCATTTTGGATCTAACAACCAGCGAGGCCCTTCCACGCCGAAAAACCCAAGCAGCGTATTGATCAAACCGGCCTGCGGGTTGAAGATCCACAGCCACATCACGACGTACGCCACGCCCGAAAGCACCGAAGGCAGGTAAAAAATGGTGCGAAAGATTCCTACCCCCCTGATTTGCCGGTTGACCAGCAACGCTGCAAGCAGGCCAAAGATCAGGTCGAGGGGAACGTAGGAGAAAGTATAGATAAAGGTCACTTTGAGCGACTGGAAGAAGAGCGGATCATTGGTAAAGATCTTCTCGTAATTTCTCAGGCCGATCCATTTTGGCGCCGTCAACAAATCCCAGCTCGTCAGGCTGAAATAAAATGAAGCCAGGATCGGACCCAGGTAGAAAAAGAGAAATCCCAGTATCCAGGGCAGGATAAACAGGTAAAAAGAGAGCGCTTCTCGTTTCCGAAGGTTTAGTCGCATTTGTTTTGCCGCTGCGCCAGCCTGGGCGGTCATGGATGAACCTCCATCGCTTTATCCGGTTTATGCAAGAAATTGGGGTGTCTGGCTGCCAGACACCCCTTTGAGCCTCTGATATTTTTTTAATTATTTGAGTTTTTCGTCCAGCGCAGCCTGGGCTTCTTCTGCTGCTTTCTTCATCACAGCCGCTACATCTGCGTTGGGATCAACCAGGATGGTTTCGAGCGCTGTCCGCAGCGCCGGATCGCCGGATTCTCCCCAATAATCGGTGCTGACGTAGGCGCGGTCAACCAGGATATCTAATCCCTTGATCCAGGGGCTTTCCAGCGGGTCATCGTAGAGACCGGCTTCTTTGACCACCGAGGCGACCGGCGGGATGCCGTGCTTGATCCATACCTTCGAACCGCCTTCACCAACGTAATACTTTAAGAACCGCCAGGCGGCTTCGGGGTTTTTGCTCTGGCTGAAGATGCCAAACCCGCCCCAAAAGAGGACGTTGGCGGCCTTTTCGCCTTTCGGCACGCCCACGACGCCCAGGTCAACGTTCGGGTTGTTCTTCAAACCGGAGAGTGGCCAACGGCCAAACAAGCGCATGGCGGCTTTGCCTGTCTCAAACTCAGGATTGCCGCCTGCCCACAGGGAGAAATCGGCTGGTGGCGGGGCTACTTTGTAACGGTTGTACAGATCGGAATAGAACTGCACTGCTTTGATCGTTTCGGGCGAGTCCATGTAGCCGATATAGCTCTTCCCATCTTCACTGATCAGCCTCCCACCTGCTGCAGCCACATAATACTCAAACCCGCTTGTCCAGTTGGCCGAAAGCTGGATGCCCCAGATTTCCGGTTTGCCATCCTTGTTTTCATCGATGGTTAGTTTTTGGGCGATCTCCAGCATGTCATCCCACGTCCAGTCGTCGCTGGGATAGTCTATCCCATACTGGTCGAAAATCTTTTTGTTGTAATAGACCGCCAGCGGCGAAAAGTCCTTGGGCAAAAAGTACTGTTTTCCCTGGTACTCGCCGGGCTTGAGCGTGCCGGGCAGGTAGATACTGGTGTCTATGCCCTCCGGCCCCTTGATGAAATCGTCCAGCGGTAGGAAGGCGCCCTTGCTAACAAACATCGGCACTGCATCGTCGCCAATTTGCATGATGTCGGGGGCGTCGCCGGACGCGATCTGCGTCAGGAGGCGGGTGTAATAGTCGAAACCAGCTACGGCCTCAAGTTGTACCAGGATATCAGGATTCTCCTTTTCGAAATTGGCGATGATCTCCTGGTGTGGATTCAATCCCTCGCCGCTGTCGCCTGTGCCGACGCGCAGGATGATTTTGCCGCCTTCGGCTACCGGGTTGGGGGTGGGAGTGACAACAACTTCCTTGACCACTTCGACCGTTTTTTCCACCTCAACGGTCACAACCCTGGGTTCTGCCGGCGTGCAGCCGATCACAAGAATCGCAATCAGCAAGACAGAGAACGCAGACCAAACACGTTTTCTCATTTCTAGTGCCTCCTTTTTGATATTGAATGGAAATGACAGGCGGGCGATAGGCCGCCGCAACTTGCATTGTGAGATTATTGCCTGCTTTGTTGGATTGCAGTTGACAAACCTTCAGGGTTTCCTGACGATTAATGTGAGAAAAATAATCTCCTTGAATGATCATCGAGAGTTAGTTTGAGTATAGTAAGTCTGGCGCGTTTTTGCAAGCTGTTAACCCTGTACGTGGTTCTTTCGAGCGCAAATGGTTTCGGATGAAGCGGTGATCATTTCAAAGATGGTAAAAGCGTGGTTAAATGATTGCGTGGGCGGTTGACCTGTGCGGCGGAGTCAAGATTTCTCAGTCGTTTCGCTTCCTCGAAAGAACAATAGAAAGCATGGCATGCTGTCCCTCAACAATTTCGGGGAAGGCTTTGAAATAACAGTTGTGCTGGAAGCTCTGGAAGCGCCAGCGCCGACATACCCACCGAAGTCGTTTCTTCAGGATATTATCGCTCCACCCTCTGACAGAAGGATTACCCCCACATCCAACTTCTCACCATCGGAGAAAATCTAAACGGAAAAGGCATCGAGATGTCCCCCATCCAACAGAACAGCCAGACCTTCAAGAAAGCCCGGCGCGAGAATAAATCTGCCGCTGGTCGGCAGTTGGATCTGTTGGGATGATGGATAACAGAATTTCTACTGTGGCGTCGTGTGCCGGGTCTGGATCAACCTGGCGGAGTTTGCCAGGACGGGCAGCGCTGAGAGTTCATGCATCAAGGCGCCAAAGACCGGGCCGATGATTCCGAAACCGCCCAGGATGACCGAGAGGACATTCATGCTCATCGAGAAGATGACATTTTGCCGGATGACCCGCAGGGTCTTGCGCGAAAGACCTAAAAGCTGCGGCAACCGTTCGATTTCATCCGCCATCAGGCCGATATCAGCCGTCTCCATTGCCACGTCTGTCCCGCTGATTCCCATCGCTACTCCAATATCCGCGGCTGCCAGCGCCGGCGCATCGTTTACCCCATCGCCTGCAAAGACTACCCGCCGCCCCTGCTGCTGGTATTTCCGGATGATATCCAGTTTTTCCTGCGGCAACACGCCTGCATACACCTGGTCTATCCCCAACTCGTCTGCTACCCGTTGCGCGGCATGGGGATTATCGCCGGTGATCATCACAACCTCGCTGACCCCCAGTTGCTTCAATGACTGGATGGCCTGGCGGGCCTGGGGTCTGGGTTGATCCACTAGAGCCAGGATGCCTGCGGCGCGGTGATCCACCGCGACTGGGATGACGGTTTTGCCCTGCGATTCCAATTCTTGCGCTTGCCTGCAATTTGCTTCGGACCAGGCTGCTCCTTTTTCTTTCAACAGTGTCTGGCTGCCCACCAGCACGGCTTTTCCATCCACGACTGCGCTCACACCATAACCGGGCAGCGCTTCAAAGTTGCTTGGCTCGCTCAGGTGGATGGATTGTTCCATGGCGGCCTGGACGATGGCTTTCCCGATCGGGTGTTCGCTATACCGCTCGACTGCCGCCGCCAGGTTCAAGATTTGTTGTGAATTCATCCCATTCAAAGGCACAACCTCCAGCAGGCGCGGTTTCCCATAGGTCAGTGTACCGGTTTTATCGAAAGCCACGACATCCACCCGACCGACTTGTTCAATCACTGCCCCGGATTTGACGAGCATTCCGTGTTTGGCGGCATTGCCGATTGCGGCCACCACCGCTGTTGGGGTAGCCAGCACCAGCGCGCAGGGACAGACCACAACCAGCACGGTGATTGAGCGCATTACATCGCCTGTCAACAGGTATACCAGGATGGCAATCCCGAAGGTGACCGGCACCAGGATGCGGGCGTAGCGGTTGGCAACCCGTTGCACCGGCGCCTGGCTGGCCTGGGCGTCTTTCACCAGCCGGATGATCTGTCCCAGCGTGGTTCCCTCGCCTATGCCTTCAACCAGCACCTCGACCGCCCCACTCTCGACGAGCGTTCCGGCAAAAACTTCATCGCCTGCCGCTTTTTCGACTGGCATGGATTCTCCTGTGATGGCCGATTGGTTGATCGTTGCGCTACCGGCCTGGATGGTCCCATCCACACCGCTGCGCTCCCCGCTTCGGACCAACACAATATCGCCGAATTGCACTTCTTCTAAGGGCAAGGTGACTTCGCGCCCATCCCGCTTGACCGTCACCTGGGAAGGCGTCAGTTTGGAAAGGTCTTGCAACGCCCGGTCGGCGCGCGCGATGGTAAAATTCTCCAGCCATTCGCCGACTGACATCATGAACACCACCAGCGCTGCGGCGCTGTACTCCCCTACGATGATGGCGGCGATCGTAGCCGTCGAAGCCATTACCCCGGCTGTGATATCATTTCGGATGATCAACCCTTTCGCTGCAAAGATAAAGAGCGGCATACCGCCGATCAACGCCGACGCCAGATAGAGCCATCGTCCTATTACAGGCGCGCCACTGATCGAAACCAAAAAGCCTGCCAGCAGTAAAACAGCGTTAAGAAAGGTCAAAATCGTGTTGGTGGAGAGCAAAAAATCCCGGTAACGCCGGAAAAATCCCTGTTTGACAGGGTGGCATTCACAATCTAGCGAAGTTTGGAGAGTGGTATCCATGTTGGTGTTTTAGCGTGGAAAAAACCGCGCAACCTTTCTCAGAGGTTATATCCCCATAGGGGGGATAGGGGATACAACCAGTATATCACCCCAACTCGATTCCTGTCAATAGAAAAGTGATCGTTCCAAAGGCGGTAAAAGCGTGGTTCAATGGCTGGGGTGGACGTTTTGGAATCGAGATGGAGGGTTATAACCGTCTTAGGACAGGGATTGGGAAAACGAGTGCCTGGACTGGACCACGAAGAACAGCTGTGGGGGTGACTACGGCGGACAAGACGCTACGCGCCGGGACTTTGCTCTCCCTCATATTCGTTCGGGTCAGGCTTCGAAAAGATAGTAGAGGATGTAGTGCGACGTGAGGCGTACTTTCGGGCCACCGTAAAGCGGTGAGAGGTTTTCTGCCCGGAGAGCAAGATTTTCTCAGTCGCTGCGCTCCATCAAAATGACCATAGAGGACGTTGCGGGGCGCGGCTGCGTCTTTTGAACCGTAAAATCCCGTATGATACTTGTGAAATGGCTCTGCTGTGCATTTGTCTCAGCGCTGAGAGCGGATGGCGTTCTCTTCCCACTGGACGTGGTTTCGTTTAAGCAGGTTGATTAGAGAACGCCGCCCAGCGATCCGTTTGCCTGCCTGGTCAACCGGCCCGCTTTGGGCCGCCTCCCATACCAGCTCTGCGGCGTCGTAGGCAGCCAGCGGTTTGCCCAGTTTGCGGGCGTTCTCAGCCTGCGCTTTCAACAACCGCATGTTATCTGCCATCCAGTGTGCGACCACTTCCAGGGCCTGGATCGGATCTTCCGCCATCATCCCAGCCTCGTTCTTGATGATGTATTCGGCGTTACCGATTTCCTGGCCCGGAATTGCTTCGATGATCATCATCGGCAAGCCGCACGCCAGCGCTTCGGTTGTGATTAACCCGCCCGCTTTGCAGATCAGCGCATCCGACGCGTGCATAAATGCCGGCATCTGGTCGGTGAATTCGTACAGATGGGTGGGAACATGCCATTCCTGCGATTGGAGCTGCTCAAAGAGGGCCTGGTCTTTCCCGGCCACCACAGCCAGTTGAAGCGCTGAACCGCTGTGGTTGAGCACATTGAGAATTGGAAATAGTCGCTCCACCCGCCGACTCCCCACGGCCAGCAGGGTTGGCAGGTCGGTCCTCCATCCCAGTTCGCGGCGGATTTCGGTTTTTTTGCGGTTTTCGCGCACCATGTTCGGGTGGACGGGGATGCCTGTGATCCAGATTTTGCTGGGGGCAATGCCGTGTTTGATCGCCAGCTCGCGCACCTCTTCGGTGGGGACCAGTAAGGCGTCGACGCCCGTGTGGAACCATAAGCGATGGACATCTACCAGATCGGTGATGACCGTCAGGGTTGGTATGGTGTAGCGGTTGATGGCATACACCGCTTCTAGCGGCGCCTGGTACAGTGGGTAGGTTGTCAAAATTACTTCAGGACGGTGTTTTTTGACCAGACTTGAGAGCGCCTCGAACATTAGCACCGTCAGCGCGCTCTCCACAATCACGCTGGGCACCGCTGCATCGCTGGCTTCGTAACCAAAGCGATACAGTTCGGGCATTTCCCGCACCAGTCGGTCGTAATCGGCCTGGCTTTCACGCAACAAAAAAGGAGTGCGCCTGTCATCCAATGGGTTTGCGATTTCCACCTGGCAGCGAGAGCCGAATTTTTCTTCTAGCGCGGCTGTGATGGCGTTCGCCGCGCTGCGATGCCCAAAACCGGCGTCAGCCGTCAGGATCAAGATGCGCCTGGGTTCCGAGCTACTGGTGTGCGTGATGCGGCCATGCCGTTTTCGAAGGTATTTTAACAACTCCTGCAAGGCAGCGTCGGCGGAATGTTCTTTGTTCTTGATCCTGTCTCCATGCCAGCGGTATTCGAAAGCCTCGTCGCCCTCCGGCGTGCTCAAACCGATCCACACTAGCCCAACCGGCTTGCCGGGCATACCGCCGCCTGGCCCGGCGATCCCACTGACGGAGAGACCAATGATCTTTTCCATCGGGAAATCGCCTGAGAGCGCTTTTCGCACTCCCTGCGCCATTTCGAGGACGGTTTCGCGGCTCACGGCGCCGAACTCGACCAGCGTCTCGCGCTTGACTCCCAGGAAGCGCTCTTTTGCTTCATAGGCGTAAGCTGTGACGCTGCCCAAATAGTACTCAGACGAGCCAGGGATGTTGGTCAGCCGGTGACCGATCAGCCCCCCGGTGCACGATTCGGCTACAGCCAGTTTGAAGCCATTTTTGAGGAGGAGTTCTCCAACCCGTTGTTCCAAACTTGTTTTCAAAGCGGCGCCTTTACTAGAGGAAATTTGCCTAATTATACTGCCTTCGGCGGGGTGTGTTCATGCTCTTCGCGAGCCCTCTTGAAACCCATCAGCTACCTCCTTCCCGCCGGGAAGGAAGAGAAATCAGGAAGTATGAGATGAATGATCAAAGTTAATTGCGGGGCTGCTTTGCAGATCGAAGATCTTGAAAAAGTATGGGGGCTGAGGTTGGGCAGGTGAAGGAAGCTACCCTGGCATGGTACAATATTAACTCCTATCCAATACACATGCTGTGAACCGGGTTTTCTGGAGATTTTCGATGAGCATCCGCGATATCTTTAAACCAAAGCCCAATAAATTTATTCAACTTCTAATCGAGCAGACCCGTCTGACAGTCAAGGGACTGGAATTGCTAAAGGTTTACCTGGAACGGCGTGACCCGGATACAGCTCGCCAGATCTCTCAATTGGAAAAGGACGCAGATGAGGTGCGGCGGGTATTGATCGAAGAGCTGATGCGCACCTTTGTCACCCCCTTTGACCGTGAGGATATCTTCAGTCTCTCGCGCGAGATTGATGATGTGTTGGATTATGCCAACACAACCGTGGATGAAATGGAAATCCTCGACGTCGCTCCCACCTCTTACATGCAGCGCATGGCCAGTCTTTTGTATGAAGCCGCCGTTGAGATCGAACTGGCTGTTGAGAGGTTGCAGGATAATCATGCCAATGTTTCTTCCAACCATGTCCAGCGAGCCAAGGCGCTTGAAAACCGCGTTGAAACGGTTTATCGTGAAGCGCTGGCCGACCTGTTCGGCGGCAAAGACATCAGCGCCAAACGCATCATGAAAATGCTCAAGGTTCGTGAAATCTACCGCCATCTAAGCAACGCCGCAGATCGCGAGGATGTGGCTGCCAACGTTATTGGCGACATCGTGATGAAATCCACCTGACGCCCGACCGGTTGACAAATATGCTGACCTTGATCCTGGCAATTGTGCTGGCATTGGTTTTTGGGTATCTGAACGGCTTTAACGACGCCAGCGGCATGGTTGCTACCATTATTTCATCCCGCGCCATGTCGCCGAGGCTGGCGCTAACGCTCACTGCCATGGCTGAATTTTGCGGGCCTTTGCTGTTTGGTGTGGCGGTTGCCCGGACGATTGCTTCTGGCATTGTGACGCCCCAGCAGATAACTTTGTACGTGATTATAGCTGCCCTGGCTGGAGCTATCGTGTGGGGAGGGATCACCTGGTTCTTCGGTATTCCGAGCAGTTCGTCCCATGCGCTGGTTGGCGGCCTGATTGGTTCAGTTGCAGCAAGCGTAGGGTTGCGGGCTATCAATTTTTCAGGGCTGTCAACTGTCCTGGCGGTTTTGTTCGCCTCACCGGTGATTGGCCTGGTGGTGGGATTTCTCATGACAAAATGCATCTACTTCCTGGCGCGCCATGCCAGTATGCGGGTGAACTGGTTTTTCAAAAAAGCCCAGATTATTACCGGCGTCATTTTGGGGTTGAGCCATGGCGCCAACGACGCCCAAAAGACCATCGGGATGATTACGATGGCATTGATTATCGCTGGCAGGTTACCTGACTTCGAGGTCCCGTTGTGGGTAACGCTCGTCAGCGCGGCTGCCATGTCGTTGGGCGTTTCAGGCGGCGGCTGGCGCTTGATCCGCACCCTGGGCGGCAAATTTTACAAAATTCGCCCGGTGCATGGTTTTGCCACCCAGCTCTCTGCGGCGAGCGTTGTACTTGCGGCTGCCGCGTTGGGCGGTCCGGTGAGTACAACACAGGTGATCAGCTCAGCTATCTTGGGGGTTGGATCCGCTGAACGATTGAATAAGGTGCGTTGGGGAGTTGCCGGACAAATTGCAATAGCCTGGTTGTTGACCATTCCCTTCTCGGCGGCCCTTTCGGCCTTGTTGTACATGCTGTTTGAAGCAATTCTCTGAGGGGCGGCTAATAACCTACATAGTGTATCCGAATTGCATCATTCTTGACCATTCTTTTTGCGTATGTTATGATGACCTTGAGAGGTTGACAAAGAGATGCTAGAAGAACAACCGATCGTCCAGCCGGAAACCCGGAATGAAGGCGATCTTACCGAACCCGGTCCAGCCGTTCAATCCCCGTTCCGTAAGACTAAAAACTGGAGTGAGATCTGGGAAAGCTTGCTCAGGCTTGGCCTGGGTGAGACGTTTCTACGCGTTGGCACCGGCCTGGCGTCGGTTGTCCTGGTTTTGTTGGTTTCCTGGGTGATGAGCAATTTTTACCTGAAAGGACCGGTGAACACGCTCAAAGAAGCGGCTATTGCTGCACCGCTTCCGACGGGCACGCCGCTGGTGCCGCTGCCATACTTCGATGTTCCCAATCTAGAGGTCTATCCGCGAGGAATCACGCGCCTGGCAGTGCTGCATACTGATATGCCTGCCAAGCCCCGACTCGAAGTGATCCAATACACGGTGCAAAAAGGTGATACGATTTTTGGTATTGCCCAAAAGTTCAACCTGCGCCCAGAAACTATCCTATGGGGAAACTATTACACTCTTGCTGATGATCCGCATGCGCTTTCCCCGGGCCAGATGCTGAATATTTTGCCAGTGGATGGGGTGTATTATGAGTGGCATGCTGGCGATGGGCTGAACGGCGTGGCCGAATTCTATGGCGCTACCCCCGATGAAATCATCAAATTTCCTGCCAATCATCTTTCACCGGAAACCGTTGGCGATTGGAGTAACCCGAACATTGCCCCTGGCACCTGGCTGGTCATTCCGGGCGGGCGGCGCGAATTTGTCACCTGGAGCGCACCGCGTATCACGCGCGAAAACCCAGCAGTTGCAAAGATCTTTGGCCCTGGCGCATGCGGCACGGTGATGGATGGGCCGGTTGGCAATGGGTATTTCCTATGGCCGACGACGGAACGATGGTTATCCGGTTATGATTATTCCCCTGAAACCAATCATCATGGCATTGATATTGCCGGCAATGAAGGCAATGCCATTTTTGCTACGGATAACGGTGTGGTTGTATATGCCGGTTGGAATGACTGGGGATACGGCAACGTGGTGGTCATTGATCATGGCAATGGCTGGCAGACGCTGTATGCGCACCTTTCAGCTTACAACGTGCAGTGCGGCTCCTACGTCTATCAGGGAGATGTCATCGGCGCGCTAGGCAACACTGGGCGGTCTTCCGGTCCGCACTTGCACTTTGAGATGCGCAGCGATACCTATGGCAAGGTTAACCCGCACAACTTCCTGCAATAATTTCAGAAAGCCGAGTTCTTCCGAAATTCCTTGTTTTTTGGTTTGATTATTCTTCGGTTGAAAGCTGGACCACCACCAAGGTTCCGATCATCCCTTTTTCGGCGTTCCCTGGGAGGGTGGAAAGCACCTGGTATTCCCCCGGTGCGGGTGGAGCGTGAAACTCCATCACGGTGCTGCTGTTAGGTTCAAGCTGCTTTTGGTAGTAAATATCCGCTGGGTCAATGGTAGAAAATGGCAAGGTGGTGGGGCGTAGCAAAATGGTGAAATCGTGCTGCGTCGGATCCAGGTTGTCCATTCGGAAGACGATTTTTTCTCCCGCCGGCACGCGCCAGAGCGCAGGTTGGAAGGTGGCATTGGAAACGGCGACATCGAACTGTGTGCTTCCAGGGAGGATCGCAGTTTCGCGGCTGCATGACCCCAAAACCAGGACAAGGTAAACCACCAACCCAATCCATTTTCTTGACAGCATAGAGTACGCTCCTGTCTGATGATTGGCTCTTGAATATTTTAGCTGGTTTTTCTAGAATGGCTTGATAAAATAGAACAATTGTGCTATTATCGTGTCAACCTTACCTCATTCCAGGTGAAAACCATGCGTGCAATCGAGAGAGCCATGTTTCCATCGATTCTGGGAGGATGTCTTTTCATCTTCCTTTTTAGCAACCTTTTATCTAACCCGAAGATTGTCCTTGCTTCTGCGGTTGTGGTGAAAAGCGGGGTGGCGATCCCGGTGGTCGAGAAAGTCCTACCGCCGGAGATATTCGATGCCCCGAACCAGGAGGAGATCACGGCATCACCAGAGGCGCTTTTTGGGTTGGCCAGCCCCAGTGCGGAACCAGGCGCGGAAGCGCTGCAGGTCTCTGAACAGGCGATTTCTTCCTCGAATGTCGTTTCGGATAACTGCCAGCTTGCTGTGGCTGTTCCTGAGTCGGTGAGGCAGTGGTGCAGTTTGATCCAAAGCGCCGCGCAAGAACATGGTCTGGATCCAAATCTGGTAGCAGCGGTGATTTTTCAAGAAAGCCATGGAAATCCTAATGCAATATCGCACAGCGGTGCGGTTGGCTTGATGCAGGTCATGCCGAGCGATGGTCTCGCTGCCAGCTTTCAGTGTATCAACGGTCCTTGTTTCGCGGGACGGCCGTCAAGCGCAGAGTTATATGATCCTGCCTTCAATATTTCTTATGGCTGCCGGATGTTGGCTGGTCTGGTGCAAAAACATGATTCTCTGCGTGAAGCGCTACGGGCTTACGGCCCGGCCAACAGTGGTTACTATTATGCTGATCTGATTCTCTCGATCTATAACCGGTATCAGCAGGCGCTCTAGGCTGCCAATTCACGAATTTTTGGTAGGCCCCGTAAGATCAATCGCTCGATTTGGTTGGCAGCCGCCCGGAATTGGTCCAGCGTCCCACCCGATGGATCTGGCACGCTGACCTGTACACCGGTCATTTCGCTGAGCATGAAGATCTGGTCGGCATAAAAGGGAAATTCAAGATGGAGCGCTTGTTTTTGATCGAGCGCCATTGTCAGGATCAGGTTATGGTGGTTCAGGAGATACTCGTTCACAAGCCGCGAGCGGTGCGCCCGGATATCACAGCCTTTTTCTGCCATCACCTGGATGGCCTCGACTGCTGCTTGCTGCCCCTCGGTCGTCCAGGTTCCCGCCGAGCCGATTTGCCAGTTTTCCTGTTGAGCCGAACCGGCCAGAACCTTTTGGAACAGCGCGGCCGCCATCGGAGAACGGCAAATATTGCCCGTGCAGACAAACAAAATCGAAGGCAAGCAGTTATCGCTCCATGCTGACAACCTGGTGTTCCCAACGGTGCCAGCCTGTGAATTTTTCCAGCAGGATCTGTCGTCCTTCTCCAGGGGCAGTCAGGCCAGCCAGCTCCAGGTCTGCGTCAACCATAATTCGCACCAGTTCGTGGAAAAGGATTTTCGGCTGCCACCCAAGTTCTTTGCGTGCCCTGCTGGCGTCTGCCAGCAGGTAATCGACTTCTGTTGGGCGAAAGTAGCGCGGGTCGATCTTCACATAATCCCGATAATCAAGGTTGACATAGCCGAAGGCTTCTTCAAGAAACTCCCGCACCGAATGGGCTTCGCCCGTACCGATGACGTAATCGTTGGGAGATTCCTGTTGTAAGATGATCCACATGGCTTCTACGTATTCGGGTGCGTACCCCCAGTCACGTCTGGCGTCCAAATTTCCAAGATACAGGTATTTTTGCCGCCCTACCAGGATGGAAGCGATGGCGCGCGTGATCTTTCGGGTTACGAAGGTCTCACCACGACGAGGGGACTCGTGATTGAACAGGATGCCATTGCAGGCAAACATGTTGTAACCTTCGCGGTAATTGCGCGTCAGCCAGTAAGAATAGACTTTCGCGGCTGCATAAGGACTGCGAGGTTCGAACGGTGTAGATTCGTTCTGTGGTGGTTTGGCACCCCCAAACATTTCGCTCGAAGAAGCCTGGTAAAATCGGGCAGAGATACCACTCCGGCGAATCGCATCCAGAATTCGGATGGTTCCCAACCCTGTGATATCGCCGGTGTATTCGGGCATATCAAAACTGACCCTGACATGGCTTTGCGCCGCAAGGTGGTAGATTTCATCGGGTCGGACGTTGTAGATAATGTCCGTCAATGTCTCTGGTACTGAAAGGTCGCCGTAGTGCAGTTGAAGGCGGGGTTTTTCTCCGTTATGAGGATCGTGGTACATGTGGTCAATCCGCCGGGTGTTAAATGTGCTGGCGCGCCGGATGATGCCATGAACTTCATATCCTTTGGATAATAAGAGTTCCACAAGATAGGAGCCATCCTGGCCAGTAACGCCGGTGATTAGTGCTTTTTTCATCCAAAACCTCCTGATACCGGCTCATGTAGGGAACCGGCGGATTGGTTCAATATTGTGAAAGAAGAGAAAAGAAAATGGCCTGAAAACAGGGCATTCTCCGGGGTTCTATTCCCAAGGTTAACATGCGGGGTAAGTATAACCAGCGCCCTGTAAGCTGTCAATCAGATTTTTATCGGTGTTAAGCCAAAGTAGAAATGTCCCCTTTTACCAAAGTTAAAATGTCCCCATACGAAAGGGACAGAGAAGTGGACAAACTACACACCATGAGCGAAAGAGAAATCTATCGTCTACAAATCATGACCC
>JABLXC010000032.1 GCA_013178185.1 Anaerolineae bacterium | reverse complement strand
AAACAGATCAAGATTACCTCGGCAAAAACGCGCTGGGGATCATGCAGCGCCAAGGGTACGGTCAGCTTTCCCTGGCGGTTGGTGATGGCGCCGGTGCCGGTGATCGATTACGTTGTGGTTCACGAATTGGTCCATATTTTAGAGAAAAACCACAGTAGGGCGTTTTGGAATAAGGTGCGCGCGATAATGCCGGACTATCAACAAAAGATTAGGTGGCTTGAAGTCAACGGGTATACACTGATGATATAAAACCGGCCAAATCAATCAAAGCTGATACCACGAGACACAGATGTGAACGTTACAGTAGTTGATAACTTTCAAAACACCTGCCGTTGAAGAATCTATTTTCAAGAAATTGAGACTAACTCCCAAGATAAGCAAGTAAACATCATCGAGGAAGGATCAAGTATGCGCATCAAGGATCACACCCTCCAGCTTCTTCACCAAATGATAGGACAGGACAAGGACTTTCGCCCCGGGCAGTGGGAAGCCATCGAGGCAGTGGCAGTCAAAAAACAACGCGCGTTGGTGGTGCAACGCACCGGATGGGGAAAAAGTCTGGTTTACTTCCTCGCGACAAAATTATTGCGTGAGCAAGGTTCTGGTCCCACAGTCCTGATCAGCCCATTATTGTCGCTTATGCGCAATCAAATCGAAATGGCGGCGAAGATCGGGATTCGCGCATTCACGATAAATAGCGCGAACAAGGAGGAATGGGCAGCTATTGAAGAAACATTAGCAAAGGATGAATGTGATTTAATGCTCATTTCTCCTGAACGGCTCAACAGTGAACATTTTATTAAGAAAATCCTTCCTCAAATCTCTGGGCGAATCGGTCTTTTTGTAGTAGATGAAGCGCATTGTATCTCCGACTGGGGACACGATTTCCGTCCGGATTATCGCCGCATTGTGCGGCTCGTTCAGATGCTTCCAAAAGGCGTCCCCGTACTCGGAACAACCGCCACCGCTAACGACCGGGTTGTAAAAGACGTCCAGGCGCAGTTCGGTCCTGGGCTTTCTGTTTATCGGGGACGACTAGCCCGTGAATCTCTGCGTTTGCAGAATATTCGACTATCGAATCAAAGTGAAAGATTGGCCTGGTTGGCGGAGAATTTACCGAAATTCAAGGGGAGTGGGATTATTTATTGTCTGACTGTTGCGGATACAGAACGGGTAGCTGGATGGTTAAAACAGAAAGGCTTTTCAGCCGAGGCGTATCATGCTGGCGATGATGGCAATATGGATCGTCCGGCGTTAGAACAGGCTTTCCTCAACAATGAAATTAAGATACTGGTCGCTACGATCGCGTTGGGAATGGGCTTTGACAAACCGGATATCGAATTTGTAATCCATTTTCAACGTCCTGGTTCCGTCGTGGCTTACTATCAGCAGGTCGGCCGTGCTGGTCGGGCGGTTGAAAAGTCGTATGGGATCTTGCTGAGTGGCGCTGAAGATGATGAAATACAGAATTATTTTATTGAATCAGCCTTCCCAAGTACACAAGTATTTCAAGACATCCTCCAGGAGCTTGAAAAAAGCGAAGGATTGTCGTTGTACGAAATTTTAGCCAGGGTTAACACATCCAAATCAATGGCGGAGAAAGCGCTCAAGATATTAGAAGTTGATGGTGCAGTCGGCCAGACCTTTGATAAAAAGGCGCTTTATTTCCGCACACCCAATTTATGGGTTCCAGAAACAGACCGGATTAATCGAGTCCTTGACTTGCGCAGATCTGAATTGGCTCAAATGCAAACTTATGTGGATCATCCTGACTGCTTGATGAAATTTTTGTTAGAAGCATTGGACGATCCCAATCCTGTCGCTTGCGGTCGTTGTGCGAATTGCCGCGGAAGGGGCTTGCCCACCTCTGTCTCCCAAGAACTGGTCATTGAAGCAGAAAACTTCTTAAAGAATGACCAAATTTACCTGGGACCGCGCAAGCAATGGCCAGTTGGTTTGTTCCCTGATCAAAAACGCAGTATTCCGTTGGAGTATCAAAACGCCGTGGGGCGTACATTATGCGACTATGGCGATGCGGGGTGGGGAAAATTGGTTCAATCGGGAAAATATCAAGAAGGCAGCTTCGGTGATGAATTGGTTAAAGCATCTGTCCATGTGATTCGTAACCGGTGGCAGCCCGATCCATTTCCAGCCTGGGTTACCGCTATTCCATCGACTCGCCATCCCAATCTTGTGCCCGATTTTGCGCTCCGCCTGGCTGAAGCATTGCAGATTCCATTCTGCCCTGTTCTTCATCGAACAAAGGAAGCTCCAGAACAAAAAACCATGCAGAACAGCGCCATGCAAGCCCGCAATGTGATTGGTACAATTGGAATTGATGAAATCATCCCTCATGGGCCAGTGTTATTGGTGGACGATATTATTGATTCTGGATGGACATTGACCATGGCAGGATACCTGTTGAGGAAAAATGGGAGCGGCCTAGTTTACCCATTTGCATTGGCTCGAGCTACTGCAAGGAATGGTAATACATGATCCTTAATCCTGATTCTCAAGCCTTATTATTGCTATGCTCACACCTGGCGCTATCCTCATCGCTAGAATATTCGCCGTTGTCGCTCCGAGATTGGAATCCGTTGGCGAAAAAACTGCAATCCCTATCCATACGTCCAGCAACATTATTAGGACTGAATACTGAGGAACTCAAGGAACTGCTGGGAATACCAGAAGAGGTATCAGAAAGAATTGCACGTCTTTTACAACGGAGCGGATCTCTTGCCATTGAACTGGAACGTCTCGAATCTTTGGGAATACATGTGCTGACCAGAGCTGATGCAGATTATCCTGTGCGGTACAAGCAGCGCTTAAAGGATGCAGCGCCGACAATTCTGTTTTATGCCGGTGAGAAAGCACTTTTAGGACAGCCTGGCATTGCGGTGGTGGGTTCGCGTCACCTCGAAGAAGCTGGTCAGGTCTGTGCTGAATTTGTGGGTAGTGCCTGTGGGTTGTCCGGATTGGTATTGTATACGGGTGGAGCAAAAGGGGTTGATTCCCTCAGCATGAATGCGGCTTTGGCTGCCCGCGGTACCGCGGTTGGCGTCTTAGCAGACAGCCTCGAAAAGGCAATCCGCGACCCTCAGAAAAGAGCTGCGGTCAGTCGCGGGGATTTGTGTCTTGTCACCCCATATTCCCCCAGTGCGCCCTTTTCGGTAGGCGCGGCGATGGGTCGAAATAAGTTGATTTACACTTTGGCGGATTTTGCCATTGTGGTAGCCAGTGATGTAGAAAAAGGGGGTACCTGGGCAGGCGCTACAGAAGCATTGAAAGAGAAATGGGTTCCTGTTTTTGTTCTTGATTACCCACAAATGCCCGAGGGTAACATCTTGCTGATTAAAAAGGGCGCTTTCAAATTTCCCCATCCATTTCCAGGAAGTTATCACCAACTCAAAACATGGTTGGAGAGTCATTCAGCAGACACCGAATCGGAGCCGCTTCAACCAAGCCTTTTTTGAGTTTTCGTGGTCGCATAGTGGGATAACAGAAAAGTTCTTTCCACAGCGCTCTTCAATCACCCTTGCCCCGGTTCCCCTTAAGACTCTAGGGGATCGAAGTGGGTGGAACAGATTAAAAACTGTTCCCATATGTCCAGATGGTTTTTCTTGCCCCTACTATAAACCGATTTAGACTCAAGTTTTCGGGATAGAGTGGGTGTAACATTCTTTCTGTAAATTCCAGGACCTAAATAAAAGAGGTGAGTCAGGAGTATCCTAAAGATTGCCAGAACGGTTATGTGGTTTTGCGATTTCCGCCGAACAAGTCAGCCGGGCCACCGGTCAGCTGGATGCGGCGGTTTTGCTGGCCACCGGCATCTCTCCACTGGGAGAAAGGCAGGTTTTTGGGGTCTCTGCACCCTTCAGTGAGCATGAAACCCGCTGGAAAGCCCTCTTGATGGATTCCTCAGAAGAGTGGCAGATTGGCAAGCATGATTGCTCTGGCAAGTCGTTCGATTGTTAAAAAAGGATGGGTATTTCTGGCTTGAGTTTACAGGGAAAATGGTTGCGTAATCCGGAAACCACTTGTTTTACGCCTTTTCTGGAAAAAATAAAACCACCTGATGATAAAATTCCATTTTTTATCAAAAGGTGGTGGATTATTTGGTGGAGATGGCGGGACTCGAACCCGCGTCCGAAAGATTAGTTCCACGGATATCTACGAGCGTAGTTGGTCTTTGATCTCACGCAGGACAGGGAAAACCAACGGACCAGATCCCGGCCAGCCGCTTGGACCCGAAAGCCCTCTATTCATGCAGGACGCGGCCCGCCTGCACGGCACCCTGGCTTTGTGACGCCCGCTCCACCTCCGGTCAGGGAGCGGGGTGGGCAGACGTGACCTCGTCAAGAGGTCATTGCGCTAGCCACTGCCTTAGGCGGCGAGGGGCATTGCAGCAAAGGAAGTGCGGTTGGCACTTAATGTTTTGTGCTGATTTTTCGAGGTCGGCACCTCTCGGCTCGCAATCCGGGCCCAGCCTCTCCCGTCGAAGCCTGTCATCCCCGATTGTCTATTATTATAACGCAAATTGCCCCCTGACGTTTCGATCAATTTGCGGCGCGCGCATTTCTCACCACATCGCCGGTTCAGGGGTAAAATTGGTTTGTCTGGCTCCGGCTGGCGGTATTTTCCCTTGAAAGATGAGAAGCGACTATATGATCACGATCTACAAAAGTACAGATGCCGGTTTGGAACAGCTCGATGAGGTAGTGAGCGGTTGCTGGATCCATGTGGTTGATCCGACAACGGATGAGATCGAACGCCTCATTAACCTGGGTGTGCCACAGGATTTTGTCACCTATCCCCTTGACGTTGATGAACGCCCCCGCACCGAGCGAGAAGATGATGGCACCCTGCTGGTTCTTATCCGCATTCCGTTCTATCAGGGTGAAAAATCGGACATCCCTTATACCACCATCCCGCTGGGGGTAATCCTCAGGGATAATTTTACGATTACGATATGCCGTTGGCAGAATCCCGTTCTTCAGGAGTTTGCCAGCGGGCGTGTGCGTGGTTTTACGACTGGCAAACGGTACCGCTTTTTGTTGCGTCTCTTGCTAAGCACTGCAAATCGATTCCTGGCTCACCTGCGGGAGATTAACCGCACGGTGGACCAGTTGGAGGACCAGTTGCAGCTCTCCATGCGCAACAAAGAGGTGCTAGAAATTCTCAAATACCAGAAGAGCCTAGTCTATTTCACGACTGCCTTGAAATCGAACGAGCTGATGCTGGAACGCCTGCAGCGAACCCAAATTTTCCGGATGTATCCTGACGATGAGGACCTGCTCGAAGATGTGATCACCGAGAACCAGCAAGCGATCGAAATGACGAATATATCGAGTAACATCCTCACCTCAATGATGGACGCTTTCGCATCGATCATTTCGAATAACCTGAACGAGGTGATGAAATTCCTGGCCTCTGTGACGATTGTATTGAGCATCCCGACGATTGTGACCAGCTTTTACGGGATGAACGTCGGATTGCCCTTAGGACAGCACCCCCTTGCATACCTGTACATCATCGCGATCTTCACCAGCATTGCCGGGATCGTGGTGTATATTTTTATGAAACGACATTGGTTTTGAGGAATATTAAGAACCTGAAGTGGGCGGAACAGGGCTCGAACCTGCGACCTCATCTGTGTAAGAGATGCGCTCTGACCGACTGAGCTATCCGCCCGCTGACGTTATTATACCCCAATTCTGACCGGTTCTATGTTAAACTCAAAGTATCTTTTCCCTGTCAGAGGTTGCGATGCGTTTTGTCCGTTATCAGCTTGGGAAAGAAGAGCCAAGATATGGCTGGCTCTTCGAAGATAAAATTGGCGTAATTGAGGGGTCCCCTTTTGATGAATTTCGTCGCCTTGAAGCCGATATCCTGCTTGAGCGGGCGCGCCTGCTTGCGCCTGTTGTCCCCTCTAAAGTCATTGGGGTTGGCCGTAACTATGCTGACCATGCCCGTGAACATGGCGCCGAGGTGCCCGAAATCCCTTTAATCTTCTTGAAACCTCCCAGTTCGGTGATTGCTGCCGGAGAAGCGATTGTCCTTCCCCCGCAATCTGAGCAAGTGGAGCATGAGGCGGAGCTGGCGGTTGTGATCGGGCGCAAGGCGCGCTGGCTTAATCCACAGACGGCGCTGGATTACGTCTTTGGTTATACCATCGGAAACGACGTGACAGCCCGCGATTTGCAGCGCCGGGATGGCCAGTGGACTCGCGGCAAAGGTTTTGATACTTTTTGCCCTTTGGGGCCGTGGATCGAAACCGATTTCGACCCTGCAGACGCCTTAATTACCTGCCGGGTGGATTCTGAGCTCCGCCAGATGGCCTCAACCCGCGAGATGGTCTTTACCGTGACGCAACTGCTGGTTTTCATCTCCTCAATAATGACTCTGCTTCCGGGGGATGTGATCCTGACGGGCACCCCTGCCGGTGTAGGAAGTTTGCTGCCAGGCAACCAGGTGGAGATTTCTATTGAAGGAATTGGCGTATTGCAAAACCCTGTTCGCCAGGATGCCGGCCGGATTGGATAAAAATTTACGGCTTCTTATTTTCTATTGACATCGGAAGGAAAGTTCTTATACTAAATCATAATAAGATTATGTGCATCTTATATTTTATTCCCCATCAATAGAAACCCTTAAGAGGACAAGATAAGATGTACACTGGGATGCAATCTCTTGAGACTGTAAGGGGACTGGGTGTTGACCTGGATGAAATTACCCAGGAACGCAAGCGTGTCCTGGTGGTTGAGGATGAGCCTGATACTGTTTTCTTGCTCAAACAGGTGCTTCGGATGGCGGGCTATAATGTTGTGAGCGCTGAAAATGGCAACGAGGCCCTCAAGAAGGTCGCCGAGTACAATCCAGATCTGGTTTTGTTAGATTTAATGATGCCGGATATGGACGGCTGGCAAACCATGACACACCTGCGCGAAATGGGTGATACGCCGGTTATCATTGTTTCTGCACTCGATGGAAAAACCGAGGTGGTGCATGGGCTTCATATGGGGGCGGACGATTATTTAACGAAACCCTTTCATAATGACGAGGTTGTGGCGCGGGTGCAGGCTGTTTTGCGGCGCTCGGGGCGCAACCAGGAATTAAACAGCCTGGTTTTTCCAAAGATCGGTTTGACGATCGAGCTAAAGAACCAGGAAGTGCTGGTCAACCGGCGGATTGTCCAGCTTACCTCGCGCGAATTTGCAGTTTTATCGGTTTTGGCCAGGCACGCACCGACCGCGGTGGACTACCGCACTATATCAATGGATGTTTGGGGCGACGACAATCCCAGGACCCGCAACCGGACGAAATATCTGATTTACTTGCTACGGCAGAAGCTCACCAAAGCTGGTGTTCGATCGGATTTCATTATGAATGTAGATCGCCTGGGGTATCGCTTAATGGTTGATCAATAATCAAGTGAAGGCGATTTGAAATCAGGTTTTGATTTATTTGGCGCTTGAGGGGGCGTACCACTAGCGGGGCGGCAGCATTGTGGAGAAGATCCTGGCGAGGAGATTCCGTGTGCAGCGTTGATTTTCTGGCGAACCAGCGCCGCCCCGCTCGCGTACTGAGGAAAAACCGGCGACGTAATCTTGCGGCGCTTACAATTTCATTATACAAACCAGCAGCCCAGAAATCAATTTCAATTTTGTAAGTTTCCGTTTATTAGGGTTTATCAGGCATGGTATAATCTAAAAAATTTATCGTGCTTAAAAAAATCCCCTCGATGATTCAGGAGTAAATGGTTATGTCTGGTCATTCCCATTGGGCAACAATCAAGCGGAAGAAGAGCGCTGGCGATGCCAAGCGAGGTCAACTCTTTACCAAGCTGGCGCGCGAAATCGCGATGGCGGCAAGAGAGGGGGGCGGCGATATGGATACGAATTTTCGCCTGCGCATTGCCGTTGAGAAAGCCCGCAGTAACAATATGCCAAAAGACAGCATCGAACGCGCCATCAAACGCGGAACCGGCGAGTCTAAGGATGGGTTTGTCTTTGAGCAAGTGATCTATGAAGGTTACGCCCCCAAAGGGGTGGCGTTGATGATTGATTGCGTGACGGAAAACCGTAACCGCACAGTGGCTGAAATTCGCCATATCCTTACCCGCTCAGGCGGCAGTATGGGAGAAGCTGGCTCGGTAGGCTGGCAGTTTACCCGCAAGGCATATTTTTCCATTCCATCCAAGGGCAATGATTTCGACAAGATCTTCGAACTGGCGGTAGAGGCTGGCGCCGATGACGTAAATCAGGATCAGGATACGATCGAGATTACCGCTCCGGTCGAAAGTTTTAAGGTGATCCTGGATGCCTTGCGGCAGGCCAAAATCGAGCCAGAGGAAGCCGAGCTTCGGATGATAGCGAACCAGGACATGGAATTAGACGTCAACGATACGCTGCAAGTCATGAAAACGATCGAGAGCCTGGAAGAATTGGATGATGTTCAAAGCGTTTATTCCAATCTGCGCATCACAGAAGAGGCAATGGCGGCTCTGGAATCCTAACAGCCGGTTATATGTTAGCGCTAGGTATTGATCCGGGGACAGCAATCACCGGTTATGGGTTTGTACGAGAACTGGCCGATGGCGGTTTGGATGTAACTGCTTTTGGCGTGATCGAGACGCCGGTGCGGCTGTCTTCTGAAAAGCGGTTATTGCTCCTTTACGATGAACTGAAGAAACTGATCTTTCTCCACCGTCCCGAATGCTGCGCGGTGGAGAAACTTTTTTTTTCCCGGAACGTTACCACGGCGCTGGCAGTTGGGCAGGCGCGGGGCGTAGTTTTATTGTCCGCCGTCCAGGCGGGGCTGCGCGTAGCCGAATATGCGCCGCTGGAAGTCAAGCAGGCTGTGGTAGGATATGGCGGTGCTGATAAGAAACAGGTGCAGCAGATGGTGCGCGCCTTGTTGGGATTGGCCGACATCCCCAAACCCGACGACGCGGCAGATGCCCTGGCTGTAGCGATTTGCCATTTGCACCGTAATCGGCTGGATTCCTTGGGAAGGGATAAGATTTGATCACAAGCCTTTCCAACCCATCCATCAAGCACGTCCGGCGGTTGGCTCGGGATAAAAAAAGCCGGCAGGAAAACAACCAGTTCTTTATTGAGGGTTTGCGGATCGTTGGAACGGCACTTCAGCAGGGTGCGCCTCTGGATGTTCTGGTTTTTTCGCCTGATTTGTTGGTCAGTTCTTATGGGCAGGAGCTTGTCAAGGAGGCAATCCGCCGGGGGTGTGAGGTTTTGGAAGTTTCTGCTGAGGTGTTCCATTCCGTTTCACAAAAAGATGGTCCTCAAGGGATTGCTGCGGTTGCAAGACAGCGCTGGCAGCAGTTAGATGAACTGGCGCTGGCTTCGCATGATCTTTGGACCGCGTTGTATCAGGTGGCTGATCCTGGCAACCTGGGCGCGATTTTGCGCACGATGGATGCAATCGGCGGCCAGGGGGTGATCCTGATGGATCATTCCACGGATCCTTTTGATCCGGCTGCGGTACGCGCCAGTATGGGCGCTTTGTTTACGCAAAAACTTGTGCGCGCCTCACTCGATGAGTTTTGTGTCTGGAAACAAGATCAGGCAATTTTGGTTATTGGAACTTCTGACGCCGCTGCCATTGATTATCATGGTTTCTCGTATCCAACGCCGATGGTGTTGTTGATGGGCAGTGAGCGACAGGGTTTGCCCCCGCAGGCTCAGGAAATTTGCGATGCCTTGGTGAGCATTCCCATGCAAGGAGTCTGCGATTCGCTGAACCTTGCTGTTGCAACCGGGATTGTATTGTACGAGATTCTCAATCAGAGGCGAGAGGCCGCAATTGCCAGGGAGCGTGCTGCATGATTGCGACGATTAACGGTAAAGTCATCGGCCGGGGCGACAACAGCCTGATTGTGGAAGTGGGCGGGATCGGGTTAAGAGTTTTTGTCCCGAATGGGCTACACGATCAGGTTTGCCTGCACGATGCGATTTTTCTGCACACTTACCTGGTGGTGCGCCAGGACGCGCTGGTGCTCTATGGTTTTGAAAAAGAGGAGGAGCGGGAATTCTTCCTTCTTTTACTGGGGGTAAGCGGCATTGGGCCCCGCACGGCTCTGGCGATCCTTTCCACGCTTTCCCTGGATGCTATTCGAGGGGCTGTTATTCATGAACAACCCGAAGTGTTTGCGCGCGTGCCAGGCGTTAGCCATAAGACCGGGCAGAAGATCCTGGTCTATTTGCAGGGCAAGGTAGGCAAAGAAGCGCCGACAGGGGCGTTCCCTGCTCTGGACGCCGATGCTGAGGTGATCGAAGCACTTACCTCGCTGGGTTACAGCGTGGTAGAGGCCCAAACTGCGCTACAATCTTTGCCTAAGGATGCCCCTCAGGATGTCGAAGGCCGCCTGCGGCTGACGCTGCAATTCTTTTCCAGCCATTGAGATCTGTCGGCTTATACCTGGGTCGTGATCAGTTTATCCTCGTCAGCGATTGCCACCTGGATGCCGCGTTCGACGTTGACCCTGGTCAAGAGAAAGATACCTGCCAGGAAAAAGAGGATCAATGAGACAATGCTCAGGCGGCTGTGGCCGGTGAGCATGGAAACGACGCCGAAAAGAAACGGGCCGGCAATGTTTGAAAATTTTTCAAAGACGCTGAAAAACCCATAAAATTCCGCAGATTTGCTTTTGGGCATCATCTTTCCCATTAAGGAACGGCTCAGCGCCTGGCTGCCGCCTTGAACGGTGGCGACAGCCGCGCCCAGCGCCCAAAAATGCCACTCTTTAGACATGAAGTAACCTGCCACAGCAATGACAGAGTAAATACTAAGACTCAAGTAAATCGAGCGCTTTGCGCCGATTCGTTTGGATAACCAGCCAAATAATAGGGCAAAAGGGGCTGCCAGGAACTGCACCATCAAAAGTGTCCCGATCAGCGTTGTCTGTCCAATGCCAATCTCGGCGCCGTAAATGGTTGCCATGGTGATGATGGTACCGATACCGTTCGTGTACACCCAGAAGGTAATGAGAAAGAGGGAGAGATCCCGATAATGCCGGATTTCCTTAAAGGTCTCCCCTAATCGCTTGAAACTGGCCTGGAGGGGGTTGAAATGCTCTTCCCCTCTTTCAATTCTGCGGGCGGGTTCAGAAACATAACGGAGGATGGGGAACGAAAATACCAGCCACCATACCGCGACGCTGATGAAGGAAAGGCGAGTCATCAGGGAAGTTATCTCAGCTTTTTGCTCCGCGGGAAACCTTGCAGGCACAATCAGGATCATTGCCAGGTTGATTGCCAGGAGCAAACCGCCGCCGATATAGCCCATGGCGTAGCCGCGTGAGGACACCTGGTCAATCTCATCCTGGTTTGCAACGTGTGGCAGAAGCGCATCGTAGAATACCAGGCTGCCGGCAAAACCGATCTGCCCGATCACAAAGAATATCGAAGCCATCAGCCAATCGCCGGTTCGGACCCAGTAGAGCAGGGCTGTCCCGGTAACGCCGATTAGCATGAAAATTGTTAAGAAGGTTTTTTTGGAACCGCGAAAATCGGCCACCGCGCCGAGGATTGGACCAAGCAGGGCTGCCAGGAGCGCTGAAATGGAGGTGGTGTACCCCCAGTAAGCGGTAGCGATGTTCGGGGGGAGGGTGCTGGCAGCCACGGAGGAATAATAAACCGGTAAGACCGCTGCCATGATGGTGGTCGCGAAGGCAGAGTTTGCCCAGTCATACATCGTCCAGGCGCGGATGGCGCGCTTGCGAATTTGGTTTGTATCCATATTGGTATAGCTCCCCGTGGATTTGAAATATAATTCATTATACAGGGAGTTCACACATGGTGGTCCAATTCCTTTTGTGGAAGTCAGGGGCAGGGCGAACTCTAAAATCGGGATTGTTGAGGGACAAAAATGCAGCAATTTATAGATGACAGAAAATGTGGGCGGTGGGAGATTCGAGAGGGAGCGCTGCTATGAAACTGGGGATGAGCGTAGAATCTGGAATTCAATTGGCTGAACTGGTGGAAGTTGTCAAAGAGGCCGAGCGATTAGGGTATCACCGCTGTTGGATCCCAGATGAGGGAATAGTCCACCGCGATGTGTTTGTTGCTTTGGCGCTGGCTGCGGAGCAAACCCATTCTATCCAGTTGGGAACGGGCATCACAAACCCGTATATCCGGCATCCAGCCATCACGGCTGCCGCGATCGCGACGATCCATGAACTGTCTTCGGGGCGGGCTTTTCTGGGGATCAGCGCTGGCGGTTCGGTCACTTTGGGGCCGTTGGGCATGACCCCTGTCCGGCCGCTGCAGGCAGTTCGAGAAATGATTGACCTGTCGCGGTCTTTGTTGCAGGGTGAGACCGTAACCGCTCAAGGAGCGTTCTTTACGTTGAACCGCGCCAGCATCCCCTATGCGAAAAAGACGGTGGAAATCTGGCTGGCAGCCCGCGGAAATAAAATGTTAAAACTGGGAGGAGAACTGGCAGATGGGGTTCTGTTAGGCCCAATGCACAAGAGTTTTATCGGGGATTATGTACAGATCGTTCGAGATGGCGCGCGGTTGACAGGCAACCGGCCGAAGTTATGCTACTCGGTTTCAATTATCCAGGATGAGAAAGCGTTCAACGCTTTTCGGTCTCATATGAGTTTTAATATTGCTGATTCTCCTCCTGCGATTCAGGAAGCGTTGGGGATTCCGGAGAAGGTCTTGCAGGAAGTTAGAAAGTCTTTGAGGAATGATGGGCCGCATGAAGCCGGTAAGTTGCTGAGGGATGAATGGGTTCTCCCGTTCATGGTCAGCGGATCTGCGGCAGAATGTAAGGCAGAAATTACCGAAATTATGAAGCGATATCGTTTCGATGAATTAAGAGTCACAATTCCCGGACCCAAACCGGAGATCGAGGAATTGACGAAGATTTCCGATATGCTGCTGGACGCCTAGAAGTTAATCTTAACAAGTCTCACGCCGTTTCAAGATTAAAGAACTTTTATTCTTGACAGACAAGAACATTAGTTCTATATTTGGTATATGTTCTTATTCATTTTCGCGCGGTTTTTTGCCGTTTGCCAGGATTGGAAAAAGAAGCTCCCAGATCATATATGGAGCTGGAATGGTTTCTTGTTGTTTTTAGCTCAATCTCCAGGCGCTCAGAATACATTACACAGAAGGTTATCTAATTTTGAAGGCCGGTTTTTCAGGAGCTTAAACGATGCGCGGTATAATTGGTCTTTTGGATAAAGAAGGCGGCAGTATGGTACAGGATTCAATTCGCGTCATTGGCGCTCGCCAACATAATCTTAAAAATATTACCGTTGAGATTCCGCGCAATAAATTGGTGGTCATTACCGGTCTATCTGGCTCAGGTAAGTCTTCTCTGGCCTTCGATACGATTTTTGCAGAAGGCCAGCGGCGTTATGTCGAGTCACTTTCGGCATATGCGCGCCAGTTCTTGGGACAGATGGATAAGCCGGACGTGGATGCGATTGAAGGGTTGTCGCCTGCTGTTTCGATTGATCAGAAGGCCACCTCGCACAACCCTCGCTCGACGGTAGGCACGGTGACCGAGATTTACGATTACCTGCGCCTGCTGTTTGCCCGGGTTGGCATCCCGCACTGCCCGGTTTGTGGGCGCGAGGTTGCGCGTCAATCTGCCCAAGAGATTGTAGACGCCATCGAAGCGCTGGGACCAGGCACCCGGTTGATGTTGCTGGCCCCCATTGTGCGCGGCCGGAAGGGGACTTATCAGAATGTTTTTGATGAAATTCGTAAAGCGGGTTTTGTGCGGGTGCGCGTGGATGGCCAGGTGATGAGCCTGGATGATGAAATTACGCTCGACCGGTACAAAATCCATACCATTGAAGCGGTGGTGGATCGCCTGGTTCTCCGGCCGGAAGAAAGCGTCGAAGAAGCCAATGCGGCTCGCACGCGCCTGACCGATTCGGTGGAAACAGCCTTGAAAGTGGGAGAGGGCTATCTGACCGTTCAAAACCTTTCTGTGGATCCCCCACAAGACCTGTTTTTCTCTGAACATCTGGCCTGCCCTGAGCATGGCATCAGCCTGCCGGATTTGGAGCCCCGCACCTTTTCGTTCAACACGCCTCACGGCGCCTGTCCCGACTGCCAGGGGCTGGGTAGCCGCCTTGAAATTGACCCCGATTTTATCATCCCAGATCCCAGCAGGTCCTTGAATGAAGGCGCTATTGCTGCCATGGAGTGGAATGGGCCGCGAGAGCAGGGGGGATATTACTGGCAAATGGTAGAAGCCGTCTCCCGCCATTATCATATTGACCTGGATGCGCCGGTCAGCGCGCTGCCAAAAGAAAAGCTCGATAAAATCCTGTACGGCACCGGCGCTCAACAATTGACCATCCATCTTAGCGGAAGAAACGATCGCCAGTCTACCTTCCAGACCACCTTTGAAGGCGTCATCCCGAACCTGGAACGCCGTTTTCGAGAGACACAATCCGATTATATCCGCAGCAGGATCAGCGAGTTTATGAACGACAGGCCATGCCCCACCTGTCGCGGGACGCGTTTGCGCCCCGAGGCGTTGGCGGTGACGGTGGATGGCGTTAACATTGTCGAGGCGACCGATTGGCCTGTCAACCAGACCCTGGCGTGGATTCAAAAACTGGCGGGCGACGAATCCTGCCTTACTCCTCGAGAGCAGGCTATTGCTGCCCGAATCTTAAAAGAAATTCAGTCCCGTTTAGGTTTCCTGGTAAACGTTGGCTTAGATTACCTCACCCTGCGGCGCTCAGCCGGCTCGCTTTCCGGTGGCGAGGCGCAGCGTATTCGTCTGGCCACGCAAATCGGTTCCCGCCTGACGGGCGTGCTATATGTGCTGGATGAGCCATCGATTGGTTTGCATCCGCGCGATAACGACCGTTTACTGACTACCCTTAAAGACTTGAGAGATCTTGGCAACACTGTCCTGGTGGTTGAACATGATGAAGAAACCATCCGAACCGCCGATTGGGTGTTGGATCTTGGTCCCGGCGCCGGAGAACACGGTGGCAAGGTGGTGTGCGCCGGAGATATCAACGACATCCTTGCCTGTCCCGATTCGCTGACCGGGGCGTATCTTTCTGGCCGGAAACATGTTCCAGTGCCGGAAAAACGGCGAAAAGGAAATGGGAAGGTACTGAGAATCAAGGGCGCTCGCGCCAATAACCTTAAGAATTTGACCGTCGAGATACCGCTTGGCTTACTGGTATGCATTACAGGGGTTTCCGGATCGGGTAAGTCAACGTTGATGGTAGATGTGCTTTACAATGCTCTGGCGCGTGAATTACACGGTGCACATACAAACCCGGGTGAGTACGATGAGATCGAAGGAATTGAGCATATTGATAAGATTATCAATATAGACCAGTCGCCGATCGGGCGCACGCCGCGTTCCAATCCGGGCACTTATACCGGCGTGTTTGATGAGATCCGCAAGCTTTTCACTGAGCTACCAGAGAGCAAAATGCGCGGATATAAAGCCGGGCGCTTTTCCTTTAATGTTCATGGGGGGCGGTGTGAAGCCTGCCAGGGACAGGGACAACTACGGATTGAGATGCAGTTCTTGCCTGATGTGTATGTGCCTTGCGATGTATGCCATGGGGCGCGCTTTAACCGTGAAACCTTGCAAGTGCGGTTCAAGGGTCTCTCGATTGCCGATGTGCTCGATACCACGGTCGAAACCGGTCTAGAGCTTTTTAGCGCTTTTCCGGCCATTGTAACCAAATTGCAAACGCTGCAAGAAGTGGGGCTTGGTTATGTGCGCATTGGCCAACCGGCCCCTACGCTTTCAGGCGGCGAAGCTCAACGCGTGAAACTATCGCGTGAGCTTTCACGTCGGGCTACCGGTAAGACCCTTTATGTTCTGGATGAACCCTCGGTTGGGCTTCATGCCGCTGATGTGCACCGGTTGATCGAAGTCTTACAGCGCCTGACAATGGTCGGAAATACGGTGTTGATTATCGAACATAATTTGGATATTATCAAAGTAGCCGATCATATCATTGATCTGGGTCCCGATGGCGGCGATCGGGGTGGGCAATTGGTTGCAACAGGCACGCCAGAAGAATTGTGCCGAGTCCCCCATTCTTATACCGGGCAGTTTTTGAAACAGGTGCTCGCAAGGCAATAACCTTTGGAGTATCCGCAATTTTGGCAGACTCGACCGATTACCAATTTTAAAGTAGAATTACCTTCGAAGGCTGCCTCTGAGCCATCTCAAATTTACCTGGCAGCCAGGCCGAATGAGAAAAGACGGACCAAAGAAATTTACTATTCTCCAGGTCAAAAACAGTTCTGAGAGCAAAGGCTTTGATTTGGGGAGCGTTGAATCACAAGGGACCCCTATGTCTGGAAAAGAATCACCTCAATCTGTGATCGATTCCTATCGGAAACGACAAAAATTGATGCCTTTCCTGGTGGGAGGATTGGCAGTCTTGTTGGTTACTGTGGGGATCATCATTTTGATCATCTGGCTCACTGGCTCGGGGGGGCCTGGTTTTTCGTTGTTTGCCACGAAGACGCCTACGCCTACAAATACAGCGACGCCGACTCCTGTAACCCCGACCTCGACGCCGACGAACACACCAACCGAAACCCTGACGCCAACAATCACCGAAACGCCAACCCCTTCTGGCCCGCAGGAATACACCGTTCAAGAGAACGATAACTGTTGGGAGATTGCTCAAAAATTCCAGGTAGATTTTGAGGTGTTGCTGGCGATCAATAATTTTGGCGGCGGTTGTCCGATCAACCCAGGAGATAAAATTTTGGTTCCGGCGCCTGGCCAGCAATTGCCTACCGAGACCCCCATCCCGACCGATCTGGTGCGTGGAACGAAGCTGGATTATATGGTGAAACTTGGCGATACTCTTGATACGATTGCAGCCAAGTTCTTGACCACCCGTGAAAACATTATGCGCGACAATAAGATCACAGATCCCAACCAGTTGTTTGCTGGCCAGGTGTTAAAAGTCACCTATGGGCTGGTTACATTGACGCCGACGCCATCTGTAACGAATACCCCGGCGCCGACGCTGGCTGTTACCACAGCGCCGACATCGGCTGCATCCGCTACGTTAGGCGTTGCCACACTACGGCCAACCGCCACCGCTACAAAGTAATCACTCCGGTTAAGCAGTACGATCCCCTTAATCCCGTTTTCATCCGAAGGCGGGATTAAGTTTTCTGAGCTTATGGAGGAAAGCGATTGGAAAAAGCGAATTCACCCCATGCCAACAAGATTCTGTGGTGGATTTTGGGCGTGGCGCTCTTTCTGCTTGCGACGGTTAGTGGGGTCTTGATTGGGATATCCTGGGACGGGGGACAGGGTAAGGGGTGGATTGCACTGGTGGATCAGGTCAGCATGTTCTCGACGATATTCCTGGGAATTTTCATCGAGGCGGTTCCTTACCTGTTCCTTGGGACGCTGGCGTCTGGATTGGTGGAAGTCTTTGTTGATCAGGACAGTCTTTTGAAAATTATCCCGCGCTCAAAACTTGGCTCTGCGCTGGCAGGCGCTTCGTTGGGGTTGTTTTTCCCTGTTTGTGAATGCGGCGTGGTGCCGCTGGCAAGGCGGTTGTTTCGAAAAGGATTGCCGGCGCCTGTCGGGATATCCTTTCTCCTGGCTGCGCCGGTGCTTAATCCAATCGTTATTGCCAGTACCTTTGCAGCTTTTGGAAATACGCCGGTTTTTTGGGGAAGGCTAGCGATGACCTTTCTTATCTCAATCCTTGTTGGGGGAGTGTTCGCGTTTCAAACGGACCACAGCCAGGTTTTGCTGCCCTCCTCTAGCATGGCATACCAGCCGGTTGCACCGCTACAACGCAATGTCATTGGGCAACGGACCGCGCCGGGGGTAGGCGTGGCGCAGCGATTGCAAAAAGTGGCGGTTATTGCCGCCAATGAGTTTTTTGAAATGGGCCGCTACCTGGTGCTGGGGGCTCTCTTGGCTGCCTTTATGCAAACCTTGATCCCCCAGGGTTGGTTGCTGGCGGTTGGGCAGGGTCCGATCTTGTCGGTTCTTGTGATGATCGCGCTGGCGGTGATCCTTTCGGTGTGTTCGACCGTAGACGCTTTCATCGCGCTGGCTTTTGCCGGTTCGTTCAATGCCGGATCCCTCCTCGCTTTTTTGGTTTATGGACCGATGGTGGATATTAAGAGTACGCTGATGTTTTTGAGAGTATTCAGACGCCGTACGGTGCTTTATTTGGTAACCTTGCCCCTAATGTTGATCCTGTTGGCTGCCGTCGCGATGAACTATTTTGTCCGCTTCTAGCGGAATGAGAATGAATAATCATGACGAAACGAGCTTACCGCACTTTTCAGTCATTGCTCCTGGCGCTGCTGGGGCTGTTCCTCCTATCCAGAATTTGGAACGGCAGCATTGTTTTCTATATCAACCGGCGCTTTGTCATTCTTGTTCTTCTGGCAGGGCTTGGGTTAATGGCGATCTCTCAAGCCTTGTTGCGAAGCAGGCCTGGCGAAGAAGAGCATGAAGATCACCATGAAATGGACGACTCTCATGAGCAACAGGAGCATCCGGTGGAGCATGCCAGTTTTTCGGGCTGGAATCTGGCCTGGATGACTGTCCCGCTTATTCTGGGCCTGGTCTTGCCCGCCCGCCCGCTGGGGAGCGTTGCCGTTGCGAACCGCGGCATGAACGTTGTTGCCCCATTGTTCTTCCCGGGCGCGGACCAAACCGTTTTGATAGGTATCCCGCCAACTCAGCGAAACATCCTGGAATGGATGGTCTTGTTTGAACAGGCAGAAGACCCGGATGAATATGCGGGCGAGTCGGCGGATGTGACCGGTTTTGTATATCGTGACCCGCGCCTGAAACCAGGGGAGTTTATGATCGGGCGTTTTATGTTGACCTGCTGCGTTGCCGACGCGCTGGCAGTGGGTATGGTTGTTTCTTCGCCAGAAGCGGATGAACTGTCAGAAAATTCCTGGGTGCGGGTGCAGGGAGAAGTTTATGCCTATTGGCTGGGCGAGCAAAAAATCCCTGCAATTTCTGCCGTAAGTATTGCGCCCATCCCAGAGCCAGAACAACCTTATCTGGTTCCGTAAAGCAAATGAAATGGCCGTTCCCGCGTTTATTGAGTCCGTTTGATCGCCTTGTGTTGGCGATCCTGCTGGGATTGGGTCTCCTTTTGGCTGGCGTTGTGGTTGCAGGCTGGTGGGCGGAGGCGCGGCTGCCCGTCAGCGGTTCTGTGGATCAAGCAGTTGGCAGCCGGGGGCCTTTTGAACTTCGTTTTGAGCAGGAAATGCAGCCGGAAAGTGTAGAAGAGCGGATAGAAATAACGCCTTCTGTGGCTGGAAAATTCACCTGGGAGGGATCGAAGGTTCGTTTTTGGCCCGCAATGCCCTTGGAAATTGGTTCTGTTTATCGCATCACGCTACGGCCGGGTTCGAAAAGCGCCAGCGGGCGGGTGATCAACCGGGTCGCAGCCTGGGATTTTACAGTCCGTTCTCCTTCTGTGGTTTTTGTACACCCTGCGGACCAGCCGGATTTGTGGATTTATGCACCAGAAGGGAGAAGCTTAAAGCAGCTTACCCGAACGGGCGGCAAAGTGTTCGATTATGGCGCTTCGACAGGGGGCGATCATATCATCTTGTCGGTCATGAACGCAATGGATGGTATCGATCTGTGGCTTTATATGAGAGCGACAGGCAGCATGGAAAAATTGCTGGATTGCGGAAAAGACTGGTGTTTTAACCCGGCCTGGTCACCGGCTGACGATAAAATCGCTTACGTTCGCAGGTCTGCTGGCGAAGGGCCGGGATCGCAGCCAGGAATTCCCCGCGTCTTTATCCTGGATTCCCCTTCCAGGATCGACCATATCCTGTATGGCAGTGAAAAAGTGGCTGGAACCTCACCGGCGTGGTCGCCGGATGGCCGCTATCTGGCTTTTTTTGACACGCTGGCAGGCGGTATTCGCATTTTTGATTTGGAGACTGGCAAAGCCGTGGTAATCCAGACGCAATCGGGGCTGATGGGCACCTGGTCGCCAGATAGCAGGAGACTGGCTCTTCTTAATTTTCAACAAGCGGCCTCCGGTCGCCCATATTCTGCTGTATATTTCTTTACCCCACAAGACCAAAGGCTTGAAAAATTCTTGCCTGACGATCAGGAACAGTTCGATTACAGCGTTCCTTCCTGGTCACCGGATGGCGAATGGCTGGCGCTTGCCTTTCAACCTTCGGGTGCCAGCCCGAGCAAACAGATCTGGCTGATGCGGCCGGATGGCAGCCAGGCGCAGGCTGTGACCGGCGATGAAAACTTTACACACGCAGCTTACAGCTTCAGCCCGGATGGGGGATTGCTGGTTTACCAACGCATCTCGCTATCGGCTTCTCAAGCTCGGCCGGAACTGATGGTGTGGCAGCGCGACAGCGGGGAGGCTTATTCCATTTCGGAGGATGCCGCCTTGCCCGCCTGGCTACCCTGACTTTCCAGAGCTTGCAATATCTCCGAGCGTACATAAGGATCCGTTTCATGCCTGGCAGCCTTGTCGAGAGCAGCGCGAGCAGAAGGCTCTTGAAACCGACCCAGAGCCCAGGCGCAGTGTCCCCTTACCAAAGGTTCTGGCTCTTGCGCTAGGGTTTCTGCCAGATCAGGGATCAGGCGCGGGTTGTTTGAATTCCCGATCGCAACAGCGACGTTGCGCAAATAACCGCGCCGGCGCGGACGTTGGATTGGACTGTTTTTGTATTTTTGGTTGAACTGTGCAGGCGTGAGGTGGATTTCTTCCTGCAAAGGGGGAAACCGTACATGATCGGGAAAAATCACAGCAGAAATAGGGTGGTGAAAGCGATTCCAGGGACAAACAATCTGGCAGATATCGCAGCCGAATACCCAATTCCCCAGGCGCGCGCGAAGTTCTGGCGGGATGACGCCTTTATTTTCAATCGTTAAGTAGGAAATGCAGCGGCGGGCATCCAGGGTACGGTCGGATAAGATGCAGCTCATTGGACAGGCCTGGATGCAGCGCTGGCAGGTCCCGCACCGATCGTCCTTAAAGGGGGAGGACTCTTCGAGTTCAAGGTCTATGAATAACTCCGCCAGGAAAAGGTATGAGCCATAGGTTGGGTTGATCAGACAGGTGTTCTTTCCGATCCAACCCAGCCCGGCCTGCATCCCGAATTCGCGCTCCAAAAATGGGCCGGTATCGGTGTAGCCGCGAGCATTTATTGGCATTCCGGCCAGCGCGGAAATGCGGGCGCGCAGCAATTCCAGTTTGGGCAGAATGAAGCGATGATAATCCTCTCCATAGGCGTAAGATGCAATCCGTCCGAAGTCTGCTGGTGGAGCTGGCGGAGGTTTAGGATAGGGGAAACCCAACGCCAGAATAGCCTGAGCGCCGGGCAGCGCCAGCCCGGGTTGCGCTCGCAACTGCCGGCCGCGCTCGCCAGCAAGGTAAGTCATGTCCCCGTGTCGTCCCAGTTCCAGCCAGCGGGTGTAGACGGCGTAATGGGCGGGAGGCTGGGGGCGGGTCAGGCCGATCCATGCAAAACCGAGGCGGGCAGCCTCGGTTTGGATGTTCTGAAAAAGTGCGCGGGAAGCGCTTGTCTGCGACATGCTTACTCTCGGTTCTCAGTGTGGTTTTATCCTGCCTCGACAAGGAATTCTGGAAATTTATTGCACCGAGAATGATAGGTAAAGAGTCAAGATTGCCGTGCCGTCGTCGTTGATTAATTGCCAGGTTGTGGTGTAGTTGCCGGGTTCGTAAGGCGCGACCATGTCTACCCTGAAGGTGGCGGTATCGTTGACGTTGACCGGCCCGGCGAGCATATATTTTGTAGCGTCGCTGCCTTTAACGCCGCTCAAATAGCGGATGTAAAACTGGGTGTTCCAGGGTCGCAAGCCGACATTTTTGACCGTCCACACGATGTCAAAATCCCCGCCGGGGCCTATTTTAAAGCCATCTGGCGGAGATTGGCCAACGAATTCGGCAGCATCGGTATAGGGGGTGCGCGTCCAGGTGGGATAGACCACCCAGGTGGATTTCCTGGTTGCGGTGGCCTGTGGGATTTGAGCGGTTACACTGGGCTGCGCCGGAGCCGGTTGAAGGGGCGTGCTGGTCACGACCGGCAGGGGAGTCTGGGTGGGAGGCAGAGGGGTTGCCGAGGGGTTCAAAGCAGCCTCTACGGTGATTTTTGCGACGACCGTCTGGGCGGCTTCGGTTCGCACGGCGTCGAGATCGGGGGTAGGTTCGGCTGGGGTGGCCGGCAGACCCAGGGAACAACCCGCCAGCGCGAATACCAGTGCAAGCAGCGCAATTCTTTTGCTAGCTTTTTGCAGATAAAACATGATCATGCTCCTTATTCAAGTGGCCGGGACAATGGCTCGACAATGACCTTGCCGAAAACTATGGAAATGACCTTGGTAAGTTGCAATAGATTGGGTCGAAGGGCAGGAATGAGTAATTTTAGACATTCTGAGTAGCCCTTCGACCCAACATTCGGTTATTTTGACTTCGTTGCCTTCTTACCTAACATAGACTGTTTAATACTTGCTCAATACCGAATGTGTAGATTTCGTAAAACTTCCTTTAAGGGACTTGACATAAGTCTACACCATTAACATAGACGTGTTTAGTAGGATCTGGTCTTACTGGGCAATAGGTTGAAACCCAATTGGTACACTCAGTGTTAAAACCAGCATCATGAGAGGGGTTTGCACAAATGGTTGCCAGATCTATCTGTGTGGGGGTTGGGCCGCCAGCGGTAGCTTCTGCGGAGGAACCTACTCTGAAGGTAAAATCAAGAACACAGAAGTTCACTCCCTGGTCGTTGGTAAGGACGAAAGTAGCTTTGTACGTGCCGGCTGTGGAGGGGGCAGTGGCGTCTGCGATGGCGCGCCCGGTCTGTCCTGGGGCGGTTTCTTCAGGCAGGTAGAATTCGCGCCCGTCGGTGAAGTAATCGCCAACGTAGTAGCGCAATTTATAGGTCTTCTTCCAGGTGCTTGTCCCTGTATTCTTCAGATAGTAGATGAGGTCGAAACCTTTTGCAGGGTCAATGACGGCGCCGTCGGCGGGGTCGTTACGCTGCCATTCGCATTTATCGCCGGTTGAAACCGGCTGCCTGGTGGCAGTGGAGAGGGCGGGGATCTGTGCGGTAGATAACCCTGGCAGGGTAGAACCCGGCCCAGGCAGTGCCGGCAAGGTAATGGTTTGGTTTGACCTGGTCGGCACGATGGTGTTGGTTGAGGTGGGTTGGACTGTGTTCGTGTTCGTGGGTTTTGCAGCTGCGGTCTGGCTGAGCTGCGCCGCTACTGTTTCAGCAGCAGCAGTGAAGATGGCATTAGCATCCGGTGTGGGTTCTCCGCTCTGGCCAGTACAGGCGGCCAGGATGGTCAGGCTGAGAAGGATTGTGAAAATCTTCCCAGCAATTTTTTTTCGCGAAGACATAATTGTTACCTCCATATAAGTGTCAAAAAGCAAAGCTCGCTTTTTGTGGCGCTGCAAAGGCGCAAGTACCTGTTGTTTAGCTAGCGCTTTTCGGTGATTTGGGTAAACAGGTGAGAGTAAAGCATTCCGGCCAATTGTACCAGATTTTTAATCCTGTCAAGGCTTGCGCCCGTGATTCGGAAAAGCTGGAAAGGGCTTCATTCACCGGGCAGCCAGCCAGGTGGGGGTGAAAGACGCGGCATCCCTACTGTAAAACCTTGCTCCCCGCGAAAAGAAAAGTACGTAACGGCTCCTGGATAGATGGTGATTTCTGTCAGCATGGGTTTTTCTAAGTAATCGATCTGAAGCTCGTACTTCCCGGCGGGCAGGTCGCTAAGGACGACGTTCTCATTGTAGTATTCGTCCGGAATGACGGTTGTGTCGCCATAGGCGAATACCGTCCATTTTTCCTGTGTCTCTAAAGATCTTACATTGACTGCCTGCCCTGAGAGGATGGAACCATTGGTGTTGTAAAGTTTACCGACCAAGATGCCGGAACCTTGCGGTGGCGTCAGCCAGAGTTCGGGGTTGCGGGTGTTGTAAAAGCTGTTGTTTTCAATGCGGACTTCAAAATGCAAATGGGGCCCAGTGGTAGCGCCGGTTGTGCCAACGGCGCCAATCTGGTCGCCAGTTTCTACACGCTGACCGGCGACGACATCAATACGGTCGAGGTGGGCATAAACAGTATATAACTTTTTGCTGTTGTAACCGAAATCGTGCTGGATGGTGATGGCCAGCCCGTACGGATCGTTGGGTTTGCCACCGCCGAGGTAGAGGCCGTAATCAGCCCAGACGACCTTGCCCGGGCCGGCAGCGATAACGGGGGTGCCTTTGGGGGTTGGGATATCAATGCCGGTATGAACGATGTCACTGCGAAAGAAAACTCCGCCGTAGCGATAATCTGGGAGCGGCCAGTTGACTTTGTCTGCGGCAATCGGGCGAATAAAATAAAAGTGATCGAACGGTCCTAGCGCCCACGGCGCCTGATAGAGGGGGGCACGCCAGAGAGAAACTGGTTCGGGGGCAGGGGTTGGAAAGGTAATGCGGAGCGGTTGCTCTCCAGCGCTTTCCTGAATGATCGGCGTTGCAATGGGGGGAAGCGTGGGCTGGGTAACCGATTGTGGCTCGGACGCGGTAGGGAAGATACGCTCAGCAGTAACTTCTGACGGCAATGCTGAAGGTGTGGACCGTTGCTCTGTCGTCTGGCATGCTGTCAGATAACCGCTGAGCCAGACCAGCAAAACGGCTAACCAAGCCATCCTACACGTTTTTCGCGCTATTCCCGTGCCTTTTTGAGCCAATAGAAACTCCTTGCGCTTCAAGGCTGTTGCGTCCAGGTGGGCCGGCGTGTTGGGGTGAACGTTGGCTGCGGCGTGGGCGTGATGGTGATCTTGTCGAAATCTTTACGGGTGGCGGTGATCGTTGGGGTGCGGGTAGGGACGTAAGTGGGCGTTATTAAAGCTTCTGGGGGGTAAATTTCTGACATCGCGGTTTGCCAATCGAGGTCTTCTTTGAGGACGTAGATATTCAGGCGGGCCGCATCGAAATAAGACCGCCAGTTCACCTGTGCAGGAATGCGCATCCAGCGATAACGCAGGGCAATCTCAGTAAAATCCACCCAGTAGCCCGAAGGGATTGGGGCCAGACGGCCGCCCTGGTCGTACGTGCGCGGGTCGCCGGCATAGCGAGCGTTGATATCCCAGGGCTGCTCTTTCAAGGGCTGGCCAGCAGAGCCATCCTGGTAGCGGGCTTTGAGATAGATGCGAAAATAGGTCTGGCCGTTGAATTCTTCTTTTACCACTGCCATCCAGCCAGCGTAGAGCGCCATCGGATTTATCGCAATCGCCCGGCCGGTGTAAAGCCAGTTATCCACCTGGTCAGGGTTGGGGGGCTCGGTTAAGGGCAGGTACGCGTTTTGTAAACTGGAAAGGAAATCCCATCCGGCCTGGCGAGCAACTTCTTGTCGAAGGGCGTTGAAGGATTCGTCCACTTCATCGTGAAGAAACGGGAAGGGGGCAGCGACATCCTTCAATTCTGCAAGCCCGAAACGATTTCCTGGCGGGGGAGGATTGACCGAAAGGGCGGGAGACCATAACTGAGGAAAGGGATCGGATGCGCCGGCGGGGAGGGGGTAGCGATCCAGCAGGTCGATCAAATCACCGGCACGCCATTGAAGTCCCTGGAGACTGCCAGGCATTCTGGTGAGGGGAAAGAGAAGTTCGTTGTTGGAGAGAAGAACGGCGGTCAAGGAGTCAGCGTTGGGGCCTTCGAGTACGGATGCGATCGCGCCGCCTGACGGACTCCAAACCGGCCGAGCGCCGGGAGCGATAGGTTTTGGATAGCTATCCGGCTCCAGGCTATTCCAGAACATTAGGGTATCTCCCTCAGGCTGCGTGGAAGCCCACGCCAAAAAACCGCCATCTGGCGACCAGGCGGGGTGGAATTCGCGGCGGTCAGGGCTGAGAGAAACATTACGGTAACGGTCGTCAACCTTGTCCAGCGCTGCCAGCCAGATTTCTTCATCTCCGCTGCGATTGGAGACAAATGCAATTTCTCGTCCGAGGGGCGACCAGGCCGGCGAATGATCGCTGGCAGGGTCATTCGTGAGCTGGATCGGCTCCTGTGCTGGGTCGGCCACCGATCGAACCAGGATATCCAGGTTGCTGCCGGTATAAGCCTCGTAAACGATCCACTGGCCATCGGGAGACCAATCCGGATTTCCTTCATATCCGGCTGTATCGGTCAACTGGGTGGTCTGCCCTGCTTCCAAATCCAGGATGTACAGGTCCCAATAGCCATTGCGACGCGAAGCGAAGGCAATTTTTCTCCCGTCCGGGCTGACAGCGGGTGAGATATCATCTGCCTGCCCATTGGTAAGGCGGGTAAGCTGTAGAAACTGTGGGTGGAAGGCGAAAAGATGCTTGTAGTTCCCATCTGACATGGACAAGATAAAAACTCCCTGCTGGCGCAATCCTTCGCCTGGAGATATTTCCGGCGGTAGGGTGGGCATATTGAACAGCAGAGTGGGCGCGACCTGCGCTGGCTGGGCGGTGGCAGGAAGTGCTTCTACGGGAAGATTTTCTGTTTGTGTGGGATTTTGGGGAAGTAAAATTTCAAGAACTGGCGATGATGGCGGTTGTAAAATGATCAACACGGCAATATTTGCCAGCAGTAGTACGATTAACGCCAGTAAGAGGGTCCGAAACGAGAGGATGTTCTTTTTATTCATGGAATTTGAGGAGGAGCGGAGATTTAATCAAAAGAATAATGAAAACCCGTTTCTTACCAGCAGAATTAACCATACACCGTGATTGTAGCATCACTTTCGAAAACACGTCAACGTTGCGCGCTCAAAGGTTAGCGGAATAGGTTCAGGGTTTTGCGCATGTTCTAATCGAAATCCGTCCGGCTCTACATTCCAGAAAATGAATTCTCCGGATAGACTCGTAAAACTGTAAGTATTAGGCCAACAGCATGATCAGCCAGCAGGTCGTCGGTAGACCATGAGGCAAGCGCCAGGTTTTGCCCGGAAACCGGCTTAACGCAGCGCCAGGGAATGGTTTTCAAGGCAACCCGCTGGGGGGTGATGTCCGGTAGGAGAGCAAGTCCATTGGGTCAAAGAGGCGGAAGATGTTGGAAACCCGCCAGATGCAGTAACTGGCGGCTTCTTCTTCTGTTCGGCTGGTGTCATAATATGCCATACTTTCGAACCTGGCGCCGGATGGCCCTACCCGGGTTTCAAGGTGGAGATGTTCGTTGACGGATTGGCCCGTCGTCCCGACTTTTCCAATCTCCTGTCCGCAGGAAACTCTGTCGCCAACGGTCAGGGTAGGGGGGAACTGCATGTGGGCGTATAGAAGGTAGAGGGAGTTTTCACCATTCGAGATTGGCAAAGCGGTGGAGAGATCAGGGCAGTTCGTGGCAGGTTGCGGTTCTACAAACGGTCCGGGTTCCGGCAGGGAGAGGCCTTTAATCCAGGCCTGTGATAGGTGTGCAAGGGGAGTTTCGATGATGATGGCATTGCCATATGGCGGGCGGTCTGTGATCGTAGCGGCAACCTGGCCCGGCATGACAGAGTGAATTGGAAGGCCTGCCATGCCGATATGGTCGCCAAAGCGATAAAAAGCGAAATCAACGCCGTGATGGCCGTTATCTAGCCCTGGGCGATTCATCTCAAAAGGATTCGATAGGATTGTAGAAAGCTGAGACAGAGTCACATCTTTTAGTGGGGAGCAAATATAAGGGCCGAGCAGCGGGGTGGGCGTAAGAGTGATTTGTGAGGAGGCCGGTAGGATGGTTCTGGATGGTTGAGAAGTAGGGGAATGAGTTGAAAGAGTTCCAACCTCAGGCGTGGTCGAATCGGGGTCCCGCGCCGGCGCGCAAGCGGTAGATAACAGGAGGGTCAGCGTCAGAAGGAAGACAGCTGGTTTGTAAAAGAACTTAAATATCATTCCGGCGTAGCAGGATGAACAGAAAAATGGATCGTCGTCGGGTTGAATTCTTCGATTTCTGGATAAGAGACCGAAGCGGTAAGGGAATAATGGCCAGGGAGTGCTGAACCGCGCAGGTGCATGGTGAATGTCAGGCTGGTCTCTTGTGCCTCAACAAAGACAATTCGTGATACTTCGTTACCCTCGTGATCGTGCACCGCAAGGATAAGATTGGGAGGCTGCTGAAAAGGGGATAATTCCAGGTTGACACGAATACGCCTACCATCTGACCAGGGCTCGGCGCTCAGTCTTGTAAAATGCACCTGAGAAGGTGGTAGGGCATCTTCGGACGGTGTAAAATGAAATTTCATTTTTCCCTTTGGCCTGTTTTTTTGTTCCTGTGCAAAAATTATACCCTTAAGGAAACCAGATGCAGCGGGTTGTAGGATCACTATCCCAGGATTTTTATGGGATTGAACTTGACCCACTCAATAATGAATGTGGGGATGGAAATGCGGTAACCATCCTCCCATTTTCATCCCCAACGATCCGGCGGCCGTGCAGACTGGCAGAGGGGGCGTTCCCTGTCACAACTGGCGGGTTTTTATTCCACAATGCGCCGGCATTCCATGTAGAACCGCTTTTCTTTGGCTTCTCCCATCGAGAAAGTTTTGCGGGGTAGGGCGCCGTCGAGGATGACGGTTCTGAACAGGTCGCCCTTGTCCATTGCAGGCAGATAGAACCCCAGATTGCCTGGCATTGAACCAAGCCGTGTGGTAACTTCTTCACCATGGACGTAATCGATTTTTTCGAAACCTCCCTCTTTTAACCAAGAATCCAGGAACGCCTGCAAGGTTCCTACCGGCAGGTTGGTTGATGGATTTTTGATATGAAGAACGCCGAAGCTGGAAGGCGCAATGACGCCAATCGCCTGATCTGAGCGATCGTTTGCATCAACCTGCTTCACCATCTCTGTGGCATCTCTGCAAGGGACGTAGCTGAATTTGTCGCCGTAGAACTTTTTTAACGCGGACTGCAGGTCTTCTTTTACATTAAACAGGACACGGTGGATGGGTTCAAACTCCAGCCCGTCATCATGGACGTTTTCGATCTCAACGAGCGCATAGCGAGCTGGGTGCTCCATACCGACCTGGGATTTGATTTTTTCCCAGATGGCTTTGGCTGTCGCCAGCGAGTGGTTGCCGTCTCCCATGGCAAAAAGTAAGACATTCTGATTGGAAGCCAGACGATATTTTCTCGAAAAAGCATCGGGGTCGGCCAGATTTTCGAGCGCCCGGATGACCTGATTTTCCAGATCTGGCTGATTGACAAACCAGCCGGTTAAATGCCCGCTGCCGAGCATTAAATCAAAGTCGTAAATCTTCTTTAAACGGTTTTTCTGTTCTGCGATTGGCTCGATGACCGTTTTTTCGGGGTCATCGAGCAGAACGATGATGTGTGGGAGTTCGAGCGCTGCGCCTTCGCGAATACGCATACGAGGTGGGAGGCGTTCGACGATTGTACCCTCGGTAGCCCGGATGAGACTGGAAGAACCTTTGTTGTAATCATAGCATTCCAGGTCCAGCGCGAGCATGAGCCCCCGGCGGGTTTTTCCAGCAACGGTGCGTTCCACCAGAATTAGCCCTTGATATTCGGTGAGCAGCCCTTGTTTTAAAACTTGCTGCATGGCTTGCTGCGTGGCATGAATGCGGGCGGTTTCTTCTGCGGTTCCAAGATACACTTCGGGGAGGATCAAGTGAAAAGTGGAAGGCGCGTTTCCAACAAACCTCTCGACCTCCTGCCAGTATTCGGGTTCAGAAGTGAACTGGTCGCAGGCGATGACAGCCCACTTTTGTAAATCGATGCCTTCTTTTGGTAAGAGAATGTTCGGAATTTGAACGCCAATGGATGGAATGTTTTTCATGGTTGCCCTTCTTGAAAAATAATGATCGGGGATATTGTACCAAACTTGCAAGGAATAGAAATCCCCTCCTTTGAGGAGAGGATTTCTTTCTTACAGATTCAGGGGAAAAACTTGAAAAAATCACATACCTGCCATAAAGGCGATCCCGACCGTGCCGGGGCCAGCGTGTACCCCGATGACGGGGCTGACCTCCGTGACGAAAGCTTCTCTGATATCGCTGACGTTGAAGCGTTCACGAACACTTTCTAGCAGCGCGTTGGCTTCTTGAGGAGCGTTGGCGTGAAGCGCTGCAAGCCGCACCGGCGTTCGCTTTCCGGTCCGATCTTTGAGTAACTCCAGCATCCGATCAATGGCCTTGCCCATCGTTCGGACGCGCTCGATGGCTTCGATTTTTCCGCTTCTGAGTTCGAGAATTGGTTTAAGTTTAAGAGCCGTCCCAAGAAAAGCTGCCGCCCCGCCGATCCGCCCGCCGCGGTGCAAAAATTCAAGAGTGCTAACGACGAACAACACACCAGTGAGGGGGCGCGCTTTTTCCGCCACAGCTTTACATTCCTGAAGAGTCGCGCCTTGTTCTACAGCGCGCGCGACCGCTAACACCTGAAAGCCAAGCGCCATCGAGGTGGCTTCGGAGTCAAATAATTCAATCTTTGCCCCTGGGAAAACTGACTTGGCCTGGGTAGCTGAATCAAGCGTTCCAGACAGTTTGGATGAAATATGAATGCTGAAGATGTCGTACCCTGATTCAAGTAAATTTCTATAGAGGGCTTCAAACGCCGCCGGGGTGGTTTGCGAAGTGGTGGGCATCACTTTTGCGGTTTTGAGCTTTTCGTAGAATTCTGATGGTTGGATCTCGACGCCATCTAAGTAGGTTTTCTCTCCCCAGATCACTTGTAAAGGGGCAACCGATATGTTGTGACCATTCATCATGGAAGCCGGAATATAGGCGGTGCTGTCTGTCACAATTGCAACCTTACTCATGGTGTTGACTCCTCAAGAAAAAATGAACAAATTTGTATCATAATTCTTAACCCCTTTTTATTGAATTGGTTGCATCTAGCAATCCATTTTTTCGGAAGAGCATTGCCAGCACCCTGAGGGTCTTATACCAGTGATAGAAAGACTCCAAAGAGGTAGCCCGCAAGGGCACTCAAAATGGCCACCAAAGAAACGTAGATGGCGGTTTTTTTCCTTCCCATGATCCCATTCAAGACCAGGATAGATTGCAGCGATAACTCCGGGTCGGCAAGCAAGTAAGCCAGCAAAGGACCGCGCGCCATGCCAAGGTCCAGGAACATCCTGGCGACAGGCACTTCTACAAGTGTTGGAAAATACATAAAAACACCGAACAAAACTCCCGCCAGGTTGGCCCAGACGGTGTTTTGACCCGCAATGGCGCGCACCCAGGTTTCCGGGATGATCTCTCTGAAAATACCTGCGACAAAAACACCTACGATCAATAGCGGAAAAATTTGCTTGACGAACTTCCATGTTTCCCAAATCCAGCCGCTGAGCTCATCCTTTGTAAATGATCTCCCGGCGACGATCCCGATAGCGGCCAGGAGGAAAACTTCTCCAATCAGGCGACCATTGAGCCCAATCACAAGGGACCCCACTTGTTCGCGGGGTGCAGCGATGACCAGGGTTAAGGCGATGGTTGCAATAGCAATATAGGTCCAGGGATTGAAGCTTTCCAAGATGTTTTCAAAACCCTTCCAGGCAGTTAGAGCAATGATTAAAAGCATCACTATCAGCAAACCACCTTGCAAGGTCAGGTTTGCCGAAGAAAGGGTATTGAGTAAATTTTGGGAATTCTCGAAAGGCAACCTGACTTCGAGATAGGATTTCGTCAGAAGGTCGATTTGTAAGGTGCCTGCAATTAACACTGCGATCAAGAGGATGAAAAGCAGCCAAACAGCCGGTTTGACCTTTGTTGTTTGATCAAAGATCCCATTGGCGGCCATTTCGGCCATTCTGTTTCTCTCTTCTTTGCGGAAGACCCATGCCATCGTCAGACCGATGAGGATACCAAAGGCAATAGACAGAACCAACCGCGAAGCGGCAATGTCAAACCCAATTGCCGCGCCGGTATAGGTGATGGCGAGGATGTTAATGGCAGGGCCGACAAAGAGAAAAGTAATGGCGGGTCCAAGGCCGGCACCGCGTTTCCAAATGCCCGCAAACAATGGCAAAATGGTGCAGGAGCAGACTGCCAGAATAAACCCCCCCAAGGCAGAAGCTGGATAACTGACCCATTTTGAAGCTTTTGGCCCCAGGAAACGCGTGATGGCCTCTTTGGGGATCATTGCACTCATAAAGCCGGCGATGATGAAAGCCGGAACCAGGCAGAGCAGCACATGGGCGGCCAGATAATCCAATAAACTGATCCAACCTGACCAGAGCAATACTTCAAGATAATTGAGGATCGAATCCATAAGACCTTCTTAAATGATCGAATGATCGAGAATATATTCTAAAAATTGAATATCCTGCTGTTGAAAGAGAGAGTGGCAAGTTAAGCGCCACTCTCTTGCGATCAGGCTTGTTTCAGCCAGCTAGCAATCTCGGCTTCGCTGGGAATTCTTCCCGATGAGACTACCGTGTTGTTAATGACTAGACCGGGCGTGGAGAGAATCGGCCACTTCATAATCTCTTTCATGTCTGTAACTTTTTCAATTTCTGCTTCTAAATTCAGTTCTTCTACAACTTTGCGGGTGGCTGCTTCCACACGCTTGCAATTGGCGCAACCCGACCCAAGAATTTTGATATTCAACATATTTCTTTCCTCCAATACTTTTCAAATAATAGGAAAGCAAGCTTCCATTCAGGATGACTTTCTCTGCGTTGCGCATTTTGGGCATGGACAATGAGGGCTGGTAGTACGCCCTTGAACAGGACGAGAATCGCTCACCATGCTTTGGATTGCATCTAACGCTCGATAGATCTCGGGGCGTGTCACCCGGTAGTAGATGTTCCATCCTTCCCGGCGATCTTGAATTATGTCAGCCTCGCGCAAAACGGCAAGCTGTTGTGAGAGATAGGCTTGCCGGTATCCTGACACAGCCTCCATGTGACAAACACACTCTTCACCGCTGCGAAGGATTTCCAGAATTGTGAGCCTGGCAGGGTGGGAAAGGAGTTTGAAAATTTGCGTCTGCTGGTTGTATAATTGTTTTCTAGCCGGATCCACTATCATATTCAACCTTCTGAATATAATTTTACTGTGAGCTGTTGACGAATGTCAACCTGACGAATGTCATATTCTATCCAAAGAAGAGACTTTACCATACTTTGTCTTTTGTAAAATAGGCACTCTGCCTAGCTTGGCAAATTTTTGGAATCTCCATATAATTACACATAAGTGTAATTAACGCAAATATGTGAAATTTTGGGAGGGGTATGGATCCTACCGCGCGGGTGATCTATCTGGCTGAAATTGCATCAAAGTATTACGACCAGCACAAAACCCAACAGGAAATTGCAGATGAGATCGGCGTTACCCGTTCGGCGGTTTCGCGGCTGCTGACTGAAGCTCATCAAAAAGGGATCATCGAAATCATTGTTCATTATCCTTACCGCACCTCAACCGAACTGGAGAAGGCGCTTCAAAATACGTTTGGATTAAAAGCGGCGCGAGTGCTTATACGAGAAAACAAAGATGATGAAGAGACACTGGCTGGGGTTGGAAGGCTGGCAGCGCAGTATTTCATTTCTATTCTAAACGAAAAAGCTGTGGTAGGGGTTTCTTGGGGTACAGGGCTATACCAGATGGTGCGAGCAATGCGCCCTATGTCTTATCCCCATGTCGAGGTGGTTCAATTAGTAGGTGGAATGGGAGCGCAGAAACCATCAGCCATTGGGTCTTTGTTGGCTCCTCTACTGGCTGATCTTTTGGGTTGCACCTGCCATTACCTGCCTGCCCCAACTATCACTGAAAGCGCGGCGGTGCGAAATGCTTTCATGCAGGAACGCTCGATCCGTGAGACGCTTGATCTGGCCTTTCGCGCCGATATTGCTCTTGTGGGTATTGGTTCAATCAAACCGGAGGTCAACACCCCCTATAAATTAGGGATTATCAATGATGAGGAATTGCAAAGCCTATTGTCGGCAGGGGCGGTTGGGAATGTGTGCGGCTATTTTTACGATATCCATGGGAATTTTTTGGACGTTGATGTTAACCACCGCCTGGTGGGGATTGAATTGAAAGATCTGGTCCATATTCCTACCGTGATTGGGGTTTCTGGTGGCGTTCAGAAAGCGGAAGGCATTCTAGGCGCGCTGCGGGGAAAATATATCAATATCCTGATCACCGACGACAGGACCGCCCGTAGAATCCTGGAGATCGAGGGTAACTCCTCCGCGTTCTGATGCAATCAAAAATGATAGATACTTTAGTAGAAAAGCAGCCCTATGCAAAGCACGGGGCTGCCTTTCTTAAAGCAACTACTATACCCGTAAAAGGGATCAGTTGTACCAGCCAAACTCCTCAACTGCTTTTCGCATCAAGTAAACATGATACGGCGGTGTATTGGGTGGTACTTCGCAACCAGCCATGAAAATAAAGCCATTCTTGAGGCGTTTGCCCTGTTCGATCACCCTGCGGCAGTCCTCGTAAATCTCTTCGGGCGTTCCCTGAGCAAGGATGCGGGGTTCGATATTTCCTGCAATGACGCATCCGGGAAAAGCCTCTGCTGCGATTTCCAGATCCACCTCGTGCCCGATGCTGATCACTCCCCGGTTTTGGGGGGTATTGAAAGGCACTTCCTTCCAGTAGGGAAGATTTTTGTTGTGATTGCCACAGACATGCGAGTAAAGGCTATGCACCCCCATGGCGATTACTTTTTCATGCAGCTCCTTTTCGTATGGCAGGGAAAACTCTTTAAACTGCCTGGGCGAGATGAGCGCGTTGCTGTCCGAAGTGGCGTTGGCGCGGCCGATCACACGACCTTTCCCAAATTCATCGATGAAGAGTTTGGCAACCGACAGAATGTGATCGGTCATCAAACGCAGTGCGTGGTGGGCTGCTTCGGGCGCTTCAATCAACCAGAGCATGAAATTGTTTACCCCGGCCAGGTTGGCAGCGTGTGAAAAGGGATCGCCGCAGATGAAAGCAATGGGCATATTGTGCTTTTCCTGCAGCCGAGCAAATTCCAGCATTTTCGGAATTGCACCCGCTGTACGTGGGTCGGGCAATTCAAGTTTGAAGACATCTTCAGGCTTTTCAACGGGGTGCTTTGCAACCGCTGGGCCGGAGGACATGCGGTCCTCAGGCCAGCGGACGGCGCCGCCAAATTCCCACGATCCATAAGCGGAAAAAGTATAAAAAGGCGTTCCATCGGTATCGAACATTTCAAAGGTGCGCAATTGCGCATCAAAACTGCTTTGTGGGTTCTCATAAATATCAGCCACCGGGGAGCCAGTCATTTTTGCACAAAAGACGTATCCCTTATGCACAAAGGGGACACGATCCACTGGCTGTCCCTTAAAGAGAGCCTCTAACCGTTCAGCGGAGGTCATTCGATCTTTTCGTGTTCGCATATCATTCCCTCAATTCAGAACATCAGGGTTAATGCAGAAGCGCGGTTTCTCAGTCCCCGTGATAAATTTGTAGACCTCACCGGCAGCGATACGAGCACCCAGCATGGAAGCCTGGTGGGTTGCTCCTCCCAGGTGTGAAGCGATAGTGATGTTATCCAGGGCATAGAAAGGGTGTCCTTTTGGAAGCGGTTCGGTCTCAAACACATCCAGAGCTGCCCCGGCGATGGTCTTGTTTTTGAGAGCGGAGATGAGTGCTTGCTCTTGAACCAGCTCGGCGCGGGCTGTGTTCACCAGGTAAGCCGACGGCTTCATTAACCCTAATTCGCGCTCTCCCAACATACCTCTTGATTCTTTGGTCAGACGAGCGTGTAAAGAGACAATATCGGATTCTTTGAGCAAAAAGTCTAAATCAACCGGCTCGCAGCCCAACTCTTCAATAGCTGAGGCGGACACAAAGGGATCAAAGACCAGAATGCGGGAACCGAAACCATGCAGGATTTGCGCGACGCGCTTCCCAATAGCACCTAAGCCTACCAGGCCGACGGTAGCAGCCGCCATTTCAAAGCCGGTAAAGTCGAGAATGTAGAGGTCGCCCCGCCATTGACCTTCGTACTTCATTGAAGCATGAGAGCGTGCAATCGAACGCATTTCGGCGAGCATCAGACCAATTGTGAATTCGGCCACCGCGCCGCCCTTGCTACCTGGCGCATAAAAGACCGGGATACTGCGTTCTGTACAGGCTTTGATGTTAATGTTAACCGGGCCGCCTCGCGCGGCAGCCACTGCCTTCAATTGAGGAGCATTCGCGATCACTTTAAGAGTTACTGGCGCTGAATGTGTTAGTATGATCTCCGCGCCAGACGCAAGCGAGGCAATCTCAGCCTCATCGCCAACGAATTCGCTGACCTCTTCATTGCGGGTGAGTGGTTCAGCTGGCCAGCGGTCGGTATATTTTGCGATCTCAAAAGTGTATTGGCTACCCGCGAAGGCCTCTTCCAGGGCGACTTGATAGACATTCGTTGTAACAAACAGGTCTCCGCAAATCAACACTTTCAATTTTTTCATGCTTTACCTCCTACGATTCCGAATTTCTGCCAGTTTTTCCCATGTTTCCCAATTGTTTTTGATCAGCTGGCGATAGATTTCGTAATAGCCCTGGTACAGCGCGTGGTTTTGGGTGTCCGGTTGGTGGCGTCGCGCAATGCTAAGATGACTGGCCGCTTCCCGGTGGTCTTTGTATATTCCAACGGCTACACCGGCATTTAGTGCGGCGCCAAGGGCGCCGAATTCTTCGCCTGCGGGAATGGTCATGGGTTTATTGGTACAGTCAGAAACGATCTGGCTCCACACGGCGCTCTTGCTGCCTCCACCCGAAAGCACAACTTCGCGGATTGGAATGGCGCGTTCGATCACTTCGTAATTATGCCTGGCTGAAAAAGCCACCCCTTCATAAATAGAGCGGAGTAGATCCCCGCGGGTCGTCGCGTCGGAGATCCCGAAGAAAACCCCGCGCGCATTTGGCTTGACAAACGGCGCTCGTTCGCCCTGCAGGAAAGGAAGGAAGATCACCCCGCCCGCTCCGACCGGGCTGGCGGCCACGCGAGCGTTGATGATTTCAAAAAAGTTTTTCCCTGTCCTTTCGGCATCATCCTTATCCGCCTGGCAGGATTCACGAATAAACCAATCGAGGTTGGATGTGGCGGTCATTGCCATAGAGTTCACTACCCAATGGCCGGGCACGCAGTGCACACAGGCGCTGTAGGGAGCTTTTTTCTCCTGGGGGGCGGCAGCAGAGACTGAGAGATGAATTCCGGCGGTGCCGAGGATCGAAAGCGTTTGTCCTTCTCGTATGCAGCCTGCGCCCAAACCCGTTGAACTCACATCCCATGCGCCCGAGGCCACCGGAACGCCGGTTTGCAGGCCAGTTTCTGCTGCGGCTTCTGCGTTGACTTTTCCCATCACCTGCCATGAAGGGACGATAGGGGGGAGAAGATGCATATACTCTTTCACCTCCAGCATCTCAAAGAGCGGTTCGCTAAATTGGCGTTCTCCCCGCAGAAAGTGTCCATTAGAAGGATCGCTTTCGTCAGTTGCAACTACCCCAGTCAACTTGAATTTGACCCAGTCTTTGGCCCAAAGGGTTTTGTAAGCTTTGCTAAGGATATTAGGGTCGTGTTTTTTGAACCAATGGAAAATTAGCAGTGGGCCGACGCCAGGGAAGGTGTGATAGCCGGTGGATTCGTCCAGTTCTTCAATAATCCCGGCTTTCTCCCAATCTGGAAAAAATTCACCGGCGCGACCATCGAGCCAGGTGATCCCCTTGCGAACTGGCCGGCCATCCCGGTCGATCAACCACATTCCGCCACCCTGCCCGCTGGTGGAAATGGCCGCAATTTTTCCGCCAGACTGATCGGCTGCCTGCACTGCCTCTCGAATTGTTTGAGATGTTGCCCTCCAGACGGCGTCCATGTCCTGTTCTGCCCAGCCAGGAGAAGGATGTTCTAACCCTACCCCGGCTGAGGACAACGCAACCATATGCCCATCCAGGTCAAACAGGGCGCTTTTGATCAGGGTGGTGCCAACGTCGATTCCGAGCAGAAAATCTTTTTGTTTTGCAGTCATAATCTATTCCCTTTTGTAATGGAGGTAAGGTTCTCCTGTATTTTGTGCCCAGAGAAATCAAGATAAATTCGGAGAGGTCTCTGAATCCAGGTCTTCGCATGTTTGTCCGGTTTGCCGCATCTGGGCGCGCTCTTTTACCCAACCGGTGAAGATATTAATCACCAGCGCTGCCAACAGAATTAACCCTTTGAACAGATATTTCAGGAAAATGTTGCTACTCATCTGGTTGAGGCCGTTGTTTAACACGCCTAAGATCAATACGCCCAAGACAGTGTTTGCAATTCCGCCCACACCGCCGGAGAGGGCAGTACCGCCGATCACAACCGCGGCAAGCGAATCGATCAGGATATCTTCTGACCCGAAGGTTTGAGCGCTCCCAAGACGCGCTACTGTCAAGACGCCGCCAATACCGGCCATTAAGCCGGAAATTGCCATCACTGAAGCGGTCATCAACCGGGTGCGGATCCCGACCATCTTTGCGGCGGCCCGGTTACCGCCAACGGCATAGATGTATCGCCCATAATGGGTGTATTTAAGTACCAGATAAAACAAAACGAGAACCGAGATGGCGATGACGAAAAGACCGGGCAGTGGGCCAATTCTGAATGAGCCAATTGCTCGCAAAGAGTCTGGAAGCTCGTAAATGGGGCGTCCCTCGGTTACCGTCATCGTGATGCCGCGGCTGATTTGCATGGTAGCCAGCGTAACGGCGAAGGAAGGGATCCCCAAACGCGCTACCGAAAAACCCGCCACAATACCGATGCCTAATGCCGCCAACAAAGCAGCCAAAATGCTGATCACCAGGTGGCCGGCAAAAATAGAGATGGCAGAGTTGTAGAGCATTGCCATGATGATACCGGTCATCATGGCAATATTGGCGACTGAAAGGTCAATCTCCCCCATTAAAACAACCAACGTCATGCCGGAAGCTACGATACAGAGGACGGATATTTGTCCTGCGATATTTGCCATATTGTTCCATGACAGGAATTTTTCTGATGTGAAGGAAAATAGCACAACCAGCGCCAGCAGGGTGAGCAGCGGTGTAAAAGAAGCCAGACGGCTTGATACGATCGAGCCAAGCCGGGAGGATTTATGGATTGATTTTTTTATCATTTCAGGCATATCTGACCAGCTCCTCTTTGCTTATTTGATCGCCGTGTAATTCTGCGCAAAGCGCGCCTCGCCGAAAAACCAACGAACGGTCACAAGTCTCGACGATCACCTCAGGATCAGAACTAATTATAAGAATAGCGACGCCTTGTTCCTTGATTGCCCAAAGTTTCTGGATAATCCCGGCTTTTGCACCCACATCCATTCCATTGGCTGGCTCGCAGACGATCAATACTTTTGGTGGGTCGAGTAAACAGCGTCCAACGATAGCTTTCTGCTGGTTTCCTCCACTGAACCACTCTACCAGCATGTGTGGATCGGGCGGTAAGATATCCATTACTCCGATAACTTTTTGAGCAGCACTGGTTTCGGTTTTTTCATGAATTAGAAAACGACTGAGGGTTTGTAAATTTGCCAGCGAGATATTGCGCGATAGTTTTTGACCCAGCCAGATCGCGCTGCGGCGTTCTTCTGGGATAAAGCGGATGCCCAATCGGCTGGCGAGATGCGGCGATATCTTTTTAAGCGGTTTATCTTCAAGCCATACCTCACCGCCTTCAATGGCGCGCAGGCCAAATAGGGCCTCGGCCAGACCGGTTGTGCCGCTGCCAACGTTTCCATATAATCCGAGAGCTTCGCCAGCATGTACTTTGAAGCTGGCATCAACTACATTCCCTGTTACTGTAACGGCGCGACATTCCAGAACAGGTTTATCGCTTGCGCCTATCACGGCTCGCTGGCGGACGCCTTCCACTGTCTTCACAAAACGCCGGCTCATCAGACGGATGATTGTATCTTTGTCCAGATCTGAGCAGGCATAAGTATTCACTTTTCGGCCATCTTTCAAGATAGTGATGCGGTCAGATACATCCAGGACTTCTTCCAGAAAATGCGAAATATAAATAATGCATTTATCTTGTTTCTTAAGTCTCTGAACGAACTCGAAGAGACGATTGCGCTCTGCAATAGAGAGCGCGCTGGTTGGTTCATCCAGAATGATTACCTCGGCGCCTGAAAAGATGATACGAGCAATCTCGGTCATCTGGCGCATGCCTAGAGGGTAATATTCTACCTTTTGCTCGTAATCAAAATTTAAGCCTAGCATCTCCAGTTGTTTTACGGCCTCGCGACGGACCTGCTTCCAGTCCACCAGCCCCGGAAAGGAAGAAGGCATACGACCGAGGAAAATATTTTCGGCAACGGAAAGCGCGGGCACTAGATTGCGCTCTTGATATACACACCCGATCCCGGCGTTGAGTGAATCGCGAGGGCCTTGAAACCTGACAATTTGACCTCGCACGGTCACACACCCATCATAAGTGGTGTGATAGCCGGTGAGAATCTTAACCAGCGTGCTTTTTCCGGCGCCGTTTTCGCCAACAATGCTATGAACTTCTCCACGCCGGAAATCGATATCAACATTATCCAGGGCAACAATGGCGCCAAAGCGTTTGGAGATTTTGGTCATTTCGATCAATGGGGTTTCATCCATGCCGTTTCACCACCTCCTAATAAGGAAGAATTTACACTTTAGCATTTTCACCCCCATTCCCCATATTGGGAAATGGGGGTGAAAAAAATTGAAGCAAGTCAGCGTATGGACTCGATGAACAGATTCACAACCGGTTTTATGCGGTTCTACCACATGAAGTGTTTTTGGAACCAGGCATATCCAGCGGCATTTTCCTTTGTGATCAATGGGGAAGGCTCGATGATCAATTTGGGAATATCGGTTTCTTTAGCTGTTACAGCATAGTAGCCAGCCCAAAGGGCATCAGCAAAAATGCGGCAGCATGAGTTCATGGCGACTACAAAGAATTTACCATTGATAACATTATCCGTCGCGAAGGGCATACCGTCAATTGATCCGATTTTCACTTCTGCAAGTTTACCGGCGCGTTCCAATACACTGGCGGCAGCATCTGCCATACTGTCGTTATGGAAGACGGCAGCATCAATCTTGTCTCCCTTTGAAAGCAGTCCTTCCCAGATGCTTTGGACTTTATTGGTATCCCAATCGGCAGGCGTCTCATCGATCACTTTGATATCGGGGTATTTTGCCAGCCCTTTCTTGATGCCTTCGGCACGCTCCTGGGCAACGCTATGGGAAAGCAGACCCTGGGTGTGAACCAGATTCCCTTTGTAATTCATCGCGGCAGCCAGGTAATCGATCAGTGATTCGCCCATGGCAACGCTGTCGGACTTGATCATGGTGTGGATTTTGACCTTGTCGTGCGGGTCGGCGATCCAACCGTCAATATTGATGACTGGGATACCTTTGTCGACGATCTTTTGAACGATCTCTGCACCGGAATTCACTGCAATGGATTGAATAACAACGAAATCCCAGGTATCGGCAGCTACATCTTCGTAATTAGCAATTTGCTTGTCTGCGCTCAGTTCGCTGTCTAATACGGTAATTTCGACCCCTAATAGCTCGGCGAGCTGCTTGGCTGCATCTATGCCGCGCGGCACCCAGGGAACCTGCATGCCACCGCCAATATAGGCAGCTTTTAGTTTTGCCGCAGCAGGAGCGGCCGCCTCTGGCGCAGCGGTAGCCGCCGCTGGGGCGCAAGCCCCAAGTAATCCGGCAACCCCAACCCCCGCGCCAACCAGCCCGGCCGCCTTGAGGAATTCCCGGCGTGAAACCTCTACAATGGGTTTCGGTGATCCTAATTTCTGAGACATGTGACCTTCCTCCTTTGTTTAGAACCGAATCGAATGTTGATATTTAGAACCATCAGTGATGGCTATCCTGGAGAGACTGGGAAGGAAGCCAACGCTGTGTTCAAACGAAGCAATTACCGTAACTTCATCTCATACTGCGATTTGGCTTTGAAGAAAGCTCGCGACCATTTTGCCAGTCTTCCCTGGTCATCCCAGGTGTGGCGATCCCGTTGCAGGATGGGTTGACCTTCTACCATCCCTAACAGCTCTGCCTCGCGTTTTTCAACCGGCACAGCGGATACAATATCTACTGCCCGAGCAAGATGAATCCCTTTGTTATCCATCAAGTCAAAGGATGAGGCTGCTGAGCCGGTAGCTTCAAACATATCGGGTGTGACATCAGGCATGAGTTTGTGTGGGATATTCGAAGTCTCAAGGGCGACGGGTTCTCCATCTACGGTGCGTAACCGTTCAACAATGATGACTTTCTCATCGGGCGCCAGTTCGAGTTTTTCGCCCAAAAATTTTCCGGCGGCGCTGATTTCGTATCTCAGAACTTTGGAGCCTGGCGTCATCCCTTTTTTGATGGCTTCTTTAGTCAGGCTAAGGATTCCCCCCAGGACGCCTAACCTTCCCGCTGTGGAGGCTACCAAATCCCTGGCAGTGTAGTCATAGAGGTGATCCAGATGCCCCTCATATACCAAAAGAGGGAGGGCTGCTTCTAATTCTTCTTCCGAGATGCCCAATACTTTTTGCATTTCTTTGGCGGATGGTATTTTTTCGCCCGGTTTTAATTTTCCTTCGATGAAATGCTGGTAGATTTTTTCTGCTATCTCATTTGCCATATTTATTTACTCCTCTTAATCCTTTGTTCATGACTGTGCTTCACGCGAGCAAAAGTTTTAAGAATTCTTCCTCAGCCTCACGCGTCCACTCGATGCCATTTTTTAATTTAGCCGCCACACTTGGCAGGCGGTCTTTCATTTGGCGAATAGGGGTGAGTGGAAAATTCTTGATGTGGTTATAGATTACAATCTTCCCAGGATAGACCGATTTCATCACAGCCTGCAGGCCTTCTTTGGCCGCTTCGATCGATCCAACTGCCATGACCAGGCGGGCGGGCTCAAATTCCCCGGTTTCGATCAATTCCAGGGTTTTGCGCATGTCTTCCACCGTTGACCCGGAAAAGCCGATGGTGCGCGTTCCCTTTAACCAGGCGCTGCTCAGGTCTATTTCAACCAGGGCGTCTTTTGCGACGCCGGCGAAAATGTTGATCACGCCTTGCGGAGCCAGGAGGTTAAAAGCTTCGGCAATGGCATCTGTGCTGGGAGCGCAAACCATAATATCGTCAAAGCCATCTCGAGCGAGCTCTTGCAATTTTTGATCATATGCGGGATCATCTGGCGTCATGCAGATGAATTCAACGCCTTTTTCTTTTGCCTCTGCGGTGTATGATTGTCGCATGACCTGAATGCGTTCCTCTGACAGATCAGTGCAAAGAATGGTCTTGGGGCCGTTGCTGGCGGCTAGAGCGCTCTGTACATGGGTGCGACCAATTGGCCCTCCGCTGCCAACGAACCAGGCGCGCCCCGCGGGTTTCAGGTTGGACCGCGTCAGAGGGTGAATATATGCCTCTGAGATGTCCAGGCTGGTCGTTCCTCCCAGGACCCAGCGGTCATAATGGACGCGCCCCATGCCCACCTTTACCTTGCGAGGGAGCGGTTCTGTGTCCATTACGGTAAGCACTCCATTGAACGCCAGCGCCGGGAGAGCGTTTTCAATCAGTTCCGGGTCTGCGCCTAAAATTACAAGGTCGTCAACCGGCTCGGTTGGGCGCTGGTCCAGACCTACCAGATCTGCGACTTGAATTCCGAGCTGTTTAGCTCTCTGCCGAAGCCATGACGCAAAGCTTTGCGGGACATTGCTCAGAATCAGCCTGGCAGGGTGGCTGTGTTCATCAAATCCTTTTCGGATGATATAGCCCTCTTTTGCCCTGGCGCTGCCAATGATCCAGGTTACCCCTTCAGGTTTCAGGGTGGATCGAAATTTGAGACGGTAAGCGGCTACAACTGCAGTCAGAGCCTCGATGATGGCGCTTTCTGCGTAACCGATAGCGGGCTGGATGGGGAGTAAGTAGCAACCAGCATCGCCTGCTAAAACACGATCATCCAATACAGCATATTGTGAAAGACCGCCGTGAAGCGCAAAGCCATACCCGTATCCGACTCCACCTTTATAGATATCTGGCTGGACGATGAAGCGATCGCCAATTTTGAAGCGATCTTGAATATTTGCACCTACTCCGACCACCGTAAGAGCCACTTCGTGGCCAACGGCAACGGGTTCTTTGCTCAAGTCTGCAGTGATCCGAGGGTGCTGCTGGCCCAGGCGAATTAATTTGACATCTGCACCGCACAGGCCAACTGCATCGTGGCGCACCAAAATTTCATCTGGGCCAAACTTTGGCATTTCGCATGTTTCCGGCGCGTCATTGTGACCAAAGGATTCGAACCCTGTTCCGTGCAGCAGCCACATCCGGTTGGCCGTGGAGGTTGGGATTTTTCCTTGCTTGTATGTCTCGAGCTTCATGGGAACTGCCCCTTGGAAAAAGATTAAACTTGCCAACAGATCATGCTGCCTGGAAGCAAGTTGAATACCCGCCGGTAGCGTAATTATTGGCGCGGGTTATCTAAAGTACGGTAGTGTTTGAATACCGATAAGGGGAATTGCTCATCAAGAAGTTGTGAAACTCAACGAAAGTAAATTTCACATATGTGATCAAATTCACTTTCGTGATTATACATAGTTTAGCATAGTGAAAAAGGTTTGTCAAGCAGGAAACCGCTTGAATGCCGTTTCCCATAGTCTCGAAGAAAGCTTTTTATGTATGAGTTTGCAACATTCTTGATAGACTGCGTCATGGATTTCGGAACAGTCATCGCCAATCGAGGTTTTTGGGTTCTAACAACCGCAATATCACTTGTTAAAAAATTTGCTGATCAATTTTGGGCATGTACTCATAATTTCTTGACGAAACATAAAATTCCTATAAAATTGTTGTTAAGCGATGAGGCTCGCTTCGATTTGAATAAACCGCCGAGGACGGCTGATAGCCTCTGTCATCGATGAAAATCGTTGCCAGGGGCATTTATTTTTGCCTAAAAATAGTTCGAGCGAAGTGTGGGATTTCTTGATGGAAGGATTGATTGTTTGCTAAACTCGGCATTTTGTTAGATATTGCGAAGAATTAAAAAAAATCCTTCTTTGAGGTTTCAGGAGTTGACTGATTTTGAATGCTTCCCATCGTAGGTATTTACATTCCTCTCTTCTCTCATTTGAAAAATCGCTCCGGTTGGTGAATCGCTACCTGGATGAAGGCGACGAGGAAGGAATTCTTTATTACCGGAAAACTGGATTAAATTCTGACCAAATTATTTCTGCACAGAAAATAATTGCAGGAGCGCTTTTAGAGTTGGCTTCTCTTGTGGAGAAGCTTGAGTTAGAGCCTATGGAAGAGAGTACAAATCAGATTCTTATGGCAGAAATGAGCATGAACTGGGTCAGTTTATTGGATAGCCGCTCTGATCGTTTAAGGGGGTATGGGAAAGTTAACCCTGAAATTGCCTCTATCCTTGATCCAATGCTAGATCATCTTGCTGGCATGGCACTTGCTTTATGCAAATTGAATTCACAAAAGCTGGATTGAAAGGGGATTATTATAGAACCCACGTTAGACTTACCTCAGTTGAAGAAATTAGAAATTTACGTGACAGCCGAAACATATCGGGACCTCTGTTCCCTCATTAAGGCGAGGGGGTGGGAAGAATCCACTGGCCTTAGGATGATTTTAGGCGCCGGGCTCGGCTTTTTAATGGGAGAAGACTTTTCGGGGGAAGAGACCGATCTACCTAAAAATACTCAGCAGCTTGTGACTAGATTGGTAGAAGATGAGGCTATTTTGGCATCTACTCGTTTCCGGATGTTTGAGCTTCAACAGGCGAACCGTAATTGGGAATTGTCTAATGGAGCAGTGTATAAGGAAAATATCAGCCTGAAAAATCTGGCAAGCCGGCACATCGAAGAAATAAAAGGTCTTAAGGAAAAAATAAAAGATCTTGAAAATGAGTTAGGGGGTTTGCGCAGTCAACTTGAGGTAAATACTAATAAAGAAGGCAAGGAATCGGTTATTGAGCGCCATTCAGCCTGGAAAAACTGGATCAGAAAGATTTTGAAATAACTTCTTTACGGCATCTGTCTCTCGAATTTTTGAGGGTATTATCAAAAGCTTTTGTTTCTAAGGAGAACAATGATTATGGAAAGTATGATTGTTGATGTTCACGCTCGTGAAATCCTTGATTCGCGTGGAAATCCGACGGTTGAAGTTGAAGTGACGCTTGGGAGCGGCGCGTTTGGTCGAGCTGCAGTTCCATCCGGAGCTTCGACTGGTATTCATGAGGCTTTAGAATTGCGTGATGGGGATAAAACTCGTTATAGTGGAAAAGGTGTTTTGCAAGCCGTCGAACATGTCAATAAAGAAATCGCTGGGGTAATTATTGGTATGGAGGCTCTGGACCAATCTGCTGTGGATGAAGCGATGCTTAATCTGGACGGTACCCCCAACAAAAATAAATTTGGCGCTAATGCTATTCTGGGCGTGAGTCTGGCCACTGCACGTGCGGCCGCGAATGAGATTGGATTACCGCTTTATCGTTACCTGGGTGGTGTAGCTGCGAAGCTCCTTCCAGTCCCCATGTTTAATATCCTGAATGGTGGGGTTCATGCAAACTGGCAAGGCACCGACTTGCAGGAATTTATGATTGCTCCGGTTGGCGCGCCTACTTTTCGTGAAGCGTTACGTTGGGGCAGTGAAATCTATCATGCTCTTAAAGGTGTTCTGAAGGACAATAACTATACCACTGGCGTAGGCGATGAAGGTGGTTTTGCCCCTGCTCTTAAGACAAATGCCGAAGCGATTGAAATAATCCTCAAAGCTGTTGAGAAGGCTGGTTATAGGCCTGGAGAACAGATTGCGATTGCGCTTGATCCGGCTTCCAGCGGGTTCTATGAGGATGGTTTATATAATTTGCGCAGCGAGGGCAAGAAGGTCACTTCAGCAGAAATGGTAGAGATGTACGATTCCTGGATCAAGAAATATCCGATCGTTGTCCTGGAGGATGGCCTTGCCGAAGACGACTGGGAGGGCTGGAAACTCCTTAACAAGACGATTGGTGATAAGATTGAATTAGTGGGCGACGATCTTTTCGTAACGAATGTGCAACGGTTGGCGCGAGGAATCCGGGAAGAGGTGGCCAATGCTGTCTTGATCAAGCTGAATCAAATTGGCTCACTTACTGAGACGATTGCGACCATTGAAATGGCTCGCAAAGCTGGCTGGGGTGCGATGGTGTCACACCGCTCTGGTGAGACGGTGGATAGCTTCATTGCCGATTTTACTGTAGCAATGAACACCGGGCACCTTAAGACTGGCGCACCTTGTCGTGGTGAGCGTGTAGAGAAATACAACCAACTTATGCGCATTGAAGAAGAATTAGGCGGGGCGGCAATCTATGCTGGAAGAAGGGCTTTTGTGCGCTGATTTTTTAGGTTTTTAGAAAAAGGAATTGACAGGGTGTTCAGATCCTGTCGTTTTACGAGGATATTTTATGTCAACAACGATCATTTTGGTCCGACATGGCCAAACTGAATGGAATCGTATAGAACGTTTTCGAGGACGTTACGATGTTCCTTTGAATAATGTCGGCTTGAAGCAAGCGAACAAATCAGCAAAGTTCATTGGGATGCGGTGGAAGCCAGCGGCTATTTACACGAGTCCTCTGAGTCGTGCAGTTCAAACGGCCGAAAGTATTGCGAAAGTTTGTAATTTATTAGTGCGGCCAACGAGTGGGATCATCGATATTGATTATGGCGACTGGCAAGGATTAACCCCAGATGAGGTCAAGAAAAAATGGCCTGAATTGTTATCCGATTGGTATGAGCGCCCTGAAACAGTGCAAATTCCTGGCGGTGAGACTTTATCCAAAGTTCGTAATCGGGCCATGGCTGTTTTGCGAGAAATTTGCTTGTTGCATTCAGATCAGGAAATTGTTTTGGTCAGTCATACTGTAGTGAACCGGTTGATTTTGTTAACTACATTAGGATTGGGAGATGACCGGTTTTGGCATTTGGGACAGGAACCCTGTGCGATCAATGTCATCGAAAAAAGAGGTGAAGAATATATTGTTCAGGCCATGAATTGCACCTCTCACTTACATAAGAATTCGTAGGTAAATATTCTTGCAGCTTTGGAAAAGTTTAGCTTGATAATCAAAAGGTTGGAAAGTCTTGAGTGATGAGGCTCGCTCGTAAATAATCAAATTTTCAGTATCCTAGTTTGATTTTTTGCCTGGTACAGTGATATTGACTTTAATCACTGTTAACTGCCAGCAGAGTTAAGATGTTAACTTACTATTGCCCAAAATGTTGGACTACAATTGAGGACATCGAACTGACGTGTCCAAATTGTGGTTACGACATGGAAGAGTTTAAAAGACTTTCTTACGAGGATAAGTTGTTGGTTGCCTTAAACCACCCCGTGCCAGAGCGCAGGATGATGGCTGCCCAGATCTTGGGGAATATGCGAAGCCAACGCGCGCTAAATGAATTCTTGAAAATTGTGACAAGTGGCAACACAGATTATTACTTTCTCAGGGCGGTGCTATTAGCTACTGCGAAAATAAACCACCCTGATCGCCAGCTTATTCTCCAAAAAGCTTCTCAGCATTATTCGACTTTAATTTCTAATTTTGCTATTGAACTTATAGAGCAACTGGAAGAAAATGGGTCTGTTGATGAATGGGATCGGCATACAGGCTGATTATCTCTAAGTCCAGGTTTATTAAAAACCTTGTCTGAGTTGCTGAATGTAATCGGTTAAAGTATAAATTTCGGATTTGGCAGCGTTTAGCTTCCATTCCAACTCTTTGGCTGTTTGCATAAACTGATCGGCGTGATAACTCATCACTGCATACCGACGGTCTAAAAGCGTCCGTTCTGATTGCAGGATCTTGATTTGAGTCAATGGATTTAGTTCTTCAGTTTCTACTTGTTGAGGTGTCTTTTCGGTTTTTATTACGCGAACCCCGACGGCGATGATATACCGTAAACCTTCTTCGATTCTCTATTCATTTTCGGTAAGGAGGTTTTTAGAGATTCCCATTGCTCGCTGAGAAGATTTGATCCAATATGTATCACGCCCTCCCCTTCGAAGAATTCCTTTTCAAAGTTTTTTGTTATTGGGGTTCTCCTTTGCCTCTGGCGTTTTGATGAAATCTTCAAAGTACCTTTATTCAACGGAACTTAATTGCCAGCGCCAAATACCAGGTTATAAACGTCTTCGCCAAAGCTTGTTTGCAGTGGTTCTCCTTCAATTATTTTAAAAGTGCGCTCACCGTCAGGTTGTCTTTCAGCTCGCAGAAAAATGATATCTTTTGGATTCTTGAGATAAAAATCGTGTGAGAATTTGTATAAATGGGTCACAAAGAAAACTCTGATGCGTTTTTCCAATAGGGCGCACATGATTTGTCTTGCAATTTCTGAACCCTCTCTTTCATTTGTCGCGGAAAACGACTCATTAAGTAGCAATAGGGAATTAGGCGTTATGTGGTCTATAATAAAACTCATTCGGCTTAGTTCCTCATCAAGTTTGCCGCTGGTCATGGTAACATCTTCTTCACGCTTGTAATGGGTAAAAAGGCGATCGCATGTACTCGATCTGTAGGACTCGGCAGGAACGAACATGCCGCATTGCATCATCAATTGTGCCAGGCCTATGCTCCGCAAGAAGGTTGATTTGCCGCCCTGATTAGCGCCTGTGATGATGGCGAGAAATTTATTGTCTGCATTCAAATCGTTGCCTACAATTTTTTCGTTCTTAGTTAATGCCAGGCAGACATCATAAAGTCCCTTTAAAGAAAGCGTACATTCGCTAGAATCTACAGGAATTGGAAACGAAACGGGTTCCCTTTTTTGCGCGAGTTGATCGTATAAGTTTAAGCAACCGATGTAAAAAGCTAATTCGGCTCGTAGCATGTTGAAAAAACTAAGAATATGTTCGCAGGATTGAGCAAGAGAATTTGCTACGAGGTTAATCCCTCTATCTTTTAGTTCTGATAGAATTTTTGCCCCGGTCACGTCTCGTTCACTGATATAAAAGGTGTACGCGGGCGGCTTTTTCGTAAACAGTCGCTCTACCCAATGCTGTTTTTTATTTTCATTCAAACGGAGCGTATATTTCGCGCCTTTGTTGCCTTTGCCTAATTCTGCACTAATCAAAGCCCCATTCCGGAATTTTAGTTCCTTTAGATGGATTTGGATGGTAGCGAAATATTCATCTCCTAGTTCTCTATCGAGCATTGAAAAAAAGTTCTTAAAACCATCAGATTCAAATTTATTTGCATGCTCGTCGCTGATTTTTCTAAGTTGTTTAAGGAGACCAACAAACATCTGCAATACTTCGATAGATCTACTCAATATCGAGGAAGGGTAATACTTGCTGAAATACCCAAAGAATATCCTTTTCTCTCGTTCAATCGCTTCCATAGTGATAGCGTAGATTTCTTTGACAACAAGAGAATTCTTTAGGCAATCCTTCAGAATGCTTTGACGGTATAAGATTGTATCCAAATCCTCTAATATAGACAGGACAGCTACTTTTGCTACCATGTATAAGAATTCATCTTCAAGCGCCATTGCGCTGAATAGGGTATCCAATTCCAGATCTTGAGAGAGTGTTTGTTCGTTTAAAGGCAATTTCTGTTTCAGGTCAAAATCACGATCTTTGTACATGAGAAGTGCTTTCATGATTATTTAAGCGCTCCTTTAGAAAATCGAAGGTAAGTTGATACTTTTCAGCTATGGATACTGCGTATGCAAGCCCATCTGCGGGCTTTCTCACCACTTTGAATGTCCGAACAGTTGGATTTTCAGGAACCACAGTACTTACCATGCTCACAGTTTTTTCTAATAAAGATAATTCATCTAAAAAGGTTACACATACGCATAGCAGATCCAGTTGAATAATTTTCTCCATTACCTTTTTACTCAAGAAGACGGCATCTTCTAATGTTGTTGATGTAAAGATTTCATTCATTATTATGAGGCTATGAGTCGTCGCGTGATTGAGAATATCGTAAATTCTCAATAAGTCATCCTCCAGCTTTCCCCTTAAGTTTTTAATGTCTTCCTCTCTTTCAAAATGAGTAAAGAGATGGTCATACAAATATAATTGCGCTTTTTTCCCTGGGACCGGACAACCGAGGCTGGCCAGATAGTGTAACTGGCCAAAGGTACGGGCAAAGGTCGTTTTACCGCCCTGATTTGGGCCGGATACGATGATGATGCGCTCCTTTTCTTTGAGATAAAAATCATTCCGAACTATGGATGATTTTTCTGTGATCAATTTATAAGCCAATGCTAAATCAAACCCATCATAGTTATAAATTTCTTTGTTCTTTTTTGAAATTCTTGGATAGCAAAAATTCAACTTTGCACGTTTGAATATTTCGATATGCTCCAGATATGCGATGTAGAATTGGATTTCTCGATCAAAACGGCAAATGGTGTCATCAAGATAATCAGCATTTTTATGGCAATAATTGTCGAGATTCAGGAAGATATCAGGATAAAGTAAGGCTACCAGATCCAATATCTTTGCTTCGATGTGATTCATGTCACGTTGCTCAGGGAAATTAACTTTATAGTCCTTTGCAACCCCTTCTTTAAATTTTTGAAACGTTTTCTCTACCTCTGCACTGTAGTCAATTTCTGACCGATATTTTTGCACCTTTACAGAATTATCTCTGATCGTTAAGCAATATTTTATGGCAGATAAATCCGCTTCTAACTTTTTTGTCTCTTCCACAAGCTGAACAAAGCGATCGGAATTGGTATAGTAAATTAGATAGCCAAGAAAGCCCTTAAAGCCACGAGAATTTAACGATAGTGAAGACAAATTATGCACCAGGCATGTAACGGCATCACAATAGATCTCGACAGCATCTAGAAACCACCTTTCTTTCTGGTATTTGTAATAAAGCTTCCTTGCTTGTTCGAGATGTTCCCGCATTGCGTGAATTTTTTGTGCAAATGACTTAATGTTTTCGAAAAGGGTCTTGTTTTCGAGATCTTTCGTAACCTCATGGCGATATTTGATCGAATCAACATCTTTCAATGGAGTATAAAAAAAGTGCTTAAGATTGTATTCCTGCTTGCTGATCGTGATACTTTCTATGATCTGATCAAGATTTAAATCTGAAAAGAAGGCGGGCTCTTGCAAAGCCTCGTCTTTTGGATAATCTTCGATTCTTTTAAACAAAATGCTGTGAAAATCCACCATTTGGAAGTCCTTTACAAAAGCAAAAGCCTCTACCGAGCTATTGTCCTGGTAGAGGCTATCAGTCGAGCGACAGTTTTGGCGAGCCTCATCGCCATTAAGTTGATGTTTGTATTATACCTCAAAATCTTGACATATTCCCCCATTGCATTAGAATTACCGTTAGCGATGAGGCTCGCTCATTGTAAGGACCGCCATGATTGGCTGATGGCCTCTACCGGTTTTGTTTTTCTTTGGTAGAGGTCTATTTTATTAAATCAAAATGGTTATTTTATTATGGCGTCCTATATTAATGATTAAGGAAGGTCATGCAAAAGTTTCTAATAATTTCATTGGGAGCAATTATTGGAGCGAATCTGCGATATTGGATTGGAGGTTGGATTGCTCGAATATTTGGGGCCAGTTACCCTTGGGGGACGTTGATAATAAATTTATCTGGTAGTTTTATCCTTGGTTTGTTCCTAACGCTGATAACCGAACGATTTTTTATCGATCCCCGTTGGCGTACTCTGGTTGGAATTGGGCTTTTAGGTTCTTATACTACTTTTTCTACCTATACGTTCGAAAGCGTCAGTTTGATTCTAGGCGGGCAATATTGGGCAGGGTTTCTCAATTTATTTGGCAGCGCATTCGCGGGTGGAATCATGATGTTATTTGGGATATATCTAGGGAAGTTGTTATGATGATGGGAATTAAGGGAGCTCAACATGTCTGAATTCGGTCAAGGCCGCCAGGTAAAGCGCTTGCGGATTTATATTGGAGAAGCCGACCGCTGGAGGGGAAAGCCGTTATATGCCGCTTTGTTGGAGATCCTTCGGCTGAATGGTATTGCAGGCGCGACAGTAATTCGAGGCATTGCCGGGTTTGGCGCGCGTTCCCGGATTCACACGGCAACGATTTTACGATTATCTGAGGATCTGCCCCTGATCATTGATGTCGTTGATACAGAAGAGAGCATTCATAAAGCGCTTGAGGCAATTTTCCCGATGGTAAGAGAGGGATTAATCACTGTGGAGGATGTTAAGATCATCCAATATACCCACAGGTACTTAAACCCGCTACCAGCCGACCGGCCGGTAGCGTCTGTCATGACGCGGGACGTTATCGCAATAACGCCTGAGACCTCGGTAGCGAGTGGTTGGGAGAAGATGCTGGAACATAATGTCAAAGTGCTGCCTGTTATTGATGCCGAAAGAAAAGTTGTTGGCATTTTGACGGATGAGGATCTTCTCGAAAGAGCTGGTTTAAATCAAAGGTTGGCGATTGCCACAAGGGCCTCGCCTGATATCGTGAACGAAGAGATAAAATCATTACGCCAGCTACCACTTACGGTACGAGACGTGATGAGCTCTCCCGTTATCACGATCCGGGAGAATGAAAGCCTTGGAGTAGCAGCGGCTTTGATGCTCAAGAAGGGAGTTAAACGGCTGCCGGTTGTGGACAATAACGAGCGGCTGATTGGAATACTCTCGCGCCTGGATGTTATCCGGCAGGTTGCCGCCCAACCCCTTGAAGTTCCCCTTCCTTTGCAAGGCTCTGGCGCTTATCAGAAGGTCGGCGATATTATGATTGAGCAGGTCCCGATAGTAAACCGGGATGATCCCTTACAACGGTTGGTTGAGGCCTTCCAGGTCACCAATTCTCATCGCCTGATCGTGGTGGATGAACAGGGAAAGGCGGTCGGTTTGATCAGTGATTCGGACCTGGTCAGCCGGATTCAATCCGATCAGCAACGGAGTATTTTGAACGCACTTCGTCAATTGGGCAAACCGCCTGCTATAAAGGTTTCAGCCTACGATCTCATGTCCCCCGGGCCTTTGACCGTCTCCTCTAACATTAGCATTGTTCAGGCAATCCAGATGATGATGGCGGAGGGCCGCAAATGGCTGGTGGTCGTGGATGAGGCGGGGAAACCTATTGGCCTTGTCGATCGCCCGATTTTGCTTCGCGCCATTACCATGGCATATGGTGCGTGAAGCGAATTTGCTGCAAAGACTTTTTTACCCCAGCCAGGCCAGAATGGTTTCGATGGCCTGGTTTACCAAGACCTGCGTCTTTTCTGAAAGGTCATGACTAAATCCAAACTGGTAGCCGCGCACAGAAACCAAAAGGCTTGCGGGGCGAGCATGGTAAATTGAGTCTACCAACATCAGGCATGTCTCTGGCGTCATGTGGTGGGTGAACGGTGAAGTCTGAAAGTGTGGTTGGAGAGCCGTTATATTGAGGTCTTGGGGGACGCTGCCAGTGTGAGCGTCTACGAAGCAAACCCGCTCATAGTGCGAAATGGTATCGGCCAGTTCTGGGGTCAACTGTAGAGTAAACAATAAATCCGTGTTCTCTCCACTGAGGTCGAAGACTTCTTCGGGCCATCTTGGCACTTTCTGCCCCAGGCGTTTGGCCAAGCCAGCCAGTATATGCCAGGCCGCACCGTCATCCTGCCGGTCTGGGTTCCCATAACCGATAATGATCGTGGCTGCCAATTTAGAGTTCCTCCTGGAAATCTTTTTGTTCTAAAAAGACAAGATGGAGTGTATTTTTGCACCCACCCCATCTTGTCCAATTTATCGTCGCAGGTTTTTATGCGATGTTTCGACTCAGGGTGCGGATTAGACTGCCTTGGGGATCATAAAATTCGATCTCAAGCGGCATTTGGCCAACAGCGTGGGTAGAACAGGAAAGGCATGGGTCATGCGCTCGAATCGCGGCTTCTACCCGGTTCAAGAGACCCTCTGTAACCGGTTTACCGTTGATGTAAGTTTTTGCTACACTATCCACTGCCTCGCTCATCGCCCAATTGTTATGACCAGTTGCCACAATCAAGTTGACACGGGTTAATTGGCCTTTGTCATTTGCCCAGTAATGATGGAAAAGCGTCCCACGAGGGGCTTCAATAACGCCTACGCCTTCACCCTTGAAATCTGTTCTGGTATTCAAAATATCGGTGCTGAGGATATCGGGATCGTCCAGCAGTGCAGCGACGCGTTCAATGGCAAACAGCGTTTCGATCAGTCGGGCCAGGTGATAGTAGAGCGTGTTTTCGACTGGTTTACCGCCATTCAGGCTTTTCCATAACTTCATTTCCTCTTGCGCCAACGGGGTCTCGATCCGATCGGAAGCGTTCAGACGACCAAGCGGTCCAACCCGGTACACGCCCTGCGGCCAGCCCAGCTTTTTGTAATAAGGGAACTTCAAATATGACCATGGCTCAACGTGTTCGGCAATGTAGTCCAGGTAATTACGACCATCGAAGCACTCCAGTTGCTTCCCTTCCTGGTCAACCAGCCGAATATTCCCATCATATAGTTCAAGCCCATTGTTGGGGGTGACCAGCCCGAAATAACCGCTTTTTAGAACCGCGAATCGTTCGATATCGGCGCGGTTCTTTTCAGCCCAGTCTTTCATGATGGATAGGCCTATCTGAGTGGTCTTAATGGCCTCGTCAATGCCTGCCTGGATCTTGCCGCGGTCCTCGGCGGAGAGCGCTTTGTTCACACCGCCAGGGACTGCAAAGGTCGGATGGATGCGCCTCCCGCTGACGAATTCGATGATTTGCTGGCCGAACTTGCGCAGGTTGACTGCTTTGAGAGTTAGTTCGGCATTAGCCTGGATGAGGCCGACCACATTTCGTATAGCCGGATCGGTATCAAAACCCAGTATCAGATCGGGGCCTGCCAGTTCGAAAAAGTGCATACCATGACTTTGGATTACCTGACCCATGTGCATCAGGTCGCGCAGGAGAACGGCCGGGCGGGGTGGAGGAGTGCCCATGACTTCATCGGCTGCTTTTGCCGCTGCCAGATGATGACTGACCGGGCAGATGCCGCAAATGCGCGGTGTGATGAGGGGCATTTCGAAGACCATGCGTCCTTCGCAGAATTTTTCAAAGCCCCGGAATTCATTAACATGAAAATAGGCATGCTCAACATTGCCATCCTCTTTCATGTGGATGGTGACCTTGGCATGACCTTCAATACGAGTAACTGGCTCGATTGTGATTTTCTGAGCAACCATTTCTATACCCTCCTATTTAGTGCCAGTGAAGCATATTACCGGTAAGTTCTGGCTTGCGGCCCTGAGCCAGTTCGCTTAACACATAGAAGATCACATCCGCATTGGGCGGGCAGCCAGGAACATGAATATCAACTGGAACGACCTCATGAAGAGCGCGCACACGGGTTTGTACGGCCAGTTCCGGATCGTCAGGTATGCGACCATTTTCATCTGTCGATTCGGTTTCTACGTAAGCCCGTCGCAGTGCTTCTTCAATTGTAAAGAAATTGCGCATGGCCGGGACTCCGCCGAATACTGCACAGTCTCCCAGCGCTACCAGTACCTTGCAGCGCTTGCGCATTCTGTGGGCAACCTCTTCATTTAACGTGTTGTTTACGCCGCCTTCCAGCACACCCACATCCACGCCACTGGCATCCGGTTCTTTTAAGTCCGTGATGGGCGTGGCCCTCAGGTCAACCAGCTCAGCGATCTTGACGATGCGTTCATCCATGTCTAACAAGGACATATGGCATCCCGCGCAACCTGCCAGCCAATCAGAAGCTACTTTTGGTTTTGACATAACCCACTCCTTCTATCACTATATCTCACAGGATCATTCCAATAATTTACGCCTGCGCAGCCAAAACTGGCAGGCCAGCCGTCAATTCATCCTTCCAACCTTTTTCATCCAGCTTCAATTTAAGGCGGGCGCCGAGGTCTTCAAATACGGACTGATTGGAGCGGATGCCTTCAGCCGGGTTAATGACCTTCTCGGCTTTTTGCAAAGTGCCGTCAAAGGTCAGGAAATGGCCTTCTTTCTCACTCCAGATCGTCGTTGGTAGGACGACATGAGCGTTTGCGGTCAGTTGAGAGGAATAGCTGGCCTGAACCACCAGGAAGGGCACCTTAGAAAGGGATTGGATCAATTTCTGTGTCGGCTCATCTTCGCCCAGGACCACATATGCAGCCTTGTGACCATTGACGGCAAAGGGCTTGTCAAGTTCGTATTGAGCAGCGGCAAGGCTGTTGGCTTTGCCTTTCGGGCTGAGCAAACCAGAATATTTTTCGGTTAGGGCGCCGGTCACCTTTGCAAGTTCGATCAGAGCTTTGAGAGCTTCGCTGGAAGCGCCTGCGATCTTCTTGCCGTAGATGAAAACGGGTTGTTTTGCCCCTGCAATGATGCGGGCTGCGCTCAGGTACGCCTCTGCGCTGAGGCCGGTCTTCTGGGCGGCGCTTTCTAAAACTGAATTTGCATCCAGACTGGCTTTTGCCTTGCCGAGACCTAACTTGACAATTGCTGCGGTAAGACCCTGGAGCATTTCAACATAGAATTCCCCTTTGCTCTTGAGCACGGCTGTTGCCAGGTCTTCCATGGGATTGTTTTCAGTATCCACGATCACAAGTTTTGTGTCAGCGGGCAGTCTGCGCTTGATAAAGAAACCGGCTACTTCGTGGCTTCTGGTGATATCGAAGTCCACAGTGACCACACAATCTGTTGTATCCAGGGCAGAGAGCTTTCCTTCAAACACTTTGCCCAACTCTTTTCGAACTTTGCTGGTAGCTGCTGTGTAGTTGCCTTCTTCCAGGCTGGTAACTACGTCAGTCTTGAAGCCGTCGGCAAACAGTTTCTTGAACTGGTAAAGCTCCTCTGCGGATAGCTTGGTGGAAATTGCCGCCGCCACGCCGTTGCTGGACTCTCCCACAAGGGGGCGTAATTCCTTAGCTACGACCTCTAGCGCCTGATCCCAGGTGGCAGCGACCAATTTTCCATCGCGCCGCACTAGGGGAGTGTGGATACGCTGGCGATCATCGTACATCGGAATAAAACGTCCCTCTTTGCAAATGACGCCGCCGTTGATTACTGCCATCCAGTCGCCTTCAATCCGGACGATTTTATTATCACGGGTCTGGACATCGATTCCGCAACCCACGCTGCAACCCAGGCAGATGGTCGGGTGCTTTTCGACCTGGGTTTCTTTGCCATGGTAGGCGCTGCCCCGGTCGATAATTGCGCCGGTTGGGCAAACCTGAAGACAGGAGCCGCAACCCACGCAGGAGCTTTCTCCCAGTGGGACGCCGAGGTCGGCCACTAAAAAGCTATTGGCGCCGCGTTCTTCGAAACCCAGCGTAAAGTTACCGATCAGGTCGCTGCATGCCCGCACACACCGGCGGCATAAAATACAGCGATTGTGATCGATGATGATATAGGGGTGACTGGCATCTACTTCGTATGGCTGCCAATTGGGTTGAAGCGGCCAATGGGTCATCCCTTCGGCATAGGCTGCGTTTTGAAGTTCGCAATCGCCGCCGCTGACCTGGCAAAATGGGCAAAAATGGTTTCGCTCACTGAAGATCAGCGTCAGAACGAATCTGCGCGCTGCTTTCACTCGTTCGGTATCTGTGTGAACAACCATATTATTGCTCACCGGCAGGGTACAAGAAGCCTGCAAAGTGCGGATTCCTTCAACCTCTACCAAACAAAGACGGCAGCCGCCATAAGGCGTCAGCTCTGGATGGTCGCAGAGCGTGGGGATGTGAATCTTCGCTTGTTCGGCTGCTCGTAGTACTGTCGTTCCTTCTGGAACTTGAATGGCTTTTCCGTCAATTGTCAGACTAACCATAGTCATCTCTCCCAATTAATAATTCCAATTAATGATGTAATGATGGTCTTATATCCGGCGGCCGCTCATAGGACAAATGCCACTCGGACAAACTTTCAAGTTAATATGCGCGTCAACTTCGGCGCGGAAATGACTGAGAATGTCGTGCAAGGGGGTACCGGCTGTCTGCCCCAGGCCGCAGTTCGAGAGCAAGTTCATATTCTCGCTCAAGGTCATTAAGTCGGCGATATCCTGTTGGGTTCCTGTTCCCTCAGAAATATTGGTGAGAATTTCGTAAGCCCGCTGGGTTCCAATTCGGCATGGATTGCACTTCCCACAGCTTTCTTTGCGGAAGAAGTTCAGAAGGACTTTAGCCAGATCCACCGAGCAAGTGTCTTCATCACAGATCAGAAGCGCGCCTGAACCGAGCGAAACCCCGGCTTTGCTGAAGGAGTCAAAATCCATTGGGGTGTCTTGCAGGCTGGCAGGGATGACAGAGCCGCTCGAGCCACCTGTTTGCGCCATTTTGAAACCAGAACCGTTCTTCATCCCTTTGCCGTAAATTGCGATGACCTCACGTAGCGTGATCCCCATCGGAACTTCGATGATGCCGGTTACATTGACGTTCCCAAGGATGGTATAGCACTTTGTTCCTGGGCTGCTGGGAGTGCCAATGCTGCGATACCAATCGGCGCCATGACGCATGATCGCAGGGATGTTTGCCAATGTTTCTACATTGTTTACGAGGGTTGGCTTACCCCAAAGACCGTGCGTTGTGGGGTAGGGCGGGCGGGAGCGAGGTTCGCCGCGTTTTCCTTCGATAGATTCGATCAGTGCGGTCTCTTCGCCGCAGATATAAGCTCCGGCTCCGCTGTGGATGTGAATGTGGAAGCTGAAATCTGTCCCGAAGATGCGGTCGCCCAGAAAGCCCATTTCTTCGGCCTGCTGGATGGCTAGCCGCAACCGCTCTTGTGCCAGGGCATATTCACCCCGAACATACACATACCCTTCAGAAGCGCCGATCGCATAGGCTGCGATGGCCATTGCTTCAATAATACTGTGAGGATCGCCTTCAATGATCACACGGTCTTTGAAAGTTCCCGGTTCGCTTTCATCGGCATTGCATATGACGTACTTGGGCGTGCCCGGCGCTCGGGCTACGAAGCCCCATTTTGTGCCGGTTGGGAAGCCCGCACCGCCGCGGCCGCGTAGACCGGACTTTGTGATGAGTTCGATCACTTCCGCGGGTTTCATTTCAAGCGTTTTCGCCAGCGCGGTGTAGCCATCGTGCAAAATGTAATCTTCAATACTGGTGGGGTCGATAATGCCAGCTCGCTCCAGGACGATGCGCTTTTCTGCTGGAAGGGTGCCCTTCCGGGCTTGCAGCCAGGCAATCCGGCCGCTCAATTCGCGCACTGAGGCAACCATTTCTGGGATGATCCGGCCCTTGTAAAGGTGTTCTTCTACCAGTTGATGTACAGAATCCGGTTTGACTGGGCCATAGATGACAGCTTCGGGATATACGATGACAATGGGCGCAACATCGTGCCGTCCAACATCGCCTACCATGGAGAGGGAAACTTCTTCTTCCAGGCCAAAACTTCTAATTTTTGACTGTAACAGATCGAAAACTTGCTGCGCACCCTGCTGCATACTGATTGGGTCGCTTGAAATCAACACCATTGAGCGATATGCTTTCATGTTCACCTCTTAGTCATACTTCGCTAAAATATCGTGAACCTGCTCCGGTGCGACATTCCCGTAAATATCGTCATCAATTACAATGACAGGGCCAACGCCGCAAATCCCCAAGCAGCTTACTGTAATCAGTGTCCATTTCCCATCGGGGGTGGTTTCCTCAGGGTTCACTTTTAGTTCATCTAACAGCGTTTCCCAAACCTTTCGCCCGCCGGCGACATGGCAGGGCGCGCTCTCACAAAACTGGATCACATGGCGGCCGCGCGGTCGGGTTGAAAGCATCCGGTAAAAGGTAGTAACAGCAAACAACTGGCTCTTGGGTACTTTTACAAGCCTGCTGACTTCTTCCAATGCTTCTTTGGGTAGGTAGCCCACTGTGTGGTTGATATCATTAAGGATGGGAATTAATTCTTCCCGATTGTTCCCATGTTTGTCTATCGCTGTTCTTACAGCCTCTAGCACAGCCTTTCCATTCGAGGGATGATTTGTCATGTTCCTCCTCCAGTTTTATTTCGACGCTTTTAGCGCCCTTAGATGATTTTTCAGGACAGGTGATATTCCCTTTTTATTACTCTAGTTGATTCGGATGGCGTTGAAGTTGCAAACCTGCATACAAATACCGCAGCGGATGCAGGTATCCGGGTCGATGATGTGAGTCTGGCGGCGTTCACCACTGATTGCATTGACGGGGCAGTTGCGAGCGCAGACTGTGCAGCCTGTGCAGACTCCATCAATGATCTCATAGGTGATCAGAGCGCGGCAGACTTTTGCCGGGCAACGTTTTTCATAGATATGTGCTTCGTACTCCTGGCGGAAGTACTTGAGCGCGGTGATGACCGGGTTGGGAGCGCCCTGGCCAAGCCCACAAAGACTGGCAGCCCGGATTTCCTCGGAGAGCTCTTCCAAACGCTCGATGTCGCCATCCTGACCTTTTCCTTCGCAAATGCGGGTGAGGATCTCCAACAGTCGGCGGGTGCCAACGCGACAAGGGACGCACTTTCCGCAGCTTTCGTCCTGAGTGAACTCCATGAAGAAGCGCGCCATATCTACCATACAGGTTTCGTCGTCCACGACAATCATGCCGCCCGAGCCCATGATGGATCCGACGGAAGCAAGCGCCTCATAATCTACCGGCAGATCGAGATATTCTGCAGGGATGAAACCGCCCATAGGACCACCCGTTTGGATGGCCTTGAAGCCTTTGTCATCCTTAATACCACCACCAATGTCATAAACGATCTCACGAAGCGTAATACCAAACGGCACTTCAATCAAACCGGTATTCTTAACATCACCAGCCATCGCAAAAGTTTTGGTACCTTTACTCTTCTCGGTACCCATCGAGGCATACCATTGCGGCCCTCTCAGAATAATTTGGGGAACATTGGCGTAGGTTTCGACGTTGTTGATATTGGTCGGTTTGCCCCATAATCCCTTGACAGAGGGGAAAGGAGGACGCGGGCGGGGTTCTCCTCGTTTTCCTTCAATGGAACTCATCAAGGCGGTTTCTTCTCCGCACACAAAGGCGCCAGCCCCCATACGGACTTCGAGGTCAAAGGAGAAATCGGTTCCCATGATATTTTTACCCAGGAAACCAAACTCGCGGGCTTGCATGATTGCAATATTCAGGGTTTTGACCGCTAGCGGATATTCGGCGCGGCAGTATATGTAGCCGCGTGACGCTCCGATTGCGTAGGCTGCAATCGTCATCCCTTCGACCACGGCGTGGGGATCGCTTTCCAAAACGCGGCGATTCATAAACGCGCCAGGATCGCCCTCATCCGCATTGCATCCGACATACTTAATTTTTTCTGGTACCTGCCGGGTGAGCTTCCATTTTTGAGCGGTCAGGAAGCCGGCGCCGCCCCGTCCGCGCAGACCTGACTGCATGACGGTATCAATAACGGTTTCTGGGGTCATTTCAGTCAATGCTTTTGCCAGCGCCATGTAACCATCTTCAGCGATGTATTCTTCGATGTTATTGGGGTCAATTTTGCCGCAGTTTCTCAGCACCACCCGGACTTCCTTGGATTTGGGAGCGCTGAGTTCTTCATCTGACACCAACCGCTCGCGCGCTTTGAGTTTTTCTACGATTCTCCCTTTTAGGAAATGTTCTTCTACCAGGAATGGGATATCATCCACCGATAGATTGGCATAGTGTACGCCGTCAGGGTAAACCATCAGATCTGGAGCGTGCAGGTCGGGATCTCCGATCCGTGAGGTCTCTAAAACCTGAACTTCATCCACTAAACCATTGGCTACAAGCTCATCCTGTAATGCATCAAGGATTTCGTGGGCGCCTTTTTTAAGACATTTAGGATCTACAGATACCAGTATGTGAGAACGATAGAACGCCATGTTTAACCTTTCTTAAGAATACGCTGTGCTGTATTTTCCAGCGATAATTTGCCGAATTGATGAGGTTAGGCCTCGATTACGTATTCTTTAACGATCTTTCCACCAACGACGTGTTCTTTCAAGATCTTTACTGCAATTTCCGGAGTAACTTTCCCATAAGTAACTTTCTCAACTTCGCCAATGATGACCTGAACGATTGGTTCATGGGAATCCCAGCCGATGTTCCCGGTCTGGCGAACAACGATATCGCTTAACTTTTCGTTTTCGATAAAATTTAGTATTGCCTTAAGGGTGTCACGCGCGCCAGCAGCGATACCAACAGTGCCCATGCCGACAATAATTTGTTTCTGCCCGCTCAATGTTTTAGCATCCCGTTTCTTTAATGCTTCTTCGCGGATACGTTTTAGATCTTCAATTGACTTAACCTTATTCATTTTTCCCTCTCCATCAAAAATATGATGCTTAATTTCAATATTCGGCAGCCGGTTTAATGCCGGCGATACCGTCTTCTAAATATTCTCTGATAAAGCTCAGCACCGCAGGCTCGCTGAGGGGAACTCCTTCGAGATGCTCCTTGATCGGTTCGTCGTCGAACTCGAACGTCTCTGTATTCACCTGATATTTGAAGCGCCAATGAACTTCAGGTGATCCAATAATGAGGGTCATCATCGTATTTACCAGATCGCCCAATGGCATGCGGTCAATATGGCTTCGTTGAAATTCCACTTCTACGCGAGTGCCTTTGCCTGATGCCGATTCAATTTTTAAGGACCCGTTGCATGCTTCGGCTGCTGCTTTCAGCAGCGGAATGCCAAGCCCGACTTTCCTGGTTGTCCTGCTGGTGACAAATGGGTCGGTAATCGTTGCCAGCGTTTCTGCATCCATCCCTTTCCCATCATCCTGGACAACCATTTTTAAACGATCATTCTGAATATCCTCTATCACCTCAATGCGAATGTTTTTTGAACCAGCAGAGATACTGTTTTCGGCGATATCCAGAAGGTGAAGAGCCAGTTCTCTCAAGCTGCCTGCTCGGAAATTTGTTTTTCTTTATCCTGGACAGTCCGGAGGATTTGTGGGAACTTATTGGGGCGAACCCGACCATGAATTTCTTCGTCCACCACGACAACCGGCGCCTGGCTGCAGGCACCGACACAGCGGCAGAGCTCAACGGTAATATTGCCATCGGGAGTAGTCTGCCCAGGGTCAACGCCAAGAATTTGTTTTGCTTTTTCGATCAATTGAGGCACGCCGCCCACGTAACAAGCCGTTCCCATGCAAAACTTAATGGTATGGCGCCCACGTGGGGTGGTAGTAAAGAAAGAGTAGAAGGAAACAACGCCATGGACGGTGCTGACGGGGATGCGCATTCTATAGGCCACATATTGTTGCATGGAGGGTGAGACGAAGCCAATCTGATTTTGCAATTCGTTTAAGATCACCATTAATCCGCCAGGAAGATTCTTGTTTTCATTCAGGATACGGTCAATGATCTGCCTTTGCTCTGGTTTTGCGACTGGGTCGTTTGCAGGAACGCTTTCTAAGAACTTCAACATCCGTGTACCTCTTGTCAAATTTGATGATATTAGTAAGAATTTCTTAGCATAACCGCTTGAAGTTTAACAAATACTGAGTAAATCGGTCAAATATCAAATGTCACTTATCTATACGAGAGTTATCGTGAAATTTCTCACGAAATAAATGCTTTTTTAGGTACGAAATGTCATTGAGCGGTTTTCCTTTCCTTCAATTGCCAGGCGAAGCTCTGCTATTGTTGGTTGTTCCATTTGATATTCATTTGATCCCAAGAATTCATCCAGCCCATGAACATCGCCGTTCTGAATCAGTGGGTATCCTCTAATCTGAGGGAATTCTACCACTGCTCGGTCAGGAGTGGTATGGCGCGATATCTCTAATGCCAGGATGGGAATATCCTCAGGCACCAGTCCCAGGTTTTCGATGAGACCAAATGTTTTACGGTTGACGTGCGCCGGGATAAAGAGCCCTCCAAGGCGATCAACTTTTTCCCAAGCCTGGCGAAGGGTCAAGCGTGTTGAGGTAATTAACAGGCGGTCTTCGCTCTGAATAAAATCGCCGGTCTCATCCACAATAAATTGTTCGCCAAAAAAATCGGGTCGGTTGGAGATTTCTGGCAACGCCAGATCTACCTCTTTTTGAAATGCCTGAGCTTGCTCTAACGTATCGAAAAGGCAAAGAATATGGACTTCTTCTCGGGTTTGAAGTTCCATCCCTGGCAACACGGTTAAATCTGTGCTGGCAGCTGCCTTTTGAACCGCTGCAATGTTTTTCGTGGCGTTGTGATCTGTGATCGCAATGAGCTGAATGCCGAGTTCGAGCGCTTCCCGGACTATGAGGGGGGGGATCATCTCAATCTGAGCGCAAGGCGAAAGAACCGTATGCACATGAAGCTCAGCGCGATACGTTTTCACCTGGTTTCTCCTGGAATACCCATTTTTCAGATTTCACGTTCAAGCATCTCGCAGTCCCAATTCCCACAATTTCCCGGCCACGTAAAAGGAATTCTGTTGTGTTGATAGCAAGGTAATCCCTTGTTCATTAGCTTTGGCAATGGTTGATTCATCTGGCATGGCCCCTTCGGTAATAATCACAGCTACCAATTCCAGCAGGGCTGCCACAGCCACGATATTATTATGCGCCTGTAATGTGATCCAAAGCCCCTGATTTTTCGCGCCGGACATGACGCAACTTAACAAGTCAGAGGTGTAACCATATGTGGGTGATATAGAAGCGAAATCTTTTTCGCTGGTGAGGAGGGTCAAATCCAACTTCATGATGATCTGATCAAGAGTTATCACGCTCACTGGTCTCCTTTTTTCCAGAATAACCTTCTCCTACAGCTTCCGATTCAAGAAAGATTTTCATTTTCAATCGCGTGCCTCTACCAACAACTGATTCAAGGGTCATGGCATCCACGCAGCGGGCAATATTCGCCAATCCCATCCCAGCTCCAAAACCAAGTTCTCGCACGTCGTCATTGGCGGTGGAATAACCCGGTTTCATTGCCAAGTCAACATCTGGGATGCCTGGGCCGTCGTCAACTACCTCAAAGGAGATGCGGTGAGGTTCGATTTCTACGCGCATGGTGCCCCCATTGGTTGTATGAATGATCAGATTCATCTCCGCTTCGTACGCGGCAATACCACAACGGCGAGCAATTTGCGGACTGGCGCCCATTCGTAGGAGAGCACGCTTGATGTTGCTGGAGGCGGCGCCGCCATGGGTAAAATCACGAGGTTTGATGTTATAGCGCAAAATCAGGCTGGTACGGTTCGATTCAATATCCTCGAACAGATGGCTGGCGCGATAAGTTTTTAACTCTTCTTCTTGAATGCTGCGCTGCAAGGCTTTTAGTAAACCGCGCGTCACATCCCCTTTTGTAATGATGCCTTCCATGACGCCATGTTCATCCACAACCGGTAATCGTCCTACATGTGTGTTCACAAATGCTTTTAGGGCTTCGACGACTGGATCGGTTCCTTTAATTGTATAAATTTTTGCAGTCATATACCGGCTGACTGGTGAATCCATGTCATTGGCTACCAGACAACGGATCAAGTCTTCGATGCTCAAGATGCCGATTAGTTCCTCGCCTTTTTTAACGGGGGCGCCTGAGATGCGTCGCTGCCGGAAAAGTTCGACCACGTCTCTCATCTTCATTTCCGGTTCCAGTGTTTGGACGTTGCTCGTCATGACCTCGCGAATTTTAAGTTCGTAGGCCAGCTCTTCGACGCGCGTAATCGTTTCTGCAACGCGATCGTCCACCAGAATAGTCTTGGGTGTGTCTTTTTCGCTCATGCAAACCTAAATTATTCCATCTCGCTTGGGCCGTCCGTCACGGAACGCTCTAAACTGGTTAATCCAGCCTGGTACAAGCGACCGCATAGTTCAAACATTCCGAATGGGGAAGAGATCAGAGCAATTTTTTCCTGGTTGGCAAGGTCAACTGTTTCCTGAGGGGGTGTTTTCCCTCTTACGATAACGATTGCAGAAACATCGGACATCTGAGCTGTCCGGACAACTTGAGGGTTGCACAGACCTGTCAGCAGCACGGCTTCTGGTTGAATTGACGCCAGAACATCACTCATGAGATCTGCTCCACATCCCCCTTTGATTTCACGGGTGAGATCCGCACCTGGATTGAGCAGCTTACCATTGACCAAACCAATTAATTGAGAAACGTCCATGCATACCTGGTATAGAAATTGAAATATGTAACAGTGTTATTTTACCTTATCTTATCTCAAAGGTAATGGACTTAAGAACCGAGTCTTGTGATTTTTATCACTATTCGATGTGACTTTTACGTCGGTTTCTCGTCTTGCAGATGAATTTTTGTGAAGTTTATTTGTTAGAAGGGAATTGGCTGTTCCCTGATTTTTCTATGTTAGAATACTTGCGATATTTTGTGACGACGGACCGAGAAAATGAAAACGACAATCCAGGCGGTTAAGGGCACGCGCGATTTTTATCCAGAACAGATGGCTTTTCGGAATTGGCTCTATAGCTCAATCCGAAAAGTCTCTGAGTCTTTTGGATACCAAGAATATGAAGGGCCAATTCTTGAAAAAATCGAATTATATGCTGCAAAATCTGGGGAAGAACTGGTGAAGGAGCAAGCTTTTGTGTTTCCAGATCGCGGTGGCGACCTGATCACATTACGACCGGAACTAACCCCTACCCTGGCCCGAATGATTGCCCAACGGCAGAACGAGCTGGTTATCCCTTTGCGTTGGTGGTCCTTTGGGCCGTTCTTTCGGTATGAACGTCCTCAAAAAGGCCGCGCTCGAGAATTTTTTCAATGGAATATTGATTTGATCGGCGCCAGTTCTACCGACGCCGATGCAGAATTGATTGCCGTATGCGCCAGTTTTTTTCAGCAAATCGGTTTATCCCCTATTCAGGTGGGCATTTTTGTGAACGACCGCCGGCTAATGGACAGCCAACTGGCAGCAATTGGAATCCAGGGGGAGTTGAAGCAAGCAACTTTCCGTTTGATTGATCGGCGTGATAAGATGTCCCCTGAGGATTGGGATGATTACGCCTTGTCGTCAGGCATTTCGACTGCGCAATTGGGGGCGTTGAAGGATATGTTAGGCAACCCTGATTTGTGGCAAAAATCCGAGCATCTGAAGAGGGTGTTCGCTATTTTAGAGGCGATGGGCGTTCGAGAATACGCTGTCTTTGACCCCCAGGTGATTCGCGGACTGGATTATTATACCGGGACAGTTTTTGAAGCCCGTGATCGCAGCAAAGGGGGGCGCGCGATTTTAGGGGGGGGGCATTACGATAACCTGGTCGAAGATGTGGGGGGAGAGTCGCTGCCTGGCGTCGGCTTTGCCATGGGTGATATGATGATTGCAGTTATCATGGAGAAGTACGGCGTACTCCCCAGATTGTCAACAGCACCGGCTGAGGTATTGGTGACCGTGTTCGATGATGAAAGTCTGGTTGATGCCTTTGCGATCTCTGCGGCGGTTCGTCGCGCTGGGATTGCTGTTATCTGCTATCCGGAATCAGCCAAATTACCCAAGCAGCTTAAGTATGCAGATCGAATTGGCGCTCGTTTTGCGCTGATTTGCGGGCCGGACGAAAAAAAAGCTGGGGTAGTCACAATCAAAGACCTGGCTAAACGCACACAACAGACTGTTGCGAGAGATCGGCTTGGCGCCGAACTCCAAAAAATGCTGTTAGCCCAAAGTTAAAATGTCACCCAAACTGCCAAAGTTAGAATGTCCCCTTTCAGGGAGCAGCTTTAGTAGGGTTACGAGTAGATATGGGTGAACGCCAGGGATGGTTGGGTGCAGGCTTATGG
>JABLXC010000031.1 GCA_013178185.1 Anaerolineae bacterium | reverse complement strand
TCAGGTGAATCGAAAGGGCTTCGGCAAGCCCGATATTGCGCTGATATTTTAAGCTATGAATTGCAAGTCGGAGCGGCCCCTGGTGCATTCCTCAAGATCTCAACGCCTGATAAGAAGGCGGATGTGCAAGACAGTTGGAGCATTCTTCCCCATGCTTCAAGACATCACCGCATCGCAAACAAATTTCCTTGCCTACTTCTTGGCTGTTTGATTGACATATTGTACACCACCGGTTTCCCCATTGCTCGCATCCCCCGCAAACAGGTGGATATAACCAGTCCACAGCGCACCAGAAGAGATGGTAGAGTACAGAAACCGGGTTTTTCGAATAGCCGGTCAATACTCTTTTCTCCTGTGCCGGCTTTATCGGAACATTCCGCCTAAAGCCGAGTTAAGAATCCTGATACCTGCGGGCGTCAGCAGGATAATCATCAAGGATGGAAATATTAATAGCCCCATCGGTATCAACATTTTGATAGGCGCTTTATGGGCTTCTTCTTCTGCTAGCTGGCGACGTCTTGTCCGCATCTGATCTGATTGAATGCGTAGGACTTTTGCGAGACTGACGCCAAGCGATTCACTTTGAATAACTGCGGCCACAAAGCTGGACATCTCAGAAATTCCGACTCGTTCTGCCATGTCGCGCAATGCTTCCCGCCGCAGCTTGCCCAGTTGAATTTCCTGAATGACTCGCGCGAAGGCGAGGGACAGTTCGGTCTGCCATTTTTCACTGACTTTAGCCATAGCAGCATCAAAGCCAAGCCCTGCTTCAACGCAGATGGTTAGCAGGTCTAAGGCATCGGGCATGGCGCGCCGGATGTCCTTCTGGCGTCTGGTGATTTTGCTGGAGAGCCATAGCTGCGGGAAGAAGAACCCCAAGATACCAAAACCAAGAGCGGCTAGCACGATCCTGCCGGTCGGCCATCGGGTTTGCCCAATGGTAAAGACCAGCGCAATGACTCCGGCAAAGAATATCATGACAATAAATTGGCTGGCTAGAAAGATGGTAGGATCCAGCCGGGCAGGACTGCCAGCTAGTTCAAGCTTTTTCGAAATATCCTGAAGAGCGTTTTGAGGGGTAAAACGGATGGCAATTTCACCTAATTTTCGAGCGATAGGGTAGATTACCCGTTCAGTGAATGGTTGAGAAAGCTCAATTTTTTCGAGATCTACCGTTTCACCCCGCTGGCTGAATTCTTCAAGCCGGGCTTGCAGGGCCATCTCATCGGATGAAGTAGGATTACGCAAGCCAATGATCACCAAAACAGCTGCCCCGATTACGATGATTGCACCGACAATGATCACAGGTAACATAGATTTAATCTCCAACACGCATATACATCATATTTCAATTTCCGCCAGCTTGTTCATTGCGAAGTAACCAGCTACGATCAGAACTGCGGATAATCCAATGGCGATATAACCGCACAGGCCGTTTCGGAAGAGTTCCATAATGTAATCTCGGTTCAGTAAAAACAGGATGCCAACTACAATAATCGGCATCATCGCCAGAAAGCGGCCAGAATACATCACCTGACTGGTTAAAACCCGAATTTCGCCTTTTATACGGACACGCTCACGAATTGTGTAAGAAATTGTATCTAAAATTTCTGCCAGATTTCCACCGACTTCGCGTTGAACGTTCACCGCTGTTATCACTAAGTCAAGATCGTCGCTGGGAATCCGGCGCAGCAGGTTGTCCAATGCTCTTTCCATTGGCACACCCAATTGCATCTCTTGTACAACCCGCCGAAATTCATCACTGATGGGGGGCGGAAGTTCTTTGCTGACGGCTTCCATAGCCTGTAAGGTCGAATATCCAGCTCGTAGGCCGTTCACCATTAAGTTCAGCATGTCGCCAAGCTGTTCGTTGAACCGGATCAGGCGTTTCCCTTGCTGGCGTTTGACGTACATACCTGGCAGCAGCAAGCCAAGCCCTACCCCTGGAATGCCAAGCAGAATCGACCTTCCGCTTAGAAACCAAAAGATGAACCCGACAAAGAAACCTGCAATGATGAGCAGAGCAATATACTCGCCTGGTTTCATCTTGATATCTGCCCTGGCGAGATTACGAGAGACTTTTTCGGCCCAGGAGGTACCCTCTACCCGCCTGTTTAGCCAATCGGTCAGGGGAGTAGGCGCTTGCCTGCGGCGTTGATCGACCCTTCCGCCGGCTTCAATGATTTGTCCCAGCCGTTGTTCAACTACGCTTCTTTCACTGGTTATCGTTGTAATAACGCCAATGAAAAGCATGATAATGGCAAGTGCACCACCAGCCCAAAGGATGAGTACGGGATCCATTCCTCTACTCCTGCCTTATCTTCTCCGGTCGCCAACGCCGAAAATGGAGGGCGGCAAGTTAACCCCGGCCATTTCAAGTTTTTCCATAAAACGGGGGCGAAGGCCAGTAGGACGTAATCTGCCAACGACCCTACCATTTTCGTAACCTGTTTGTTCAAAGATAAAAAGATCGGTCAAAGTGATAATTTCGCCTTCCATGCCGGTCACTTCGGTGATGTTGACAACCTTCCTGCTGCCATCTCGCAGACGTTCCTGATGAATGATTAGATCCACCGCTGACGAAATTTGTTCGCGCACTGCTCGAACGGGCAAGTCCATGCCGGCCATCAACACCATCGTTTCCAGACGGGAGAGCGTATCGCGAGGGCTGTTAGAGTGGGCTGTGGTCATTGATCCATCGTGACCGGTATTCATGGCCTGCAGCATATCCAGCGCGGCTTCATCGCGAATTTCTCCAACCACGATACGGTCTGGGCGCATCCGAAGGGCATTAATGACAAGCTGGCGGATGGTAATCTCGCCGCGACCTTCAATGTTAGGCGGGCGCGATTCGAGGGTAACCACATGTTCCTGGCGGAGCTGCAACTCAGCTGCATTTTCGATGGTTACAATGCGCTCATCGGCGGGGATGAAACCAGACATCACGTTTAGCAGCGTGGTTTTACCGGAACCGGTACCGCCCGAGATGACGATATTGCATCTTCCAATCACGCAACCTTTGAGGAACTCAATGGCCTCTGGGGTGATCGAGCCAAATTGGATGAGCTGTTCGACTGTGATGGGGTTTTTTGCAAATTTCCGGATTGTGATGACAGGCCCGACGAGCGAGAGAGGCGGGATAATGACGTTCACGCGAGATCCATCCATCAAGCGTGCATCTACGTAGGGGCTCGATTCGTCTACGCGGCGTCCTAGAGGAGCGACAATACGTTCGATAATCCGCATGACATGTTCATTGCTCTCAAAGCTGACCGGAACGCGGTAAATTTTCCCTTTCCGTTCTACGTAAATGTTCTTTGCGCCGTTGACCATAATTTCAGTGATGGAATCTTCTTCCAGAAGCGGCTGTAACGGCCCAAGCCCTAATATTTCTGCGGCGATCTGTTCGAAAAGTTTAGCCCGCTCGGGTCTTGATAATACAATATTTTCTTCGGTGAGAATCTGCTCGAACAGCTCTTGGATCTGGCGGCGAACCTCGGCCGTTTTTCGAACATCTGTGTTTTGATCCAGGCTGGCTAACAATTTGTTCTGCACACGATTTTTTAGGTCCTGGTAGGCGGACTGCATCCCTGTTGGTGCTGGAGCAGAAACCCGCCGTGCAATGCCGGATCCACCGATTGAACTCGATGAAGGATTATTTTCTTCACCACCTTGCAGGCGTTTAAGAATCGACATACCTATATCTCCCTACTTTCGATCCTTACAGAATCCCTGGCTGCAATTCCGTTTCAATTTTGGCTAACTGTTCTCGAATTTTACCAGCCAACAATGTGAAACTTTTACTGATAGGGTGGTCTTTTTTCTCCAGGTAAAGCGGCGTGCCGCGGTTGATCGAATTGATCACGACACGTTCATCATCAAACGGAATCACCATATTAACGGGCTGCCGGAGGTTGGTGCTGATTAGCTCGGGGGTAATCCTCAACCGCTTATCATAGCGATTCAGGATAAAGAAAATACGCTCACGTTTGATCTCGGAAGCGTCGGTGAGGGTCAGGAAAGATTGGATGTTTTTAATCGCCGGGATATCCTGCGTGGTGACGAGTGCAATCAGGTCGCATCCATCTACTGCCACCAAAGCAGTATCTGTGAGGTAGGAAGGCATATCTACAACGATGAAGTTGTAAACGTTTCGCAAGAATTGCAGCATTTTCCCGAATTGTTCCCCGGTGACGCGGTCGGCCATTTCGAGGCGGGGTGGCGCAGCGATGATTGCCAGCCCGCTGGCTGCGTGGGTGATAGCAACATCTTTGACAATTTCCGGATCAAGATCGTCTACGCGCGGCGCGAGATCAAGCACGCTATTTTTAACCTGCTCATTTAGAAACACGGCTACATCGCCGTATTGCATATTCCCATCCACCAGCACGACTGAAGAATCATCTCTCTTTAAGGCCAGGGCAAGATTGGTAGCGATCGTCGTAGCGCCGCTGCCGCCCTTGGGGCTGTACACCACGATGATTTTACCAGCAACTTGAACGGCGGCCGCAGCCGGTTGATTTTTTGCTGGTCCGCTGATGGCTCCTGCCTGGGCAATTTTGGCGCGTTCTTCCTGCGCCAGAGCGCCTGCCCTGTGGATGGCGGATGTGAGGTCATCAATGGATGGTGGCTTCGAGAGAAAATCGCGCGCCCCGGCCAGCATCGCTTTACGCATATAGTTTTGATCGCTTTGCACAGAGAGGATAACGATCTGGATATAGGGAATTTTCCGGCGGATGGCTTCTGTGGCCTGAATGCCGTCCATATCTGGCATATTGATATCCATGATGACGACATCGGGCTTAATTTCCGACGAAAGATCAATTGCTTCTTTTCCGCTGCGAGCCGTGCCGACCACTTCGATTTGATTATCGAATTGGAGTAGCCGGCGAATGTTCTCGCGGGTTTCTGGTATGTCGTCGACAATTAAGACCCTGAACTTATCCTGTGCAGGCATGCAAACGCTCTCCCAAAGATACCGGTTTGTGGTGCAAGTCGGGTTCCACCTCCTGTTGGATCACAGGTTTATTGAATGGGCTGTTCTCCTGGAATGCCCGACGACGAAGATGAAAGCGGTAGATTTGCCGGGAGTTTAAGCACAGGAGGCTCAAGTCCATAAGGCAATTTGGCCGGGTAAGGGATGCCGTACTGATCTAAAACAAATTGCAGGGTCACTGCCTCGGTTGGGATGCGCTGGTCATCGCCGGCGCTGCGCAGTGCCATGCTCATATTTGCGCCGGAAAGCAGCAAGAAGTTAATGGTTTGTGCATCCTGGGGCGAAACTACAATGGTAACAATATCCGGCCGGGGCGCAGCAGGTGCGGGCGCAGCTTCAGCCCCTTCTACCGGAACAGGTGTTGGGGTGGGCTGAGTAGTGTCAATTTTTCCGTCTGCCGGAAAATCGCCAACCCAGAGCACCATGGCATCCTGAACCACCGTTTGGCTGATCAAGCGCGGGCGTTGCGCTTCTGACGGCATGACGTAAACAGCCTGGTTGAGAACGGGGTCTAACTCAGTGCGTCCTTGAGTTGATGCAACACCACCCGAAGCAATCGTAATGGTAGCTGTTGTCGGCGCTGCTGTGCCTTGTTCATCCGTACCGCCGGGACCAGGAACAGTGACCGAGCCGGTAAAGTTCGGCAACCTGGATTGGAAATCCGTGTCAATGTCCAACAATAAGAGCGAGGCAATAATATTGACATGGTCGCCGGGCATCAAGGCATAAGAGACCAGCTGCAGGCGGTTCGCGGGTATTGATACGGCTACCATGCCGCGCGGAATTTGGACTGCCGCAAACGACCCCACCGGTTGTTCGGTTAAGAGATTTGGGGTTAGAGGAATCCCCTGGGGAAGGTCATATTTCGTTCGAAGGCCGATCACTGCCTGTGGATCTGTGTAGAAAAGCCCTTCTATCATCTCACTTTGAGGGTAGGCTACAGTGGTCAGCATACTCTCGTTGATTTCCGTTCCTCTCGATGCAGGCTGTGCCAAAACGACTATTCTGGCAAAATCCTGGATGGGAGTTGGCGTTGGCAGCGCCACGGTTTGGCCGCCCCCACCCCCAGCGAGTCCGAGGATACGGTCTCGCAAAAAGAACCCCGCTACTGCAAGCATCAAGATCATTATCAACGCAATCACAATGAGAATTAAACCGCCCTTACGACGCCCGGCTGCGGCCATGATCGCCTCCTAATTTAAGAGAAAAATATTCATATTTACAATATTATACGGCAATTTATTTTGCGCATAATCAAATTAGACCTAATAATTTTGTAGGGTGAACATCCAAAAACAGAAAATAAGAGACCCCTTGAGAGGGGTCTCTTATTTGTAATCGAATTGTAGGTGAGCTTACACCGATGAAACAACGTTGCTGAAGATCTTGCCGATGGCTGGGCCGAGTAGCGCAAGAATAACAATGACAACAACAGCCACTAAAACAAGAATTAACGCGTACTCTACTAAGCCCTGACCTTTTTCTTTCGGAGCAAATAACATGTTTGTCACCTCCTCTCTGCTCAAAAAGTTTTGCTCTTTAACGAAGCTGATTTTATTATATTTGACCGCCAACTCTATTTCAAGGCTTTGACATTACATTTACCTTACAATAACCGAAAACGAACTTGCAACATTTTTGCAAGTACTGCGTATATCATCATGGATTATGTCTGATCATTATTTAGGAAAAAGGTAGTGATCGAAAAATATATGATAACATGATGTTGTTGAGGGTTGTGTTTCATACTATAATGAATTTAGTTTGTTTTGAAACCGCGTAAGTTTACCAGACCAGTTGGAGGAGGAAACCAATGAGCGATTTGTTTGATCGTGTAACTGCCGAAGGGGATGTTTTTAAGAAAATCCTTTCAAAATTACCCGTTTTTAGCGGATATTTTGAGCGGCAAAACCGCCGGGCAGCCGATAAATTGATGCGAGAGACCATTGCAAATCGGTTTGAAGAACAGTGGAAACGGATTTCTTCTGTGCAGCGTAGCCTGATTAGCGAGGGTGGAATCCAATATGTTGATGATTTGGAAGCTGCCGCCGTGAAATTGCGCCAGTTCATTGATCGAGTCCGCACCGCTTCCTATGGATACGCCGGTTTCTTTGATTCGATTAAAGTCAATGAGGAAGAACTGGCGCAAATATACGACTACGATCTCAAGCTGTTAAATCTTGTAGATGAAGTCAGCCGTGCGATTGACAATCTTGAAGCATCACTGGGTACAGAAGGTTTAGCGGCGTCCATTCGCCATCTCGTCAGCCTGGCAGGGGATTGTGTAGAAGCATTCAACCGGCGGTCTGAGGTCATTCAGAGTGGCGAAACTCCTCTGTCTCAATAGACGTGGGTTATTTTGATCATCCTTACTTACTAACAAACGGAGAATAAAAATGGCCAGGATCTTTGATGTAGTTGAATATCCCAGCGAGATGGCAGATGAATTAGTACATCGCTTTCCAGAAACTGGTATAGCAGATTTGCGAATCGGTTCACAGGTTATCGTGCGGGAATCGCAGCGAGCCGTATTTTTTCGCAGCGGAAAAGCGCTGGATGTTTTTGGACCGGGGATGCATACCCTGGTTACTGCCAATATCCCGAAATTAATTGACCTGATTGGCAAAGCTTTCAATGATCGAACTCCTTTCACCGCTGAGGTTTACTTTGTCTCGATGAAAGAATTTGCCGATCGAAAATGGGGCACCCCTCAGCCCATTATCGTTCGAAATCCGGGGATGGGGCTTGGCGTCGCTCTGTTGCAAGGTTTTGGAACCTATAGCGTTCAGATTTCCGATGCTCAGCAATTTGTTACCCAATTGGTTGGCGCGCAGGGCATCTATCGGATGTCAGATATCGAAAACCGGCTTCGTACCATGCTGCTATCTAAACTTCAGGATCTATTAGGTGAAACTGCTGCCAAGCACAGTGTGGTGGAGTTAATTGGCCTGACAGAAGAACTCGGCGCCGGTGTGCGCGACAAGGCCCAGGATGATTTTGCCGCTCTGGGTATGGTTTTAAAGAGCTTTTATATTGGCAATCTCAAACCTTCTGACAAGTCGGCTGAGGAACTGCGCGCTATGGGTATGTTGGATATGAACGTCTATACCCAACTTCAGGCGGCGGATGCGCTGCGAGACGCGGCGCAAAACCCCAGCGGTGGCGCCGGTTTGACAGCAGGAATTGGCGCCGGTATGGGGATTGGCAATGTGATCAGCCAGTCTTTGCAAGGCATGGCTGGGGCTGGCGCTGCAGCTGGCGCAGGTACGGGCGCGGCGCCGGCTGGTGGAGCAATGCCGGATATTATGACGCCCTCGGAGGCTGCCCAATTTTTGAAAGTATCTGAAGAAGATGTGATATCTGCAATTACCGCTGGCGATCTTAAAGCACGCAAGATCGGAAATGCTTTCCGAATCAGCAAAGAGGCTTTGCAAGAATTTCTCAAAGGATTGTAGACAAGGCGATTAAGGCCTTTGTTAGAATTGACAAACCATCCGGTATATCTTTATTTGCCGGATGGTTTGTTTTTTGGAAAGCGGTAGGATGCCGCTAGCCCACCCTCTGACGTTTCGCGATACAGAGAAGGCAAATCGTGTCCTGTTTTTCTCATCACTTGAACAACTTCATCAAATGAGACGCGATGATTGCCATCTGAATAACAGGCAAAACTGGCGCAATCCAGGGCGCGCGTGGCAGCAAACACATTCCGTTCAATGCAAGGGATCTGCACCATTCCATCGACGGGATCGCAGGTCAATCCCAGGTGATGCTCCAGGCCAATTTCTGCGGCGTATTCGATCTGGCGAATGGATCCGCCAGATAATTGGGCAGCCGCGGCCGCGGCCATTGCGCAGGCTGAACCGATTTCGCCCTGGCAACCTACCTCAGCGCCTGAGATAGAAGCCTGGTGTTTGATTAGATTCCCCACCAGCCCGGCGGTTGCCAGAGCGCGCAGGACGTGGATCTCGCTTGTTTCGACTGTGTCTTCAATGTGTTTGATGATGGCTGGCACTACCCCGCTGGATCCACAAGTGGGCGCAGTGACCACCACGCCGCCAGCAGCATTTTCTTCAGCAACGGCCAGAGCATAGGCTGGCAAGAAGCCTTCTTTGACAAGATTTTTGCCGCTCAGGTGAATTTTTCGGTAGAAAGTCCAGGCGCGTCGCGCCAGTCCAAGGCCGCCTGGCAACACACCTTCTGCATGAATGCCGCGTTCGATTGTGGCGTGCATAACCTGGTTAACTTGACGTAAAAAATCCCAAATTTCTGGCCCCTCGCATTCCTCAACATATTCCCAAAACGTCTTACCGCTTTGGGTACAGTATCTTAATATTTCTTGCATGGTCCTTAACGGATAAACCAATTTGGGCGGGTTTACCCGTCCCTCTTCGGCGAGTGCCCCACCGCCAATGCTATAAACCCGCCAAGTTGCCATGACCTTCCCATCCGGGCTAAACGCCTCGAAATCTAGCCCGTTGGGGTGGAAGGGAAGTGTGATCGAAGGTTGCCAGATAATTTCAACAGGCAAAGGGGCAAAAGCGTCCTCAAGAGCGCGATCGGTCATATGGCCTCGACCGGTGGCTGCCAGGCTTCCGTATAATGTTACCCGGAAAGCGTTGGCCTCGGGCCAGCGTTGTCTGAACATTTCGGCAGCTCTGCGGGGGGCCATTGTATGACTGCTTGAAGGACCATGGCCAATCCTGTACAGTTCTCGAATCGTTTCCATGACGAGGATTATAACAAATCTCGCTTCATCCAAATATAAGAATTACCCCGATGGGTCAGTGTCTGCTCGATGGTTCTACCAATTGAATAAGCGATTAGCACTTTCAAGACTCGTTTCAGTTGGGCTGTTGTATAATTTTTGAGGCTTTTGAGATTGTTGCCTGTGTGTCAGGGAGATTCAATGAAACTTCATGAATACCAATCGAAAGCGATTTTCTCTAAAAATAATATCCCTATACCACGTGGCAGAGTTGCCGCCACTGCAGAAGAAGCCAAGCATTTTTCAGAGGAACTTGGGGGACGGGTTGTTGTTAAAGCACAGGTGTTGGTGGGCGGCAGAGGGAAAGCAGGTGGGGTCCGATTGGCGAAGACTTCTAAGGAAGCCGAAGAGCTCGCAGCCCAGATTTTGGGCATGGAAATTAAAGGGTTGCCGGTTCGAAGGATTTTGATCGATGAAGCTGTTAGTATTGATCGAGAAATCTATCTGGCAATTACCATTGACCGGAAAGCTCGGAAGCCTGTGTTGATTGCCTCTTCTTCTGGTGGGGTGGAAATTGAAGAGGTGGCGCGCGTAACCCCCGAGCATGTTTACAAGATCCATATCGATCCATTATTAGGTTTGCGGGATTATCAGGCGCGCGATATGGCGGTCTCTTTGGATCTGCCGCGCGCTTATTGGAAAACCTTTTTAGATATCTGCCAGGGTTTATGGAAGGCATTTCTGAGCACGGACAGCACCCTGGCCGAGATCAATCCTCTGGTGATCACTTCTGACAAGCGTTTTCTCGCGTTAGATGGAAAGATGATCATTGATGATAACGCCCTCTATCGGCACCCCGATTTGATTGACCTGTGGGACATAGATTCCGAAGTCCAAACTGAGATGGAGGCGCGAAAATTTGGATTATCCTATATTCAACTGGATGGTTCTATCGGTTGTATGGTAAATGGGGCAGGTCTTGCGATGGCCACCATGGATATTCTGACCCATTTTGGGGGACGTCCTGCTAACTTTTTGGATATTGGCGGCGGCGCCAGCGCGGAGAAAGTGGCTGCTGCCTTTCGCCTTCTCCTGGAAGATCCCAAAGTTTGCTCTGTTTTGTTGAATATTTTTGGCGGTATTACCCGCTGTGATGAGGTAGCGCGGGGTATCCTCATTGCGATCTCTGACCTTAATCCATCGATTCCTATCGTGGTACGGCTGGCGGGTACAAATGCGGAGCTGGGCAATCGCCTCCTGACCAGCGCCCGGATGATCACTGCTTCTACGTTGAGCGATGCTGCCCAAAAAGCGATCAAACTGGCCCAAGGAGTTGAACTTGAGCATTCTGGTTAATAAAGACACTCGCTTGCTCGTCCAGGGGATCACCGGGCAGGAAGGGTTGTTTCACACCCTTCAAATGGTTCAATATGGCACGAATGTTGTTGCTGGCGTTACTCCAGGAAAGGGCGGGGAGTGGGTATTGGACGGCAAAATCCCTGTCTTCGACTCCGTTAAAGTTGCGGTGGAAGCTACCGGAGCTAATGCAACAGTGATCTTTGTCCCGGCCCGTTTGGCGGCGGATGCGATGTATGAAGCTGGGGACGCTGGTATCCCATTGCTTGTTTGCATTACTGAAGGCATTCCCGTCCACGACATGATCTGCGTTCGGCAGTTTTTGGAACAGAAACGTATTTGCCTGGTTGGCCCCAATTCTCCCGGTTTGCTATCGCCAGGTGAATCCAAAGTGGGAATTATCCCCGGCGATCTTGCCATTCAAGGGAATGTGGGGGTAGTTTCGCGTTCTGGAACACTTACTTATGAAGTATTGAATGCCCTTAAGCAAAATGAAAGAGGCGTAAGCGCTTGCGTTGGGATTGGGGGTGATCCGATCATCGGAATTGGTTTTGTGGATGTGTTGCAAATGTTCGAGGCAGACGCTCATACCGAGCAGGTAATATTGATCGGAGAGATTGGAGGGAATGAGGAAGAACTTGCCGCCAATTTCATTGCGAAAGAGATGACGAAGCCAGTTGTGGCGTTCATCGCTGGCCGGTCTGCGCCAGCCGGAAAACGATTGGGACATGCCGGCGCGATCATCGAAGGCGATGCTGGCCTGGCAAGCGTTAAAATGGAAGCCCTCAGGGCGGCAGGCGTTCGCATTGCCAGCTACCCTGAGGAAATACCTGCTCTTATGGATTGAATCCTTCCGAATAGAATTGGAAGCTTAGCTTCCCTGGTGTAGAAAGATCAGGGAAAAGTTATCTTATTTCTTGTGGGTTTCAATATATTGGATAACATCTTTAACGGACTTGATGTTGCGGGCGTCCTCATCCGAAATGGCCAGATCGAATTTTTCACAGAATCCATCAATCAAGAAAAATTGATCCATAGAGTCAGCTTTCAAATCTTCAATAAACCGTGTTTCTGGCGTTAATTGATCCCCGTCAATTTTTAAAACTTCGGTAATCACTGCTTTCACATCATTAAACGTATCAGACATGCGGAAACCTCCTGGCTTATTTTTCTGCGTCCAGGATGAATTTTATCTTTCCTCTCCAATCTGTCAAGTGTGGTTTGGTCACAATATGGTTCGGATGAATGAAATGAGACGCATTACAATTGATAACCCCATTCATCACTCTTTGGTATACTCAATAAAAATCAGATTGAAAGAAATAATCTATGGATAATTCCATGGCCGATCCATCTGGCTTATCTTCTCGCAAGGCAGACCATATCCGAATTAACCTCGAAGAAGATGTGAAATCATCTATCACAACAGGTCTGGAGCGCTATCGTTTTGTTCACCGTGCGCTGCCCGAGATAGATCTGGAGGAGGTTGATCTAGGCGTTGAGGTTTTTTCTAAGAAGTTAAAAGCGCCTATTCTCATCTCTTCGATGACCGGTGGCACCGTCGAAGCAGAGGGTATCAATCGCACACTTGCTATCGCTGCTCAGGAGACGGGTGTAGCGATGGGGGTGGGATCGCAAAGGGCAGCGATTGAACGATCTGATTTGTCCCCAACGTTTCAGATTCGTGCGTATGCACCGGATATTCTCCTGTTTGCCAATTTAGGAGCGGTTCAATTGAATTATCGCTATACGGTGGAGGAATGCCGGCGCGCCATGGATATGATTGAGGCGGACGCTCTTATCCTGCACCTCAATGCATTGCAGGAAGCATTGCAGCCAGAGGGGGATGGTCGTTTTGGCGGCCTGCTGGCAAAAATTGAGCAAGTATGCAAACAATTGCCTGTACCGGTGATCATCAAGGAAGTTGGGTGGGGAATTTCGGAGCAGGACGCCCACCAGTTATGGTCTGCCGGTGTGTCGGCTATCGATGTTGCAGGCGCAGGGGGAACTTCGTGGTCGCAGGTGGAGATGCACCGAATTCAAGATGTTCATCGGGCGCGCGTGGCGGCTGCTTTTCGAGATTGGGGGATTCCAACCGCTGATTCAATCCTTCAGGTTAAAAAAGCCGTCCCTGAAATGATGGTTTTTGCCTCTGGGGGCTTGCGGGATGGCATTGACATTGCCAAGTGTATTGCATTAGGGGCAACATTGGGTGGAATGGCCAGCCCATTTCTTCGAGCGGCTGTGATCTCACCAGATGAAACGATTGCCGTGATACATGAGATTCAAAAAGAATTGCAGATATGTATGTTTGCCAGCGGTGCCCGGCATATTGCTGCGCTGCAAAAAACTTCATTGCAAAGGCTTTAACGAAACGCTATGAACCTGGACCAGTATATCCGATTGATGTTGCCTGCGGTTGAAGAAGAATTAAAACGGGTTGTAAAAGATGGAGTTTCTGATGAGGTCATAGGGCTTCGTTTGATGTTATCTTATCATATGGGATGGGAAGGCGAGGGCGCAGGGCTGGAAGCGCAGGGCAAGCGCATCCGGCCTTTGTTAGTACTGCTTTCGGCTGTTGCGGCTGGTGGTGGGTGGGAACAGGCGTTGCCAGCTGCCGTATCGGTGGAACTTGTACATAATTTCTCGCTGATCCACGATGATATCCAGGACTGCAGTGAAACCAGGCGGGGGCGGCCTACCGTTTGGGTCAGATGGGGAGTTGCACAGGCTATTAATAGTGGCGATTTGATGTTCACGCTGGCTTTTTACAGCCTCAACAAACTTTTCCTGTCAGGCTCTCCCGCAGCGGCTTTAGAAGCCTCACGAATATTGCAGGAGGCTTGTATCGACCTGACGCGCGGGCAATACCTTGACCTCCTATATGCAGAACGGAAAGAGATCGGGGTGTCCGATTATTGGCCAATGGTTGGTGGCAAGACAGCTGCACTTCTTTCGGCGGCGGTAGGATTAGGCGCGCTTTCTGCGGGGGCTTCCATGGAGCGCCGCCAATCCTTCAGGAAATATGGTTATACTCTTGGTTTGGCTTTTCAAGCCTGGGATGATTGGCTTGGGCTGTGGGGAGATCCTCTGATTACCGGAAAATCTAACGCCAGCGATCTGATTGCGGGCAAGAAAACGCTTCCAGTTATTTACGCACTGAACTCTGATGCTGTTTTTCGGGAACGCTGGCTTAAAGGGCCGATCCATTCCGAAGAGGTTCCAACCATCTCGGAAATGCTCATCAAGTCTGGCGCTAAAGAGTACACGGAAAAGGAAGCCACTCGGTTGACCGATGAAGCACTTGTTGCACTCGAACAGGCTGCTCAAAATGAGGATGGACTTCAGGCCTTGCGAGAACTGACCCATCGCTTGCTTGGACGAAAAAATTGATCCTGTTCCTGCACCGGGTTGCATTTATTGGTGTCCTGGGTGCCCAGGCGTGAAAGCGCATCTTAATTAAAACTCTTCCTCTTTGCTTGCTAGAGGGGTCGCTATTATAAAGTAATGTATAATGAGGACTAATTATTTTATTTAGCCCAACTTTTTTTATTTTTACAGGGCGACTCTCAACCAAATTATTTTATGAGGGAGTTATGGATATATTTAAAAAGTGTTTTGACTATACAGAAGTCAAAGAAGCTATCGCACAAGGATTTTATCCCTTTTTCATTCCTCTAACTGAGAATGAAGGCACCGAGGTGACATATCGTGGTCATCGCTTGATTATGTGTGGCTCCAATAATTACCTCGGGTTGACTACACATCCCAAGGTGCGTGAAGCGGCTCTCGAAGCTGTGAAGCGTTTTGGAACGAGCTGTACGGGTTCGCGCTTCCTGAACGGCACGCTGGAAATGCACGAACAGTTGGAGAGAGAACTGGCGGCATGGGTGAACAAACCTGCCGCTCTGGTTTTTTCTACAGGCATGCAGGTGAATTTGGGGACAATAAGCGCTTTGGTGGGTCGCGATGACGTGGTGATTCTGGACAAAGATGACCATGCTAGCATTGTTGATGGGGCGCGCTTGAGCTTTGGCAAGATTGAGCGCTTCAGGCACAATGACATGGATCATCTGGAACGGGTGTTGAAATCAATACCGGATTCGTGCGGCAGTTTGATCGTTGTGGATGGCTTATTCAGTATGGAGGGCGATCTGGCTGAGCTGTCTGAGCTTACAAAGGTTGCCAGAAAATACGGCGCCCGCCTGATGGTGGATGATGCGCATGGCATGGGCGTCACCGGCAAGGGTCATGGTACGGCGGCTCACTTTAACGTAACGCCTGACATTGACCTCATTATGTCCACCTTCAGTAAGTCTTTTGCCTCCTTGGGCGGGTTTGTTGCAGGTGACGAAGACGTAATTTCTTATATCAAACACCATGCCAGGGCATTGATTTTCAGCGCCAGTATCCCTCCGGCGAACACCGCAGCGGCGCTGGCAGCCTTGCACGTGATGGCGGAAGAGCCTGAACGGATTGAGCGCGTCAACCGCAATGCAGATAAAATGAGAGAGGGCTTTCGTTCCTTAGGGTTTGATACGGGTAACTCGGTAACCCCTGTCATCCCAATCATCATTGGAGATGATCAACGCACCTTCCTTTTCTGGAAACGCCTCTTTCAAGAAGGGGTTTTTGTTAACCCTGTAATTTCCCCCGCTGTTCCTCCTGGTCGCCAGCTTCTCCGCACCAGTTATATGGCTACACATACCGACGACCAGTTGGACCATGTCCTCGAGATCTTTGCTAACGTAGGGAAGGAATTGGGGATTATTTGACTGAGCTTTTATTATAAAAAACCGCAGGATGTCTTGTGCTCCTGCGGTTTTTTACTTGATGGTTATCAGATAGAATAAAAAAACCTTTCTTTATCGCAGCACATAAATCACCCCGATTGTATTTGGCCCGCAGTGGCTGGAAATTGTTGCACCTGCCAGGGTAGTCCATATTTCTTGTATCGGTGCAGATTGGTAGAGATGAGATTTAAGATAGGTTGCGTCATCGTCGCAGCCGGTGTGTGTTATAAAAACGCGCTTTAGATCAATCAGCGCGCTGTTTTTCTTAAAGTCTTCCAGCATTGAGTCCAAGGCGCGTTTCCGTGTGCCGCGGATCTTTTCTTTCACCCCCAGTGTACCATTGGGTTTGGTTTCAATAATTGGCCGGATTTTTAACAAACTGCCGGCGATGTTTTGTAGGGCAGAACAACGTCCTCCAAGATAAAGGTAATCCAGAGTTTCAACGACAAAGGAAGTATGGATTTTCTCTGCCGCCTGGGTGATCTCTTTGGCAATTTCTTCTGCACGGAGGCCTTCATCGCGCAACTCTGCGGCTTTTAAAGCCAGAAGCCCAATGCCGGTTGAAAGGTTGTTGGAATCGACAACAAAGATTTTGCGGTCGGGTAGGTTACGAGCGGCGACGGCGGCGTTTTGAACGGTTGCGGAAAGTTTAGAACCAATGCCAATGTAGACCAAATCTCCAGGAATTGACTGATAAAATGCGGTAAATTCAGCTAGAGATGGAGCTGAAGTCTTGGGTAATTCTCCGGTATCTTGTACAGATTGGAACAAGTCTGCAGGAGTTATGTCGATGCCATCATGAAAAAGCCTGTCTTTTACAACAACCGAGAGAGGGATTACATGGAGGTTAAATTTCTTAATTAATTCTGGACTAAGATCAGAACAGCTGTCTGTGAGGATATTAACCATAGCATGACCTCAAGAATGATGATCTGCAGAAATCCGCCAAATTATAGCAGAAGACTATCTCGAATCTAGAACCAATTTCGACGTTTGAATAAGATGGTCATCCCAAGCCCAATTAAAATAAAAATTCCCCATAAGGTCGGGTAAGCCCATTGCCAGCCCAGTTCCGGCATAAAATGGAAATTCATGCCGTAAACGCCAGCGAGAAAAGTCAATGGAAGAAAGATGGTAGAGACGATGGTGAGAGCTTTCATGATTTCATTCAGCCGCAAAGAAGTAGAAGAGAGATAGATATCCAGTGCGCCAGAGACAATATCGCGTATGGATTCGCTTAAATCCTGAAAACGAACTAGGTGATCATAGATATCGCGAAAATAGATGCGGCTATGTTGGTCAATTTGCGGATACTCATCTCTCGACAGTTTATTGACCACCTCACGCATCGGTGAAATTACCCGTCGCAGGGCCATAATATTATGCTTGAGGGCGAGGATCCGCTCCAGGGTCTGCGGCTCTGGCTTTGCCATGACGTTGTCTTCCAAGAGATCGATCTCTTCATCCAATTTGTCCAGTACAGGCATGTACGCATCGACCAGCCGGTCCAGGATAGCGTGGCAGAGGAAATCGGAGCCGTTCTCATGCAGACGTTCGTCCCGGCTCAATCCTTCCCAAACGCGATCTACCGACGTGATGTTTTCATGTAGGCTGCAAGAGACGAGATAATTAGACCCCAGGAAGAGGTTAAGTTCGCGCGTGGTCAGGCCATTTTCATGTGCACCAAATTGGACCATATGTGTGACGATGAAGAGATAAGCTTTAAAATCATCGACCTTTGGCGTCTGGTATTCATCACTCTGACAGTCTTCGATGGCAAGTGGATGAAAGTTGAAAATATCTTTCAGATAATGGAGGAGCTCGTTTGAATTTGGTTTTTCTAAATGAACCCACAGCAGGCTGTCTGGCTGCGCCAGAGCATCATAGATTTCAGTTTCGCTCAGGTTCTTTTGAATTGTTCCATTGGGTGCAAAAAAGATACTTCGAACCATAGACAACCTCTTAGAATTATAAGTACAATAACCAGTATAAACCGTATGCAAAAATTGAGCAATTTTTATTTATTCGAGTCTGTTCTTGTAGGTGCGCGATGCCAGTAATTGATCATTTTGGAATAATTGCTCCCTTCTATGAGCGAGTATTCGGCGCTAGCCTTCAAACTGACTGGCAGGGAGAGCTTGCTCTTTCACAAGGGATGCGCCTTTTGGATGTCGGCGGAGGAACCGGCCGGATCGCGCAACACTTGCTTTGTGAATCTTGTGATGTTATCGTTGTAGATGAGTCGCTCAAGATGCTTAAAAAGGCTCGTGAAAAAGCCAGGCTGCATACGACGTGTTCGCTTGCAGAAGATTTACCCTTTGGCGAAAAGAGCTTCGACCGGGTGATTATGGTTGACGCCTTTCATCATGTTGCAGATCAGGGGCGGACTGCCCGAGAGTTGTTTCGAGTGTTAAAACCTGGCGGTGTTATCCTTATCGAAGAACCGGATATTCGCCTGGTATTTGTGAAGTTCATTGCGCTGGCCGAAAAGCTCTTGTTTATGCGGAGCCATTTCCTGGATCACAGTGAAATTGTAAGTTTATTTAACGTTTTTCCTGCTTCTATTACTGTGATGGAAAAAGACGGTAACGTATGGATTCTGGTGCGGCGACTGGAGTAAAAGATTGGGTGTCCGGCTGATGTTTTGCCGGTCAGAGAATAATGCACAGGAGAGAGCATGTCTGAATTGTCAGTTAAAAATCTAATGAGACGTTTGCCAGAGGCTTTTATTCCAGAGAAATCTGCCGGCGTTCATGCAATAATCCAGTTTCATATCACAGGCGAGGAAGGGGGGGATTGGATAGTAACCATTCAAAACAAGACTTGCCATGTACAAGACGGTGTGTCTCCGAATCCAAACCTGGTGTTCGAAGGGGATGCCGCGAACGTTTTGGATGTTTTCACGGGGAAAATGGATGGAATGCGGGCTTTTATGCAAGGCAAGCTGGTTTTGCGTGGCGATATTGGTTTGGCCATGCGGCTGGCCAATTTGTTCAAAGCGACCTAAACAACGCTTTGCCAGTGACTCATTTGTGTTGCGGTTTTCTTGTCAGGTTTTTTCGGTTTAAAAAAGCCCCCAATCTGCCCCAAGCCCTTCTTCCATCATTGAGAAGTCCCACATCTCTGTGCCAAGTTCAATTTCAGTTGGGCGTTCAAGCGCAGCCTCAGCTTTCTGGCGCGTGGTTTCGATCATGGCGGGCCCGTAGGGACAAAAAGGGGTCGTTAAAATCATGTTGATTGTGGCTTTGTCTTCGCTAAGCTGGACATTGCGGATCAGCCCAAGCTGGATAATGTTGAATCCGATTTCAGGATCAATGACCTCGCTCAAAGCGGCGCGCAGCGTTTCGCTCAATTGAGGGTGGGTGTCTTCAATTTCCCAACGCGGGCGGTTCGTTTCTGATTGAAAGGTCATTTTGTACTTTCCTTTTCAGTCGAAGCGGGAATTAAGTAAGTGCAGTAGCGGTCGCCCTGGAGAACGCAGCCAATTTTTTCTACCGGGATGGAAAGCATGGCAGAAATGAGCGTCTGATCCACGACGCAGACTTCGGGATGGTTTTGTCCGACATGATAATAGGGGCAGGAAACTTCGTAAATCTGGTAGTTGTCGCCCTCTTTATCCCATTCAAGGTTAAACCCTTCATCCGCCAACACTTCTTTGATGGTTTCTAGTTTTTGCTCCATAGGCAGCGACTGAATTTTGTGAGCGTATTCTCCCGCCAGTTCTTTCGCCATTTGAGCAAATAGCTGGTTGACGGTAGGTTCAGGCAATGTTTCCTTGATCTGGCTTAGTAGGCGATTGGTTAAGGTGAGGTAACGGGTAGGGAAGCGTTCCAGGCCTTTTTCGGTCAAAAAGTAGACCAATCTGGGACGCCCGACGCCATGACGCTCCTCTTCAGCTGCTACCATTCCGTCGGCCTGCAGGTTGGTTAAATGATGTCGGACCGAAATGGCATTAATTCCAACAGCATCTGCAAGGTCGTTGATGCTAGAGCGCGGATTATTGAGAAGCGTCTGCAAGATCCGTTCCCGGGTGCTTTTCATATTTCCTCATATATTTATCACATAAACTTTGGTTATTACTACAAAAGAGTATATCACAACGCTTTGAGAAATGTCAATAATATAGATTTTTATGTTAAATATAAAAAAGGCACAGATATTTCCCTGTGTCTCAAGCGCTATAAATATTGCGATGGGTTGCGCTCAACGCAGGGCGCGGGCATCCAGCGCCAGTACGCCTTTTCCACTTTCATACACCAGCAGTGGATTGATCTCAATCTCACTGATCTCAGGGAAATCCAGGGCGAGCTGTCCAAGCCTCAGAATACAATCAATCACTGCCTCGATATCTGCCGCCGGTTGGCCCCGCAACCCGGCAAGCAGTTTTCCGGCGCGGGTGCTGTTCACCATATCCAGCGCCTGCTGGTGGGTCATAGGGGCAATGCGAAATGCTACATCGGTCAACAATTCTACATAAATGCCTCCCAGGCCGAACATCACCAGAGGTCCAAAGGTGGCGTCTCGGCGCATCCCGATAATCACTTCATGACCTTTTGGCGCCATTTTTTCAACCAACATTCCTTCAAGGCGAGCCTGTGGATGGTCTTTTTTTATTTTTGACAGCATCTCCCCGTAGGCGGATTTTACAGATGCTGCATCTGTCAGGTTCAGCCGGATGCCCCCCGCCTCCGATTTGTGGAGCAAATCCGGCGATACAATTTTAAGCGCCGCAGGGTAGCCTAACTTCTCGGCTGCCTGGACTGCGTCGTCTGCATTTTGCACCCATTCACCTGGCACGATCGGAATGCTGTACGCTGCCAGCAGTGGACGGGTTTGGGCTTCTCCCAGGATCGGCTGGTTTTTTGTTTCGGCCAAAATTTTTTGTACGGCTTTCTGGTCTATCCCTTTGAAAGCTGTAACCAAAGAACCTTCAGGTTTACTGCGCCATGCCCCAAACCGGCGCAACACACCCATGACCTTGCCGGCCTGTTCGGGAAAAGTGTACATGGGAACTTGCATCCCGTGCAACACGTGCCGGGCTTCGCTGACGCTGACGCCACCCACAAAAGAGGTGATAACGGTTTTATCCGTTTGAGCGGCAATCTCGCCGATTACCTTCCCAACATCCGCCGGGTTTACAAGCGCCTGCGGCGTCAGGATCGCCAGTGTTGCATCCACATTCTCATCCGCCAGACAGGCTTTCAGCGCATCGGCGTATTCTTGGGGTTCGGCACCTCCCAACATATCTACCGGGTTACCAACCTGAGCGGCAGGGTTCAATTTAGAGCGTAAGAAGGCTTGTGTTTCGGGCGTCAGGTCAGCCAGGCGCATCCCATTTGCAGCCAGGCTATCCGAAGCCAAAGCGGCCGGCCCTCCGGAATTGGTCACGATGACCGTCCGATTACCCTTTGGAGGGCGCTGGTAAACCATACCGATACAGACATCAAAAAGTTCTGCTGCCGATTCCACCTCGATGATACCGGTTTGCTCAAACGCGGCCTGGTAAGCGGTATGAGAACCAGCCAGCGAGCCGGTATGAGAGGATACTGCTCGCGCGCCAGCCTCGGATCGACCTACTTTTAACATCACTATGGGCTTTATCCGACTGACTTTACGCGCTACTTCCAGGAATCGTTGACCATCTTTGATGCCCTCCAGATAGGCGGCAATGACTTTTGTATTAGGATCAACGCTTAAGTATTCAATAATATCTGTTTCATTGACGTCTGCCATATTGCCCATGCTGGTGAAGTTCGAAAAACCAATATCTTTATCCAAAACGTAGTCTACGACGGCCCCGCAAATTGCCCCGGATTGCGAGAGAAAACCGATATTTCCTTTGGGAGGGACGCCCTTGATGAAAGTTGTGTTTACGCCGCTGTATAGATCCATGATGCCGACGCAGTTGGGGCCGATTATCCGCATCTTGTACCGCCGGGCGATCTTGACGCACCGGTTTTCCAGTTCTAATCCTTGTGGTCCCACTTCTCGAAACCCGCCGGAGATGATAATCGCGGTTTTGATTCCACGCTGACCGCAGGCTTCTACCGTTTCGGGAACGCTCGGCGCGGGCAGTGCAATGACAGCCAGATCAACTGGATCTGGGACGCTGCTGATATCGGCAAAGCAGGGCTTTCCAAGCACTTCGGAATGGCGGGGGTTGACCGGGTAAACGCCGCCACGGTATTCCCCTTCAACCATGTTTCGTAAGATGCCAAAACTTAACTTCGTGGGGTTAGCTGATGTTCCAATTAACGCTACGCCGCTGGGGGCAAAAAATGGCTTCAAATCGCTAGTCATGGAATCCTCCGCAAAGAATTTTGGTCATCTGCTAGTGTGTCATTGTAACTTTACTCGGATTGGGCGAGCTTTTCTAAAAAGGCCGATGCTTCTTGATAAAACCGAAATCGCTTTTCGGCGGCACGGAATTCGCTGGTATGAGCTCTCATCCGGCCGTTGTGGCGGGTGGCGCCAATATGTTTGTGCAATAGCTCATGGTACATCACAAAATCGATTACGTGGCTTGGGACATGAGGCGAATCCAGAGACTTACTGATGACAAGTGTGTCCGTATCTATCCGATAGTGTCCCAGCTTTTTCAGGCTCTTTCGGCTGCTCCATCCCAATCTGGGCTGGGATAAACTACCCGCAAAATATTCTTTATTCACCCGCTCGAAGATCGTAACGAGATTGGCGTAGTTCCCTTCAGGGGCTTTAATCCGTGTTTGGTGGGAATATAAGGCTTCATAATCATGCAAAAAAGCTGGCTGTCGGGTATATTGGCGAATTACATCTGACTTTTTTTGATCTCGCTCTCCCATAGCTAAATGAATCAGGTTTTCAAGGATAATGGGCGGTGCCCCGATAAAGGCTTCATTCAAAGTGATTTTGATTTGCCGGGGGGTACGTGTCCCTTTGTATAGGTAACGGGTATTATAAAATTGGATGGAGACTGGAAGGTTGGAAGTCTTGAATAGATTTATGGATCTTGCCGTCATCGCAGTTGCATGGTCGCGCGCGATCACCAGGGATTGAACATGTTTTCTTACTGTCTCTGGTTTGCTGATGAACATAAGCCAGCGATAGGCAACTTGGGAGGCGCCGGTTATTTTGCTGGGAGAGCTGCCAGCCCGGCGGAGTTGCAGACGTATGTTATCAATTTGCTGGGCAACCTCATTGCAAACCAGCCCTATTTGATGATTGTCCAGCTCTTTCTCATCGCTCAAGCTGGCCAGGCGGCTCTGTATTGTGTTCACGGTGCGCTGGATGCCATTGATTCTTGTCCGTTGAGGTTTGAGTTGTTGCGCGTGTTGGTTTTTTTTCATTTTTTTTAGGTTATCAGGCAACGGGAATAGCGATCATTATACAGGGAATTTAACGCCTTTTGCAAGAATTTTTGTAAGGAGCTAAATATATTAGAATATTATAATAAATATTGACCCTTTTCGGACGCTATGCTATAATTGCAGTGTTCCAACAATTATGTTAGATATTTATAAAAAGATTGATAAGAATTGTTGGGAGAGGAAAGAATAGAATTTGCATACTCACAAAGGAGTGTTGCTCGATGTCTGAACTGGTGATACGAGACCTACATGTCAATATTGAGGGCAAAGAAATCATCAAAGGGTTTAACCTGACCATCTCTCAGGGTGAGGTTCACGCTATTATGGGACCCAACGGTACTGGCAAATCCACCCTGGCTTACACGCTTATGGGGCATCCTGCTTATGAAGTGACGTCAGGAGAGGTGTGGTTTAAAGGTCAGAACATCCTGGAACTGGAAGCAGATGAGCGTTCTCGTTTAGGTCTCTTTCTTGCTTTTCAATATCCGGTTGCTATCCCCGGGGTAACTGTGGCAAATTTTTTACGAACCGCATTGAACTCACGCCGAAAAGCAGTTAATCCAGAGGATAAGGGGATTCCGATCCCTGAATTCAGAAAAATGTTGAAGGAAAAGATGGACATCCTTCGCATGGATCATAGCTTCGGAGGCCGGTATTTGAACGAAGGATTTTCTGGCGGCGAAAAGAAGCGCGCCGAAATCCTCCAAATGGCTACATTAAGACCAGAAATTGCAATACTGGATGAAACCGATTCTGGTTTGGATATTGACGCATTGCGGATTGTCTCTGAAGGGGTTAATGCCTTGCGTGGCCCAGAACTCGGCGTATTACTCATTACCCATTACCAGCGAATTTTGAATTACATCAAACCGGATTTTGTCCATGTCATGCTGGGCGGGAAGATCGTAGAATCTGGGGGGCCGGATCTTGCTTTGCATCTGGAGGAACACGGTTACGAATGGGTGCGCGAGAAGTATGAGAATGGTATGACAGTAGCCTGAGCCTTTACTGGTTCGGAAAACTCAGGAGGCAGGAATGAGTACAAACTCGCAGGAAAACCTTCTAGAAGGATTGGGAGAATATCGTTATGGGTTTAGTGACCCTGACGTTTCTGTTTTTAAGACCCGAAAAGGGCTGGATCGTGAGGTTGTCCAGCAAATTTCATACATGAAGGGCGAACCGCAGTGGATGCTCGATTTTCGTCTGAAAGCGTTAGATCATTTCACCAAGCGCCCAATTCCTACCTGGGGCGCAGATCTCTCTAACCTCAATTTGGATGAGATTTATTACTATGTAAAACCCGCTGAAATGGAAAGCAAATCCTGGGAAGATGTCCCCGACACCATTAAACAGACTTTTGACCGCCTGGGCATCCCGGAAGCCGAGCAGAAGTTCCTGGCCGGGGTCGGCGCCCAGTACGAATCTGAAATGGTTTACCACAGCATTCAGGAACACCTTGAAAAACAGGGCGTTATTTTTGTCAGTATCGAAGACGGCCTGCGAAAACATCCTGATCTCTTCAAGGAGTATTTTGGGACAGTCATCCCGATAGAGGATAATAAATTTGCTGCATTGAACAGCGCGGTGTGGTCGGGCGGCTCGTTTGTCTATGTCCCGAAGGGCGTCAAAGTTGATTTGCCCTTGCAGGCTTATTTTCGCTTGAATGTTGCGAATATTGGCCAGTTCGAGCGATCGATCATCATTGCGGATGAGGGCGCTCAGGTACATTACGTTGAAGGTTGTACCGCTCCGCAATATACCACCGACTCTTTCCATAGCGGAGTGATCGAAATTGTGGTTAAGAAGGGCGCGCGGGTGCGGTACACGACCATCCAAAACTGGTCGAATAATGTGTACAACCTGGTCACACAGCGCGCGCTCGTTCATGAAGATGGCGTAATGGAATGGGTGGATGCTAATCTGGGCTCGAAAGTGACGATGAAGTATCCCTCTTGTTACCTGTTGGATAAAGGCGCGCGTGGCGAAATTCTCTCGATGGCGTTTGCCGGTCCTGGCCAGCATCAGGATGCCGGAGGAAAAGTAATTCACTTTGCGCCCCACACCAGCAGCAAGATTACTTCAAAATCGATCAGCAAAGGTGGCGGGAGAGCTTCGTACCGCGGCCTTTTGAAGGTTCACAAGGGCGCTGTAGATGCGCGTTCTAATGTTGTGTGTGATGCTTTGCTCCTGGATCCAAAATCCCGCTCAGATACTTATCCTTATATTGAGATTGATGAAGAACAGGTTTCTATCGGACATGAGGCTTCGGTCTCTAAAGTGGGCGAAGAACAGCTTTTTTACCTGATGAGCCGCGGCATGAGCGAGGAAGAAGCAACCACAATGGTGGTTTCTGGTTTTATCGAACCATTGGTGCGAGAGTTGCCCATGGAGTATGCTGTGGAGATGAATCGCCTGATCCAGTTGCAAATGGAAGGCTCAATTGGTTAAGGTGAAAAGCGTTGAGTGGTGAAAAACTGTACTGCCTGATCATAGGTTTAAAAACTTAGACACGGAAAACTATATGACTGGAACACCTCAGATCGTAATTCGGAAACAGCGCACTCAAGAAGTCGCCGCCCAGGATTTCTCCTTCACGTTCGAGGACATCAGGCTTCCGGATAACAGCGCCTACATCACGACTTACCGGAAAAATGCGTGGGAGGTTTATCGTTCTCTCTCTCTCCCAACCGTAAAAGATGAAGCCTGGCGACGCACTGATTTGCGGAATCTTCAGGCTGCCAGCTTCAGGATTCCTGGAAAGAATCTTTACCAAAGCCTGGAACCGGTCCCGGATGGACTGCTCCAGCCCCTGACAGGCGACAGCCATGGCGGGCAGGTTATTTTGATGGTTGGCGGTTCGCAGACAATCCTTGATCCTGACCTGATCAGCCAAGGGGTAATTTTTACGGACTTACTCACTGCCGAAAGAGATCACCCGGACATCCTTGAAAAGATTATGGGAAAAGTTGTGCAGCCCTCCGAGGGCAAATTTTCTGCCTTATCGGCAGCGCTTTGCCAGAATGGAGTCTTACTCTATGTTCCGCGCGGTGTAGTTGTCGACCAACCTCTTCAAAGCCTGCTTTGGGGTCCGGGGGCCAGATTGGCTTATTTTTCGCATATTCTGGTCTATCTGGAAGAAGGGGCATCAGCTACCTATGTGCATGAAGCGGCTTCTCCAACTCGAGAAGATGGTCAAAAATTACATACCGGTCTGGTGGAATTGTACGTTGGACCTGAAGCAAAGCTGCGATGGGTGGAACTGCAAAGCTGGGGAGAGAATGTCTGGAATTTCAGTCATGAACGGGTAAAAGTAGAACGGGATGGCATGATTGACTGGGTCTTTGGGGCTGTAGGCAGTCACGTGACAAAGAACTTTTCTGATCTTGAACTGATCGGAACCGGGAGCAACGGCCGGATGTCGGGATTTTATTTTACCGATCGGGATCAGCATTTAGATCATGACACCCAGCAAAATCACCTGGCTCCTCATACCACCAGCGACTTGCTTTTTAAAGGTGCATTGTTAGGAGAAAGCCGCTCAGTCTGGCAGGGCATGATCTATGTCGCTCCTGGAGCTGATAAAGCCGATGGTTATCAAGCCAATCGTAACCTGGTATTGAGTCGCGGCGCCCGGGCTGATTCGATCCCGGGTCTGGAAATTTTGGCGGATGATGTCCGCTGTACGCATGGTGCAACGGTAGGACGTATTGACCAGGATCAGGTATTCTATCTTTTGAGCCGGGGAATTCCCAAGATCGAAGCGGAACGGCTGATTGTAGAAGGTTTTTTTGATCCGATCATGCAGCGAATCCCGTTTGAAGGTGTGCGGCAGCGGTTTCAGGATGCTATCCATGAGAAGATGGCATCCTATGAAGCTTAAACCGGCAGTTAATGAGGCAGCAACAGGAATTATCGGTGGCTGGTGTTAAGTTTGCTTCGAAGAACCGGTTTCTCATTGCGGAGATTCCGGTTTTTTAAGGTGTCTTAATGGAAATACTGGCTGATTATGATAAAATACATAGGTTAACCAATTGATTAAATTTGTGCAGGAGAAAAGTATGGCATCTGCACCTTACATGCGACCACCAGAACCGGAATTTACCTTTGACGTTGGTGATGTTGTAGAAGTGTACTGTGATCACGAAAAAGATAGTCAGCGTGTCCGAGGTTGGGTGAAAGGGATTGTCGTGCAGGTTGATTCCAAGATGGTGGCAGTACAATTCCGTTCGAATGTTTTCCTGACGGATGGGTGGATGGTTCCCGATCACATCTTGTGGTTCCCCATTAATTCACAGCACCTGCGCGCCTCACAAGGGAAAGCGGCAAAAACGAATATACCAGAATATTGAGTTGAAAATGATGTCGCAAACCCTCAACGTAGATCAAATTCGGAAGGATTTTCCTATCCTATCGCGCCGGCTGCACGGGAATAAAGCCCTCGTTTACCTGGATTCGACTGCCACCGCGCAGAAGCCGGTTACTGTTATCCGGGCAATGGAAGATTATTATAACCAGACCAATGCGAACATTCATCGAGGAGTCCACACGCTGGCAGAAGAAGCGACAGCGGCTTATGAGGGGGCCCGTGAACGGATTGCAAAATTTATTGGCGCGCGCCATGCCCGCGAAGTCATCTTTACACGTAACACAACCGAATCGATAAACCTGGTTGCTTATTCTTGGGCTCGGAAAAACCTGGTGAGCGGGGATGTGGTCATCCTGACCGAAATGGAACATCATTCTAATCTTGTGCCTTGGCAGATCCTGGCGGACGAGAGAGGTATCCGTCTGGAGTTTATCCCTGTAACCGAAGAGGGTGAGCTTGATCTCTTAACCTATCAGAACTTGCTGGAATTACGGCCAAAGCTGGTTGCCTTTTCGCAAATGTCCAATGTACTGGGGACGATTAACCCTGCCAGAGAAATAATTGAGATGGCCCACCGTGCAGGAGCAGTAACACTCATTGACGGCGCCCAATCGGTGCCTCATCTTCCGGTGGATGTGCAGCAGTTAGGGGCCGATTTCTTAGCCTTTTCAGCTCATAAGATGTGCGGTCCGACCGGAATCGGCGTTTTGTATGGTCGCAGGGATCTGCTTGAAGCCATGCCGCCATTTCTTGGGGGGGGCGACATGATCAAAAGGGTCACGTTACGTTCTTTTTCGCCAAATGAATTGCCGCACAAATTTGAAGCAGGCACACCGGCAATTGCGGAGGTAATCGGTTTCGGCGCAGCGGTGGATTATCTTATTCAGATGGGGATGAACAATATTGCAGCTCACGAACATGCCATCACCCGTTATGCCCTGGATCGCCTTTCAGAAATTTCGGGTCTCAAGCTGATTGGCCCATCGGCAGAGAAGAAAGGTGGGGTCTGTGCGTTCACAATGGAGGGGATCCACCCTCATGACATTGCTCAATTGTTGGATCGGGAAGGGATAGCTGTCCGCGCCGGACATCACTGCGCCATGCCGCTTCACCAACGCTATGGATTGCCTGCGACAACCCGCGCCAGTTTTTATCTATATAACACGTTTGACGAAGTGGATTTGCTTGCCGAGGCGCTGGAAAGGGCGAAAGAATTATTTGGCTGATCTGAGGGGAGCCGTATGGATGATTTGTATCGTGAAGTAATTATTGAGCATTACAAGAACCCGACTTACCGGGGCGTTTTAGATCCCCATGACATCAGTTTTGAAGATGAAAATCCTCTCTGCGGCGACCAGATTCGTATTGATCTTCGGGTGAATGATGCCGGCGTTGTTACCGAAGCCGCATTCAGCGGCCATGGTTGCGCTATCTCGCAGGCTTCGGCTGATCTCCTCCTTGAATCGATCGTCAACAAACCACTGGAAGAGGTTAAGAAAATCTCCAAACAGGATCTTCTGGATCTGCTGGGATTGGAGAATCTTGGCCCGGTGCGATTGAAGTGCGCCTTGCTTTCTTTAAAGGTATTAAAAGCTGGCATATATGGTTTGGGAGAAACGGATGATCTCCTCGTTGAGGAGGAAGAATGACTGGCGAGAGGCAGTTAGGATATTATGAAATTTGCTCAATCGAAGAGTTGCCGCCCGGTGAGCGTATGTTCATTGAAGTGGGCGATGAAAAGATCGTTCTTTTCAACATCGCCGGGAACGTCTATGCCATTGGTGATGTATGCACCCATGACGACGGGCCGTTAGGCGAAGGGGATCTGGATGGTTTTGAACTTGTATGCCCGCGCCATGGCGCCCGCTTTGATGTTCGCGATGGAAAAGCCGTTCGCTTGCCTGCTATTGAACCGACACCTTCTTATCCGGTTCGGGTCATTTCTGGAAAGATCGAGATCGGCTTTGCTGTGCAAGAGTAGCCTCTTGAATAAGTTTTTGAGCACTGTTGAAAAACGCCCCTGTGAAAAGGGCGTTTTTTGCTCAACCAATGCCAAATGAAAAACTGCTGCGAGGTTAGAGACGATCAGCTCCTGTGCAGGAAAACATGCCGATGATCCGCAGGGTGTCGAATCCTTCTGCATAATTTCGTTCCGCCAGCGCGCCGTTCCGGATTAGCGTAGCGCGGGTAATTTGCGGGTTAAAATAGTATTTGCTCGCGTATGTTTTGTATTCTGCCAGTGCATCTAATTTTTTTTGAACGTCGTCTTCGGTGACCTCGGTCAGAAAATTTGGAAAAAAACCATAACTGCTGCGCAAAACATCGAAGCCCAAAACGGTTGTGCCGCGAAAAGCACGCAAGGTCTCTTCGGTCACCGTGCTATGATCCTGGTGCAGGTCTGCGCGGGTATGGGTGAAGACGATTTCCGGCTGGAATTCGCGTCGCAGTCCAATCAGGTATTCAAGGATCTCTTGCCGGTAGGATTGAAAAAGACGGGTGTCGAACGGTCCAAGGATCACGTTCTTTTCCGTCACCCCCAAAATGTGCATGCTTCTGTAATGTTCTTGCACCAGGTTTTTGAGTTCTGGGTTCTTCTGGTTGTCCGAAAGCGTTACGCACAGGATCTCGGCCTGGTTGACGATATGCGCAATCAGCGCTCCTGCCCCCAGCTCAATATCATCAGGATGAGCGCCGATGAACAGAACACGCCGACCGTAGAAGGTCATGTCGTGATTCATACAGAGTTTCCTATTTCGTTGCTACAAATCCACCGACGACCTTGGTCATCACTAATTTGCCTTCTTTTTCCAGCCGACGAGCCGCAGTTTCCTCAATCTTTTTCATGATGATCTCAAATTCGTCCTTGCCCTGGAAAAAGCTGCTCCAAAGCCTTCGGTCTTCGGAGAGCGAGGCGCGTGTGTATGCCACGAAGGGTTCGACACTTTGGAACGTAAGCGGGTTCTCAAAAATATGTACCTCAACGGCTGAGAATTTATCCTGGATGACCTTTAGGAACTCGCTTTTATAGCGGCTGCTGCCGGGCATAGGAGGGATCGGTTTATTATTGGTGGCTTCGCGGATAATATCATAAAAAAGCTGTTTATTCTCTGGCATCGGACCGGTTGTAAAAAGTTGTCCCCCTGGCTTTAGAACCCGGTGCATCTGCCCGATGGTAAAAGGTACATCTTCGGCGTAATAAATTGCAAAACAACAAGAAACCAGATCAAACGAATTATCGGGAAACGGAAATTCTTTATTGAAATCCAGATGAATAAATTTTATCGGCGTGCCACGTTTTTGGTTTTCTTCTGTTGCTTGCTTAAGGAGATCTTCGTTTACGTCTCCTCCGGTGATCTCGGCCTGGCCATTCAAATGGTTATAAAAAGAAAAGCATTGCTTTCCGGCCCCACAGCCAACATCCAAAATTTTAATCCCTTTAGAAAGCTTAAGGATTTCAAGCATCCATTCGTCAATGTTGCGGCCGCCAAATTTGTTGTGAATGTCGATACGGGTGGCCAGGTCGCTGGTTGTTTCCTGATAATTAATTTTCATAGCTCCTCGTGTTTAATCGGGGTAATGGTGTAAGTATATGGAGAGTGTATGGATTGTCAAGGTGATGAGGGGATGCCTCGCTGGATAAAAATACCTGTGTTTTGTTATAGTGGAAGTTGCCTAACAGATGCGCGGCAAGATTTCGCCTGCCAATACATCCAGGATACGGCTGCCTCCAATCAGGGTCTTGAGCAGGACGCGGCCTTTAGGTTCGTCAACCACCGTGCCGATACGCGCCGCCATAGCGCCATACGGATGAGCCTTCATAGCATCTAGCGCTGCCTCAGCCTCATCAGGCGGAGAGATTACGATCACCTTACCTTCGTTGGCGATGTAGAGGGGATCGAACCCCAGCATTTCACAGGCTGCTTTTACTGGCATTGAGACTGGAATGCAACGTTCCTCGATCAGAATACCTGTACGGCTTTGCCTGACAATTTCGTTGAGGGTGGTTGCCAGGCCGCCACGGGTGGGATCGCGCAGTACGTGTGTGTGAGGAGCTGCAGCGAGGATAGCCTGGATCAGGCCGTTTAATGGCGCCGTATCAGATACAACTTGCGCCTCGAATCCCAATTCGCCCCGCGCTGAAAGAACTGCAATTCCATGATCCCCTAGCGTTCCAGAAACAAGCACGACATCCCCCGGCTCGGCTTTTGCACCGCCAATTTGGCGTCCTTCAGGGATCCATCCTACCCCGGTTGTGGTGACAAACAAACCATCCGCCTTCCCTTTTTCAACTACTTTGGTGTCCCCCGCAATAATTTGTACTCCTGCTTCTTCGGCGGCAAGCTTGATTGATTCAACCACCCGTTCGAGGGTTTTAATTTTCAAACCCTCTTCCAGGATAAACCCTGCTGTCAGGTAGAGCGGCTGTGCACCGGACATGCACATATCATTGACCGTGCCGCAGACTGCCAGTCTTCCAATATCGCCGCCTGGAAAGAAAAGGGGCGATACGATATGGCAATCTGTCGAAATAGATAGCTTACCCTTCAGGCTGGTTTGGGGCGGCAAAGCCGCTGCGGCGAAATCATTTTCTTCCCGCAGGGCAGTGTTATCGAATGCGGGTCTGAAGACCCGTTCAAACAACTGCTGTGTCATTCGCCCGCCGCTGCCATGCCCCATCACGATCTGATCCTGGTGCGCCAACGGCACGGGGCAGATGAGTCCTTCCATGATTGGGAGTTCTTCGTTGTTCATCAGATGTCCTTTAATCCGGTGTGGTCAGGATTATTCCCTGCGGCCGTACCGGTAATATGCGGCACAGGCGCCTTCGGAAGAAACCATGGTTGCCCCCAATGGGTTTTGAGGAGTACACAATACGCCAAAAGCCGGGCATTCTGGAGGCTTCTTGAGTCCCTGCAGCACCAATCCAGCAATGCAAATATCGGATTCTTTGGTTTGTATCCCGCCCACTTGAAAGCGCTTCTCCGCGTCAAAGTCGCGATATGCCTCTCGCAGTTTCCAACCAGACTGCGGGATCTTGCCAATACCGCGCCAGTTCCGGTCGCACGGCTCGTAAACTTTCTTAAGAATGGCTTGTGCGGCTTTATTACCTTCGTACGTAACAGCGCGAGGATATGCGTTTTGCACCTCATGGGTACCTTTTTCAAGCTGGCGAACAGCCATCAAGACGCCCTGGACAAGATCAAGGGGCTCAAACCCTGTCACAACGATAGGAACTCTATATTTTTCAGCAATCGGAGGGTATTCCCAGTATCCCATGACGGTGCTGACATGACCTGCGGCTAAAAATCCTTGCACGCGGTTATTGGGCGATCCTAAAATGGCGTGCATGGCGGGTGGGACACATACTTGCGAGACCAGCACCGAGTAATTTTTTAAGCCGAGCGCTTGCGCTTGAAGAACGCTCATGGCGTTAGCCGGACCGGTTGTTTCGAACCCGATGGCGAAAAAGACCACTTCTTTATCTGGATTTTCTACCGCGATTTTGACGGCATCCAGGGGAGAATACACGACTCTCACCTGACCTCCCGCAGCCCGCACAGAAAACAAGTCTCCATGCGATCCGGGGACGCGCAACATATCCCCGAAGGATGTAAAAATCACACCAGGTTGAGACGCGATAGCGAGCGCTTGATCAATTAGCTCCAATGAGGTGACGCAGACGGGGCAGCCAGGCCCATGAACCAGCTCGATTTCTGAGGGCAGCATCTGATCGAGACCATAATGCAAGAGAGCATGGGTCTGCCCCCCGCAAATCTCCATGATCACCCAGGGTTGGGTGACGGTGCGGCGGATTTCAGCCAGGACGTTATGAACAAGCTGTTCGTCTCGAAATTCATCAACGAATTGCATGGTCAGCTTTCCTGTTCTTGTTCGCCCAGCTCATGCTCTACTATTGAGAGCTGGCTCAAAATATCTAAAGTCTCTCGGGCTTCTTCCTCACTCAAAAGGCTAAGCGCGAAGCCAGCGTGGACGATGGTGAAGTCATTTAATTTTGCCTCGGGCAGGGCTTCGATACAGGCTTCGCGGATAACACCGCCAAAATCCACTTTGCACATTTTTAGCCCATTGGATTGGTAGAGCTCAATAATTTTTCCTGGCACACCTAAGCACATTGGAACTCCTTTTTTACCTTACGTTTGCGGCGGCAACGATTGCCTGCCCCAGCGAGATTCCGCCATCGTTCGTCGGGACTTGATGATGGAGCAAGATTTCAAAGCCGGCTTTTTTGAGCGCGCGCACGCTGTTTTCCAGCAAGTAACGATTCTGCCACACGCCGCCGCTCAAGGCAATTACATTGCAGCCTTTCCTATCCCGGATATGAGAACAGGCCTCGAGCGTCCCAGCAACGATGCTGTTATGAAACCGCGCGGAAAGGACAGGGATAGAGATGCCATTGCGCCAGTCTTTGAGCAGTTTTTTCCATAGCGGCGTAGGATCAAGAACTCCATGTCTGATCTCGAAAGGGTAGAAGCCCTTTTCTTCTGGGTCCGCAGCGGCCTCCAATTCAATAGCTGCCTGGCCTTCATAAGTAACCCGCTCTCGCAACCCTATCAGCGCGGCGACGGCGTCGAAAAACCTGCCCATGCTGGAAGTGAGCGGAGCGTTAAGCCCTTTTTCGAGTTGTTTTCTCAGCGCGGATTGTTCTTCGGCGTTCAATTCCTGCACAGGCGGCAGATTTCCTTCCCACTCCAGGCCAGCCTGCCACAAGTGAGCCAGGGCCATTCGTGCTGGTTTTCGTATAGCCGCATCACCTCCCGGCAACGGGATATACGCCAGATGGTACTCGCGCTGATAGTCGCTGTATCCGCCCACCAAAAATTCCCCGCCCCAAATGGTACCATCCGTACCAAGACCAGTGCCATCAAAACACACCCCAATGACCGGTTCATCGTTCGACCAGCCGTGATCTGCCAGGCAGGCGGCCAGGTGGGCGTGGTGGTGTTGCACGGTCACAATCGGCAGTTTTTCTTCGCAAGCGCGTTGTTGAATGTAGCGGGTTGCCAGGTAATCTGGGTGTAGGTCGCAGGCAAATAATTCTGGCCTGATACGGAAAAGTTGCTCATAGTGTCTGATTCCCTCTTCAAAAGACCTCAGGGTTTCAAAATTTTCCATGTCGCCGATATGGTGGCTGACAAATGCGTAGTTTTGCCGCGCCAGGCAGAAAGTGTTTTTCAATTCTGCGCCGCCAGCAAGAAGGGGAGGGACCGGTGAAGAGAGCAAAATGCCGTCAGGTGCAAAGCCGCGGGCTCTACGGATGGGGTAAGGTTGGTCTGCCATTTTCCTTACAACCGAATCGTCCACCCGCATGTGGATGCGCCGATTGTGGAGAAGAAATCCCTCTGCTAGATTCCCCAATCTTTCGCGGGCTTCCTGGTCGTCATAGCAAATGGGTTCCTCGCTTATATTACCGCTGGTCATCACCAGTAGATCAGGAAATCCCTCTTCAGGTTCTAATAGCAGAAGGTGTAGTGGCGTATAAGCCAGCATGATGCCCATTGTCTGCTGATTCGGCGCAACTGCCTGGGCTATATTCGAGCTGGCTTTTCGTTCTAGCAAAACGATCGGATGCTGGCGCGAAAGCAAAAGTTCAGCCTCCTGGTCCGATACCAGGCAATGGCGGCGGATCGTCTTGAGGTCAAAAGCCATCAAGGCAAAGGGTTTATCCACGCGTCCTTTTCGGGTTCGCAGTTCTTCCACTGCGGTGGGATTGGAGGCGTCACATGCCAGATGGAAACCGCCCAGACCTTTGATTGCCAGGATTTTTCCGTTTTTTAGCCATTGGCGGGCTGTTTGCAAGGCAGTCTCTTGTTTGACTACAGAGGTTTGCGGCGATTCGAACCGGATTTGTGGACCGCATTCCGGGCAAGCGATGGGTTGCGCATGAAACCGGCGGTCAAGGGGATTGTCATACTCCGATTTGCAAGAACTGCACATCAAAAACTCGGACATGGTGGTAAGTGGCCGGTCGTAGGGAATGTCCTGAATGATCGTAAAACGCGGTCCGCAGTTTGTGCAGTTGATAAAAGGATAACGATAGCGCCGGTTGGCTGGATCGAACAATTCTCGTTTGCAGTCTGCGCAGATAGCAATATCTGGTGTAATTGGGATGAACTCATTCGCCTGAGGCTGGCTGGGAATGATCTCAAATACCAGATAGCCGCTAGGCGGCGAGGGAGTGATTTCAATCTGATCGATGCGGGCTAGCGGCGGCAATTGTTCCCGCAGCAGGCTGAGAAAGTGATGAATATCATTTTCCTTGCCGTTGATCTCAATTTCAACTCCATTGGATGTATTCCGCACCCAACCTGTCAGGTGATTGGCGATGGCATGCGTATAGATAAAAGGGCGAAATCCTACACCCTGAACGATACCACGCGCAATAATCTTGTAACCGATAATTTCAATACTCATGCGTTTTGTGATTTTCGTTTTTCGACCTGACTGCGAACCCACGCAGTCCATTCAGCTATCCCTTCGCCTGTAGTGCAAGATAGGGGGAAAGTGATAAGCCCTGGATTTAGCAGCTCGACTCCCTGCCGGAAATAGTCCATGTTGAACGAAATATAGGGAAGCAGGTCAATTTTATTGATGATGAGAACATCTAATCCGCGATAGATATTGGTATATTTATACGGTTTGTCATCGCCTTCTGGCACGCTTGCGATCAATACATTGACGTGTGTTCCCAGCTGAAAGGCAGCCGGGCAAATTAAATTGCCGACATTTTCGATAATCAGTAGATCAATTGAGTCCAGGGGAAGTTGCTCCAGCGCGTTGGAGATCATTACAGCGTCCAGATGACACTCGCCGCCCGTGTTAATTTGCACCGCCGGCATTCCTTCGGCCAGCACTTTATCTGCGTCGATGGTAACCGGGGCGGTATCACCCTCGATCACCCCGACCCTTAAATCCGGAGAAAGTGTCCGAATAGTCCGTAGGATCAGACTTGTTTTTCCTGCTCCGGGGGAAGCCATCAGGTTAATGGCAAAAATATTGGATTCATCCAGCTTCTTTTTGTTCATAGAGGCGACCTGGTCGTTCGCATCCATGATTTTCTCAATTACAGGTACGCGCTGTGTTGCCACTCTTCTTTCTCCTATCGTTCGATTTCGATGCTGTCCAAATAGAACTCTTCCCCGTTCACAATCTTGATCTTAGCGCTGCCGCACGCCGGGCAAGGGGAAAGGCGTTCTTGTAGGGAATACTGGTGGTCACAATCCAGGCAGACCGCCTGGGCCGGAATGCGCTGGAAGTGCAAAGTTGCTCCAGAACAAATACTTCCATCGCTAATGATGTCCCAATAAAATTGAACCGAGTCGTCAATGATGCTGGAAAGGTTGCCCATCACAATATAGATGTCGGTAACGCGTCTGGCTTTGGCCTGTTCCGCGTGGCGTTTTGCAATCGACAGGATGCTTTCGGTAACGGCTAGCTCATGCATACAGGACTATTATAATCCAATTTAGTCCTCCTTAAAGCCGTTGCCTAGGATCTTAAGCCTCCGTTAATAAACAACCAGATCACCCTCATTTCTTTGGAGATGATAAAAGCACTCTCTCTGGGTGGGTGTAAATAGTAAAGCGCTCCCCGCGTGCGTATCCAATCAGTGTAATATCCCATTCCTCGGCCAGATGGATGGATTGGGAAGTTGGCGCGGTTCTGCTGATTACCATGCAGGCGCCGATCCGATGGGTTTTAAACAAGATCTCCGAACTGATCCTGCCGGAAACAAGTACCACCCTGGGCTCCAAATTGGTTTGTTGGAGCAAAATTACCCCCGCGATCTTGTCCAGCGTGTTGTGGCGGCCAATATCTTCAACAATCATCAGGATTTCGCGCCCGTCGCTGAGCGCGGCAGAATGAAAGCCACCAACCTGATTGTGAAATGTCTGCATCACAACGAAATTGCGGAAAAGCCGGGGGATTTCAGGGGGTTCGAGCAGGATCTGATTGCGGCAAGGGGTTCTCCATGGTGTGGATAGATCTACTGGCAGGCTGCTCATGGTTGTGATCGTCCTGTGCCAGTGATCTGGCCGCGTGGCCGGATGATGCAAGATGACGTCAACCTGGCTGCAGTCTGGGTTTACCTGGCAAGAGGTGATTTCATCGAATGAATCAATGATCCCTTCGTTATAGAGAAATCCAATAGCAAGGGCATTGATGTCATGCGGGGTACAAATCAGGGTGAGCCACGCTTCGCCGTTAACGGTCAGGAGAACGGCCTGCTCAACAACCGCTTGAGTGTCTATCCATTCGCAAGTGCTACCGGATGCAGCGCATTGTATTGCTCTGACGGGCTTAAAAATTTCAGAAGTCATGGTGTTCTAATTGTACCAGCACCTCCTCCCTAGGATAGTGACGGAGATAAAAAATTCCCCGGTCATAAGATTGACCAGGGAATAGATGGTTGGCGTGAATAGTATAGAGCTGCGACGCAAGTGGGCTTATCTGAACAGTTTAATCGCCTGTAAGATGGTGTTCCAGAACCCGTATAATAATGGGATGCCAACGGCTGCGCTGGCAAAAATAACTTTTCCCTGCGCTCTGGCGGTTCCAATCCCGGTAGCAACCACGCCTTTGCCGGTTTCTTCTGACAGAGCGCGGTCCTTGGCAAGGAGTTTTTCTTTGGCAAGCTCTTCATCGGTCATAAAATTCTTCTCGGCAACAGGGCGCACCAACAGGTTGCACAGGAAGCCTAGCACCATGAAACCTGCCAGGACATACATAGTCACATTGTAGGCCTGCGAGCTTGCGACTCCATGGCCGAGCTGGTACTCACGGATGTAGTTCACAAGCACCGGGCCAAGCACTCCAGCCGTTGACCAGGCAGTTAACAGCCGTCCATGAATGGCGCCTACCATCTGTGTTCCGAACATATCAGCCAGGTAGGCTGGGATTGTGGCAAAACCGCCCCCGTACATCGAAACGATGATGCAAAAGGCAGTAACAAATAGTGCAAGGCTGCCAGCCTTGCCCAGTGACGGAATTAAGGCATAAAGGATGAAACCAAGTACAAAGAAAATGAAGAAAGTCTTCTTGCGTCCCAGATGATCTGATAATGAAGCCCATACAAAACGACCGCCAATGTTGAAAAGGGAAAGTAAGCCTGTAAAGCCTGCTGCAATGGCGGCGATCTGAGTTTTCTGCGCGGCGGTTAGATCGTTAAAAGCCACGTTGATGCCGATCAACTTGCCTGCAAAAACTTCCTGCAGCAATGGAGAAGCCATACCAATTATGCCGATACCTGCGGAAACATTTAGACAGAGAACTGCCCAAAGCAGCCAGAACTGCGGCGTTTTCCAGGCTTTGCTCAGATGGACGTGCTTCGTAGTAATCATGGCGTTGCTATTTTTCTCAACCGGCGGCGTCCAGCCTTCGGGTTTCCAACCCGAAGGTGGAACCCGATAACCTAATGCCCCTCCGATCATGAAGACAAAATAAATGGCAGCCATGGTGAGAAAGGTTTGCCAGACGCCGACGTTTGTTGGCGTTGCATAGAAGTTCATCAGCTTGTTGGCAAGCGGAGCGCCGATCATGGCGCCGCCGCCGAAGCCCATAATTGCCATACCAGTTGCCATGCCGCGCCGGTCTGGAAACCACTTGATAAGCGTAGAAACAGGAGATATGTAGCCGAGTCCCAGACCGATTCCACCGATGACTCCTGAACCAAGCCACAGCATCCAGATCTGATGGAGATATACGCCGATGGCAGAAATCACCAGGCCTCCGCACCAGCACAGCGCCGAAACAACGCCAGCTTTGCGCGGGCCTGCATGTTCAAGCCAACTGCCCCAAATCGCAGTGGAGGAACCGAGAAAGACAAAGAACAATGTAAACATCCAGCCCAGCATGGAAATTGGCCAATCGCAAGTGGTTGTGAAGACCTTGTCGAAGAACCCCATGCTTTCAGGGCATACTACCGGGGCTGTAATCCCAATTGCTTTGGATAATGGCAACCAGAATACCGAAAAGCCATATGCCATTCCGATGCACAAGTGAATCGCCAGAGCGGCTGGTGGCACTAGCCAGCGGTTGAAACCGGGTTTAGCAATTGTGCGTTCCTTTGCTAAGTAATCCAAAATAGCCATGTGTTCACTCCATTTTAAAATACCCAGAAGTAACGACGAGGTGAATTAATCCTTCCCACAAAAAAAGGATCAACTTGGCGATCCATAGTTCGAGACTGAAACGCCACGTCATCCTGAGGGTGGGACGTTGCTCTGAGTTGAATAAGTTTGTTTGTTCTTAAATTCACAAACGAGTTTATTTTACTCTATATTTAAATTTTTGGCTACCTGTCAAGCAACACTTAACATTTGACCATTTGTCATATTTTTTTGTGTAGGTGTTTTGTGGAATGGTTAGGTTATCTGTGCAATTAAGAACTGGCGTTTTTTTCTGGCTTTGCACGAAAGCGAAAGAGGATAAATATGCCGACCCCCAACAGCATTGCCCCCAGGATAAATTCTGTAAAATTCGAAATGAGTTCGCTGATCAGTTCCCACTGGCTCCCAAAGAAATACCCTAGTCCGCCGTAGAGCAGGATCCAGGTAAATTCACCCGAGAGCACTAAAAGGAAATATTTGCGAAAGGAATAACGGCTACTGCCCGCAATCAAGGTCACTGGGAATGCCAGCGCCGTAATGAGCCAGCGGGTAAAAAAAATGGTGATTCCGCCGCGTTGTTCAAATAATTTTCGAGCCTTTTGCCATGGATTGGTCTGCCCATAACGTTTTTCGATGAAAGTGCCGGTAAAGTAACCGATCCCATACAAACCGAGATCTCCTGTCACCGTTCCGAATAATCCTAGAAGAGGGGTGGTGTAAGCGTCAATGAGGTTCTGTCGGATAAACGCCCCTGACGCAATCACTATGAGCGATCCAGGTAATGGTAAACCCAGTCCTCCCAATAACAGCAGCGCGGCCACCATGGGGGAGCCATAGGTTGCAATCCAATTCAGCGCCAAAGCGGCCAGATCGACTGTCATTGCGGTTTCTTTTCTGAATGGGCGTCAACTACGCGTTGAACGGCTTGCACCAACGAGCGCGGCCCACCTTCATAATGTAGTTTGTCGCTAAGAACATCCAGCGGAATGTAGGCATTTCCATTCGCCGGTATCCCAATTTCGTCGAAAAGCACTTCTGTTGGGATCCCGGTACTATTCGCGATGTATTGGAGGTTCATCCACCCCATCACCTGCCGTTCTATCAAACCAGTTGGGACAGGGTTTGCCCGGTAGGCGAGGATTGCCTCACCAATTCGATCCAGAACAATTGGTTCTCCGTTTTTAGTACCAAGCCCAAGCTGCTGATTCAATCGGGCGATTGAGATCATACTGTTTTCCCGACGCGGTGGGATTCCTACGGCGTCGAACAAATATTCTTGTGGCACAGCGTACGAGACGGCGATATAGCGGATCGTCATCCACGGGCGAAGCAGATCGGGAGAAACATCGCCAGTCTGGAATTGGTGCTTGCGTGCAAATTCTATCTCCTGATACGACTGGTACATCCTGAATCCTCGCGGCAGCATGATTGCCAGACCGATAAGAATCAGACCCAGGGCCAGAAGCTGAATTTTGGATACTTTCTTTCGAGGGGGTGTTGGCTGAGACACGGTTTAACTCGATTCTGCACTGATTCACAATTGGCCAGTTTGTACCCTTGTTGGTATGAGAATCAATTGAACTTATGTTACCACAATCAACTTTCTATTGGATAAAGAATCATTAAAGCTTTGCAGGAAAAGATGATTTCGTCTACAAAAAGCATTTGATCGTTTCAGAAAAGCAGAGGATTCAGACGGAGTTCATCAGTCAGTGTAGATAAGGAAGACGGTTAGCCTGCGCATGGGCATGCCAGGATATTCATTTGTAAACAATCTTGCATGTTTTGACGGACGAAGCGGCGCCGGTCTATCCTTACTCAGAGATATAGCGCGGATAGGTCAGTTTTGCTCTGTCGGCGTCCTGCAGGTTAATTTCCAAGGTCAGGAACGGTTGTTTTTCGGAAGTCAATCCGAGCACCTTTCCCTGATCAGGCTCGATGATCCAGCCGCTTCCTCCCCATGCCATCCCATGGGCGTCCTGGCCGCTCCGGTTTGAAGACAGGCAGAATGCTCCAGACATGACCGCAGCGGCGCGCCCACCTGCAATCCATTTATCTGTCGTTGCTCTTTCAGTGGAGCGTGGCACGAGTAACAGTTGCGCTCCCTGCCGGGCATAAAACCGAGCGTGTTCGGTAAACCATACTTCGCTGCAAACCAGAAACCCCACCTTTGCGATACGGGTTTGAGTCGCATTAAAAACGGGTTCGCCGCGATCGTACCAGACTGCTTCCCAAAAACCTGGCTCATTCGGCAGGTAATATTTTGTATGGACACCGCGATAGCCTGATTCTGGCTCCCAGGTAAAAGCTTCGTTATGACGTTTACCGTTAACAACTATCGGCCGGCTGCCACAGACCACATAGGAAGCAAGTTCGGTTAATCGTTCAATCCATTGCTGGTGTAATTCCACTGCTTTCATCCAGGCTGCATGACTGGCTTTATCGCTGCGTGCGAGCCAGGTGGAAAATGGCATTTCGGGGAGAAGGACGAGATCACTTGTTTCTTCGCGTACGTGTTCAATAAGCGCATTCCAGTCCTCGGCAAGTCCATTAGGATCGTCTCTTAATTCACATACGGTTATTTTCATGCTTGTTTCCTTTCACCTCACTTCGTCGATCTTAAGATCGCTTTTGGTGGGATCGGTAACCAAACGATAGATATTAAAGACCTCACTGGCTTCCCCTTTTTGAGTGTGATAACGCAAGGTTGTATAAACTTCTGCCGGGTTTGTATCCCAGGCCTGCAAATATGCCGTGATTACCTCCACCTCACGGATAGTGCCCCACCATTTCTTGTACACTTGATAAGGATCATTTCCTGCAACTGAACAGCAGCTTTGTTGAAATTTTTCAGTGAGCATGGACCAGGCTTTTTCATAATTGCGGTTGTTGATTTCCTGATAATAGTCCTTGATAAACTGTTCAGGATTGGGATATTGCGCTCGAGGCCAGGGCGTGAAGGTGGCAGCAGGGGGAGTTTCAGCGGTCTGCTGAAGTTCTTTTTCTGCAAATTTGTGGACGATCACCTGGTCTGTAAGACGCGGCATGGGCTGGATGACAGCGGTGCGCGTAAGTTCGGCTATTACAGTTTCAGCGCCGTGGGTAAAAAGAATCTCGGGCGCCGGTGGCTGTTTTTTCTCGCGCGGCAGCGCCAGGATTAAGATTGCTGCAAATGCAGCCAGCAGGAAAACTGCCAGAATTGAGATCGCGAGCCACTTTGTGTTGGGTTTTTTCTTGGCCGATTTGATTGACCTGCCTCTAGCCGTGTAACTTGCCCCGATGAAGAAGGAACCGCCGTTGCTATTGATTAGAAGCAGGTAATCATATGAGTACAGCCTGTCTTGCCAGGTGTGGGGCGTCTCTGGGGTAAGGGTGACAATGTGTTCACTTGCTTCACCCGCCTGGCAGCTAAAATTGGGCGGCTCTACGCGAATCCAGCTTACCTGCGGGCTGATCCTGCCTGCTAGCAGGTCGCCACCCTGGTTTGTAATTGTCAAAACAGTCGAGGGAAGCGCCTCAAGAATTTTTTCGGTGTTAAAATCCCCAAATTGAAGGTGTTGGGGGCTGGCCGCAAGGATCGGCTGCGGTTCAGTCCTTTCTTCCGAATCCATTTCTTTTGCTTGATCTCCCATTTCTGTTTCTATCCGCCGGTCGTATTGGTTTCTGGGAACCCCCAGCATTTCAGTGCGCCAGCGTTGTATAAACAACGAACCACTTCCTCTTGAAAGGTTGTGGCCAAAGAGAGCATGACGAGTAACTTAATTTGACCAGATGACGTTCTTAAAAGTATAACATGACAGGGAGCAGAAATTCGATCCAATCGCGAATAGCCACAAACCGTTTCCTGTCTTATTGAGCATTCTTCTGCGGAAATGAAAGGGATTCGCCGCTGTTTGTTGAGATAAGCTGGCGTTTATTTACCCACTCGTTGATGACCAACGCGATGACAATGATGCCTCCGCCGATCATGAGTTCAGGCAGGCTTGTGCTCCCACGAAAGAAAATAAGCGAGACAGCGATGGCAAGGGGGATTTTGAGGTTATTAAAAATAGCCAGCGCACCGGGGTTGACTCGCCGGGCGCCATAATTCCACAAGAAAAAACCAATCCCCGAGGCAACAATACCCAGGTAAACCAGGGAAAGCAACTGAGTCTGATTCAATCGAAGGCTGGAAAGATCGGCGAGTAGCAAAGTGAAAACAGCTGTGATAGCGACCGCGCCCAGGTAGAGTAAGCTAAAAATATGCTCGTCTTTGATGTGCGGCAAACGCTCCATGACCTCTTTATAATAGATTTGGCCAAAGGCAAAGCAAAAATTCGATATCTGGACGATCAGAAAACCGGTCAGCAAACTAGTATCTGATAACTGTACTGTCTCAACGATGGCTGCTCCAATGATTGCCAAGATGGTTGTGGCTAGATTGACCCAGAAAAATCGTTTTTTGAGAATGTTATTGACCAGGGTAACATAGAGCGGTGTCAGGATGGTGAATAGGGCTACTTCATACGCTTTGAGAAATTGGAAAGAATAAATATAGGTAAGATACATCACACCGTACTGCAGCGTTCCAATAAGAACTAACCGGGCGATGTCTTTACGAGGCACCCCTCGCAGCCGGATCATTGGGGCAAAAATCAGCATGGACAGGAATAACCGGCCGAAGGCAACAAAGTTGGAGTCGATCCCAGCAAGATTGCCCTTGATAATTCCGAAAGACCAGGCCCATATCAAGGAGACGATCAGCAGGTAAACCATATAAAACCTCCAAATTAGAGAGTGGCTAAAATAGTGGATCAAGGAAATCCCTCACATGGGCTGGATAGGCAGGGTACAGTTGCTTGTAGAGTTGACGCCTGTTATAGCAGTAGATAAATACACGCAAGGCGCACTCCAGTGCGT
>JABLXC010000030.1 GCA_013178185.1 Anaerolineae bacterium | reverse complement strand
AATCCAATGATTTTTAAAAAGGAGAAAGAATAATTCATGCAAACAAAAAAACGTTCCCCCATTGCCGCAATTGTACTTGCCGTTGTCATCGGTTTGCTTGTGATCGCCCTTTTGAACGGGGTGATCCGTCCAACTCAGGTGGTGGTCGCCAAAGTCGCCATCGCCCCTGGAACTGTTCTGACTGACCAATTGGTTGAGCTGCGTACCATTCCGATGGGAGCTAAACCTGCGGATGCTACTTCAAAAATTGAAGATGTGACCGGGAAGATCCTGGCTGTTGGTCGAGCTCCGGGGGATCTGATTGTTACCTCCGTTTTGGGAGAGATTGCCAGTGCAGGTATTCCTGCTGAACTTCCAGAAGGGCATGTTGCTCTGGCGATCCATGTCGACCTGGCCAGCGGCGTGGCTGGTTTACTTCGTCCAGGACAGACCGTTACGGTGATTGGTATGATTTCTCCGGATATTCTCAAGGCTAGTACCACTTCTGTGTTCACGGCGCCGATTGCGGAATTTACTTCACCCATCGTTTCACTCACTCCTAGCGTGAGCGCAACACCTACCCCAACTCCTACCCCCGCTCCGCCGGCTTCTCCTCTCGCTCGGTTGGCAATCACAGGTGTGCGAGTTCTCTTAGTGCCTCAATCGTTTCGTTATGAAGAGGTTCCAGCCGGTGCCAGTGAAGAAGAATTGTTTTCCTCTGCTCGAACAAGCATGTCAGCTCAGGAAGGCAGTGTGATCGTTCTGGATGTTCCCACGGGGTTGATCGAGGTAACTCCAGGATTCAAGGTTGATCCGGCAACCTTGCTGGCTGCTCTCGACCAATATGGCATTATTCACCTTGCCTTGGAACCAACCTCAGGGTTGGCGTTGGATGTTGCGGACGTGATTACCCTCAATATGGGTGAGTTGTATAACGAGATGAACGATTATCGAAAGAAATAGGTCAAAATGAGCGATAACGCTTACCAAACCAATAAAATCACCGTCATGCTGGCAGGAGCCGGTCATGATGTTGTTTACTACCAGATGCAGCAGCCGATCCTGGCAGACCAACGCTTTATGATCTCAGGTCACGCCGCTCAATGGTCCATGTTCGAGACGAACTTGAACAACCTGCGGCCGGATCTGGTGATCGTCCAAACAGATATCGCTCCTGAGCCGGACACCCTGATTCGTTCCCTTCAGAAAATTTCAGCCTGGCGTGGAATTGCGATTGTAGTACTGCCTTTGGCCCAAAAGGATTTTCAGGGAGCTTTTACCAAAGTGGATACTGTGCGTGGAGTTTTCATCGCGCCGGTAAATTGGACCGAAATCATCCAGGCTGCTTATGGTGCTGCGATGACAGCCCGGGCAAGCCTGACTCAAGCTGCACCCATGCAGCAAGGGGTATCCGGCTATTCCAACAGCGGAACATCTGCGTACATCACCGGCACGAAAAGGATCGCTGTCCTATCGCACGCGGGTGGGTCTGGTTGCTCAACCATTGCTGAAAACCTGGCTTATGAATTGTCTGTCCGGCTTAGTGTGAAAACGTTGTTGGTGTCCATGGGGTTGCCACCAGCTGCTGCGCCACATTTAGGGTTACGATATGTCCCTAATTTAACCGAATACTTTGATCGTCCGGGCAAGGCAGCTTTTCAGGCTGCAATCCAACGCAAGGAAAATTTGGAGATCTTGCTTGCGCCAGAATCCTCCCTGGAATACATGCACATTCTGGAAAACTCAAGTAAAGGAACCGGAGAAGGCAGCATCAATGGGATGTTGATTGACTCGGAAGATGGTCGCTATGCCGCTATTGTCATGGATGTGCCAACCACAGAAGATTTATGGATGATGCATTCAATCATCTTTGCCAATTATGCCTTGATCGTTGCCAGACCTACTCTGGCTGACTTAACTGCGATTCGACATACCCTCACCTTATTGTTGACCGGCTTAAAGAGTGAGAAACGCCTGGCCCGAGATTCGATTTACCTGGTTCTAAACCAAACTTCTGATCGAAGCAGCTTTACCCCCCGATTATTCCAGGAAGAACTTTCCAAATCCTTGGGGTGGGCTCCACCCATCGCAGCCATTGTACCTTTTGATCCAGGGGTTCCTCAGGCACAAGATGATGGCTTGATGCCGGTGACACGAGGGGATGAGTTTGCCAAAGGGATCCGCGCCATCATCAACACTTTATTTCCCTTGGTGGAAAACAATCTTGCTCGTGCGGATGGGAAAAAGGGTATTTTGCGACTACCCAAAATACGATTTACGTAGAATAACATTTTGTCTTTTGAGTTGGAAAAGTTACATAATGTTGGAGGTTACCTATGCCGGGAATATTAGGTTTGTATGACACTGCCACGAACGGGAATAACCTGGACGAATCCATCCGGTCTGAAGTTTTCAACGAGGTGATCGATCAGATCAACCATGATTTCCCAACTTCTGTTCTTCAGAGTCCGAATGAAACCGACCGGCAGCGCATTCGGGAGCGGGTCGAGGCACAGATTGCCGCGGCGTTAAGAAAACGCAACTGCCGTCCTGGTGCCCTTCAGGAAGCTGCCATTGCTGAGGAACTCACCCGGCGGATATTGGGATTGGGTTTTTTAGATTTGCTTTTGCCGCCGGCTCGCACAGATATCTCTGAAATCACCATTTACTCCAGCGGACTTCTTCAAATCATGCGTAAAGGTTCTGTTCGTTGGGAGACCATCGAACTGCGGCCTGAACCAGGTGAAATCTGGCGTGTGTTGGATCGCTTGATTGGTCCGCAAAACAAAACTTTGAATGAGACCAACCCAAGTATCAATGCCAAACTACCGGCAACGACACATAATCCAGGTGGTGGACGGATCAAGGCGCTTCACCCAGTCATTGCACCGCCAGGTCGTAATCCTTCTATCAATATCCGCCTTTATGAACAAAAGCCAGTCAAACCAGAGTGGTTATTGGAGCGTGGAATGATGAGTTCCGAAATGATGGAGGTTCTTCGTCAGGCAATGGAGAAAGGTGCCCGCATCCTGATTTCCGGAGGAACCCGAACCGGAAAGACCACTCTGCTGAGTGCCTTGTGCAATTACTTGCCTACGATCTGGCGCATCGTGAAGATCGAAGACCCAGAGGAAATCTGGGTAGACCGTCCAACCGTCCAGACGGTGGAAGCCCGCCCGCAGGCAATTGGCACGGATGTCCGGCCGTATACCCTGGCAGACGGAGTCGATGATGCCATGCGAATGTCACCTGATTACCTGGTCATTGGAGAGGTGCGTGATGGCGTGGCTGCCATGAGTTTGTTCCGGGCCTTGATGACAGGCCACAGTGGAGCCTGTACCTTCCACGCGGACAGTCCCCGTGAAGCAGCTCGCCGTTTAGCGACAGTCATGGGTGCGGATGCTGGAGTAAAGCCACACGAAGCCAATCAGATGATCTCTGATGCGGTTGATTTGTTGGTGCAGATCGGCATCCGTCACGAAGTTCGCCGGGTGATTGCCATATCCAATGTGTCCAAGGATCTGAAGAACGGTGACGTATATTTTGAACCCATCTATCGATATAAAGAAGACTCGTCTATGGAAGAACCTAATTGGGAAAAATTAGGGGAATTGAAATAGCCAAGTGATTTTTACAACCATGCTGATTTGATATATTTTATGAGCATGGTTTGGACGGCATCTAACGTATTCACAAATCTCAATATCTTCTTTATGTGAGGGGGTATTTAATTTTGCAAGATATAGTCGATCATCAGCTTTTTCAAGTAATGTATGTTCGTCGCTGCCATCAATTGGGTATGTGGCCGCCCCAAAACTCATAGATAGTGGAGCGTCCTTAAGTGCCTCACACAATCTAGCAATTAATAACTCAGACTCACTTTGGTCAATATCTATGCAAAAAATGGCAAATTCATCCCCCCCCCGTATCTAGCAACCTCATCATTCGCTCGGCAACATGCAGTAAGTATTTGTATAACTAGCTTTAAAGCTTTATCTGCAGCCGGATGACCATATGTATAGTTATATTCTTTGAAAACATCTACATCACCAAGAATAATTGATAACAAACGGTGTTGGTCTAGCCCACGCTTAATGTTCATTGTAAATACTTGATCAAATCCAGCTCAGTTCCATACTCCTGTCAAGCTATTTGTAAGTGCTTGGGATTGGGATACCGTTAATTTTGTTTGAACTTGCACCAATAATATTTTTTGTTGAATAGATCGCCGGGTTGCGTAAGTCGCTATGAAGATCGCTGGTAGCCATAAACCAAGACTAATTGGATGGAGAGGTACAGACGTCATTAAAGATTGGATGAAAGAGTATGATTCGGCAATATGTTGTCTGTGTTCAAAATCGAAAAGCACCATATGTATAAAGAAAAGTGGAATCTCAACCAATAATGACCATTCCAACGCGATGAGGATTTCATTGATGATTGATTGAATACTTGTGTACCCTGACTTGGGTTTTTGCAGAAAAATTTGTTTCATAGATTCCAAATCATATAGGGTTTTTTTTGAAGAATCATCCGGAGTATGATCAATTCGTTGTTTATAAACTTTTAGAAACGCATTTACAATTTCTGGGTCAAATTGCTTATCCGCGCATTGTTTGATTTCTTCCAATGCTTTTTCAGGAGTAAAGGCTTTTCGATAGGGTCGATCATTGGTCATTGCATCAAAAGTATCTGCAATTGCAAAAATCCTTGCAGCTAGCGGGATATTCTTACCAGATAATCCCGAAGGGTACCCGGTGCCATCAAATTTTTCGTGATGATGTAATACAATATCCAGTGAAGGAGCCAGGAAAGGAATTTTCTTCAACATCTCAAAACCAACTTGCGGATGAGTTCTCATCACATTCCATTCATCTGCAGATAATTTACCTGGTTTTCGCAAAATGTAATCTGGGATTCCGATTTTTCCAACATCATGAAGCAGAGCGCCCCATTGAATTTCTCGAATTTCTCTTTCATGCAATCTAAGGTGCCTAGCGATTAATAGAGCAATTTGGGTCACTCTTTCGGAATGCCCTCCCGTCTCGCTATCGCGAGTATCCAAAGCAGAAACCAAGGTATGTAAGGTTTCGTTGTATGTAATATTTAACTCCTCATGCATTTTATTTTGAGATTTAAGCGCTGCCTCCCTTTGGAGCGATAGGGTTCCTATAATATATGCAGAAGCGAGCAAGAAACCTCCAATAGTAAATATCTCAAACGTTATATTCTTGTTTTCAGTAAACAAAATCAAGATAGCGTAGCTGGTTGTTGCCAGAAAAGCTGTAAAAATACCTTCGCTTGTACCCCACCTTGCAGTAATCCCGATAACAACTAATGTGAAGACAATTTCCGTGTGAGTGAAAAATGAATTCAATCGAAAGAAACCGATGATTGCGACTATGACGGCTGTTATAGCTATAAGATAGCCTTGGAGTTTATTATTGTTAAGAGTTTTCGCGAGAACAATTAGCAAGAGGGTTAATATTCCAACAAATGACAGATCAAAAACATGGCTTTTCCCATTCTCCATGAATATCATCAAAGCTATGAAAAACAGTATAAAAAAACCAATCCCAATAAAAATGGCCTTTTCGATGGGGTGACTTTCCTTTTCTTTCCAATACCGAATAATTTGCATCAAAAATTAATCCCTGTAATAATAGCGATATTATCGGTTATTCCAATTAATCGATTAACTCTACTTGAGTGGCCAACCTTTCTTGTGTTGATGATGGTCTATTCTACAATCAGTTTTCCCCGCAGCATCCCCATTTGGCATTGGAAGCCATACTCACCAGGTTTGTCGGGAGTAAATTCAACTGTCACTTCCTGACCTTCAGGCAATTTTGCGCTCTGGCTGAAATCAGGAAACAGCACCATTTCTGAACAGGTCGAACTTTCCTGACGCGTAAACCTCATGCGCAACGGTTGCCCGGCTTTGACCACGATAATATCCGGGGTATAACCACCTTTTACGGTGATGGCCACTTCCTGGACACCACCTGCGCCGGCTTTAACTCTTGTCTGACCTTTGGGCGCCAGCCAGAAAAACCAGGCAATAAATAAACTGAGAGCGATTCCCCCAAGGGTTATGAAAATCTGAACAGGTGTCATTTCGCTGTTACCTTATCCTTTCTGATGTTAATTAGCTTTTGGCGAAGCATCTCGACGGTCGGCCAACCCTGTAAACCATTGGGCGTTTTATACACCCGGCAGTTCATTGAATAGGCAGATCGGTTTTCTGGCCAGAAATCCTTTCCATCAATCTGGAAGGAAGGCGATCCAAGAAATTTTGTGGTAGCCGCTTCCTGGTCAGTTTCAACCTTAATCGGGTTGATTGAATAATCCAGTTGCTCTTCCTTCAATGCAGCTTGAAGATTGGTCAGGGCTGTATTCCACGACGGACAGCCATCAAAATACAACAGATTGATCGTCATGCTTGTCTCATTTGGCGCTGAATTTTGGGCGAAAACCTCGTAAGCGATTGGCGTTGCTTACCACCGTCACGGACGAGAAAGCCATGGCAGCACCTGCCAGCAGGGGGCTGAGTAGCACCCCAAAGAAGGGGAACAAAACACCCATGGCAATGGGGACCCCTAAAACATTGTAGATGAATGCGCCAACCAGGTTCTGCTTGATATTGCGCATGGTAGCCCGGCTAACCTCTATGGCTGTGACGACGCCCTTCAAGCTGCCCTTGATCAGGGTAATGTCCGAGGCTTCGATGGCCACATCGGTACCGGTGCCGATCGCCAGTCCAACATCGGCCTGCGCCAGCGCCGGGGCGTCGTTGATCCCATCCCCAACCATTGCAACCTTTTTGCCTTCGGCTTGCAACAGGTGAACGTTGTGGGCTTTATCTTCTGGCAGCACTTCAGCCAGCACGCGATCCAAACCCACCTGTCGCGCAATGGCTTCGGCTGTGCGCTGGTTGTCACCGGTGATCATGACCACTTCAATACCCATCTGGTGCAATGCAGCGATAGCTTCTTTGGAGTCTTCTTTGACGGTATCGGCAACGGCGATGATGCCGGCTGCCTTGCCATCCACTGCGGCAAACATGGGTGTTTTTCCATCATTCGCCAGAGTATCAGATTTGGCTTCCAGGTCGCCGAGGCCAACGTTTAAGCGCTTCAACATCTTTAGATTACCGAGTGCTACCGTACGTCCATCCACTGTTGCAATGACACCATGCCCCGGAATCGCTTCAAAGGCTTCCGGCTTACCCAAGGCCAATCCTTTAGCCTTCGCTCCTTCCACAATGGCTTCCGCCAGAGGATGTTCGCTGACTGTTTCCACTGAAGCGGCCAATCTCAGGAGTTCATCGCTCAGGACGGATTGTTGAGATGCAACGATAACATCGGTTAGTTCAGGCTTGCCCTTTGTGATCGTGCCTGTTTTATCCAAGACGACAGTCTTGATCGCCTGCGCGGTCTGCAGCGCTTCGCCAGAGCGGATCAGAATGCCGTTTTCAGCGCCTTTGCCGATGCCAACCATCAGGCTCATCGGGGTAGCCAGGCCTAAGGCGCACGGGCAGGCGATGATCAGTACCGATACGGCAGTGACCAGGCCGTAAACAAGCTGCGGTTGGGGACCGAAGTCGAACCAGACTACAAAGGTCAGAACAGCCAGGATCATCACGATGGGTACAAAGAACCCAGAAATCGTATCGGCCAGGCGAGCAATAGGAGCCTTGCTGTTTTGCGCATCCTGCACCATCTTGACGATTTGCGCCAGGGCGGTGTCTTTGCCAACTTTTGTTGCCCGGAACTTAAAAGCCCCGGTCTTATTCAAGGTTGCGCCAATCACTTCGTCCCCGGATTTCTTGGAGACAGGCAGGCTTTCACCGGTCAGCATCGATTCATCTACCGCAGAGCTGCCTTCCATGATCATACCGTCGACCGGGACTTTTTCGCCGGGCCGGACCTGGATCGTATCCCCAACCAAAACTTCCTCTACAGGGATGTCCATTTCCACGTCATTGCGGATTACGCGCGCAGTTTTTGCCTGCAATCCCATCAGCTTTTTGATGGCTTCACTCGTTCGGCCTTTGGCTCGGATTTCCAGAGCCTGGCCTAACACCACCAACGCGATCACCACCGCAACCACGTCAAAGAAAGGCTCAGATGTCCCTTCTGGGAATATTCCCGGGAAAAGGATCGCTACGGCGGAATACAGCCAGGCAGCCCCTGTGCCCAGCGCAATCAGCGTATTCATATTGGCAGCGCGATGTTTGAGCGCAGCCCATGCCCCGGTGAAAAAATCGCTACCGGACCAGAAAAGGACCGGTAAGGTCAGCAGAGCGGCTCCAAACCAGGTGAGCCGTAATGTTTCCATCGACCAATCTTTTACGATGGGGATAAATTTAGGGTAGGCGGTGATTAATACCGGGATTGAAACAAGCGCTGCAAACCAGAACCTGCGCATCAAGCGTTGGTATTCCTTCTCGTGGGCTGCTTGCTGTTGGTCGACTGGTTCTTCGCTGGCTGCCGGCCGGGTCTTATATCCCCAACCCTCAATTGCGGTATTCAACTCCTTGAGTGTTGTTTGCTCGGGCAGATAGTCGACTGTCGCTTCCTGCGTGCCCAGGCTGACCAATGCATTCAAGACACCAGGGGTGGCTTTTAACTCGTCTTCGATGAATCCTACGCAGGAAGCGCAGCGGATATTTTCAATCCCGATCCGTTTTTGCGCACCGCCCACCTGGTAACCGGTTTTTTTAATCGCTGTCACGATGCCTAAGATTTTTATTGTTTCAGGGTCATAATCTACCACAGCGATTCCCGCCTTCGCGTTCATGACAACCCGCTCTACTCCGTGCAGCTTCTCGAGCACCGAACGGATCAATACTCCACCGGGCTGCCCTTCCTTAGCGAGACCGAGTATGGGAAGCTCGACCTGCAGCAAGGAGGAATCCGGATTGAAGCCAGTCGTTGCAGAAGCAGCGGGTTGGCTGGAATGATGGGCATACTGGTGGGGATTGGCATCGAATTGTTTGACGCAATTTTCTGAGCAGAAATAATACGACTGCCCCATGTGTTCACGCGTGGCAAAAGCCGTGCCCGGCTCTATTTCCATACCGCAAACTGGATCTTTTACCATAAATCGCCTCTTTCCAAAAATCATTATTGATGTCTACCTCATCATCATATCATGCCACTCGATTGGCTTGCAGGGTTAAACAGCGAGGGTATCGCTAGGCTGATACCCTCGTAAGAAAATAGGCCATTATGCCTATTCCGCAGGCTGTTGAAATTATTCGCTATCACAAGTGGCAGGCTATCGATCAAATCTCAAAGGTAATAGCGTGGTCAAGTGTCTCTTCCGGAAGTTGAATTAATCCCAGGGAGACTCCACGCATTACGGCTTCCGTGCGGCTGGCGGCCTGAAGTTTTTCAAAGATCCGCGCGATATGTCCTTGCACCGTCCGGTCGCTGATTTTGAGTTTGATGCCGACAACCTTGTTGGTTAATCCCCGGGCAACCAGGGAAAGGATTTCGATTTCGCGGTCCGTCAATGGCTCGTAAAACGGTGCTGGATTCGGGTTAGCGATCTGCGCCATAACTTTGGGTAATATCTCCGTGTCTAGAACGGATTTGCCTCGATAAACATCCCTGACCGCATGAATAATTTCATCCGGTGAAGCGGTTTTCAAGACATAACCATTCGCGCCGGTCTTTAAAACGGCAGAAATATACGGGGCATCATCATAAGACGTAAGGATAAGAACCCCAATTGGCCAACGATTAGCGCGAATCCGGCGAGAAACTTCAATTCCCGTTGCTTTCGGCATCTGGATATCGAGGACGGCTATGTCTGGCGCCATCCTTTCGATCATTTCTACAGCCATCTCGCCATCGGAAGCTTCGCCAATCACCTGAATGTCGCCGGCTTGCTCTAAAAACTGACGAATGCCAGCACGCACAATGGCATGGTCATCTGCGAGCAATACTCGAATCGTCGATTTCTTTTCTTCATCATCCTTCATGGTCATTCACCTTCATTTCCCGGTCATCCATCCCATTCGGATTTCCTGGCAAATTAAATTGCGATGCGAAAACTCTCGCAAGATGTTCTCTTTCTTCTTGCAGCAACTTTTGTCGTTTGTTTTTATGTTTTACAACCTCAGCCGCATCCATTACGGTAGCATGGATATAAGGGAAACCGAACCAGACGATGCCCAATCCAAAGAATATGCCTGTGATCAGACGCGCCCAGGCATTGAAGGATCCCCAGGCATCTCCCGCGTAGAACGAAGGCTCAAAGGAATGATTGGTCAATGCTGCCAACCAGGCATTGCTATCCCGAAACCCTTGCCCTAATCCGGCCAGGTCACTCAGGAAATGCGTCGTGCCATCGATCGCCATGGGCAAAAGAAAAAGGATCAATCCCCACCAGGGCAGCCGTCGGATCTTCTCCCGGAACAACCCCCACAACATGCCGAAAATCCAAAGACTGGTAAACATCGACACCATCCGGTCGGACCAGGCCACCTTCCAGCCCATCTGCGGATTTCCTACGAACTGCCGGAGCACGGCGATGTCGTTGGTGTTTTTCCAGGTCGATTGGATTTCTCCGATGGAATAGGAGATCTTTGGGCCGAATAAGAAATACGAGCGTTCCGGCAGTTGGTGACAGAGGTAAGAATAGATCCAATAAATTACCTTTCCCGGAGCAGTCAAACCGGCCTGCATCAGAGCCGGCGCAAGAAAGGGGCTTATAACGTAAATGCCGATCAATATGCTGACAAGCAGAACCCAATGCCGACTAGACCAGAGAATGAGTTGGTCGGATTTATTAAGAGGGTGAGTTAATAATTGGATCGAGGGGTTCATCGGGAAATTCTCCATTCTCTGGCGCGTTCGGTATACCGACACGCCAGAGAATCTAAAACAGCATCCGGATCATGGGATCTTCAAATCAAAATCCTTTTTCACATCCAGTCCTTCTTTTCGTACGTACACAGTAATTTTCCATGTTCCCGACATGCTGAAATCTGCGGTAATGGCATACTTGCCACCTTCTTGTTCTGTCGCTGGGCCGCTCATCGTCATGCCAGTCATATCGGTGTGATCGGCACTAACGTCCACGGTCGCCCCGGTCAGAGGCTGTCCATCCTGGTCTTCCAGCTTCAAGATGATTTCGTTTTTTCCGGCGACCGGCGGGGCTGGAGTAGTTTCCAGGGTAAATTTCACCGGTTCGGTTGATTTTTCTTGCGTTTGGGCAGCACTCGAACATCCTGCCAGTAGGGCTGCCACAATGATGAGTATTCCAATCCAAATATAGCGCGGTTTCATATTTATTCTCCACTTAATCGGTAACGTTAATCATCAGCATCAAACCACCTGGCTCGACGTTGTCGTTCGTGGTATGGTGCAAAATGTGACAATGCAGCATCCATTGGCCGGTTTCAGTAGCGACAAACTCGATATCGTACCGTTCGCCTGGCGACACCAGCACAGTGTCTTTGGTCAATTGGGCGGCTTCAGGAACCGGATGGCCATCTGTTGCCACAATTTTGAATGGCACGCCATGCAAATGAATGGGGTGAACGAACTGCCCAATCCCTGTCAGACGCAAACGAACGAGCTGTCCCTTTTTGACATTGATCGTTTCTGTTTCCGGGAAAGACTTCCCGTTGATGGTGAAATAATTCGGTTCCATGCCTGCCATGGGCATGGCGGCAAAGGTATTGCCATTCTTCACCAGCCACTCTGAAATCATCAGGTCGACATCCACATCCGGTTTGTTTACCTCTGGCTCTTTGGGGTCAATGATGAACGGGGCATACAACCCAACCGAAACTTGAACGTCACCCTCGTAATGCGAGTGGTACATGTAGGTGCCAGCAGGTTGAGCGGTAAACTCATAAGTAAAGGATTCTCCCGGTTGGATCGGCTTTTGAGTTACGTCCGGGATCCCATCCATGGCGTTTGGCACCGCAATGCCATGCCAGTGAATCGTGGTTGGCTCAGGGAGTTCGTTTTTCACGATGATGCGAACTTTCTCACCTTCGGTTACCCGAATCATTGGCCCGGGCACGGTCCCGTTGTAAGTCCAGGCGGTGACTGAAACATCTTTGGTGATCGGCCAGATCACCGGTTTGGCAGTCAAATCGAAAACCTTGACGTCGCCGTCCATGCGATAAGTCAGCGGTTGTCCACCAGTCGTTTCAGTCGCTGCTTGGACATTCTCACCGCTGATAGGTTGCATCATATGAGAACTTCCTGGCGACGCCATCATCGCGCCTGGGGTTGCGGTAGCATTCATCATGTTCCCCGTTCCCATTGCGGACCTTGAACTGGGGGCGCAAGCGGCTATCAGGAAAATTCCTACGATGGCAATTGGCAAAAACCTGAGTGGTCTTTTCAAATGGTTCCTCCTTGGGATCGAATTTTTTAGGTTGTTTCCCAAGGGTAAACGAAATGGCATAAGAAATGAAGCGCCGAATGGCCTGCGGCGAGTGGGCAATTATGCCTAATGTCATCTGATTTATAGTCTAATGTCATGTTGGGTTTCGACGTCATTCGATCCATCGTTGCTGCTTTCAGCGTTTGCATCAGCCGTCACTGCAATTGGGGACAACAGGGTGATAAATTTTGCCCGAAAGCTGCATTCAGGTTCGTTCTCCAGAAAAATAGACGTGGACATATCATTTCCATCCAGGATGATGGTTGCAGGCGGTCCATCCTTTCCATAGATTAATAGGACGACCAATTGACAGATGCATCGAGCACGGGTGTCCATCGCCGAAAGCAGATCGAAAGATTGGACCACCGCATATCCGGCCGACTTGACATATTCAGACACCTGGGTGACGGTACAGCCACACGCCTGATTTACTACCAGGATTGGTTGCTTTCCTGCGTTCATTTTATATCTCCGATTTGAGTATAGAAGGTCGGAGTGTTCGTGCGAAGGGTAGAATCACGGACTCAGACGTAAGTGATTCTGCCTATCAATGGCAGCCATGCTTGCGCTCGTTCTCGACCGGGACCGGGTTGAGCTGATCGCCCGTTTTGGAAAGTGGAGCTTGTTCTTGGTGGCCGTCGTGGCCAGTATGACCTGCGTGCATCCAGAAATGGCTCAAGATCATCGCTCCAATCAAGCCATAATTGATAACCAGGCCAACAGACACTTTAAAGATGAATATAGCTACCAAGGCGGCCAGCAATCCAGCGACTGTGACCAGTACGAGCGGTTGGATTCGAAGCTTGTTGGAGGGGTTCGTTTGGTTCATAAAAAGTCTCCTTTGTACTTCTACTATAGTGAAGGCCGAGACTTTCTATAAGCGCTGTTTCACATGCCTTTGAGCTAGCATAAATGCCTAGGCGGGCGCGAGCTGACTTAACAAGTTCATCGCAAGAGGATATTGATTGTCCAAGATATTTTGCAGTTTGTCTCGGAGGTTATTCGAATTTGCTATTTTTTCGCTGTTTGGGAGTAATAAGGACTGGGTGATCGCCAGGTCCATTGCGATTTGTAGATTCTTTTGCGGGTTTTCGTCGAAAAGGCCAGAACCCATATGTGACCATGAGTTGGAAAGATAGATTATTCCCTCAAGCAGCATACTGCTGGAATTCCGGGCAACAACTTTCTGCAGAAATTTTTGTACATGAAGTAAGGGAAATAAAGCTGAGGGTATCCTGCGTAGGATGAACCTTAACTTCCGAAAAGCTCGTTGTGGATCTCGAATGTAGGATTGGATCAAACGTTTCTCATCCAATGGATCCGGACTCGTATTGCCAACCAATGGATAACCGGGTAATTTCGTTGGTGCACAGTCAATGACGGTTGTTTGCGAGAGTAGATCCACATCCGACCAGGGGAACGTGAGCGTGTCCATTGTGCCAATGATGGCGAGGTTGGGTGGAAATGGAACTGGATTTAAGAAATGGGAGGTGGGCAAGCGCATCAACTCACCATGGCGAAGTTGAAAGGCTGTTTCCGAGAAATACTCCTGTAGTTCACCAGGGCTTATCCGGTTGAAATTAGCAATGTAGAACCGGTCCCGATTTTCTGGCAACCCGGCTTCTTCGATCATCATTTCAAGTTTGAGGGTATTGAACCGGGATTGAGTCTCTGTAAACATGGCGACATTTGTGGTTTGGGATGCCCACCAGGGATGTCCCACCATCGGTTGATACTGATTCGAACCACCGCCCGTTATCACATGGCAATAACTTTCGACCAGCGCTCCTTTCTCGGCTTCGCGCGGACCAATCAGAATCATCAGAGGCTTGGATTTGAATGCGACAAGAAAGTTAACCGTCCAGACTCTCGGGAGCAAAAAACCACACTGGCTAAGTTGCTCGTCAACCCTATTAAGCAGCATGATTTCAGGATCATGTATTTGATCTTTTTCTCGTTTCCTCATATAGCCTCAGGCAAAATCCGATAATGTACCAGCTCCCCAAAAATTGTTTTAAAGCGCCGAATTTCAACGATACTGATAAACCCGGCCCGGCTTAACATCTCCGGAAGCAAGCCATGGATATTATCCCCGGCCTCCTCGAGGCGGGCCATTGGGATGGATATCAACCTCATCACAGGATTAGCAGGTTTCCCAAAGTCTAACAGATGAAATTCACCACCGGGTTTCAAAACTCGCAGGACTTCCTGGAACGCTTTGACCTTATTCGAAGCCGTGAGATGGTGTACCACGAGGCAGGAAACGACCCGGTCAAATGAGGCGTTAGGATAGGGAAGGGCTGTAGCCAGTCCTTCCCTCCATTGGATGGACAGGCCGGCAGCCTCGGCTTTCTTTTGGGCTAAATGGAGCACGGTGGAGTCGCCGTCCAATCCGATCAATTCGAGCTGTGGAAAACGCTGATTTATTTGGATGGTCAATGTTCCCGTGCCGCAACCCAGGTCAAGAACCTGCTGATCATTCGCCAGGTTGGAATACTCGACCAGATGGCGTTTAAACTCATCCTCCCGCATGCCCCATTTAAGCAAGGGGTCATACAGTGGGGTCAACCAGTTTTGGTTAAGTGCCGGAATGTACTTTTCATTCTTTGCCATAGAATCACACCGTTGCCAGAATGATCAGCCCCATAATTACCACTCCACTTCCAAGCGCCAACCGCACCCATTCTTTGTGATGAAGATTCCAATGCGCAAGCCGGTTAAGTGTTGGGCGAGCAGAGGCCAGGATCAAGATCACCACCAATGGCATGATGAAGATGACATTGTAGAGAATCAGGTATGCGTAACCTAACATGGCGGTTGGTTGTAGGGCCAAAAGGCTGAGGACGCCCAGGTAGACAGCCCCACTGCAAGGAACCGTGCAAAGGCCAATGAGGAATCCGCCGACTACAAGGGCGGGGATGGTGGCTTTCTGGGCGGACTGGCGGGCAATCTCACTCACTTTGCCGGGAGCCTGTAATTTCCACCCCCAACTTGGGAGAAAATAATCTTTAATCATCCACAGACCAATCAGAATGGCAACAAGCGCGCCTAACCGCGCTGGCAAATGCTGGCGGGTGAAGAAATCTGCCGCCTTTAGCAGGCCAACGCCCAGGGCCAGATAAGTCAGGAACACCGCGCCAATATAAATGCTGCCCATACCAACCAGGCGCGCCCGGGTTACCGTGATATTTTGCTCTCCTACTTTGAGCGTCGTTAGCAGCGCCGTGATGAATAGGAGCAACACAGTGAATGCACAGGGATTGATTCCATCCACTGCCCCGGCGATGATCACCGTAGGAAGTGTAATCACTGGCAGGTAGCTCTGCATGGTCGCTTCAGGGGCATTCGGGTGCCAGAAGCCGGCGAGGCCTACGGCTCCGAACGCCAGAATGCCTAAGGCTAACAAGATCAGGTTGCGGCGAAGTATCGTGGATGACATCAAATTATCCTTCAACGATCAACTTGCCGTTCATCGTTGGATTGGCGCGGCCACCGCAGCAAATGTCACAATAAAAAACGTATGTGCCTGGTTTGGTCGGTGTGAAAGTCGTCATCGCAGTTCCCTCTGGGGGAGCAACAACATTGGCTTTAAATTCATCGACGGCCCATTGGTGCTTTCCGCCACCGTCCGTATGATGCGAGTTATCCAGGCTACGCAGCCGGATCGTGATCGGATCACCTAACTTCACCCGGATCACGTCTTTATCGAATCCGCCCATATCCGCGGAAATGTCGATGACGTTCCCAGCAACCGGCAGTGGAGCCCGATAAAAGGCATTGAACAGCAATACACCGGCCAGGCCGAGGACAGTCAACACGATCCCCGTAAAGACAAATTTGTTCAGACGGCGATTGCTGTGACTTGTTAAAGCGTGATTTCTTTTGTGCTGGTTATTTTGACGCATCTAGAATCCTATGCTTGCCAGAATGTTGAGAATTCCTTGTATGAGTAAATAGACGCCAAATCCCAAGAGAATGCTTGTCAGTAGGGCGTGTGCCATCTTTTGAGATTTGGTTGGGTGAGATAAGTCGACAAAGGGCTTTTCCATATGAAACCTCCGATATCAGGCATTCACGGAAAGTTGCCGTTTCTTCAGCAACGCAATTGCGAGGAGCGGCAGACTGATCGCAAATACAACCATGCTAATAAGTTGCGCCTGGTTCAACCCCAGAGCAATGATCTTATACGCGCTCGTAAAAGCGATGAAGAAGCGGGCAAAAGAGTAAAGCGCAAGATAGAACAAGGCCAAAATTCCATCCTTTAAACCTTTCTTGCGCAGGCCCCAAAGCAAGGCGAAGATAGCCAGGTTCATCAGGATCTCGTAGACCGGTGTGGGAGTGTAGTAGACGCCAAGTTGGGGAACCATCGCGTTCGGGCTGACATAAGCAAAGCCAAATGGACCATTGGTCGGTTTACCCACAGCATCTCCGGTGATGATGCATGCAATTCTTCCAACAGCCTGGGCCAAAACCACGCCAGGAACAAAGGCATCTAGCAGGCGCGTTAACTTCCAGTGATTGATGCGCGCGAGCACTGCGGTGGCCGCGAGTCCGCCCAGCACACCGCCCCAGATCGCCAGGCCGCCTTCCCAAATATACAAAGCGCGGATTGGATTGGCGGCGAATTCATCCGGCCAATGATCGATCACGTGGAATAACCGCGCGCCGACCATGCCGGCAATAACAATCCACAAAACACTATTCGCGAGTTGGTCGGTATTGAAGCCTTTTCTTCCAGCTTCTTTAAGCGCCAACCAGACGCCAATAAACACGGCGGCTGTTACGATCAGGCTGTACCATCGGAGATGGAAATGACCTATTGAAAACAGAATGGGGTCGATCGGAATTGTGATCATAATACCTTTTAAGACCTTCCCCGTTTGCTTGTTTGCCAAACGGGGAAGGGAGAGGAAGTTTTAGTGGTGGTGTCCGGAGTGGCTATCCTCAGCCTTCCCCACATATTTCTGGGGTTCTTTATCAAAGGCCTTCTTACACCCTGACGAACAAAAGTAATACGTTGTCCCCTGGTAATCAGATTTCCCGGCTGCCGTCTTAGGATCGACGTCCATGCCACAAACTGGGTCTTTCGCCATCGTTTTCTCCTTTTGGTCTACGTGATAGACCGAATTAATTTGACCTCACTTACAATTGAAAGTATAAGGCGCTGTTCACTGTTCGAACAGCGCCAAGTAGCCGGATTTGAGGTAAGCGTTAATGCCTACTTTACTTGTAATGTGATAATCGTACCCTGACCTGGTGCAGAGAGGATTTTTAGCTCGGCATTGATTATTTCGGCCCGTTCTTGCAGACCCAATAAACCGAAATGTCCCTTTTCTGGAAATTCAGCTGAACTGGCCGGAACAATGAATCCTTTTCCATCATCTCGTATCTGAACAAAGATTTCCGAATCAGTGAAATCCAGTTCCACCCAGGCGTGTTTGGCCTCGGCATGGCGGATCACATTATTGAGCGACTCCTGGACAATGCGATACACTGACATCGCCTTTTGTGCATCCATAACGCGTTCTTGCCCCCTTACTTTATAGGCAATTGGGATGTTGGCGGTTTGTCCCATTTCCTGAACCAGCATTTCCAATGAGGCGACCACGCCTAGGTCTTCGAGATAGATCGGGCGCAGACCGCGGATCATGCGGCGAAGGTTGGTCATAGCTTGCTGGACCAAGGATCGTAGTTCACTCAGAGAACTTTTTTGGGCCTCAGGGGAATGAATCGATATTAATTGAATGCGCTGGTTGAGTGCAATCAACGCCTGGATGGTGTCATCATGCAGTTCGCGTGCCAGGCTGCGTCTTTCGTTTTCCACTCCAGCTGTGATCGCGCCGATGTAACTACGCAGGCTCTGTTGGGCAGCCTTTAATTTTTCGGCCATATCGATCAATTCAAACTGCAAATTACGAATTTCTTCGATTCCACCCACTTGCTGCCGAATGACATCGAAGTCCCCCCTGGCAAGGCCAGCGGCCTGTTTCTCTAATTTCTGTAACGGGGTCACAATCCTTCGCGCCCCAAACCAGATCGTGAAAATCGCCAGTATGAAAACCGGTGCCAGGACCAAAGGAGCCGACTGGGTGCTGATTAAGTAAGGGCTGGCGATGTCTTCCCAGGCTTCTTCAATCACCAGTCCCCATCTTACTGGATGAATGGAAGTGAAGGCGACGACATGCTCACCCTCGCTGCCTTGATAATAATTGATCCCGCTTTCGCCATTCAATGCCTCGTTGATCCCTGGATGCGATTGAACGTACTCATCCATTTTCGTGGGGCCGGCGCGGTAGAGGACGTCGAAATCCCCTTTCGTTTCCTTTGGACTGATGACCAGGATGGTGATTTGACCAAAATTTGCCAGATCGCCAACCGTTATTTCGATCAGCCTTTTAGGAGAAAACGCCCCAAGAAGCAGAATACCCGATTCTGTTTGCGTGGCAAGAAAAATATACGATTGGGTCGTTCCTGGCGGTGTAATCAGGTTCGAAAAAACCGGCATTGAATCGTTTGGGGCAGGTGTCATGAATGGATCGGGAAACATGGCTGGGATGGCCGCCCAATCCATTCCGGTCGTTGAGGCGCGAATCAAGTCTCCATTTTGGGTATAAAGCGCGATCCCCCCCTCGAAGGTAGAAGCGATTTCGACAGGCGTGAGGCGGATAGAGGAAAAATCGGGCTGGTCTCCCATTTGCCGGGCGATCACTTGAATGGTGCCGATCAGATGAATTAATTCCCGTTCGATAGATGAGGAGGCTGCACGGACTGTTCTTAGGTCGCGATCTCCCACCAGGCTGCGCATGGCTTCGTGATGAAGAGCCTGGCTACCGAAGGCCACAACCAGAAGTAAAAAGGTCAATGGCAGTATGGTAATCAAAAATAATTGGAGGGTAAACCCCCTCCAATTCGATTTTTTCACGGCAGGGTGATCATGCACGGACAAACAGTACCTTCTTCTACTCAGAACCCTTCAATTACGATTTTTCCTCAGCAATACTTGCCGAGATCAATCCAAGGGAAACCGCACGCATGACTGCTTCCGTACGACTTTCAGAATTCAGTTTCTGGAAAACATTCGCCAGATGGTTCTGTACTGTGCGATCGCTAATACTTAGTTGAATAGCGATCGCTTTATTGGTATATCCTCTAGCTGTAAATGTTAATACTTGTAATTCCCGATCAGTTAGAGATTCAACAGGCGCTGAATCTTCCTGCCGGGCAAGTTTCGCGATTAGCTTTTGAGCCAGGGCAGCATCCAGCACGGATTTACCGTGGAACACGTCGCGAATGCCCTGGATGATCTCACGTGGATCAGCGGTCTTTAGCACATAACCATTCGCCCCAGCTCGCAGCACCGCCTGAACATAGGGATCATCGTCGTAAGCGGTTAAAACCAAAATACCGACAGGCATGCGATTGGATCGAACCCAGCGAGTCACTTCGATCCCGCTCATCTTCGGCATCTGGATATCCAGAACAGCTACATCGGGATTAAATTGCTTAAGTAGTTCGCAGGCTTCCTGTCCATTGGAGGCTTCTGCTACAACCTGTATATCTTGGGCTTGCTCTAAAAATTGGCGTATACCTGCTCGAACGACAACGTGATCATCGGCTAATAAAACATGGATTACTTGATTGTTGTTTTCTAATTCCATAAACTTTATTATAACGATTTGGTGAAAAAATATCCAGTTTCCATGAACAGGTCTATTTTATAGACTCCCATGCAATCGTGTATAAATAGTCGATAATGGAATGAATCTGATCCCTAGAGAGGATCGATCCCCACGAAGGCATCCCCGTACCCATTCCCCCTCGAATAATTTTTCCTTCTAGAATGGCTGGGCTTGCGCTGAGTAGCACGTGAGGATCTGTAAAATCAGGAGGGCGAACCAAGCCACTTCCCATATTTGAATGATCCATAACAGGTAATCCTCTCGCCATGACTCCATCTCCCCTCCCAGACTCGCCATGGGCGGCAGACGCTAATGCCATGAATAATTTAAAACCAAGACTCTGTGAATTCGATGAATTTTGTCGATCCCAAATCCAGCGCACAATATCCCATATATCCATATCACTGAGATCTGATAAAGAAGGCTCAGAACGAAGTTTTAGCCATAGACCTTCTGGACTTGTTAAAAAGTAAGTTTGCTTATCTATAGCATAATTTGGCAATCTATCTGAAAATCGTGACCCTCTTTCTACGGATGGAGGACTGCTGGGAATATTTTCTGCATAATGAGGTGCATCAATATCAATGTTGTACTGTAGGAATAGGGGGAGTGAATCACCCGGGATTGGATCACCTTCTCCAGTAACGATAATTTCTCCATGCATTCGCCAATGATTGAGCCCACACCAACGAGTACAATAAAATATATATTTTCCCGGATGCTCGAAAACCAGGGTAGTTTCCACGTATTCTCCAGGGAAGATACTTAGCCAGGATTCCATATCTGACTTGCCTAAAGCAAATCCATGCACCACATCATCGCTGGTAAGACGCAAATGAATTGGCTGTCCAACCTTCGCCTGTATGGTATCGATACTCCAGCCACCGTTCTCTGGCATACGGGCATGAATCTCGATTTGCGTTCCCTGAGCTCTAGACAGCCACCAGCTGCCTAATGGAACACCGATCGCGGTAAGTACGAGAATTATGACGATCCACCGAGCGATTCTTTCTTTTTTCATCGGATTTAACCTACCAGCAGCCAGAGCATGGCCATTGTGAATAAACTTGAAAAGGCTATCAATGGTGCAGCCTGACGAATGGTTTCACTGATGCGGAGCGCGACTCGACTGGACCAGAAAAGTCCAACCGTCAGCATAGCTACCTGTAAAACCAGGCTGAAGGAAGTGGTTTCTCCGACCCCAGCTGATTTGGTAAGACCAAGCAAATTCCAGCCCCAACCCAGGGGATCTGTAACCACCGGAAGTACATAGCCGAATTTGACGAAGGCAAACGAGATGGTAAAAGCAATCCACACCATCAATCCAAGCGGGACGAGCACCTGGCTGTAATGGGCCAGGGATTTTCGCAAAGAAGCGTTCGTAGAACCAAACCGGTTAGCTGCCCATGTTGCGCCTACATAGAGACCCGGTAGGATGCCAAGTGCGGTGATGAGAAAGGCCCCTGCAAAGAGAAACCAGTCCGGGCTGCCGATGTTGTAAGCAGCCGATTTCAGCTGCCCCCAGGGCCCCAAGAAAATCGCAGAGTCGACCAGCGCGGAGGCCAGCATGACCAGTCCGAGAAAGGCTTCATCTATACGGTGTTTCGTTTTCGGACCCAGGTCACTGCCCCATGGGCGCAGGTTGACCGCGATATTCTCCGACGGGCAAACGCGCAGGCATTCCATGCACAGCCCACAGTTGGCGCTGGATTTCAAAGCCAGCGGGTACTGCCCCCACGGACAGGCAGTGTAGCAGGTCTTTTCAATGTGAGCAGCGCAGATATCCGTGTCCTTTACACGCAGCTCTACCGGCCCAGCCTGCGCATACAGTCCGGAAAACCCACCGATCGGGCACAGGTAATTGCAAAAGGAACGGCGCTCAAAAACCAGGCTGAGGGCCAGCGCCAGAACCAAAATGAATAGTAAAACAATCGCTGTGATTTTTGCCGAGGTCAGCGTCAATGCGCCGAACAATCCAATCAGCAAGAAACCACCGGCCTGTATCCAGGTTCCCCTGAGGACCTTTGGCCAGCGTTTGCCGAGTCCGATGCCCATGCTGCCGCGAGGTTGCAAGATCCCGCCGTTTTGCAACCATTCGCCGGGCATGGGAATGGGACAGATGCTGCACCAGGAACGCCCGCCAAAGGGGATGAAGGCCAGTTTCAGGGCCGTCCACCAGGCGATCCAAACAAAGATAATGGCAAAATTGTGGCTGCCCACCACCGAGCCCATCAGACCGGCGAGAATCGTAAAAATGAAACCCGCTAGCGTGATGGCACGCAGCAAGAACTGCGGCCAACGGCTGCGCAGCAGCGCCAGCGCACGGGGGGAACGGGTCAGGTCCAGACGTGTCATGTCGTCCCCCTGGAAACATTCCGGACAGAAATGAGCGCTGCCGAGATTGCCAGCAACCCCAAAGCTATGCCTCGAAAGAAAAGGAGGTTGGGGCCTATTTGCAGCTTACCAATCATAAAGGGATGCAGGTTGCCGCAGGCCACCGAACAACGAAAACGGAAAACCCCAGCCTGATCCGCGATGAAGGTTCCTGTCGCAGTTTGCCCAGGGTCTGCTTTTAATTCAAATCCATAAGCGTCCAGCGAAAACCCGTGCACCACGTCGGTTGAAACAAGCTCGATGGTCACCCGGTCTCCGGGATTGATCTGGATTTCGCCTGGCGTGAATTGAAAACTGCTGGCCTCGATGCGAAGCAACCTGTCCTGCGGTGCATGAAACGGCAATGGCAGTGGAATAAAGAGGATCAGCAAGGCCAGACCGGCGTAAGGGATTACCCAGGCCCATCTCTTCCAGTTTGTGGGGGTAGTCTTGTATGGCAGCGATTCCATCGGCATTATTGGGCTGGCGGCATATTGGATGGGCCATATTGTGAATAGGTCTGATCGATTGCCGCCCGTATTTCTTTGGGCGTTTTTCCATCTCGGGTCATTTTCATCACGTCTTGAGCGATATCCACACAGATAGAGCAGCCCAGCGCGTGCTGATCAAAAACGACTTCGCCCGAAGATTTCACTTCCTTGACATAACAGGAATAATTCGAAGTATGTCCAGCCGCGCCACAGCCGCAGTAGCAGGGAACATTCTGTAATGCATCCGGATTCGCAACCGCGAATTGATAGGCCTCTTGCACAGACACCGCTGCCTTTTGGACATCAACCGGCATATCCGACATGGGAGCCATATTCAAATCTTGATCTGCGGTTGAACTGCTGGCGCTGCAACCAGACAAAAGAGAAACGATCGGGAGCAAGGCCACCAGGAAAATAAACCAGCGGAAATTACGAACGTTAGTAGAAAGCGGTTTAATCATCATTAAGCACCTTATTGCATGATATAGGTAAGGATCTATGCCTAGTATAAAGATGTAATTCGAAAGCGCAGAGGGCGATATCGCTTGGAGTAGGATAGGTAATATTGCCTATTGATGAGTTTTTTAAGCCGGATTTATTAAATAAAAAATGGCCACAAGGTTCTCAAGAAAATGTTTCGCGGAACCCTGTGACCATCTCGGAATAAAGCGATTGGTTTTCCTAAAGCTGTTCTGTAACGCCGCTTAACTTTTTTCGGGAGGCTTCTGTCCAAATGCCTTTCCTGGTTGCCACGGCGTCCCTAAAGCCGGCAATAAGAAGCGGTCTAATCCCCACCACCCAGCTGTTTTCCACGCGAGCACAAGCAGGATGGACAGAGTGAACAAAACCGGATTGGTACTGGCTGACCCGGCCATCATGAAATTCCAATTCATGAAACCGCCGAAGAAAGCCGCGATACCGGTAAACAAGCCCAGGATCAGCGCCACCCCGATCAGGATTTCCCCAATATAAATTATTTTTGAGAACCATGTGTAAGCCCCGGCATCAATCATGGACTGCAAGAATCCGCGATACCAGTCAAAAGCAATTAATGGACGGGCTGGCGCATCAGGGATGGCCACCGCTCTCTCCCAGAAACCTTTCAATGCTTCGCCCGTTTGGGTCCAGGCGGGATTCGAGAGCTTGCCAATTCCCGAGGTCAACCAGGCATAACCCACATAAATGCGCGCTATTACCCATAACCAGGCCCATTTTGGGCTGTTGAACAAGCTTTGCGCAAATGGAGGATCAGCGAAAACCTCTGTTGTACTTGGAACTTTATTTGACATATAAGACTCCTGAAAACTGAGAGTAAAGGTAGAAGATCCACATCAGTCCAAAACAATCCGGAACAGTTAGGGGATCCAATTGGAAAGTACAGTAAGGGTCATGTCCTTTTGAATAGGATCATTTGAAGGAAGGTGAACTCGAAAGTCGTGTTTTCCGCCCATATCGCCGTGCATCATGAACTGCATTGATATGGTTGTCGTTTCACCAGGCTTGAGGGTCATCGAACCGATGACAGGAGTGGGAGGTCAACACCCCTCCTTGACTTCGATAAAGGGAGCCTTGGAAAATTTGAGAGGCTGGTCACCCACATTCCTGATTTCAAAGGAAACCTCAACCGTTTGCCCTAATTTGACAGTCCCTAAATCCACCTTCTCTTTGTCCGCCTTCAGACTGGGGCCGCCAGTAACCTCGGGGGTAAAAGAAGCCGGTTTCTTTTGAAACGCAAAAAAAGAAGCAATGAGCAGGATCGCCGCTCCTGCCAGCGCCATAATCAGCGGCAACTTATTTTGTTGGCGCTGAACCTGCCGGCTTTTCGAAACACCTCTTCTTGATTTAGACATTCAAAATTCGTTCCTTTGAAGTTGAGATAACTCTGCTGAAATTGTAAAAGTGGGGGGGACAAATCACAATAGGCCATTCTGCCTGTTCAAGCACCAGCATTTTGACGCATGTTCGATTGACTTAGATTGCGTATGATAAGAATATTCTTGAAAAGGTCTGTTATGCCAAACCGCATTTTCTCAAAAAGCTTGAAGCAACTCCTACCTCGACATGAAGTTTTCGATAAGATCTGGACCATCCTGGTGATTTTAGGTCTGGCGTCTGTGATTGTATACAGTCTTGTGATCCAATTTTTGCATCACCCCTAGGATTCAATTTGGAAACGACTCAGACAACGCAAGATCGCAAAGCTATTGGGATTCAGCTTCGCTTGAATACGTTCTTCCACGCTGTGCTGTTTGTGCTTGGTTTTTCGGTGATATTTATCGTTGGTTGGGGCGGCGCCGCTACTGCTCTCGGCCAGGTGTTTGGAATCTATAAATCCATTTTGGGGCGAATAGGCGGGGCGATCGTGATCTTGTTGGGCCTATTCACGCTAAAACTCATCAACCTTCCCTGGTTGAACTATGAAACGCGTGCTTACTGGACCCCTGGAAAGGGCCGCCCAATCCTATCTTCAGTGATGATGGGTGTTTTCTTCGCCGCTGGTTGGACGCCTTGTATCGGGACAACGCTTGGAGCTATCCTGACCCTTGGAATGAGCCAGCAATCCGCGACCCAGGCTATGGTGCTATCCAGTGGCTATGCCTTCGGCTTGGGCCTTCCCTTCCTGGCGATTGGATTTGGGATGGAAAAAGCCATCCGGTTCATGGCCCGTTTTAGAAGGTACGTGCGTTGGATCGAGGTAGTCAGCGGTTCGCTATTGATCATCGTCGGACTGCTGATGGTGTTCGACCGGATGACTCTCATCGCCATTTGGGCGCTTCAGCGGGGTTATTTTATCGACTTGCCCCTGGGAGGCGCGGTTACGCCGACTTACATCATTGCTGTTTTTGCAGGTCTTCTGTCGTTTCTTTCCCCCTGCGTTTTACCATTGGTGCCAGCCTACGTGGGATATTTGAGCGGACGGGCAGTCAAAGACCTGCCTTCGCCGGTGAAAGAATCTATGATTTAGGGAGGATTTCCAGGAGGAATCCTTCAGTTTTTTCGGGCAGCATAGCCCCGACTTGAATTCGCCGGAGTATGCCTTGTGTATCAATAAAATAGCTGGTCGGCAGTCCGCGCATACCGTATAACCCAGCACTGACATCACCGCTCTCATCCAGCAGAATGGGAAAAGTAAGTTTTAGTTCTGTCACGAAATCTCGAACATCCTGCAAATTATCCTGTGCCGTGAAATTTATTCCTAATACAACCAATCCTTTGCTCTTGAATTTCTCATAAGCCGCCTGAATTCCTGGCATTTCATAACGGCAAGGTGGGCACCAACTGGCCCACAGATTGATCAACACAGTCTTTCCCCGGAGATCCGACAGTTTTATTTCGTTACCATCCAATGTTTTCAATCGAAAATCCGGTGCGGGTTTTCCCGTTTGGGCGACGGCAGAAGTTGTGATTGCAGGAGTAATGTTGATAACCCTGGGAGTGTCTGTCGTTGAAGGTACGATCGCTGCCGGGTAACTTTCTGTGGGAGTAGGAGATGGGAGAGTTGCGGTAGGGACGGGTGCAAGAGCTAAATTGCTGGCCAAAGCAATTCCCAGGATGATCCCTGCCAGCACAATATACGGTAGCGGGTTAAAAGGTTGTCTTCTTTTGAGAGAGTATTCTGGCATAAGCCACCATGGTCAATCCGGCTTTAATATACCTCCTGAATAATCCAAGAATCAACGGTGCGACATAAGCAATATTGCCCTACCCCTGAGGGGCAATAGAACCTATTCATAAAAATGATCCTTAACGATAGACTGGTTAGAAGGAAATTCACCCATATTTATGAGTGTCTAGGAGAAACCAGCCTCGTGGAGAGAGCCAGCGATACTGAACCCCAATTCGCAAATCCGGCCCGATCCGGGTCCAGAATACTTATTTTCCTTTCCCAACTTAATCGACCTTTGACCATAACGCTGGAACAAGGAATAGCACTCACGCTCGCATGCGCCGTGATCCTTACCCGTTTGATTGGCCTGGGGGAGCGCGTCATGAGCCACGATGAAAGTTTGCACGTCTATTATTCGTGGCTATTGGCAACTGGCAAAGGGTTTATCCATACCCCCATGATGCATGGGCCCTTCTTGTTTGAGTCGACTGCGTTGATCAACATTCTTTTGGGGGCGAACGATTTCACTTCGCGGTTGATCCCGTTGATTCTTGGTTCATTCATCGCGATTGTTATTCCTCAACTGCTCAAACCCTGGCTTGGAAGATCAGGAACGCTGATCGCCTCCTTGCTATTTTTGATCTCTCCTTACGTGTTGTACTACTCGCGTTATATCCGGCACGATATTCTGGTGATTGCTTGGATGCTGCTGGCGGTGTACTCAATTTTTGGATATCTCTTCCAGCGGAAAGAACGATACCTGGTCATATTTGTGGCAGCATTGGCGCTGATGTTCTCCACAATGGAGATTACCTTCATTTACCTTGCGATCTTTGCCAGTTATCTTCTTGTCCGCATTGGGTGGAAATATGGTGTACGGTGGAAAGTGATAACAACATCGCCGGAATTTGATCTACTCGTACTGATGGTCACTTTAGGAGCCTTCTTTTCGTCCACAATCGCGCTGCCAATCATCAACCTGTTTTTCTCCCGATTGACTGGCGCTGCATTTGTAGATCTATCTGTCCTGGGGAGTCAAGGCACCGAATGGATGTCCAATCCATCTGGTGTCCGACTGTGGGCGCTGTTCGGTGTTTTCTCGGTAGTCTCTACCGGATTGGGCATAGTCTGGGGAAGCCAACGTTGGTTAAAACTGGCATGCCTATTCCTGGGGATCGACCTGCTTTTGTTTACCACCTTTTTTACCAACCCGACTGGAATTGCCAGTGGGTTTATCGGTTCTTTGGGGTACTGGTTGTCTCAGCAAGGAGTGGCGCGAGGTGGACAACCCTGGTACTACTTCCTGATCGTCTTTCCGATTTACGAATATCTTCCTTTGATCGGTGGGATTGGTGCGGCTATCTTATTTTTTATCCGCCGGAAACAATTGCCGGAATTGGCACGCAACTTCATCCCCTTCGCTTTATGGTGGGCCGCGGGAATTTTCCTCGCCCTCTCCCTGGCTGGAGAGAAAATGCCCTGGCTTTCCACGCATATTACCGTGCCTTTCCTATTGTTGGCAGCGTGGTGGATTGGTCAGATGGTGGAAGGGATATGGGTAGATGACGTCATCCATTCGAAACCGAAAGGCTTTTTCAAACGGATGGGGTTAGTTGCCATCGGGATAGTTACTCTACTGACCATGCGGACTTCCTTTTTTGTGAATTACATCAACTATGACGATTCCACCGAGTACATCGATTACGCTCACGGCGCGCCGGGAGTTAAATGGGTACTGGATGATATCCAATCCATTGCCACCCATACGGGTACCGGTGAGGATTTGAAAATTGCCTACGATTCAGACGTGTCGTGGCCGATGAGCTGGTACCTCAAAGATTACCCCAACAGCTCGTTTTATGGCTCGCAACCAAACCGGGAGGCCCTGGATGCGCCGGTGGTATTGGCAGGTCCGTCCAACTGGAACAAGGTCGAACTGATGCTTGGTTCCAGGTATCATCGTTTTGAGGTAATTCGCATGTGGTGGCCTATTGAGGATTATAAAAACCTGACCTGGGGCCGAATCCGCAAGGCGTTAGCGAATCCCGATCTACGCGCTGCCCTTTGGGATATCCTGTGGAAACGGGATTACACCCGTTATAGCTCACTGACTGGAACTTCGCTCAAGCCACCTACCGACTGGCCATTGGCAGAGAAAATGCGGGTTTATGTTCGCAAGGATATTGCTTTACAAATGCTTTCTCTCAGCCTGGGGTCAAGTGTTCTGGCAGATATCCCCCAGCAAGCGGATGCTTATGTAAACATCCAAAAAACGATAAAACCGGAATTTGTTATCACCACCGGCGAATTGAATACACCCCGCAATCTTGCAATCAGTAGAGACGGCAGCATTTACGTCGTGGATAGCGGCAATTCTAGGATCGCGAAATATAACTCGCAGGGTGAGCTGCTGTTATCCTGGGGCAGCCGGACTCCAGATGGACAATCACCGCCCGCGGCGGGAACGCTTAACGAACCCTGGGGAATTGCCTTGGACGGCGATGGCAATGTATTGGTTGCGGATACCTGGAATCATCGCATTCAGAAGTTCGACTCACAAGGTAAGTTTGTAGTTGAGTGGGGATCCTCTGGTCTTGCAAGTGATGGGTTGGATCGACTGTGGGGACCACGTGGTATCGCGGTTGCCAGTGATGGTCGCCTCTATGTCACAGACGCAGGCAATAAGCGTGTGGTGGTTTTTTCCTCGGAAGGTACAGCCTTGTTCGAGTTCGCCACTGGGGGCGATGGTCAGTTAGATGAACCCGTGGGCATCGCGCTCGGCCCGGAAGGATATATCTACGTAGCCGACACCTGGAACATGCGCGTGGTAGTATTTTCTCCGGAGGGTAAATATATTTCCAGCTTTAACGTGCAGGGCTGGGGGAGTAGCTCGGTAGACAACAAACCTTACCTGTCGGTTGGACCCGATAATCGTATCTATCTGACCGATCCGGAAGGATACCGGGTGATCGTTTTCTCAGCTTCGGGCGAACCTCTGGCTGCGTTTGGCCAGTACGGACCCGAAGATGGATCCTTTGGTTTACCGAATGGATTGGCTTTAGGTCCAGATGGAAGCTTGTGGATTGTCGATGCCGGCAATAACCGGGTCGTAAAGTACCCGCCGATCCAGCCTTAGGCCTATGACATCGAGTAGGCTTGTCAATTTCCTCTCCTGGGTGGTTGTTTCTTTCGTTTTGATGATTGGCGCTTGGGTTGTTTACAGGTTCGCAGCACCTGTTCAGGCGAAGGCTGATCTGGAGAAGAGTATCCCACCTACACCGAATACCATTGTGTATGGCGGGCGTATTGATATACCCACGTTTTCTCCATCTACAAAATTGAGCTCGATAAGCCGTTTGGCGGACCTACATACTTACCGGCCAACCCAGCCAAGATTTGCTGTAACTCAACATACTGTGGAAAAAGGAGATACAGCCTGGACGATTGCCAAGAAACATAATATCCAGCCTGAAACGATTTTATGGAGCAATGAAGGATTAAGTACCAATGCTGGTTCGTTGCGTGTTGGGGTGATGCTAAATATTCTACCGGTCGATGGAGTCTTGCATACTGTTCGCGAAGGAGACACCTTGGAACGAATTCAGGCGTTGTATGGTGTTTCGATCGATGAGATTGTCAATTTTATTGGGAACAATTTTCGAGGAGCGATGCCTGATAAATTGCTTGCAGAGAGTCAGATCATTGTTCCTGGAGGAAAAAAACAAATCGTGTGGCAGGAGCCAGGCCCCAGGGTACTCCCAGGTAAAGGGAGAAAATCTCCGGGTTATTATTCGGGGCCTCTGGCTTATATTGGTAGTAGCTATTTTTCATGGCCGATCTCTCCAATCGTAATTACCCAACCTTATTGGAGCGGCCATCTTGGGATTGATGTAGGCACTTATGAGCGCCAACCCATTTTTGCGTCCGATAGTGGAACCGTGATTTTCTCTGGCTGGGATACAACTGGTTTTGGGAACCTGGTAATCATCGACCATGGAAATGGTTACTGGAGCTATTATGGGCATAATTACGCCAATCTTGTTCGCGAAGGTCAAGGCGTAGTAAAGGGCCAGCAAATTGCAGAATCGGGTAGCACTGGTAATTCCACTGGGAATCATATTGATTTCCGCATACGCATAGATGCCGGCGGATTCCTAAATCCCGCGGATTTTTTACCATAGTTATCGTTCGTGTTGGAGGATAGGTGGAAGACCAAGGTAATCAACAAGAAGGAATGAAAACTGCGTGTGGCGGTGTCATCCGTAATCCGGAGCGTTTCCCTTCGGCGATTTATCAGAGTGTCCGAGTGTATTTTTGCAACATAGCATGCCTGAGAGTTTACGAGCAAGCGCCGGATGCTTTCATGCGAGGGGAAGTAGAGCACCCAACCGAAGAGGATTGAGGCTGTCGAATCGAGTGAACCATAAGCAGAGCCAAAAAATCGCAGCCTCAGTTGTAATCGAGAGGCTGCGATGATTTGTTTGCGGCACTGTTCTATTGAATGTCTTTCTGCATTTGTAGGAATTGTTCCTGTGTGATCTCACCTCTGGCGTAGCGCTGTTCAATAATTTCTAAGGCTGAAAGAGGAGCATTCGCATGGTTGTTGCCAACTGATTGCTTCGATTGGAACAGCCCCCGTACCACTAACACGGCCAGAACGATCAGTACGACCCAGAATAAGAACATGCCACCCAGCATTCCAAATCCCATCATGACACACCTACCTTAGCGGCCCAGATCCGATAAAATCTGCTGGTATTCTTCGCGGTTAATTTCGCCCTTAGCGTAGCGAGCCTGGGCAATATCGCGGGCCGACTGCCCGGTCAAATTTTGGGAACCAGGCTGAGCATTATTCCCGCTCATCCGGCGAACCGCCCACACAACCAGTAATACCAGGCCAATGATTACAGCAATAGTAATCACCAGACCCAGGATCATTCCGATCCAACCCATACCACCGTATCCAAAATTACCCATCATAGTGTTCCATCCTTTTTTTTCGGATCTAATCCGTTGTTCAAATTGTATTTTCTTGTTCTTACTTTTAAATGATAACTTAGCGGGGTAAAGTTTCTTTGAAGCAAATGTAAAGCTTTGATGAAGATGTTCGTAAAAGTAAAAATGGATTATCCAGCCGCCGGGAGCGTAAAATGAAATGAGCTGCCTTTTCCTTCGCCTGCGCTTTCTGCCCAGATGCGACCATGGTGCGCCTTGACTAGCGCTTGCGCAATGGTCAATCCAATCCCGCTTCCCCCGCTGGCGCGCGTTCTGGATTTATCCGTGCGGTAAAAGCGATTGAAAATGAAGGGCAGATGATCCGGAGCGATGCCGATGCCGGTATCCGAAACGGAGATGAGAATTTCGGATTTGTCTCTGGCAGCTCGGATTGATACCTTTCCACCACTCGGCGTATATTGCAGTGCGTTTCCGACCAAATTCGTCAGCACTTGAAGAATCCGATCTTTGTCAACCATGATATTCGGGAGATATGGTTCCACTTGCGTTTCAAGCTGGATACCTTTGTCCTCAAACTGATGCCCAAGATTTCCCTTGATGGTTTCGATGAGGCCAGGAAGTGAGATTGATATGGGCATTAGTTGGAATGCCCCAGCTTCAACCCGGCTGAGCTCCTGCAAATCGTTCACCAGACGCTGCAGGCGATCGATTTCTGTGTGGACTTGCTGGTAGGTTTCCTGTTCTGCCGGCAGAACTCCGTCCATCAATCCTTCCATATAGCCTTTGATTGCCGCAAGGGGAGTGCGCAGTTCGTGGGTTACGTCGCCAATCAACTGCCGGCGCATGGTTTCTGTCTTTTCGAGCTTGTCCGCCATCTGGTTAAAACTCAATGCCAATTGGTCCAGTTCATCCAACTGATTGGACCGCACGCCTCTCGAGACTGTGAGCCTTTCTTCGTATTCCCCTTCCGCGATGCGGTGGCTAAGCTTCATCATCCGTTGTACCGGGGTGACGACCTGGCGGCTGACGAGGAAACTGGCAACCACCGCCGCAATCAGCGCTGCGATCGCAGCCATAGAAAGTGCCTCAGTGACCGATGCCGTATAGTTAGTAAATAATTCAACCTCCATCGGTTGAGCATTTCCCATCATATCCCCACCGGACATCATTGCGCTCATCCCTGCCATATGTCGATCGAAAGCGGCTGGAACGGATAAACTGGTGGCAGTGGCGAGAACAACGACGCCGACCAGAACGACCACCACGTACGAAAAAAATACTTTCCAGGCGAGATGTGTGCGCAGAAGTCTCATCATAAATTCACCTACTTGTCTTCGAAGCGATAGCCAACTCCACGGATGGTTTCGATAAAGTGGTCATCTCCCAATTTCTGGCGGACATGACCGATGTGAACATCCACTACTCGGGTGTCCCCGTAGTAATCATATCCCCAGGCTTTTTCCAACAACTGTTCCCGGCTCAGCACCATGCTATGATGCTGGGCAAGCGCAACCAACAAATCAAACTCTACCGCTGTCAGTTCAATTAGACGCTCCCCCACCCACACTCGTCGGGCAGAGAGGTCAATTCGCAGGTGGGCGAAATTGAGCATGGCAGGTTCGCTTACTGTGGCAGAGGGACTTTGCATGCGACGCAAGGCTGCCTTGATGCGGGCGATTAACTCACGCGGGCTGAAAGGTTTGGTCAGGTAGTCATCTGCGCCAACGGAGAGGCCAACGATTTTGTCGGTCTCTTCTGAACGGGCTGTGAGCATGATTACATAGACGTTCGACTCGCGTCGCAGGTTTGCCAGAATCTCAATCCCATCCATACCGGGCAGCATCACATCCAGGATGATCACGTCCGGTTTGAAGGAACGGGCGGAAGCGAGGCCGGATGGTCCATCCATAGCCGACTGGTATTCATAGCCCTCTGCTTTTAAATACGCAGTTACGACATTGTGGATCGAGGGTTCATCGTCAATCAGGAGTATCTTTGCTGCTGGCACTTTCGATTCCTTCCGAATAGGTTTGCTTATCCATTTTACATACAAACAGGGACCGGCGGAACGGCCGATCCCTGAAGTTGGGCAAGCTAGATGTGATTACTCAAACATTTCAATAAAAGTTCCATGCCAGGTGTGGAGGAAAACCTGCCCGCTGAAGCCGTTTACGCTGAGCATCCCGGTCGGCTGACCATCCTTTATGATATCGATAGTGTAGTAGCCATAGAACGGGTCGGCATCTTCGGCAGGCTTATAGCCGGGGTACTGCTGATCGAGATACTGCTGTGCAGCCTTAAGCGCTTGCTCCGGGGTTACAGTCATGGTTGCCGAGACAGCACCTGGGGCGGTGTTATAACCGCCCATCATGCCGCGGCCGCCCATCATTCCACCAGTACCGCCCATCATCCCATTTCCGCTCATATGACCGTATTTCAGATTCCACATCATATTGGGACCATATTCAGGGAAAACGGACAGGCTGGAGGGATCAACCAGTAATTCCATCGCGCCGATACCGGTGCTCTTTTCGGTGATGCGAGCATAGGCGTTGTTATCGAAGATCATGATTTCTTTGATCTCAAGGTCGGAATTGTCCAGGCCTTTCAAATAGCTTTCCACGGCCTGTTTGGCCTGATCAATCGTGAGCGGTGTCGTGTTGGCCGCACTACCGTTGGTATAACCACCCATCATATTGAAGCCATAGGCCATCATTCCATTGCTACCCATCATGTTCTGGCCATTTCCCATCATCGAATTGCCTTGGTTGGTGAAATTCCGTCCCATCATGGTGGAGGGGCCAAAATTGGTCGACCCATAATTCGAACGTCCAACGAGCAAGCCGGCCCCAAAAATCAGAGCACTAAGGATGACCCCGGCAATAACCACTAACGCGATACCTAACGATTTATTCATCAGTAATTTCTCCTAATCAAGCTGGTTTCTAACTTACATCCACAGTATACAGGTCGAGGGTAAAGTGACCGTGAAGCATTTCTAAAGCTTTTGTAAAGATCTAGCCGGTTTCAAATGAAAATGTGGTTCAACAAGTCTTTCAACATGATTGAACCACATCCTGCTTTTCTAAGGAGCCTCGGAGGAAGAGCGGCACCGAATATCGTTATCCAATCACCACTGCGGAGTAACGGTGAATGCCATCACTACCTGCTCTTGAGACGATTTCCATGAAATTGGTCGGGCGGATCAGATCAGGATTATATGAAACCTCTGCCAGTCCATCGATGTGATCGACCAACGCGTCGGTCACCCCCAAGGAGCTTATCAACGCATTCCTTACTCGATTAGCGCAATTTGGGCAGTTTAAACTAGAGATAGCCAGGTAGGCTTGCAGAGTTTTTGCGTTTTCCTCAGCAGAGCTTATCTTTTGGTTCGGCGTAACTTGGCAGTGATCTTCCATTGTTTATATCCTTTCATAATAAACGATCCAAGAGCGCCATCCATATATCCCGAATATGAAATGGTGCTCTTTTCCCGTAGGAGGAGAAGAATAAACAAATCATACCGGAATGGAAACACGATCAACAGCGCTATCTCGCCCACAACAGATAGGCTTTATTGCTTAGCCAGATTCGGGCAACTCGGCGCATGACAACCATATCTGGACTTCGTATCATTTTATGAAATTGTTTCTATCGTTATTCGAGTATGAAATGGAAAACACCTTGACCTTCAAACAAAAAAAGATCCTTCTGCCCATAGGAGCTGGATTAATCGGCGCAGCCTTGCTTACAGCACTCTACTTTGGGATTGTGTCCTGGGCCGAGAGCCCGGCTCACGCTGCTGAATTTTTCTGGCAGGATCGTTGGATTGTGTTTCCCATCATCATCGGATTTGGGGTGCAGGCTGCCTTATATACCATTTTGAAATTAAGACTGTATTTGCCAGTAACAAAGCTAGGATCAGCTGTATTGTCGCGCTTTCCAGCCACAGGAACTAGCATGGGCGCCAGCGGAACCACCTCGACTGTGGCGATGGTGGCATGTTGCGCACATCATGTTACGGATGTTCTGCCGATCCTGGGATTGACCGCAGCAGCCACTTTTCTGGCAAAATACCGCCTGCTCTTTATGGGGGTGGGTCTGGGCACAACTCTTCTAGGCATCAGCTATATGGTCCATCTTATCCTTCGCGAAAGGCGAAAAGTAATGCCGTTACTGTTCGATGCCATCCAGGTAAAGGAATCATTATGAAACTTCGGTCAATTGTCGTTATCGCTTCGATCGCTGCTTCTATACTCACCGCCTGTACCGGACAAAACCCATCACAGGCTCCAACGGCTGAGCCATCCAATCAATCCGGGGCAGCCCAGTCAGAACCCACGATTCTTCCAACCCAAGAAATTGTCGCAACCCAGGAAGTAGATATCTCCGCGAATCTTACAAAATCAGACGCTCAGGGCGCTGTGACAATGGAGATTACACCGATCAATTTAGGAAATCCCGGCGATGCCGTGATCTTTGAGGTCTTAATGGATACCCATTCGGTCGATCTCAGCATGGACCTTGCTCAACTCGCTGTTCTTTCCACAGATACCGGAAAAACCGTTCAGGCAACCTTATGGGATGCACCGCGGGGTGGTCACCACGTGGAAGGGAAGCTCTCGTTCCCCTCTACTAAAGATGGATCTGCTTTGCTAGACGGCGCGAAGAGCGTCACAATCACCATCACCAATTTGGACGCCCCGTCGCGTGAGTTTACCTGGTCAGTTTCAGGATAAAAGGAGGAACGAATGTCTAAAAAACATGCACTCATCATGGTCGCCTGCTGCTTGATTGCCCTGGGCGCAGCTGCTGCGGTTTTGCTTTTCAAGGTTCCATTCAACAACGTCTTTATCATCCTGATGGTCTTGCTCTGCCCGCTGTCCCACCTTTTAATGATGGGCACAATGAAACATGGTGAGCATGAACACCATCAGGCTCCTGATAAATCTGCTTTGGCTCTGCCAAAAGAACAGGAAAATATCTACAAATAGATGAACGGCAAGTCATCCGCCACTACCTCGAAAAAACGGACCTTTCCCATCCTCAGCTTACTGCGGCTATCTGGAAACAAGAAATGGGATTATGTGATCCTGGGGATGGCTGGAATCGTTGTCTTGGCTTTCATATACTTCGGGATTCTTGGATTGAGCCGCGCCGGTCAGAAGCTCCAATATACTCCCGCAGACGTAGTGTATGGGAAAAAGATCCACGCCGTGCACGGAATGGACATCGATCGCAGCCCCCAGGTTCTTGAAACCATTCCTGCGAATCTGAGTGAGGAACCGGTGATCCGCGTCTCTGAGTCCTTCTTTGATTTCGGTGAAGTCAATTCTCATATTGTTTTGAGGCGCACATTTGTCATAGCTAACACCGGTCAATCTGCTTTGATCATCGAGCGCGCCTACACAACATGCGGCTGCACTATGGCAGATTTCACGGCAACCGAAATTCCACCTGGCAAAGTTGTGTTGATGACCCTACAATTTGATCCAGGCTTTCATGAGATGCGCGGAACGACGGTGCGTCGTGGCGTGCTAATCGAGACCAACGATCCTAATCATCCCATTCAGGAAATCTGGGTTCAGGCATCTGTTCGGTGAATTGGTAGTAATTTCTCCATTGGAAATTGCCGTGACAACATCTTCCATAATTTCCCGCCGTGAATTCCTGAGGAAAGCAGCAGGGGGATTGGCTGCAATGGCCATGACCCCTTCCCAAAAATGGCTCTCCCAGATTTCATTTCCGCAGGAAGAAAGATTGGGTAGGGTAACTGTTGGAATGGCAGAAGTCAAAGTCAAACCTGATGCAGACAGCCTGACGATAGCAAAAGTCTATGAAGATGCTGTTGTCCCCTGGTTGCGTGAAGTGGTGGGACGCCGGCCCTATCGGAGGAACCAGCGCTGGGTAGAGACTCCTCAGGGATATATCTGGACACCATATCTCCAGCCAGTTAGAAATGTACCTAATACGCCGATTAACAAATTGCCCGAAACCAGTCTGGGGCTCGGAATGTGGGCCGAGGTAACCCAACCGTATGTCGATCTATCCCTGGCAAACCCACCAGCTCGTTCGCCCTGGTTGAAGGAAGACCAATCCCCTCGTTTATACTACTCCCAGGTCTTTTGGATCGACCAGATCAGGAAAGCCGATGATGGTCAGATCTGGTATCGGGTGAACGAGCGTTATGGTTATGGAGATATATTCTGGGCCAGGGCCGAGGCGTTCCGCCCAATGACCAACGAAGAAGTTGCGCCTATTCATCCAGAGGTGGAAAACAAACGGATTGTCGTCAACATTGCCCGTCAGACAATTTCTTGCTTTGAGGGAAACGCGGAAGTCCATTTCGCTCTGGTCTCTACTGGGATCCGGTTCGATATGTATGGGAACCGGACCGAGAACTGGGAAACGCCATTAGGTCTGAGACCGATCTGGCGTAAATTGATTTCGGTCCATATGTCTGGGGGTTCAACTGGTGGCGGGTATGATCTCCCAGGTGTGAGTTGGACGAGTTTATTTGAGGGCAACGGGGTAGCGATCCATTCCACTTTTTGGCATAACAACTTCGGGGAGGAAATGTCGCATGGATGTGTGAATGCTGCTCCTGAAGACGCCAAGTGGATTTTCCGGTGGACAAACCCGGTAGTCGCATACGATCCGGGTGATTTAACGGTTGGTATGCCAGGGGGAACTCTGGTGGATGTCGTGGAAAGATGATCACAATAAGCGGAGGCGGCATGGACCCGATGAACTATCTTGTTGATGACCCGAACCGGAAAGACCACTCTGCTGAGTGCCTTGTGCAATTACTTGCCTACGATCTGGCGCATCGTGAAGATCGAAGACCCAGAGGAAATCTGGGTAGACCGTCCAACCGTCCAGACGGTGGAAGCCCGCCCGCAGGCAATTGGCACGGATGTCCGGCCGTATACCCTGGCAGACGGAGTCGATGATGCCATGCGAATGTCACCTGATTACCTGGTCATTGGAGAGGTGCGTGATGGCGTGGCTGCCATGAGTTTGTTCCGGGCCTTGATGACAGGCCACAGTGGAGCCTGTACCTTCCACGCGGACAGTCCCCGTGAAGCAGCTCGCCGTTTAGCGACAGTCATGGGTGCGGATGCTGGAGTAAAGCCACACGAAGCCAATCAGATGATCTCTGATGCGGTTGATTTGTTGGTGCAGATCGGCATCCGTCACGAAGTTCGCCGGGTGATTGCCATATCCAATGTGTCCAAGGATCTGAAGAACGGTGACGTATATTTTGAACCCATCTATCGATATAAAGAAGACTCGTCTATGGAAGAACCTAATTGGGAAAAATTAGGGGAATTGAAATAGCCAAGTGATTTTTACAACCATGCTTACTTTAATTATAATGTAAGCACGGTTGTAAAATCCATCGAATATCTTTGAATATTCTTAGGTAATTTGCTTGTGTTTTACTTCCTGAATAGCACGAACAACATAATTTTCCAAAATTGAAATTAATTAGATTTCCCAGTATTGCATAGTTGGTGTTTGTTGTTATAATATTTTGTGTAACCCAAACATCAATATCTAAAGGTTGTGGTACATAAAATATCATGTCGCTCAGCAAACAAGAAACAGAATTTCTTACTACATTTTCTGCATCTGGAAAGAGGGTTTTCTCTTACCAACAGGCTACTGATTATTGGCAGTCAAAGGTAGCTGCAACGAATACTCTTAGCCGTCTTGTCCGAAAAGGATGGCTCCAGCGCCTGGAACGCGGATTATACATGATCATTCCACTGGAAGCTGGTCCCGAAAGACTCTGGTCAGAGAATGCATTGGTATTGGCATCTAATTTGATCTCGCCGGGAGCTATTGCATATTGGTCAGCTCTTCGTTTTTGGAATATGACGGAGCAAATCCCTCGTGTTCAATTTATCCAAACAACAAAAAGGAAGAGACCCCTTGTGATTCAGGGAGTTGAATTCCAATTTATTTACGTGTCGGAACGATATTTTTTTGGAATTAGTACCCGGAAAATTGAAGATTTGCCAATTATGGTGACAGATCGCGAAAAAACCATAATCGATGCAGCAAGCCGGCCTGAGTTAAGTGGGGGAATCATTCAATTAGCACAGGCAATGAAGTCTTCAATAAATTCCGTCGATTGGGAAAAACTCGACCATTATTTGGACCAATGGGGTGGTGGCGTGGTGGCTAAACGACTTGGGTATTTAGTAGAAACGCTTTCTTTGCCTATCCCAGATCGAATTTCGACGATAAATCACTGGCAAACCATGATCTCTAAAGGGATTAGCCAATTAGAACCCGGTTTGGGACAATCGGGACCAGTTGTCACCCGTTGGCAACTTCAGATAAATGTTCAAATAGAATCCCAAGAACAATAATTGGAGTAAAGAATGATAAGTGAAGCTGAAGTTCGCCGGATTGCCGCTGCAATAAAAGTTGATCCGATGGTGATCGACCTGGATTATAGTCTTGGATGGTTTTTGCTTGGTATGCGAAAAACAAGTACTTCATTCGGAGGTTTGATATTCAAAGGGGGTACCTGTTTGCGAAAGTGCTACTTTCCTGATTACCGGTTTTCAGAGGATCTCGATTTTACTGCCATAAATCATCTATCAGCTGCCGAAGTTGAAGGCTGGATTACGAAAAGCGTTGATTGGATTAGCGATCATGATGGTCCTGATTTTCGAGTTCAACCGATCCACTTTGAAGTAGTGGATGATGAATATGGAAGTGAATCTTATCAGGCTCGAATCTATTATCGTGGCCCTCTGCGTTGGGGTGGATCACCAAGAACTGTCAAATTGGATTTGACACGAGCTGAAAAAATCTTGCTGCCGGTAAATGAAAAACAAATCATTCACCCATATTCAGACCAAGTAAGTTTTGATGATATCAATTTGCCGTGTTATAGCTTGGAAGAAGTAATCGCTGAAAAGATCCGTGCAGTTGGGGGTCAAAGAAGGTTTGCAGTTTCAAGAGACCTTTATGACATCTACAACCTTGTTTTAAATGGAATTAATAAAAATGCTGTGGTGCAGATCTTACCTGGCAAGTTTGAGGTTAGGGGATTAAGTCTAAAGGGGATTGATATAAAAACGATTCAACAAAGACGATCAGAATTTGAGAGAGACTGGGAGCGGCGACTTAATTATTTGGTAATAAACAAAGATTTGGATTTTGACAAAGCCTGGCTGTGTGTTTTACAACTCCTTGAAGAGGTAACTATTGAGATTAAATAACAATTCGATTTTAAAAAGGAGTTACTTTGAACTATGAAAAAGAATTTATTATCGCCAAAGTGGAATTTTTTGCTTTACATCAGTTCTATCATTTTGATTATTGCAATTTTATTGATCATTGTTCCAATAACAATAGACCATCTTTATTTACTGGGTAAAACGTCTACCAATCCTGTGCTTACCAATTATTCTGCTCCAGACGTTCTAATTTTTTGGGGTTCTATATTATCTGTAACTTCAACGACCCTACTTGCTTTAGTTGCCTATAAGCAGAATAGAAACTTGAGTGATATTAATAATAGAATAATGACACAACAAGTAAAACCGGTTGTGGTTTGTGAATATGATACAAACTGGAAAAATGATTCTGCAGTGTGTCGGATTTTTTCTCAAGATGGAGAACATATTATCAATAACGGTTGGTCTTTACAACAACCAAATTTATCCAATTGGTGTGCATTAAAAATTCGGAACATCGGTCTAGGTCCAGCTATAAACATTAACACTTTTATCCATAAATTAGTCCACGTACAAAATCTAGAGAAATTATCTGATATTTCCCTAACCCCAATAGAACAATTTTACGAGAAAATAAAATATGAAAATTATTCCTATATGGAAAATGGAAATATTCGTGAAGACAAATGGCAAATCTACCCCACATTTAACTTGGGAATCTCAAAAGAAAGTAATTCATTATGTTTAGTATTTTTCGCTGATCGGACAATTGAAAACATGTATAACATTCTTGAAATAATTTATCAGGATGCCTTCGGCAGTGAATACAAACAATTTCTATATTTCTCTTTCATAGATGGTGTGCCTTCTTTCTTGCCAATTTCTCAACCTATATAGTTCTAAATAAAATAACGAGACAAATATTATTGTCCCCCTAGGATAAGCCTTTTTCGCTTGCTATACTCAATCTAATCTGACAACTTAATTATTTATTCTTTCAATCGTTAGCCGGACTCTACCTGCTGGATGCGCACGTCAAAGGCGCATAAGCACGAGTGTCTGGCTTTTGTTTTTAAACTTACCTGGAGGATCTATGACGATATTAATTCCAGTGGTTGGGCTCTTATCCACTACTTTGGTGCTCTTGCTGTGGTATCCAAAGCAAATCAAAACGGGTAGATTATCCGCTTTATATACTGTTGATTCAGCCCGAACTCTATCCAGTCTCGATCAAAAATCGCTGGAGTATAAACTTTTAGCCTCCGGTCTGAATATCAAACCCGTTACCTTCCGCCTACTGCGTATCGCTGCTGGTGTATGCGGCATGGTCATTGCCTGGTTGTTCCTCCCCGGTCTGCCGGCAATTGTTATTGGGGGAATCCTAATTTACATTCCTGGTGCATGGTTGGATGATCGGGTGAAAAGTCGTGGTCGGAATATTGACCAGCTTCTCCCAATTGCTATTGGTCGGACTGCTGCTGGTCTACTTGCTGGTGGATCCGTACCCGATGTTTTACAACAAGTCGGTGAGTCCTTGGAGATAGAAAAAACCAATCCTCTCACTCCAGAGTTTATTCTCACTGCTTCAGAAATGCGAATCAAAGATAGGGTGGAGGCATTGCGAAGTCTGGCATCGCGCAGCCCTTCTGTGTCCCTGGCCAATCTAGCTCAACTGTTGGAAGGATATACCGAAGCAGGCGGACGAGCCTACACCGCGGTCCTCATGGATATCTCAAGCCGGGTTCAGCAAATCCTAATTGCACGGAATCGTGCCCAGGCGAAAGCCGGCGATTCGCTGGTTTCTGCAAAAGTCCTGCCAGCTGTCTTGATCCTCATTCTGATTTATCTCAGCCAAGATCCAATGGTGCGCTCTTCGTTAACCTCCCTCCCTGTTCAAATCGTAATTGGTGGCACGATGGCAGCCATGGTGGGTGGGTACTTCATTATCCGTTCCATGATTATGGAGGCAGTGTAGATGACTGCACTTATTTATCTCACCGGAATTGCTGTTTTTGCACTGGTCATCTACCTGACACTTGAACTTGCACCTGCAGCACCCACAGGCCGGTTATCTGAGATTCTTACGCCAGCAGATGGCGTTATCCTGACCGGATGGCGTAAATCCCTATCTCCTCTAGACAAGCCTGTATCTAGATGGACGCCAGCCGGTTTTTTACGGAAAACACGGGCAGATCTGTATTGGGCTCACATTGGAGATCGCTGGAACGATTGGAATGAAGTGCAATTTACCTCTCTGCGGGTGGCTTTAGCTGTAGCAGGGTTTGGATTGGGGATGGTAGCCACTGCGGAACCAGTATTTGCTTTGGTAGGTGGATTGGTTGGATTTCAATATCCTGCTATGTCTATGGGCGGGATTGCCCGTCGCTATCGCCGTCAGTTTATTGCTCAACTTCCAGAATTTGTTCAGCTAGTTTCAGCCCAGATGTCTGCAAACGTTTCGATGGAAGAAGCCTTGCGTCGGACAGCTCAAGCACAAAGCTTGGTAGGCAAATGGATGCGGTGGGTTCTTCAGATGGCGCAAGGTCGTGATCTGATTGAGCAAATGCAACGCGAAGCCCAGGAATCGCATCTCCCCGAATTGATCGGCATGTCTGTTCAATTGGAATTCATCCGACGTGGTACTGCCCAACAGGAATTGATGGGACAGCTGGCAACCAGTATTGCAGCTGATTATATTGGCTCCGCTGAGCAGCGAGCAGAAAAAGTGGGGTCCGAACTGGTAATCCCAATGGTGGTTTTTTATTTCCTGCCATTCCTGGTGACGTTGCTGGCTGTAATAGGATGGCCAATTGTCCAGAATCTAGGTGCGATGTAATGGCCACCAATCCCCTCCATTGCATTCGGAAACATTCCGATCGCATACGTGACCTGGTTGGTTTTGGCTTCTTCCTTTTTGCCACGCTTATTTCCGGGTTGGCAGCCTGGCAACATCCTTCTATCCTGGCCTGGCTGTTTGCGATTCATAACGGGTTATTAGCTTTCTTCTACACCCGGCGAACACCGGCGAAACAATATGATCGCACCGGATTATGGCTCGGAATGATCGCCGCATTCTTGCCCACATTCACAACTTCCAGCCATAGCGAGTGGTATTTGCTCATACCTGCCCTGGCTGGGTACTCCTTGATCTTGTGGTCTCTCATCACATTAGGATCACGTTTTGGGGTTGCCCCTGCGGATCGTGGCCTGACCAGTCGTGGTCCCTATCGGTTTTTACGTCACCCGATGTATCTAGGAGAACTGGTGTTCAGGGCAATGATGGTCTTCAGTTTTCCAGATTGGTTCACTGCCATTCTTTTATCTGTTGCTCTGACGTTCATTCAATGTTGGCGAATCCTTCGAGAAGAAAAAATGATTAACGGATATGCCTGCTACATGCGGATTGTAACTTGGCGTTTGATACCTGGACTCTGGTGAAAAATATGGCGCGGAACTTTTCAAACATGTGCTTTGCGTTGGCTTTGAGTATCGCCCTACTCATGAAATCATTTGCGGTCCAAGACGAATTGGTCTGGTTGGCGGTGCTCAGTGTATTTGTTTCTGCCATTCTGACCAATTTGATGTGGATTCGGTCCATGGGGATTGCCGGGATTAGTGGTTTATCCATCGTGTATATCAAGTTGGGTAGCGGGTCACTACCTGGAACCATTTTGACGGTCTTAACCACTTTGCTTTTGGTTACTGCGGTGCTACTGGCAATTTATGCAGATTTGTCCTACCCATCAAAAAACATCCAAGGAGATGAAAAATAACATGAAATTTAGTTTTGGAAATTCCTTTAATTTGAAACGGAATTCGGCTCTTGATATTTTGCTTGGGGCTCATCAACCTGATCAAAAAGTATTGGAAGCACTCTCCCAGACTGACAATCTCTCAGTACGGGAAGCATTCTCTACTCGTGGTGTTTTACAGAACCTGTCTGGAGTACATCTGGTTATTCTTGGTGACCTGCTCCCAATATCAGACGTATCTGAAGAGGTACTTCATAGTGCGCTGGATAAGAGTGGGATCCCGGTGGTTACTCAAGACAATTTTGTAATAGACCCGGCTGAATGGCTAGGGCGAGCCCGGTTGACTAGTGCCAAACAGGTCTCGTTCCTACCAGCCCGTCAGATTAATTTGGTGAATTGGTCTGGAGGAGTAGGAAAAACAACCCTTGCGATGGCTGTTTGTAAATGCTTCGTCAGGAATACGGGACTGCCAGCGGCATTGCTTGAACTTAGTATGGGCGGAAGCGCACTTCACGCTCGAATTTCACCCGACCTTCCCGAATTCTTTACCATTGCCACTCATAAGGCAGAGCCTGCTCTTTGGAATGGGGTCAGTTTATACCCGATGGACGGCCGAACGATCGATGTCCTCT
>JABLXC010000003.1 GCA_013178185.1 Anaerolineae bacterium | reverse complement strand
CCATAAGCCTGCACCCAACCATCCCTGGCGTTCACCCATATCTACTCGTAACCCTACTAAAGCTGCTCCCTGAAAGGGGACATTCTAACTTTGGCAGTTTGGGTGACATTTTAACTTTGGGCTAACAGAATCGCGACAAAAAATTTGAAACAGCCGAATTCATCAATCAACCACTCATGTTCACTTTGGGATAAAAAATTTCAGCCATCCGCTTCAGGATCATCGTAATATGTCCCGATTCAAACATGGCAGCCAGGTGGCCTTCTGAAAAGCGGTCAGCGCGCACATGAGCAGCCAACAGTTTACGGAGTGTTTGCAAATTTACATTTTTCAGCAGCGCTGAGTCATTTACCAGTTGCTTCCCTTCCTGCCAATTCATCCAATCAAAAGGCTGGATGAAGCCATTCCCGGCAAGCGATTTTATGAAATCAAGCACTTCGGAGGTGTAGTCAAAATATGGCAAACTTCCTCTCTTAGTGACCCACACTCCAGGAGAAAAATCTGGCTGTTCGAAATGAGGCAGGAATTTCAACACAGCCTGGATATTTTCCGGGGTGAGCGGAGGATCCGACCGCCAGAAGGTTTGCTTTGCAGATTCGATCAACTCAAAAATACGCCAATCGTCATCTTCCCTGGTTCGACCCAACAAACCGCTGATCCAACGCGCCGGCAGACCCGTTCTCCCGTGAAGTGCTCCGACCGCTGCGCCAACGATGGCGGCAATGGTATCATTGTCTTTCGTATCATTAACAGCCCGGATGATGGCTTCTTCTGGGTTATCGCCATGCCTGGCCAGGATATACAGAACACAGGGCATGGTTTCTAATAAGTATGCGCCGGAATGCCATCGCTGGCATGCCTCTAAAGTTGAGAGATTCTGCTTAAGAGCCTGACGAACTTCGCGATCCACAAACTGCCATAACGGACCCTGGTATGGCAGCTCTGGAATGCGCGACGAGTATAAGGTGTTTCCTTCCAACTCTCCAGCCGCTGCGACAAACGCATCCACCCACCAGGTAGGCTCAGGCAACTCATTCAAACGCAAACATTCCCAAAGAATCTGAATAAAAGCAATACAGCAGGCATTTGAGTCTCGGTCATTGTGTGTAATCATGCTGGCCAGCGCCGCATCTGCCCAAAGCGCTGGTGATGGCCGTCGCAGATGTGGAATCAATACCGGCGCGATGCGCATCAACGCACCGTTGCCAGCAGAGGACTGACCGGATTCTTCCCAGGTACGCCCCTGATCTTTATAGCTGCGTAGAAAGTCCCTGATAGTACTGCCCATTCCAAAGATTGGGTATTGAGCAAACTTATACGCTAGACAACCTGGCTTGAGCGCGCCATCTTCCAGGAGCTGTTCGAGCGTCCAGAAGGCCATCTGGGTGTCGTCCGACGGGACCCCTCTCGGATAGCCACCAGCATATTGGTTGGGCAAATAATCGCGTATCTCGCCATGTAATCGCTGCCTGGTTACCGGTAACTCCGCCTCAGTAGGGTAACCAAGCGCATCGCCAATTGCCAGACCAAGCATCATGCCCTCAACACGTTCAAAATCCCAGTTTTCGGGTAACGGCGAAGGAGACTGTTTCAAAAATATGGAGGGTTGCAGAGCAATCTTCCCTTGAGCAAGCAGTCGGTCCAGTAACGTAATATTATCTAACTTCATTTACACCGCCCGATGGAGAATGTGAGTCATGCGTAGGTTTACATGGTAATAGAATATAACAGAAAATCCGCGGCTATATGTTTTTCTTTTTCCTGATCCATTGATATGAATTCTGTGGATGTAATTTCTAAAATACTAATGGACCCTAATTTTCAATGGTCGGAAGAATAAGTTTTCCAGTGCTTAAATCATTTATAAACCACCGATTCGACCGGCTTGTTGCGGACCGACTGCGCAATTTGCGGCTGGGAAAAATCCGGCAGGATCGCGTCGGTATACCAGTAGCCATAGATGTCAATGTTCTCGACCTACATTTGTCCGCCACGCTGAACCTCGGACACGGCCTCCAGAATAGCTTCCATAGCCACCGCCTGCACTGAGAAATCTACCGTCAGGTTTTTGAGGTAACAGGGGTCACCCGATCGCTCGATAAAGAACATATCTTCGTTCCAGCCCCTGATCAGGAAATCCTTCTCAGACTGGATCAGCACCCGTAGCAGGAAGGGTTTCTCAAATCTGGCAAATTCGACCCCGATGTTATTAATGTTTTCGGAGTACAGCCTTTTCAGATTATCAACACTGACGGTTTTGTCGGCTGAGATTTCAAGACTAGAGGTATACGGAGTAGAGATAAAAGCATCAACAGCGTCCAGCAAATCGGACAGTTTGTTCAAATCTGCACCGATGCCCGGTTCGATCACGAAGAGCACCTGGCCGGAGTAGATAGCCCGCACCCTATCGAGCAGTTCCAGCATTTTGGTCTGGCAAACACCTTCAAATCCCCCAATGCCGGGCTGATAGTCGAAATGGTTAATCATGATAGCATCAATATCGGTCTCTTCGGCCAGCTTGGCCTGGTCAACCACAAACACTGCCCACTGGTCGATCAGCCTTTCCAGCCATCCCTCTCCGGGGATTTCCCAGGACACTTTCAAGTCCCCAGGAGCCAGGTTTAGATAAAGGGTCATGGCAATGCCCATTTCATCAGCCTTTCCGACGATATAGCGCAGGTCAGCTTCCGAGGTGGCAACCTGAGAAGGGGATTGCAGAAGCGGCTTTTCGAAATCCATGAAATAGATGTAATTGGAGAAAGTGATCTCTTCGCCCCCCAGAGCTTTGATCCGTTCCAGGGTGCTGTTGAGAGACAGGCGCATTTTCTCATAGGGAATCAGGAACGGGCAGTTTTTAAGGTTTGGCTCCGCGATCCAAACATCTTTAACGCGGATGCTTCGTCTGATCGTCTGCGGCAGGGGTGCACCTTCCACCGGTGGAGGCTGATAAGCACCCAGGTATTCAGCCGGATAAGCAACCTCTTCCCGCGTCAGCGCGCAGTAAGGCCCTGACAACTGCCTTGATAACAGACAGATTATTGTAGAAATCCGGGTAGGCAATCTCTTCGATACGGGTAGGGATGATCACAGCCTACTCGATCACCAGTTCCTGGGTCTCCATCTAATTATCTTAGATTAAAAACCCCCCTTGACAGGCAAATATTTTTGAGGATAATTTAACACAATCAATCAGAAAAGGCAATGACGGAGAAAAGTAAAGCGGTGAAAACCGACAGGGAAGCAAGGGCGCTGACTGAAACCCTTGCGCGGTAGAAACCACTTGAAGTTCTCTCTCGAGCCTTCCGGGGGAACGCCTTCCTATAAGAAGGCCAGTAGTTCGGAACGCAGCACGCAGCGTTATCGGCGTAGCCAATCGCCTTTCCCTCTTTTTTAAGAGCACGGCCGTTGGGGTGAGTGGGCTGTTTTTCAGCCAAACAGGGTGGTACCGCGGAATGACCCGTCCCTTGATGGGAGGGGTCTTTTTTTTGAATTTATCATAACGATGGAGGTAGGCATGACAGAAGCACAAGGACTTCTGCAAGAACTACAACAGATTCAAAATACTGCGCTGGAGACGCTCAAAGCTGTACAGGATGAAACCGGGCTGCAGGCTTGGCGCAGCGCCAACCTGGGACGCAACGCTCCTGTAATGCGCATTTTTAGCCGCCTGGGCGAGGTTCCGAAGGAAGAAAGGCCGTTGGTTGGGCAACAAGCCAACCAGGTAAAACAGGCCATCGAAACCGCTTACAACGAATACGAAACCCGCCTGCATGAAGCTGCACTGCAAAATTCGCTGGCGCGCGACCGCATCGATGTGACGCTGCCAGGCCGCCAACCCTATCATGGCAGGTTGCACCCCAGCACCCAAACGCTGCGGCGTATCTACCACATCTTTGCCGAAATGGGCTTTCAAATTTATCTCTCCAGCGATGTGGAGACCGATGAATACAACTTTGAGCTTCTCAACATGCCCGCCCACCACCCGGCGCGAGATATGTGGGATACCTTTCACACCACTCGCGAGGGCGTGCTTTTACGCACCCATACCTCGCCGGGGCAGATTCGCGTGATGCGGGAGTACGCTCCCGATCCCATCCGGGTGATTCTGCCAGGGATGTGTTACCGCTATGAGCAGATCAGCGCCCGTTCCGAGATTCAGTTCAATCAGGTAGAAGTTCTGGCTGTTGGGCGCGGCATCACCTTCAGCGAATTCAAGGGAACGTTGATCGACTTTGCGCGCCGGATGTACGGCGAGAATGTGCGTACGCGCCTGCGACCGTCCTATTTCCCGTTCACAGAACCCAGCGCAGAAATGGATATCGAATGCTTTGTCTGCGGCGGAAAAGGATGCAATATTTGTAAAGGTTCCGGCTGGCTCGAGATCATGGGGTGTGGTATGGTGCATCCAGTCGTCCTGCAAAACGGAGGCTACGATCCGGCTGAATTCACCGGTTTTGCTGCCGGAATGGGACCTGAACGCATCACCATTTTGAGACACCGCATCGAAGATATTCGGCACTTCTGGGCCAACGATATCCGCTTCCTGGAGCAGTTCTAACGCAGAGAATTCAACAAGGGCCCGCCAGAAAAATCACGTCAGCCCTTGAGGAGATGAAAACGATGAAAGTACCCCTTTCCTGGCTTAAAGATTACGTAGAAATTGACATACCCCTGCCCCAGTTGGCGCGTATCCTCACTATGGCTGGACTGGAAGTTGAGGAGGTTCGCCTTGTGGGCCTGCCATTTCCCTCTCAAGAACAACACGAATTTAAGTTTACCGGCATTTCGTGGGATCCCCAAAAAATCATCGTTGCTAGAATAGACGAGGTAATGCCCCATCCCAACGCCGACCGGCTGGTGCTTTGCCGCTTGAATGATGGTGCAGAAGAGATCATTGTCTTAACCGGGGCACCCAACCTCTACCCCTATAAAGGACAAGGCAAACTGGAAAACCCCCTTAAGGTAGCCTACGCCCGCGAAGGTTCGCAAATCTACGATGGACACCAGCCCGGACAGGTGCTAACCACCCTCAAACGCGCCAAGATCCGCGGCATCGATTCCTTCTCGATGGTCTGTTCAGAAAAAGAGCTGGGAATCTCAGATGAGCATGAAGGGGTGATCATCCTGGATGATGACGCCCCGGAGGGGATGCCGCTGGTGGACTATATGGGTGATGCGGTCTTTGAAATTTCGATCCTACCCAATATGATCCGCAACGCCTGCATGGTAGGGATTGCGCGCGAAATTGCAGCGCTGACCGGCAAACCGCTGCGCAAACCCAAAAGAACAATCCAACCAGTACACCCTTCCATCGAGGGGCTGGCTACAATTAAAATTTTGGATACATCCTTGAACCCGCGCTTCGTGGTGGGTTTGGCGCGCAATGTCAGCCCCAACCCCAGCCCCTACCAGGTGCAGAGACGGTTACGACTGGCCGGGATGCGCCCGATCAACAGCATTGTAGATTCGACCAATTACGTCATGCTAGAGCTTGGCGAGCCGCTGCATGCCTTCGATTACGACGTTCTGGTGCAAAGAGCAGGCGGGAAAGCACCCACCATCATCACCCGCACAGCCCACCCAGGGGAGAAGCTGACCACCCTGGACGGCGTGGAGCGCAGCCTGGATGATTTCACCGTACTGGTCTGCGATACAGCCGGCGCGCTCTCAATTGCAGGTGTGATGGGCGGCCTGGAAAGCGAGGTGACCGAAAAAACCCGAAATGTTCTTTTGGAAGGCGCCTCGTGGAATTTTATCAACATACGACAAACCGTCGCCTCACAGCGCCTCAATTCCGAAGCGGCTTACCGCTTTGCGCGCAACATCCATCCTAACCTGGCTAAAGAAGGCGTCCAACTCGGACTCGAACGCATGGTGTGCTGGAGCGGCGGCGAAATCGCCGAAGGGCTGGTGGATGCTTACCCACAACCGGCTTTCGACCCGGTCATCAGCCTTTCAGAAGCAGATGTGCAACGACATTTGGGTATCAAGCTCACAGCCAGACAGGTCGCCGATTTGCTGGAACGGCTCGAATTTGAATGCCGGATTGAAGAGGATACTGTTCACGCCAAGACACCACCCCACCGCACCGATATAGGCGAAGGAATGATAGGTCAGGCAGACCTGATCGAGGAAATATCCAGGCTGTATGGCTTCGACAACATCCCTGCCTCTAGATTGGCAGTTGAACTGCCGCCCCAACGCGGCAACCCAGTGCAGGAAATGGAAGACAGGCTGCGCGACATCCTGGTCGGGTTGGGCTTGCAAGAGATCATCACGTATCGCCTGACCTCTCCCGAACGCGAAGCGCGCCTGCTGGCGCTGGAAGATGTCCCCTACATCTATCTTCAAAATCCGATTTCGGCAGACCGGAATGTCATGCGTCGCTCACTTCTGGCTTCTATGCTGGAGGTGATGGAGCAAAACATCCGTTTGCGAGAACGGCTTGCAATGTTTGAAATCGGGCCCGTCTTCATCCCCCAGCCAGATCAGCTTTTGCCTGCAGAACCCCATCACCTGGCCATTGCCATAACCGGAAAAGCCCACCCTACATCGTGGGATCGCTCTAACAGTGCCCGACTGGATTTCTTTGACTTGAAGGGCATCGTTGAAGCGCTGCTGGAAACGCTGCATATTAAGAACGTTCGTTTCCAACCTCTGGCGCATCCTTATTACCACCCCGGAAAATGCGCTCAGGTGCTGTCAGGCGAGAACTCGCTGGGCGTGATCGGCGAATTGCACCCTGTGATCAAAAAACGGTACGATCTAGGAACTTCGCCTGTCATCGCTGGAGAATTTGAAACTGGGGTCTTACGGGCGGTAATGCCGGACCGCCATGATACGCGCACCGTATCGGCCTTCCCCCCAGTGCTGGAGGATATCGCCGTAATTGTGGATGAAGAGACTCCCGCCGAAAAAGTGCTGGCAAGCATCTTCAGCGGCGGTGGGAAATTATTGATTGAAGCGCAGTTATTCGATATCTACCGCGGCGAACAGATCGGCCCGGGGAAAAAGAGCATGGCCTACAGCCTGACCTACCAGGCGACCGACCGTACCCTGACCGATAAAGAAGCCAGCCAGATACGAGAGCGCATCATCCGCAGGCTGGAACAGGATCTGGGCGCCCGTATCCGCAGCCAATAGCGCCATCCTCTCTGATCGAATCGTAACAACCCGGACAGAAATGCTTGCCGGGTTGTTTTTTCGCTCGGTTTAGATCCGGGGCTGGCTCGCACGGAGCCTCGCTCAGCGATCTCACTTCGACGCGAAGAAGGTGTTGAACAACGCTTCGTCCACAAAAACCAGGCCAAAATCACTCTGGTACACCTGGCGGTAGCCTTGCAGCCTGCCCTTCGCGGCGGCTGCGTAGAACTCGTGCACCATTTCCATACGATCGGGATCGACCGCTTCCCCCACCACTTCGGGGCGGGCAAACATAGAGAGATTCTCGCGCTCCAACAAAATCAGGTCTGGTTTAAGCTCTCGAATGTAGTCATACGTCGCCAGATTCCAGTTCATCTCCACCTGTCGGGAGGGCGTATCTGGAAAATAGATATGCCAGTCACGATAGGCGGTGATCTTTTCTTCGGGCATTTTTGACATGACGTTCTCCTCAACTTGCTCATAGAACTTGATGCTGGCAGAAGTAGCCTCGCGAAATAAAGTGCGAAGGTAAATCTCCACATCGGTGCGGACGAAAAGGAACATCTGCCCTAAAATAAGCAAAGCATAAAGACCCCCCAAAACCCTGGAATACCAGCGCTCGAACCGATCCACTGCGGTCTGTGTGGATGGAGAAAACGGTAGAAAGACGTTTGCAAAAGTTGAGAAGAGCGGGATCATGACCGGCAAAAAGTAATGCGTGCGCCGGGTGCCAAAATTGAGAATGACAAAGGTCAAGGGAATCATCCAGGTCAGGATAAGGACGTTTAAGAGACGCCGCTCTGGTTTTAAGATACCAGCCACAAGGGATGAAAAAGCCAGGAGGATGAAGAGCGCCTCGCCATAGTGAATGCGGATATCCTCCGGATAGCCATCGGCAAAAAACGTCTGCTGGTTCGCCGTCAAAATGCCAACAGAAGTCTGCTGGAATTGCAGTTTTTGAACAGCGATGATCTCTGCCCGCTCCATCGGCAGCAGCAATAAGGGGTTAGAAACCACCACCGCCAATGTCATCAGCAGGACGAACAGCGCCCCAAGTCCAACTGCTTTCCCCCAACGAAGGCGTTTTGAAAACACCCCCCACAGAATATATACCGGCACTGCCAGAACAAAGAACAAACCAAGGTGTTTTGTGCCGGTTGCAAGACCACAGGAGATAGCAGCCAGGAAAAAATTTCTACCAAAATGTAGAGCATCTCGGTTCAAAAAGAATATAGTCAGCGTAACGAACAGGAAAACGAGACTGTCAGGGTGCCACCACAAATTATTCAACACCACTACCGGCACGCTTAAAAGGAGGGCAAAAAGCCCCAACGCCCGCCACCAGGAGCGAAAACGCGTCTGCATCCAAACCCAGAGTAGCAAAGAAACGAGCATGGGCAAGACGTTGATCACCTGGCGCAGAACCAGCAAAATTACCGGCGTCATCACCTGCCAACCGGCGCCGAAGATCAATTTAAGTGGAAAAAGCGCCAGCGCAGAGAAAAAATAAAAGGGGTAGCCATAGAAGTAATGCAGGTAGATCAGAAAATTGCGGAGTGTCTGGTAAGCCGTTTCGCCGAGGGTGAGCATCCCCAGAGCGTGAGGATATTGTGCATATTCATCTACCTCGAAGAGCGCCAGCATATTGGCATCTTTGGCGCCCGTCAGGTTGGGGGGAATAAAGAGGATAAAATACAGGCTTCCAAAAAAGATCAGGAGCAGCAGCACTCGTTTCTGGGATTTCGTCATAGAAGCGATTATACCAGCAGGCAGGATAACCCGGCTGCCAGGGCAAACATCCTTGCCCAGGCAGTACGCCTCCTTACCCTTTTTAGACCGCTCTCAATCTTCTTGTTCCGGTGAATTACCCAAAATCTGCTCGATTTGTTCCAGGACATCTTCGGTCATGCGCTCTTCAGCCTCGGCGGCGCCCAGATTTTCATCGAGTTGCTCCATGCGGGATGCGCCCGTGATGACGCTGCTAACCTCTTTGCGACGCAGCAGCCACGCAATCGCCAATTGCGCTGTAGTGATATCTAGTTCCTGCGCCAGGGCGGTTAACTGGCGGACAATCGTAAGACGTTCCGGCGTAATGCGATCGCGAATCCAGGCCATATCGGCAAGCGAAGCCCGGCTGCCTTCGGGAATGCCGTCATTGTATTTCCCTGAGAGAATACCAAAATAAAGGGGGCTCCAGGTTGTAAGCCCCAAACCATATTCTTTGCAAAGAGGTGATAGTTCAAGCTCCACACGCTTGCGATGAAACATATTATATTGAGGCTGTTCCATGGTCGGCGGGATGAGGCCATACTGGGCGGCAACGGCAAAAGCCTGCATCACCTGAGAGGCCTGCCACTCCGAGGTGCCCCAGTAGAGAATTTTCCCCTGCTGGATAAGAATGTTCATCGTCTGTACCACCTCTTCGACAGGGGCGTCAGGGTCAAAGCGATGGCAGTAATAGAGATCAATATAATCAACGCCCAGACGACGGAGCGAGGCATGTACAGACTCCATTATATGCTTGCGCGATAAGCCTCGCCCGTTTGGCCCTGGCATCGTAGGCCAAAAGACCTTGCTGGAAAGAACCAGCGCTTCGCGCGGCAAACCGCGAATTGCCTTTCCCATAATCGTCTCTGCCAGGCCATTGGCATAAATATCAGCATTGTCGAAGAAGTTAATGCCTTGATCATAAGCAGTCAAAATCAAATTGGATGCCTTTTGCTCGTCCACCTGGCTTCCAAAGGTGATCCATGCGCCTAATGAAATCTCGCTAACTTTCAAACCTGAACGGCCCAGACGACGATAGTGCATGTTTTTCTCCTTTTGAATTCCCTATTCCTTCAACCCCGCAGGGTGCGATGACAGCGCTTCAGTGGTTGACCCTGGCTTTATGTATGCTCCATGAGACCGCCGCGACGCTACCATTTCATGAGAATCATTCTTGTTCTACCGCTCTTCCTCGCCAGAACCAATGCCAAGGGGTTTCCACTTCTCTTGATCCGAGCGCAGGCGGTGAACACCGCCGCCCCGGTTGTGCAACTCGTCGAAACCCTCTGGTTTGATGAACATCTCATCGCCATCTAGAAGAGCTGTCAGGCCAGCCTGGCCTGGTTCCAGGCGTTTGGATTTGCAGAAAGCGCAGGCAGCAGGATCATGCGCCTGGTATTCCAATGGCTCTTCATATGTAGTTACAAATCCTTCAAAATTTCGCACCACCACCTTATGATCCGACATACTCAGCAAATAGTTCGGCATCAAGGGGATCTTACCACCGCCGCCTGGCGCATCAACCACAAAAGTTGGCACCGAAAATCCAGAGGTATGCCCGCGCAGGCCCTCGATGATTTCAATCCCCTTTGCTACCGGCGTGCGAAAATGTCCTGCCCCTTCGACCAGGTCGCATTGGTAAAGATAATAGGGGCGCACTCGAATCCGAAGCAGGTCTTGAACCAGCTTACGCTGCAGGTGAACGCAATCATTGATTCCTGCCAGCAAAACGGATTGGTTGCCAAGCGGGATGCCGGCGCGGCTGAGCCTGTCGCAGGCTTCGGCTAGCTCGGAGGTAATCTCGTTCGGGTGATTCACATGAATGTTCATCCACAGAGGATGAAACTTTTGAAGGACGTCCGTCAGCTCTTCAGTAACCCGCATCGGCATGAACACTGGGACGCGCGTGCCAATACGTAAAATTTCAATGTGCGGGATCTCTCTCAACCGGGCAAGAAGCTCTTCCAGTAATTTGGGCGCCAACGTCAATGGGTCGCCGCCTGAAAGCAGTACATCCCGTACCTGGGGCGTCCTCTTGAGATACTCAATCTGCATTTCGAATTCGGCGCGAGAAAAGGTAGCCGAAGGATCTCCCACGATGCGCGAGCGGGTACAATACCGGCAATACGAAGCACATTGGGTTGTCACAAGCATCAAAACGCGATCGGGATAGCGGTGGACAAGACCTGGCACAGGGGAATGACGATCTTCCGCCAGTGAGTCCTCCATCATCCCTGTGAAAGGGACAATTTCCCCCTCGGTAGGAATAACCTGACGGCGGATTGGATCCTGCGGATCTTCAGAGTCAATCAGGGAGACAAAATAAGGGGTGATATCTACACGAAAGAGATCGTTGGCCGAAAGCGCTTTCTTTTCACTGGCAGTGAGCGTGAGAACCTTCTCGAAATCTGCCACCGAATTCAGGCGATTGCTAAGCTGCCAGCGCCAGTCGTTCCACTTTTCATCGGGGATGTCGCGATAAAACGGCGCTCGTTTTGAAGGAAAAGGCAAACCTATCATCGAAAACTCCTTTTTGACCCTGTATGCCTGTCGTCTCAACCATATCATTACATTTCTGGAAATCCATTTCGGCCATAAAAATGACAATGCGTATCTGTATTGTAGTCAGAAAAACCAGAAGGGTCAATTGTCTTCGCTTAGCCTCAATTCTATCTCGTAATAAAAGCGGCTTAAAAAGAAAGGCATGCTGTGCAAAAGTTACACAACATGCCTGCACTCGGCCATTGAGGGGTTAATCTTTAACAACGCGGATATGCAGCTCTTGAAGCTGCTTAGCTTCCACTTCAGACGGGGCATCGGCCATGACATCTCGGGCCGCCTGGTTCTTGGGGAATGCGATTACCTCTCGGATATTCGGCTCATCGGCCAGGATCATGCAAATCCGATCTATCCCAGGGGCAATACCACCATGAGGCGGAGTGCCGTATTCAAACGCTTCCAGGATATGCCCAAAACGCTGGCGAGCCACTTCAGGATCGAGACCAATCAGCTTGAACACTCTTTCCTGCAAGGCGCGATCATGGATCCGGATCGAGCCGCCGCCAACCTCATAATTGTTCAAGACCAGGTCGTATTGCTGACCGCGGGCTTTGCCAGGGTCACTAGCCAGCAGGGCAATATCCTCCGGCATCGGGGCAGTGAAAAGATGGTGACTGGGGTCCCAGCGTTTCTCTTCCTCTGACCACACCACATACGGAAAATCAACCACCCAGCAAAACGCCAGCGTCTCTGGGTCTCGTAGTCCCAGCAGATCGCCAAGGTAAACGCGCAGACGGCCCAAGGCTTCGAACACAACCGCCGGTTTATCGGCGACGAAGAGCAGCAGATCACCCGGCTGCGCCTGCATACGCTCCAAAAGTTGCTGCAAGACATCCGCCGGGAGGAACTTGCTAAACGTAGAACGATGCTCACCGCTGGCGACAACTGCCAGGTAAGCCAGTCCTTTAGCGCCGAACTGCTTCACGTAATCGGTCAGCTCGTCAATCTGCTTGCGGCTGTAATCTCCCAGTCCTTTGGCATTGATGCCACGCACATGGCCGCCGGAGGCAACAACATCTTGAAACACTTTAAACCCGCTACGAGGTGCCAGATCGGTAATATCCACCAGCTCCAGGCCAAAGCGCAGGTCGGGATTATCCTTCCCAAAACGGTCCATCGCCTGCTGATAGGTGAGGCGCGGCCAGGGAGATGCCAGGAGGCGTTTGTGTGGAACAATCTCGGCAACCATACGGGTGAACATATCTTCGACCAGCTCCATCACATCGTCCCGCTCTACGAAGGACATTTCCATATCCAGTTGGGTAAATTCCGGCTGGCGGTCGCCGCGCTGGTCTTCGTCGCGGAAGCATCGCGCAATCTGAAAATAGCGTTCAACGCCCGCCACCATCAATAACTGTTTCAACTGTTGCGGTGACTGGGGCAGAGCATAAAACTCACCGGGGTGAACACGGGAAGGCACCAGGTAATCGCGGGCGCCTTCGGGCGTCGTTTTGAACAGGATGGGCGTCTCGACTTCGAGGAAACCCTTGTTATCCAGGTAATCGCGGATGAATTTGACCATGCGGTGGCGCAACGTCAGGTTGCGGCGCATCCGTTCGCGACGCAAGTCCAGGTAGCGGTACCGCAAGCGCATGTTCTCTTCCACGTCTTCCTCTTTGTTGATGGGAAAAGGAAGCTGCTTGGCTTGGTTGAGAACTTTGAAGCTTTGAATATGCACTTCGATCTCCCCGGTAGGAAGGTTCGGGTTCTCCGCTCCCTCGGGACGACGGCGCACCTCTCCAACAACCTGGAGGACCCATTCAACCCGCACATCCTGCGCGGCAGGGATCGCTTCTGGATCAATGACAATCTGGGTAAGTCCAAAACGGTCCCGCAGATCAATAAAGATCACGCCGCCATGATCACGGCGCCGGTGAACCCACCCTGCAAGGGTGACCGTCTGTGAAATATGGATGGGGCGAAGCTCGCCACAGGTATGGGTTTTATACATAGCTCGTTCCTGTCTGGGTCATAAAATGAATTTAATAAATAAGACGAATTCTGCCTTGTGGGCCAAATCACTTTTCTGTAAAGCTGAATTATAGTGCGAATCGGGTAGAATCGGTGGACAAGTTTTAATCCTTCGCCGGAGGCATTCCTCACAAAACAGACGGTATAATCATTGCACAGAGGAAACGGGATTCCATGCAGGTCACCCCCCAAGCTGCAGGCTTAACAAAACACCACCGCAAAATCTTGATGGTTACGCTGTGTATTGCGGTGTTTCTGTATTGGACCAGGCTGGTTGCAATGCTGGGCAGCCTGATCGTTTCATCGGCCGGGCATCGCATCACGGTCAAGCGGCTCCTAACAGGTGGCTTTTTGGCCATGGGGATCGGGCTGGTTGGAGCAGCATCAGCGCCAAACATGGTGGCATTTTCAGTAGCGCAGCTCGCAATCGGGTTGGGTTACGGCATTTGCTACCCGGCGCTGATGGGTGCCAGCATTCAGAAGGTCAGGCCAGCCGAAGTCACCTCTGCAATGGGGTTGCATCAGTCAATTTATTCCATCGGGATTTTCGCAGGACCGTGGCTGGGCGGTATCCTGGCAAACCAAATGGGGATCCAACTTATGTTTGGATTGACGGCAGGGATATTGTTGGTATTATCCTTTCTGGGGATCCAGCTACTCGGGGTCAGGCCGACAAAAGCTGCCGGACAGGGCGCCAGTGCTTGATCTTCATCGACGTGAAAAAGACGCGAGCAGGTATTAAAATGACATCTCTGCAAATGACCTTGATTGCAGTCGTACTGATCCCGCTGCTCCTGGCAGCGCTGGATAAAATCCGGATAGACCTGGCTGCACTGGCAATGGCGGCAACGCTGGGATTAATGCAACTGGCAGGGTTTGGCATACTTGGGCCAGCCGGGAAACCGCAAGAAGCCATCCAGGCAATCGCCGGGTTCAGCCAACCGACGGTCATCACCTTAATCAGCCTCTTCATCCTCACGCGAGGACTGGAAAAGACCGGCGTTACCCGATGGGTGGCCCAAAAGATTACTAAAGCGGGGGGAAACTCAGAAAGTCGGTTGATTGCGTTGTTCGCCGGCGTGACGGCGGTCTTTTCGTTGGTCATGAATAACCTGGCAGCCGGAGCGCTAATCCTGCCCAGCGCGCTGGAAACCAGTCGTCGCACTGGTATCCGGCCAAGCAAACTGCTCATGTCGGTGGCCTATGGCAGCCTGCTGGGGGGTTCTGCAACCTACTTTACCACCGCCAACATCATCGTGAGCGATCTGCTTCGCATCGCAAAACCACCCCAAGCCGCGCTGAATTTCCTGGATTTCTTTCCGACCGGCGGCCTGATCGCCGTGAGCGGCATTCTCTATCTTGCCTTCCTGGGAAAGAAATTACTGCCCGATAGAACACCTGGGGCTTTTGCAAGCTTTTCCAATGTGACGCGGGATGAGATGGAAAATTACTTCCAACTTGGGGAAAGGCTCTGGGAAGCCAGTGTTCCCCCAACTTCTCCGCTGGTTGGACAGACGTTGGCAGAAACCTGTTTTGGAGCACAGTACGGGTTGGTTGTGGCCGGCCTCTGGCATGGAAACCAAACCATCATCGCGCCCGCAGCGGAACAAATCCTCAGCGCCGGCGACAGGCTACTGATCGTGGGACGAGAAGAACGGGTGAACCAGCTTGCTGAACAGGGCTTAATCAGTGAACAACATGCTCATGACTCCATAAACGTTGGCCAGGGTGGCGTCCTGCTAGAAATTATCCCGTCCCCCCACTCTACCGCGCTAGGAAAAACGCTGAAAGAACTGGATTTTCGGAATCAATCTGGGTTCACGGTCGTGGCACTGCGGCGCAAGGAGCGCAGTTACCGGACAAATGTGGGGGATATCCCCCTCAACTTTGGAGATGTGCTGCTGCTGGCAGGACCGGCGGCGCGGCTGAAAATGCTGCAAAAGCATACAGATTTTTTTGTACTGGAACCCGACGCCGCGAACCTACCTGTTGATGGGCAAAAAGCGTTCTTCATTCTGGCGATCCTGATGGCGGCCATCACGGCTTCTATCCTGGGAGTTCCCACCTACCTGGCAACATTGTGCGGGGCGGTGGCGCTCATGATTGCCGGAGGCGTTAGTATAGAAGAAAGTTACCAGTCCGTAGAATGGCAGGCTGTTTTCCTGATTGCGGGCATGTATGCCGTCAGTCTGGCAATGGTAGAAACCGGGCTGGCCGGGTTATTCAGCGACAGCATAATACGGTTGATCGCGCCCTTCGGGCCGCTGGGGTTGGTCGCCGGCGCTTACCTTCTCACGGCGTTGCTCACCCAGGGCATGGGTGGCCAGGTAACCGCTCTCGTCACCGGCCCAATCACCATCAGCGCCGCCATCAGCATGGGTGTCAATCCACAAGCCGTTGCTGTCGCGACGGCGATTGGATGTTCAGCCTCTTTTCTGACGCCTATGGCACATCCAGTTAATATCCTGATGATTGCCCCGGCCGGTTACCGCTTCAAGGATTTTTTCCACGTTGGGTGGCCACTCACTATCCTGAGTTTCCTCGCGCTGCTGGCAGGAATGAAGATTTTCTGGGGTCTTTAGGATGAGATCAAACGCTGGAAGAATCCTGCCAGGCGCGGCGCGATAACACGATAAACCGGGCAGCGGTCGTAAACGGCGCTAAAAAAGATCAGGGCCGCCGCTCCTAGCAGAATGTAATTCACCTCGTTCAGCCATCCGAACACGCCGAGCGCAAGGCCAACCGCCAGGCGGAGAAGCCGGTTCAGGGGAGCTGGGCCTTGTATCAGGGGTTTTTCCAAATAAAGCGCCTCAAAGATGGCGCGCAAAGCGACTTCATTTTGAGCGCCGGCGCGGCGGATCACCTCACGGCCATTGCGAAAACCGAGCAAGGTGGGAATGCCCATGATTCTCAGCGCGCGCGCCAGTTCCGGGTTCTGGTCGGCGTTGAGCCGGATGATCTCAACCTTATCTTGATAGTCTGCGCTTACCTTATCAAGCAACGGTGACATGATCTTACAAGGAACACACCAGGGCGCCCAAAATTCGACCACGACCGGTTTCACCGAAGTTCGTATTTTACTTTCAAAACTTGCTTTATTCAAAGCCTGCCTCAATTCTCTCTACAATACGTATTGACCATCACTGAACAAGATCTGCCTGAGGACGATCCTCAGGCAGATTGGTAAAAATTCAAGAACTTCGTTTCAGGTCATCCCTTCCTGGTACGGACGCTAAGAACTGCATAAAGCGGGCACCAACCAATCAACCCTGTAAGCAAAGGAATAAAACCAAGCCACTTAAACACGACACCTAACGTTCCGGTTACAACACCGCCCCAGCCCAACGCAAGCAACAGGGCGCCTGCTGCAATCCGCAAAATCCGATCCCAACCTGCCTCATTCGCAAAACCCATTTGCCATTCCTCCTTTGTGAAATCTGCCGGAAATGTTCTTCATTAACTCGTTAGATGGTGCAAAGGCGAGAAAGTTACACGACGTCTCAATATTAGAAGGAACCTGATGGGATGAAAGAGGGTTTTAAAACAAAAAATCCTGAGAGCTGTAAGATTGAAGCTGTACCAGACTCAGGGGATCTGCAACTTGCGCCGGGATAGAACTCTAGATATTTTGAAAAGTGGGCGCGAGAGGGCTCGAACCTCCGAACCTCACGGATGTGAACCGTGCGCTCTGACCAACTGAGCTACGCGCCCTGGAGTGTTTCGATTATAGCAAAGGACAGACGCTTTGACAAGAAATTTCTAAAGTTTACAGTTGCCAACAGGATAATAAAACAAACGCTAAAAGCAACAAACGGGGTACCCTGATAAACCTTTGCCTGTTCACCTTAACAAGAACATCCCCAGCCCTCAAGATGCAGGGGATGTTTCATAGCAATCAACCCATCTATCACTGGTTTACGTAATCTAGCCACTCTGAAGATCGTGGGTGTTCACCCTGGATGACCGAATGGAACGCTTTTTGAATCTGGCGGGTGACCGCTCCCATTTTGCCACTCCCGATTACCCGAAAATCAAGTTCCGTCACGGCGACAACCTCTGCAGCGGTACCAGTAACGAATATTTCGTCTGCAATGTAAAGCTGGTCTCGCGAAATCAGCCCTTCATTCACGATATATCCCAGGTCCCTCGCCAGCGTAATGATCGAATCGCGGGTAATGCCCTCAAGAATCGTAGCAGTGTGAGGGGTGTGTACAACCCCTTTTCGAACCAGGAATAGGTTCTCGCCGGTACATTCGGCCACATAACCCTGGGGATCGAGCATGATTGCTTCATCAAAACCCAACCGAACAGACTCGGTCTTTGCCATCACGCTATTGGAATAATTGCCTGTAATTTTCGCTTTTGTCATCGAAACGTTGATATGATGGCGGGTGTAGGAAGACACATTCGCCCGCACGCCTTTTTCCATGGCTTCATCTCCCAAATAGGCGCCCCATTCCCAGGCCGCAATTCCAACTCGCGGGCTGCCAACATCCATATTTAAACCCAAACCCGGGCTCTCAAGAAAAATCAACGGACGGATATAGCAGCTCTGAAAGCCATTGGCGCGAACGACCTCCTTGGCGGCTTCGCAAAAATCTACAGCAGTGTAGGGCAGATCACGAAAACCGAGCACTTTAGCAGAATCAACCAGCCGGTCCATATGCTCACGCAACCGAAAGATGGCAGGGCCCTGGTTGGCTTTATAACACCGAATACCCTCAAATACTCCCAATCCATAATGGAGTGCGGTATTGAGGAAATGCACGGTAGCGTTCTGATACTCCACTAATTTGCCATCCATCCAGATGTATTTGGAGTCAGTACCCATGAATCAAGTCTCCTTAATGTATAGATTGAATAATTGCTTCGGTCACCGCCTGGGTAGAAGAATTTCCACCCAGATCAGCGGTGATTATTCCTGCTTCGATGGTTTTTTCCACCGCAGCTTCAATTTGAGCTGCCTCCGTTTCTAACTTCAGAGAATAGCGCAAAAGAAAAGCCGCGCTCAACACAGTGCCAATCGGATTAGCAATTCCCTTGCCTGCAATGTCGGGCGCCGACCCGTGAATGGGTTCGTACAGGCCAGGGCCGCCGTCGCCCAGCGAAGCCGAGGGCAGAACCCCTAAAGAGCCGGTTAGGACAGCCGCCTCATCGGTGAGGATATCGCCAAACATATTTTCTGTCACAATCACATCAAAACTGGATGGGCTCACAACCAACCGCATAGCGACAGAATCTACCAGAGCATGTTCCAGCGTAACATCGGGGTATTCCTTCCCAATCGCTGTAGCAATGGATCGCCATAATCGCGAGGATTCGAGCACATTCGCCTTATCCACCGAGGTCAATTTTTTGCGGCGGCTCCGGGCAAGATCAAAAGCCAGGCGAACAATCCGCTCGATTTCATAATCATAATAAACAAGGCTGTCAACCGCTTTTTCATGGGCGTCTTCAAAAAAACGGCCTCTCGGCTGGCCAAAATATAACCCGCCGGTCAGCTCACGCAGGATCAACATATCCACCCCGGTTAATTTTTCAGACTTCAGAGGAGAAGCACCTACCAGTTTAGAATATATTTTGACCGGCCGCAGATTGGCAAATACCCCAAGACCTTTGCGAAGCGCAAGCAATCCCTGCTCTGGACGAACCGCAGCCGAGGGATCGTCCCATTTTGGCCCGCCGACTGCCCCTAGTAAGACAGCGCTCGAGTTTTTACAGGCCATCAGGGCTTCTTCCGTAAGAGCGGTACCAAACCGATCTATCGAACAACCGCCAATCAAATATTCCGAAAAATCAAAGCGGTGTTTCCAACGCGCTGCAATAGCTTCCAGTACCTGGCGCGCCGCATCAACAATCTCCGGCCCAATCCCATCGCCGGATAACAAAACAATATGTGCATTCACAGCGTAAGATACTCCTTGTGGAGGTTTATTCGCAAACCATCAGCCCGTATTCAACCGAATCTACTAAAGCTTGCCAGCTTGCCTCAATAATATTGGAACTTGCGCCGACTGTGCTCCAACCTTTCCGCCCGTTGCGAGTTTCGATCAGAACTCGCGTGACGGCTTCGGTGCCGTTATAGCCATCCAAAATACGCACTTTATAATCTGCCAGATGAAAATTATTGATAGAAGTATAACGCTCACTCAAAGCTTTGCGAAGCGCTTTGTCGAGGGCATTCACAGGACCATTGCCTTCAGCGGCCGTGTGGACAATCTCGCCATCCACGCGGACCTTGACCGTTGCCTCAGCCAGCACTCCTCGACCCTGACGGTGTTCTACAACAGCCGAAAAATCAATCAACTCAAATGGGGGAACATAGCCTTCTTCCTGTCGCTTGAACAGCATGATTACCGATGCTTCGGCAGCCTCAAAAGAGAAACCCTGTGATTCCAGCGTTTTGACGGCGGCTAGCACCCGATTGACCTGATCCTCTCCTTGAATTTGAATGCCATATTCTTCCGCTTTACTGAGCAAATTTCCGCGCCCCGATAGTTCAGAGACAAGAATGGTCATTTTATTGCCCACCAGCGCAGGATCAATATGCTGGTAGGAATTCACATTCCGGCGGATGGCGGCGACATGAATGCCGCCCTTATGAGCAAATGCAGCCCGACCGACGTAGGGCAAATGTTCATCATAAGAAAGATTAGCCAGTTCCGCCACGTAGCGCGAGAGCTCAGCCAGTCTGGGCAGGTTTCCTGGAGGGAGAACCTTCAAACCTAGTTTTAGTTCCAGGTTGGGGATCACAGAACACAGGTTGGCATTACCACAGCGCTCACCGTACCCATTAATAGTACCCTGTACCTGAATGCACCCTTCTTTTACCGCTTCAATCGCGTTTGAAACAGCGCATTCGCTGTCGTTGTGGGTGTGAATACCCAACGGAATCTGTACTTTGGCTCTGACATCGCGGATAATTTCCGAAATTTCCCAGGGCATGGTGCCGCCATTGGTATCGCACAGCACCACTGTTTCAGCGCCAGCCCGCGCTGCAACCCGCACGGTTTCAATAGCATAGGCAGGGTCTTCTTTATAACCGTCAAAAAAATGCTCTGCATCGTAGATCACTCCGCGCCCCTGCGAGGCCAGGTAAGCCAGGCTCTCCTCGATCATGCGAAGATTATTCTCCAGGGTGGTTCGCAAAACCTCGCGCACATGTAGAATCGAGGTTTTTCCAACCACTGTGCAATAAGGGGTTTCCGCTTCGAGCAAGGCTTTGATGTTATCATCTTCCGCCGGGGATTTGCCTGCGCCGCAGGTAGAGCCAAAAGCGGCGATTTTCGCGTGATGCCATGTTATGCGGGCAGCGCGCTTAAAAAATTCCACGTCCTTTGGGTTCGAACCCGGCCATCCTCCCTCGATGAAATCAACACCAAGTTGATCGAGATGCCGGGCAATATTCAATTTGTCTTCACAGGATAAGGAAATATCCTTTCGCTGTGTTCCATCCCGGAGGGTTGTGTCGTAAACCTGAATTTTTTGCATAGATTCCTTCACTCACTGGCTTAAATTGATCAGAGATTTTTCTCATAAGCCGAGATCTGATCCTCTAACCCTAAAAGATAGCCCAACTCATCGACTCCGTTCAACAGGCAGGTCTTCGAGAAAGCGTCAATAGAAAAATGGATACTCGCTTCTCCAGGCACGTGCAGCGTTTGCTCCGGTAGGTCAATCGTAAGCTCCGTTTGCGGCTCGCTTTCCAATTTCTTGATCAGCTTTCGATAAGAATCTGCGCCTACCACGACCGGCAGCAAGCCGTTCTTCAAAGCGTTGTTCCGAAAGATATCCGCAAAACTAGTAGAAATGAGGGCGCGAAATCCAAAACCAGCCAACGCCCAGGGGGCGTGCTCGCGGGAAGAACCACATCCAAAATTATCCCCTGCAACCAAGATCGCCGCGCCCTGACTTTCGGGCTTGTTCAAGACGAAATCCGGGTTTGCAGAACCATCTGGCAAATATCGCCAGTCAGAGAAAAGTTTTTCGCCCAGACCAATCTTATCGGTCACCTTTAAAAAGCGCGCTGGGATGATCTGATCGGTATCAATGTTATCCACCGGCAGCACAACTGCCCGGGATTTCAGTATTGTAAATTGGTTCATCATCACCGCCTTTTTAGTTAAGATTGCATGAATGGGCGCGGGTCGGTGATTTTACCGGCAATCGCAGCAGCAGCGGCTGTCAGCGGGCTGGCGAGGAAGGTCCTCCCACCCTTTCCCTGGCGGCCTTCAAAATTCCGGTTGCTGGTGCTCACAGCATACTCGCCCGGTTCAAGCTGATCGCCATTCATTGCAATGCACATACTGCAACCTGCCTCGCGCCATTCAGCGCCGGCATCCTTGAAAACCCGGTCCAGGCCTTCTGCTTCAGCCTGGCGTTTGACCTGGTTCGAACCTGGAACCACCAAAAGGCGCGTTTTCGGCGATACCTTGCGCCCCCTTAGCAATGAAGCCGCCAGACGCAGATCGGAAATGCGGCCATTGGTGCAGCTTCCAATAAAAACGACATCCACAGGGTGGTCAGCCAATGATTGCCCGGGCGTCAACCCCATATAGTCCAGGGCTTTTCTTAACCCGCTTTTTTGGGCTTCGTCGTCGGCTGCGTCGGGATCGGGAATGCGTCCGCCAATGGGAATGCTCATGGCAGGGTTGGTGCCAAAGGTAACCATAGGTTCAAGGTCAGAGACCTTCAGCGTTATTTCGTGATCGAAGGTAGCGCCTTCATCCGTGGCAAGTTTTTTCCAATGGGCAATGCTGCGTTCCCATTGCTCGCCCTTGGGTGAAAATTCCCGCCCGTACAGGTAGTCGAAAGTATTTTCGTCCGGCGCTATCAGACCAGCGCGCGCCCCGGCTTCAATAGTCATATTACAAAGGGTCATGCGTTCTTCCATCGTCATGACCTGGACGGCCGGCCCACGATACTCAAAAACATAGCCGACGCCTCCACCCACACCGATCTGCCGGATCAAGGCCAGAATCACATCTTTGGAAGTGACGCCGGGGGAGAGGCGGCCTTCAATATTCACTGCACAGGTCTTGGGCTGCCACTGCAACAGGCATTGGGTTGCCAGAACGTGCTCAACTTCGCTGGAACCAATCCCAAAGGCCAGAGCGCCGAAAGCGCCGTGGGTAGCTGTATGGCTGTCTCCACAGACGATGGTCATTCCCGGCTGGGTAAACCCCAACTCAGGACCGATGACATGCACAATACCCTGGTTTTCGCTCTCCAATCCGTACAGGCGAATGCCAAATTCGGCGCAATTTTCTTCCATCTGTCGAATCTGGCGCAAGCTCATTTCATCCGCAAAAGCCAACCGACCATTTTTACTCCCGTCTTCTGTGCGAGTTGGAACACCATGGTCAATCGTTGCAACCGTCTTATCTGGCCGACGCACCTTCAAATTCCTTGCTCGCAGACCGGAAAAGGCCTGGGGAGAAGTCACCTCATGTACCAGGTGAAGATCCACATACAAAACAGCTGGAGAATCAGGCTGTTGGGTTACAACATGCCGGTCCCATATTTTACGAAACAGGGTTTTTGGCGTCATCACGATCAGCGCTCACTTGGTTGGAAGTAGATTGGGGTGCCTCTGTTTCACCCAATTCGCGTTGGAGATCATTCGAATAGGGGCGCATCAAGGCTTCTGCATCCCAGCCGGCCGGGATGGTGTGGGGCTCATCAAACGGGTAGGCATGGTTATCATAAAACTCTGGATGATATCGATTCATGGGATTCATTGTTTACTCCTCCTTTGAAAAAAATGACACTATTGAGAAAACAGCGCTTCAGTGGCCGCTTTTTCTGGATCGCCATACCTGCCGCTTGCGACAAGCATCTTATTCAACGCCGAAAGGTAGGCTTTTGCGCTGGCAACGACAATATCCGTATCCGCTCCATACCCGCCATAAGTGACAGGTTGATCCACCTCTTTTTGAGCGTCCATGCTGGATTTGACAACACTTTCTCCCTGAATGCGAACCGTCACCTCGCCTAAGGCGTCAATCCCTTCGGTGACTGCATGGATGACGAACTCTTGCAGGGTGTTCGGGCATTGCACGATGGAGTCAATTGCCTTATAGGTGGCATCTACCGGTCCAGTGCCAATGCTCGCATGGATGTGCAGATTGCCAGATGGGTCGCGCAGTCGCACAGAAGCAGTTGGCATTCCCATCGTGCCACAAGCCACCTGGAGCCCATCCAGGGAAAACAATTCGTAGGGCTGATATAATTCATCAGAGACCAATGCCTCGAGATCAGCATCAGTGATTACTTTCTTCTTATCGGCCAGCAGCTTGAAGCGCTCGAAAACCTGATCCATCTCATCCTCGCCGAGAGAATATCCCAACGAGACCAACCTGACCTTTAGAGCATGGCGGCCAGAATGTTTTCCAAGCACCAGCTTGCTTTGAGAAGCGCCAACATCTTCAGGGCGCATAATCTCATAAGTCTGATTGTTTTTGAGCATCCCATCTTGATGAATCCCAGCCTCATGAGCAAAAGCATTCGCTCCGACAATTGCCTTATTCGGCTGAACCGCCATGCCGGTGTAATTGCTGACGAGTTTGCTCATGCGGGTGATCTGGCTGGTGTTGATGCCCGTGGTTAAGCCCAGCGAAGAATTGCGAGTGTGAAGCGCCATCACAACTTCTTCCAGCGCGGTGTTGCCTGCCCTTTCGCCGATGCCGTTGATCGTCACCTCGGCCTGGCGCGCTCCAGCTCTCAACCCAGCCAGGGTGTTAGCAGTTGCCAGACCCAGATCGTTGTGGCAATGCACCGAGACCACGCAGTTCTCAATGCCGGGGGTGTTCGCAATGATGCCGGCAATGAGTTTGCCGAATTCATCGGGCATGGTGTACCCGACCGTATCAGGGATATTGAGTGTACTGGCGCCGGAGCGAATCGCCTCAGCAAGGACCTGGTAGAGGAATTCCGGATCGCTGCGCCCGGCATCTTCTGGGCTAAACTCGACATCCGGGCAAAGGCTGCGCGCATAGGCCACCATCTCGCGCACGCGTTCCAATACCTGCGCGCGAGACATCTTTAGCTTATGCTGCATGTGAATCTCTGAAGTGGCGAGAAAGGTGTGGATTCGTGGACGCGCCGCGGGTTGGACGGCTTCCCAGGCCTTTTCGATATCATTTCTTGTGGCGCGTGCCAGGCCACAGATTACTGGCGGAAGGCTGACATCTTTTGTGTTTCCAACCTCTATGGCGATCCTTCGCACCGCTTCAAGATCATCGGGCGAGGCAGCCGGAAAACCAGCCTCCATCACGTCCACACCCAACCGAGCTAGGCCGCGTGCGACTTCCAGTTTTTCAGAACTGGTCATGGTCGCGCCGGGAGATTGTTCTCCATCCCTTAAAGTCGTATCAAAAATCCGAACATAATTCTCTTGCATCTTTCCTCCACATCTCAACGCGGCCCAGCGTTTCAGCCTTTCTTCCAATTTTCAGGTCGTAAAGAACGCACCACGGCACCCGCCTGCCACATTTCCGAATCGCGGATATCCTTCAACTCAGCTTCCAGTTTTTCACGATAGTCTGGAGCGCTGTTCGCTTCGAGAACATTCCAGGTCTCTTCACCAGAGCGGACACTCTGGTACAACTCCTCAAAGACCGGCAGGGTAGCATTCCTGAAGCGGTGACGCCAATCTAATGCCCCGCGTTGCGCAGTGGTACTGCAATTGCTGTACATCCAATCCATCCCGTTTTGCGCCACCAAACGGATCAAACTCTGGGTCAATTCCTCGACGGTTTCATTGAACGCTTCGCTGGGGGTATGACCGTATTTGCGCAGGGTGTTATATTGTGCTTCCATCACCCCAGCCAGAGCCCCCATCAAGATACCGCGCTCTCCCACCAAATCGCTGTAAACCTCGTGTTCGAAATCTGTTCGGAACAGATACCCCGACCCGATAGCAATTCCGAGGGCAAGGGTTCGTTCGGTCGCGCGGCCGGTATAATCCTGATAAACCGCAAAGCTGCTATTGATCCCGCTGCCATCTAAAAAATTGGCGCGCACACTGGCGCCTGATCCCTTGGGAGCAACAAGGATGACATCCACATTTTTCGGGGGGACTACACCGGTCTGATCTTTGTAAACGACCGAAAAACCATGTGAGAAGTAGAGGGCATCTCCCTCATTGAGACATTCTTTAACCACCGGCCAAACCATTTTCTGCGCGGCGTCGGAAAGCAGATACTGGATTACCGTTCCACGACGGGCGGCTTCTTCAATGGAAAATAAATTCTTGCCGGGTTGCCACCCGTCCTTGAGTGCTTTTTCCCATGATCGCCCTTCTTTCAACCCAACGATCACGTTGATGCCGTTATCCCGCATGTTCAAGGACTGCGCCATGCCCTGAGTGCCATATCCTAATACGGCGACCACCTCGTCTTTAAGGACCTGTCGTGCTTTTTCCAGTGGAAATTCCTCTCGGGTGATGACTTCCTCTTCCACACCACTAAAATTCATTTTGCCCATAATAGCTCCTTTAGTTTGCTCTATGATTTGTGTTGATGTTTTAGACAGCGACCCGGCTAAAATTGCTCACGGGAAAGGACTCGACGAGAAGAGAAGACCCTCCTCGCGCCATGCTGACGATGCCAGTTCGCACCATCTCGATGATCCCCCAAGGACGAAGGACTTCGATAAAGCCCTCGATCTTCTCTTCATCACCCGTGATTTCGACAATCAGCGAATTGTTTGTTACATCCACAATACGGGCGCGAAAAACATCCACGATTTGCATGACATGGGCGCGGTTTTCATCGCTGGCTTGCACTTTGATTAAGGCCAGGTCGCGGTTGACAGACGGCGTCGTGGTCAAGTTGTTCACCTGGATCACGTTGACCAATTTGTAGAGATAAGCGGTGAGCCTCTCGATGTTTAACTCGTCGCTGTCCACCACAATGGTCATCCGGGAGACATCCGGTACTTCAGTGCGACCAACTGTCAACGAGTCAATGTTGAAAGCACGTCGGCGGAAAAGAGAGGCAACGCGATTCAAAACGCCCGGCTTATTTTCAACAAGTACAACAATTGTATATTTCATCCCTTCTCTCCTATTCAGCTTCGTTTTGTTCTTCTTCTTCAAAAACCATACTCGGCACTGGCCGGCGGATCATATTGTGCAAATCAGCGCCACTTGGCACCATCGGGTAGACACAGTCTTCTTTTTCAACCCGGAATTCGACCAGCACTGTACCTTCGATCTGCCGGGCTTTCTGGATGGTGGCTTCAATATCAGCGCGCCTGGTTACTCGAAGGCCGGTCAGGCCGTGAGCTTCGGCAATCTTCACGAAATCTGGGCTGCGCATGGGGGTAGCAGAGTAACGACGGTCATAGAAAAATTCCTGCCACTGGCGAACCATGCCCAAATACCCATTATTGATAATGGCGACATTGATTTTCAGCCCTTCTTGCGCCGCCGTGGCAAGTTCTGCCTGAGTCATCTGGAATCCTCCATCTCCAACGATCGCCCAGACTTCGGCATTCGGGCTGCCAAATTTAGCGCCGATGGCCGCAGGAAGCCCAAACCCCATGGTACCCAGCCCACCAGAACTGATAAACCGGGGGGATTTATCTAGCTTATAATACTGGGCGGCCCACATTTGGTTCTGGCCCACGTCCGTAACGATGAGTGCATCGCCTCCCGTGGTTCTCCAGAGCCCGTCTATCACGTGGGCAGCGTATAGATGTTTCTGCCCTGCATGGTTCAGAATGTTATACGCGCTGGCTTCAGATTTCATCTGCTGGATCGTTTCAAGCCACTCGCGGTGATCGCAGGGCTGGATATAATCCAGCACCTGGCGCAGCGTCTCGCCCAGATCTCCGATCAAAGCAGCATCCGCAGGCACATTCTTATTGATTTCTGAAGGATCAATATCAAAATGAATCTTACGAGCTTTGGGGGCATAGGTTTTCAAATTGCCAGTCACGCGATCATCAAAACGCATCCCAAAAGCGATCAACAGGTCAGCTTCTTGAATGGCCATGTTCACCCAGGCTTCGCCGTGCATCCCCATCATCCCCAACGCGAGTGGATGGCTAGCAGGAAACCCCCCCAAACCGAGCAACGTCATAGCAACAGGGGTATTGGTATGTTCTGCAAAATCCAGCACCTCGTCCATCGCCCCGCTGGCAATAACCCCATTGCCCGCCAGGATCACCGGTCTGCTGGCTGATTGGATCATTTCCACCGCTCTTTGAATGTCTTGACGCGAAGGGCTGAGATCGGGGCGATAACCCGGAAGCTGAATCGGGCTGTCGTCATATTCCCACTCCGTTGTATTTTGTTGGGCATCTTTGGAAATATCGATCAATACCGGACCCGGGCGGCCTGTGCGGGCAATATAAAAAGCCTCGCGCACCACAGCGCCGATCTCTCGAACATCGGTCACCAAGTAATTGTGTTTAGTGATCGGCAGCGTAATACCGGTAACATCAATTTCTTGGAAAGCATCATAGCCGATCAACTTGCTCATAACCTGACCCGTGATGAACACCGTCGGCGATGAATCCATCATGGCCGTAGCGATACCTGTTACCAGGTTAGTGGCGCCCGGACCAGAGGTTGCTATGGCAACCCCTACCTTCCTGCTGGCGCGAGCGTACCCATCGGCGGCGTGAGCGGCGCCCTGTTCGTGGCGAACAAGAACGTGATGTATCGGGTAGTTCGGCAAGGCATCATATAGCGGCAGGTTTGCGCCTCCTGGATATCCAAAAACAACTTCCACCCCCTCTCGCACCAGGCTCTCCCAAACAATTTGTGCACCGGTTAATTTCTTCTTCATTCTGTTCCTCCTTTGGCGAGAGACAAATCATTTACCAGGACAGCTCCTCGATCTGCACTGGTCACAAAATGTGCATAACGCTGCAGCCACTTGCTCTTTGTCCGAGGTTGAAAAGGCGGCAAAGCCTGCAAACGGCGTGAAATTTCCTCCTGCGATAGACGGACATCTAACCGGCGAGCTTCCAAATCGATTTCAATCCAGTCGCCGGGCTGCAAAGCGGCAATGGGACCTCTGGCTGCCGCTTCCGGCGAAACATGCCCGATGCAGGCGCCGCGGGTGCCGCCCGAAAAGCGCCCGTCGGTGATGAGGGCTACTTTTTCGCCCAGTCCCATCCCCATGATGGCGCTGGTTGGGCTGAGCATCTCCTGCATCCCAGGCCCGCCGCGCGGCCCTTCGTAACGGATTACCACCACTTCGCCTGCCAGCACTTCGCCAGCCATGATGCCCTTCATGGCGTCCTCTTGCGACTCGTAAATGCGCGCCGGGCCGCTGAACTTCCACATCGTCGGCGATACGCCGCCAGTTTTGACCACCGCCCCATCCGGCGCCAGATTCCCGAACAGACAGGCCAGACCGCCCGTCGCGGAATGGGGATTGGTATGTGGCCGGATCACCTCGGTATCAAGGATCTTGGCAGCCTGTACCATCTCACCAAAAGAGGTCCCAGTAACGGTTGGGCGGTCGAAGTGCAGTAACCCGGTCGCCGCATGAAGTTCTTTCAAGATAGCAGGGATCCCCCCGGCCCGATGCAGGTCTTCCATATGCCAGTGACCCGATGGGCTGATTTTCGAGAGGTGAGGCACACGATCCGAAATGGCGTTAAGACGCTCCAGGGGATAATGAAGACCAGCCTCATGTGCAATGGCCAGACCGTGCAGTACAGTGTTGGTTGATCCGCCCATTGCCATATCCAGGGCAAAGGCATCATCCATTGCTTCGAGGGTGACGATATCGCGGGGTTTCAAGTCGCGCGCCACCAGGTCCAGGATCAGCGACCCAGCCCGGCGGGCCAGCGCCTCGCGCTGAGGGGTGAGCGCCAGCGCAGAGCCATTATAGGGCAAGGCCAGGCCGAGCGCTTCCATCAAACAGTTCATACTGTTGGCGGTGAACATCCCAGAACAGGAACCGCAAGCCGGGCAGGCGTAATCTTCCAGGATTTTCAGCCGCCGCTGGTCCATCTGCCCCTTTTGGTATGCGCCTACAGCTTCAAAAACGGAGATCAGGTCAACCACTTCGCCATCTGGCGTGCGGCCGGCGGGCATCGGGCCGCCAGAAACAAAAATGGCCGGGATGTTGACCCGCATGGCAGCCATCATCATCCCCGGTACAATTTTGTCGCAATTGGGGATGCAAACCATGCCATCGAAACAATGCGCCTCGATCATGGTTTCGATGCTGTCGGCGATCAGCTCCCTGGAAGGAAGCGAATATTTCATTCCACCATGCCCCATCGCAATGCCGTCATCCACCGCGATGGTATTGAATTCAAACGGAACTCCCCCGGCAGCTCGCACGGCTTCTTTGATCAGACGGCCAAAAGATTGTAAATGTACATGACCGGGGACAATATCCACATAAGAGTTCACGATTGCGATGAAGGGTTTCTCCATATCAGCATCCGTGACGCCGGTCGCTTTTAACAACGCCCGGTGGGGAGAATGTTCAATGCCTTTTTTAATTTGATCTGAGCGCACTTTTCCTCCAAGGTATAAAAAACCGCCCGATTGGTTCGGGCGGTTTTTTCTTTATTCCTACTGATTCTTATTACTACACTTGGAACCAGCTTCTTTCCTCCACCCGAACCTCAACGAGGCCCTTAATAAGGATAACAATAATAAGGGAGAGGCTAATAAGGATGGAGAAGAGAATAGTATTCATCAGTTTAATTCAATTTTTGACCCGTTTGTTCAGTAACAATTAATTATTATGTTTATACCACGACGAGGTCTAGCAGTCAATGGATTTGAGATATTTTAAGATTGTGATTTTTCGCACCCACTTATCGTGGCCTGATTTTTTCGCTTCTTTCAATGCTAAAGCCTCTTCACCTTTTCAGACTGGCTCCACCATGACAGCCTTTCCCAACTCTGGGCCTAAAACTACTTCTTTTTCCTGATCAACCAGCCATACCCTGCGGGTCTGGTCAACAGGTTGATAAGCCGTCACTCGGACCAGCAACCCCGGCCGCAGCCCAAGCTCGTCCAGGTAACGCAAGAGCGCTGGATCATCACTACGCACCCGGCACACCCTGACGAGCTGGCCGATTGCGATCTCTTTGAGCGGGGAAGCGCAGCTTTCCGGCAAGGCTAGATCCGCATCCGGGATGGGATCACCGTGCGGATCGAAGCGCGGCTCGCCTAACAGCATCGCCAGGCGCTCTTCGAACAGCGGGGAAATAGCATGCTCCAACCGTTCCGCTTCGACATGTACCTCATCCCAACTATACCTCAGCAACTGCATCAAAAACTGTTCGATCAGGCGATGACGGCGGATGGTGCGAAGAGCCGCCAGCCGCCCTTCCCCCGTCAGTTCTACGCCGTAATGCTTGCGATATTCCACCAGCGGCGGCTCCCGTTCGGCCAGTTTCTGCAACATATTGGTGACAGAAGCGGGGGCTACCGAAAGGCGGTCGGCAATCCGGGTTGTGCTGGCGCCACCGCCCTCTTGCGTCAGATCGTAGATTACCTTTAGGTAATCCTGAATTGATTCGGTCAGCAGGTCAGGTTCAATCATCATGGGATCATCTCGCGTTAGAATGCCTACATGCTCATTTTACACCAGGGAGATCAAACCCACCCAAGCAGGCGGGCAAACGAAGCCGTGGTGAAGGTGACAAGGAATGCCAGGCCCAGGGTGATGATCACGCTGGCAGCCGCCCATTTTGCGCTCCTGGTTTCCTTATAGATTGTCAGGATGGTCGTCGCGCAGGGGTTATGCAGCAGCGAGAACAACATCAGGTTGATCGCTGTCAACAGCGTCCAGTCGTGCTGGCCAACCAGTAATGTGCGCAGCATATCCAGGCCGGGGAGATCTGTCATCATGCCAGTACCCATATAAACCATCAACATCGTAGGCACCACAATCTCATTGGCGGGGATGGCAATGATGTACGCCAACAAGATCACCCCGTCCAGCCCCAGCAGCAACCCAAAAGGGTCAAGAAAATTGGCAATATGATTCGCCAGGCTGGCACCGCCGACATAGATGTTCCCCAACATCCAGATCACCGCCCCGGCCGGTGCTGCCGTCTGCATAGCGCGCAAGAGAACAAAGATCGTCCGGTCAATGAAAGAGGTATATAAAATACGGCCAACGTTTGGGCGGCGGTAGGGCGGAAGTTCCAGGGTAAAGGCAGAGGCTTCGCCTTTGAGAAAGGTACGCGAAAGCGCCCAGGAGACCAGCAGGGTAAAAAACACCCCAATCAGCACGACCGCCAAAACAGACCCAGCCGCCACAAACGACGCCACCACAGGCGGGAAAGCGGCCGCCACAAAGACTGTTGCCAGCATGATCAGGGTGGGGAAGCGGCCATTACAAGGCACAAAATTGTTGGTCAGGATGGCAATCAACCTTTCGCGTGGCGAATCAATGACGCGGGTCGCCACCACGCCAGCAGCATTACAGCCAAACCCCATCGCCATCGTCAGGGCCTGCTTGCCATGTGCACCCGCCCTTTTGAACAGAAAGTCTAGATTAAAAGCCACACGCGGCAGGTAACCCAGGTCTTCCAAGATGGTAAAGAGCGGGAAGAAGATTGCCATAGGCGGAAGCATCACGCTGACCACCCAGGCCAGGCCGCGATAAACGCCGTGCCACAGAAAACCGGTAATCCACCAGGGCACGCCCCAGTTGGTGAACAAACCTGCCAGGACTCCTTCCAGCCAAAAAAAAGCATTCGCAAGCATCTGGCTGGGAATGTTGGAGCCGACAATCGTAATCCAGAACACGCCGGCCAATAACAACAGCATGATCGGCAACCCCCAAACGGGCGAGGTCACGATACGATCAATGCGCTGGTCAAGATCCCATTTTTTGTCCTCCAAACGATGGACAGCCCGCCGCGCAATGCGTTCCGCCTCGCCGTACAAAGATTTTACGATCTCATCTCGGAATGCCGCGCCCAGGCGTGGCCGCAGCGCCTGGGCTCGCGCCAGGACATCCTGTGGGGTCAGATTCTGATCGGATAAGGTAGCCATTTTCAACCTCCTGGCTTATTGATTGCCTGCCAGAGCAGTTTTGCTGCTCAGGCGCAAATCGGATTGGCGCTGGTTTGCTACCAGGTCCGCCAGTTCGCCGTTCAACAATGCCTGTTCCACGCGCGCATCACCATCCAGCAAACGGATCGCCAGCCAGCGGGCATTGGGGATATTGGGAATTAGCCCTGTGATCATGCCCGATAGTTCCTCAACAGCCTGGCGAAACTCAACGGTACCGCTTGCCCGCAGCGGCTTGGTTTGGATCTTTTCTGAAATGACCTCCTCGATGGTCGTCAGAAGCGTCTGAACGCCTTCGCCAGTGCGCGCCGTAATTGGAATAGCGGGGACTCCCAGGTCGCGCGATAGGCTGCGCACATCAACTTCCAGCCCTTTGCGGCGGGCTTCATCCATCAAATTTACAGCCACAACCACGCGATGGGTAATTTCCATCACTTGCAGCACCAGGTTCAAATTGCGCTCCAGCGCGGTAGCGTCCGTGACCACCACAACACAATCGGGCTGGCCAAAGAGGATAAAGTTACGGGCGACTTCCTCATCCTGAGAAGCAGAAAGAAGCGAGTACGTGCCGGGCAGATCGACCAGTTTATAGCGAATGCCATTGAATTCATACCCTCCTTCCGCACGGGTCACGGTCTTTCCGGGCCAGTTGCCTGTGTGCTGGTTCAAACCCGTTAAAGAGTTGAACAGCGTGGATTTGCCGGTATTTGGGTTGCCTGCTAAAGCGACAATGCGATCGTACTTATCGATCTTTAATCCCATCTGCGCCAGATGAGCATTGGCAGGACAGGTTTCACAAGGGCTTGAAGACATCTTGGCCTCCTCACTGCTGCTGCACTGGCCGCACCTGCACCATGCCGGCCTGGTCTTGTCGCAGGGCTATCAAGACGCCGCGCACACGGTAAGCGCGCGGATCGCCAAAGAAGTTGGTTAATTCAGGAGAGATGACGGCGCCAGGGGTCAACCCCAGGTCAAGGAAACGACGACGGGTGAATCCCTGACAGGCTTCATCAATATTTACAATTTCGGCTTGCTGGCCATCCTTCAAAGCAACCAGCGGGATAACATCCTTAGCCATATCAGAGGGTTCTGGCAGTGGAACAAGGAAAATATTGGCTGCTACAGCCGGAGCCAGACGATACTCGTTTTCGCCGTCCGTCAACACATAACGTTCCGGCGTTACTTCCAGCACACGCAGATTCTGGCCGAGTTTTAGCCCTTCGGCCAGAATCTGCTCGTAAGCCAGTGTCGGCTCGTCTTCCAGGTGGACAACCCGGCCAGGTATACCCTGGGGCCAGGCCGTCAACGGCTTACCCATTTGTTCAGAGGGAAATTCTCCCGATTGGTTGGGAATGGGATCGCCGTGCGGGTCATGTTGCGGATACCCAAGCGCAGCATCCAGTTCATTGACCTGTACAACTGAAATACGATGCTCCAGGCGATGCGCTTCGCGATGAACTTTCTCCAGGGGCAGGCGCGCCTCTGTCGCAAGATAGCGTTCCCACAGGCGGTGTGCCCGGACGATTTGCAAAGCCAGCTGTTCGCCCGCGGGGGTGAGCGCCAGCGCGTTGCCCTCCGTGCGCACCAGTCCCTGGGCTTCCATAACCACCCGCAATTTCAGAAGCTCCTTCGACCGGATACCCAGAACCCCAGCCAGCGATTCGGTCGAAGCAAAACGGCCCTCCTGCTGGCGATCGAGCATGAATTTGAGGATATCTTCTATTTTCTCGCGCTGGGCGGCTTCTTTAGCGGCCTTCAGACGTGCCAGCAAACCCTGACGAGGGAGTAAAACCAGCACTGCGAACCCCAGCAGCATTACGCTAACGAGGATCAAAATTGGATCTACCATAGCAGCTCCCATAATTTTTATTCACGTATAACCTATAGTTTAGTTGTAACTAAATTATAGGTTTTATCTATCAAAATGTCAAGGAGGTACATCAGACAGAAATGGGCTCGCCTGTTTTTCGAGTATAATTCTTTACATTAGTACGTAATACTGTTATAATAATAGTAATACCAGATCAATGATCTAAGGAGCAGCAAATTGGGCAGATTTTTTTCAATTGGTGAACTAGCAAAGGAGGCAGGCGTTTCCGTTCGAACCATCCGATTTTACATTGACGAAGGGCTGATCCCGCCACCCGAAGTACGTGGCCGCAACACGCTATACAGCGAAGAATACCTGGATCGCATCGAACTCATCCGTCGCCTGAAGGAAGCCTACCTGCCGCTGCGAGAAATCCGACAGAAAATGCAAGGATTGAGCGATGACGCCGTGCGAAAACTACTCGGCAAGGGAGAGCAAGCACAACAAAGCGCCATTTTCCCTCAAAGGTTCGAGACAGCCGAAAGCAGCCCCATTCAACAGAAAACCGTCAGAGAAGCAGAAAGCGCCGTCGAATACATAGCCCGCATTCTGGATGTCCACAACACAACGCCCCGTAGCCCTAACCAGCCGCGGCCGGGCCTGCCGTCAGCTAGCTCAAAACAGGACCTAGACCCATCAAACCGGCCCCAACTCAATTCCTCCTCCGCACCGCTATTTCAGTCCCAAACCACATGGCAGCGCATTATTTTAGCTCCTGGGATCGAACTGCACATCAGCCAGCCCATCCTCGCCGAAAAACGAACAGAGATCCAGCTCTTGATCAACACAGCGCGGCAGCTTTTTGAATCAAAACGAGCATGATAGATCAACAAAATAGTCAAAGGAGGAACCATGAGCGCATTTTCATTGTCCGCACAAGCGGATCTCGGCCTGATCAAAAAGGAAACGCCCAGCCAGCGCATCCTGGAAGTGAGCGTGACCGCTCCACTGGCGCAAAAGAACGAGCAGCGGCCTGGTCTCAACCTGGCGTTGGTACTTGACCGCTCCGGCTCGATGATCGGCGAGAAAATCGAGTTTGTCAAAAAAGCAGCAACGCATGTGACCGACTTGCTGGAAGAAAAAGACACGCTGGCGCTGGTAGCCTATGACCAGGAAGTGCTTTCTCTCTCCCCCAGCGTGCCAATCAACCAGGCAGCCCGCGCAGAGTTAAGGGCGCTGGTGGATCGAATCGAATCCGGCGGTATGACGAATCTCTCCGGCGGCTGGCTGCAAGGCTGCCAGTTTGTGGCAACCGCAGCCGCAGAAGGGCTGGTGAACCGCGTCCTATTGCTCACCGATGGGCTGGCAAATGTCGGAATCACGGATATGGAAGTTCTTGGAAACCATGCCCGCCAGCTTCACAATCGGGGCGTCTCGACTTCCACCTTCGGTGTGGGTGATGGCTATAATGAACACCTGCTGGAATTGATGGCAAACCAGGGCGGCGGCAATTTTTATTTTATCGCCAGCCCCCAAGAAATACCGATCATTTTTGCTCATGAGTTGAGCGAACTGGCTGCCATCACGGCTCGGGCGGTCGAGGTCGAAGTCGAGTTGCCCCCCCACGTGGATGTTCAACTGCTGGCCGGATGGAAACAGCAACAAGAAGGCAACCGGCTCAAGGTCTGGCTGGGGGATCTTGCTTCGGGCCAGAGTCGCCAGATCTACTTGCGGCTGCTCACGCCCCCGCAAGAAAAGCTCCCTGCCCTGGAAATCCGGCTAACTGCCCGCGCCAGGAAGGAAAACGAGGCGTTTTACGAAGAAAAAACAACCTTGACGCTGAAATATGCCAACCCGCAAGAAATTCAGGCTGCCAGGCCAGACCAATCCCTGATGAGCCGCTTCAGCGAAGTAGAAGTGGCCGAAGCAGCCAACGAAGCCCTAAAACTGGAAAGCAAAGGAGAACGAGCACACGCCAGACAGGTCCTTGATCAAGCGCTGGCAGCGGCAGCGCCGCACATTTCTCCCCAAAAATCAGCCGAATATCAGAGCCTGGCTGATAAAATCCAGGAAGGGTTGAACGCCGAACAACACAAATTACATCACTACCGCAACTACCAGGATCGCCAGCGACGGTCTCAAAGATAGACCACCGCCCTCAAGAATTTCTTGCCCCCTGACCGGCCTGACAGCCCGCGCAGCAAAAAGGCGGGGGCAAGGGGTTCTCTTTCCAGCCGTTTTCCGGCACGGCTCAATCCGGCTGGCGAAGGCGCTGCTGCTCTTTTGCTTTTGCCTGGAGGGCATAACGCAACCGGGCTGAGTTCTTTAGCCCATAGTAAAAGTAAAACAAACCCAGCGAAGCCAAAAACGCGCCCAGGTACAAAAGCGGGCTGAACGACAGCACCGCAAAATAGATTACCAGAACAAACACACCGGTCAACAGGAACTGCCCGCCACGCCTGAAAGAACGATTGTTCATCTGCAGATCCTGCTGCAAATGTTCCATTTCATCTCCCAAACGCTGCAACGCAAGCTCATCTGCCGCCCGCTCGACTCCTTGCTGGACGCCCTGGAGCTTCTCCAGCACTGGCTCCAACCCGGCGCGCAAACGCAAAAGGTGCTCCTGCCCGCAATGCGGGCAAACATAGCGCTCTTTTTCTTCCGTAACCTTCAAAGCGCCGCCGCAATTCGGGCAGGAAAGTGGAATAAAATCGGGTTTTTCCGGACCATTGAACGCATCGAACGCGCTGATCAGGTCGCTCACTCCAACAAGCTGTTCCCTCTGCACGGTCTGCAAAAGCCGGCGCGCCGCCGTGTTGTGCGGTGCCAGCGTCAGTGATCGCTCCAGGCAGAACCGCTGCCGCTCCAAATCAGGGGCAAACCCTGTAAGTAAGAACCAGGCGGCCGCGTTTTTCGGATCTTTTCTCACCAACCCCGCCAGGAGTGGCCCTGCCTGCTCGGAGTCGCCGGACCGCATAAGCGCAATTGCCTGATCAAGCGTTGAATTTGGTTGTGTTTCCATCATCTCGCTTTAAAGACTGCCTTATGGCAGCCACCATGATCCCATCAATACGGGTACAAGACCGGATCCGGCAAAGCAGCTTCAAACGAGTCGCCAGGGTGGATGCGGCCAGGGCGCTCTACCCAGGCGACGATGCCGCGCCGCTGGAGTGCAGTCCTGACAAAGGCTTCAGCCAGGCCCGCTTTTTCTGGATAATGTTCCTGAATCACTTTTCCTGGCCCACTGCACGGTCGATTCAAGCCTTCGACCACCAGGGCAGCCTGGTCTACGAAGTACAGACGCGTTCCCGGCGGCAGGAGTGTTAACATCGGAATGCCAGAAACCAGCAAGTTCGCGCCCAACCATTCCGGTTTAATCTCGGCAATCCCCAGATCGGCGGCAAGGCTTTCTAACTCTTCGGTAGACAGGATAGAAATCTGGCGGCTGTTGCGGATCATTGTGTTGCGTGGATAACGACTTGTGCGGCTGGTAGAGCGCATCGTTATACTGGCATGCCTATCTCCCTCAAAACCTGCAAAAGTCACCGTGGCTTCTTGCCGAGGTGTGGAGAGAAAATGATCCCCGGATTCAGCCACATACACGCCGACTACTTTTCCTTTCAAGATCTTATTGTCCATGCAACCAATCTCCATTCGAGCTCAGTCTTTTTGTAAATGCACTCGCAAAAAAATGAGCAAGCCGCCCTTGCCGCTCCCTTAAAATTATAACGAAAGGCGGCAAAAAGCAAAACGAAAAAGTTTCTGCTGCTTCGGTTGCTTACCGCCGGTCAGCGGGTAACCACTGCATAAGCTGATCTTTATGCAATAGAAAATCATCCCCCATCACCTTGAGCATAGCAGTAAATGGACGCCAATCCGGGGGATTGGCAACAACGATCTCAGTAATCGCTTCCTCATAACTGCGGTAGGAATCGATGAAATCCGCCAGCGTCTGATCCCAATCCCAGGCAGCGCGTTCAGCGACTGATTGGGCATTGAATTCATCTTCGTCGTAGTGCTTGTGGTAGTTTGGATTCCGGATTAACTGGCGAAAGGTAGTCGGTTCCTCGCGCAACCAACCTGCCAGGTGGGCAACGACCTGTTTTGGCGACCAGATCCCGCACACCCCGCTGCGTTCCCGGTCTTCCGGCTTGAGTCGCTTGCATGCCGATAAGAACTCGCCATACGAACGGTGAAAGTTTTCCAACGCCGCCTGAAAATCGGATAATACGATGGGCATCTTCACTCCTCTAAAAAAGTTATCGAACGATCACCAAACAGCGCCCGTAACGCCCTTTTTCAGATTTTACCTCAAAAACCGTCCGCCGCTGCCAGTTGAGTACAGCTCTTTTGCCCGGCACAACCTGAACAAAAAGACCGGCGCAGACTTGTGAAGGTCATTTGCCGGTCTCTTCTTGTCAGGCGTTAATGTCCTAAAGTCGTCTGAAAATCCGTTTCCCGTGACCCGCTTTTCCAACCAGCGCTCCGTCTCTAATGACAAACGAGCCGCGGCAGAGCACAGATTCGACTTTACCTTTGATCTTGAAACCTTCAAAAGGAGAAAAGTCTGTGTTCATGTGGTGATTTTTTGCGCTCATCACCCATTCTGGTTCCGGATCATAGATGACCACATCGGCGTCTGCCCCGGCGCCCAGGTGTCCCTTTTGCGGATATAAGCCAAATATTTTCGCAGGAGCAGTTGAAGTCACAGAAACCAGTTTTGGCAAGTCAATTTTGCCTTTACAAACGCCCTCTGTGTAGAGGATGGACAGCCTGGGTTCAATCCCCGACATACCGCTTGGGACTTTATCAAAGCGGCCTTGCGCCAGACGAAGGTTGTCTTGCGGCGAAACGCCCGCATCATCGCTTCCAACGGTCTCCACGCAGCCATTTGCCAGTCCAATCCACAGAGCTTCGATATCCCTTTCCACTCGTAAGGGCGGGCTACAAATAAAAAACTGACCGTTTTCCCCCTCCAGCTCCTTCTCAGTCAGAGTTAGATAATGTGGGCAGGTTTCACTGTGAATAGGCAGTCCCTGAACTCGCGCTGATTGAATAATCTCCACGCTTTCAGCGGTCGAGGTGTGCACGATATAAACCTTTGCCACCACTTCTTTCATCAAGTCAATAATGCGTTGGATAGCAATATTCTCTGCTGAGGGCGGCCGGGTGCGAGCGTGGTAAATCGGCGAAAAGTGGCCACGCGCAAGCTCCTTCCGCAAATAATATTCCAGGATGGTGTCATTTTCGCAATGTACCATCAAAATGCCGCCAACCTCCGCTGTAACTTCAAGGAGCTTGAGGATGCTGTCATCGTCCATCAAACGGTCAGCGTGACGGTAAGTTGTAAAACATTTGTATGATGGAACGCCCGCCTCGACCAGTTTTGGAATTTCGGTCAAGGTTTTCGGGCCGGCATCCAGCAAAATGCCATGCAAGCTCCAATCAATATAGGCTTGATCCCGCGCCTTTTTTTCTGTTTGTTCCAGATTCTCCAACAATGAACCGCCTTTGGGCTGCGTGCTAAAACTAATCACCGTCGTGGTTCCGCCATATGCAGCCGCGATGGTACCACTGTTATAATCGTGCACTGTAACTGTTCCCATAAAAGGCGAATCAAGGTGAACATGAGGATCAACCAGGCCGGGCAACACATATTTACCCGAAGCATCTACAACCTCATCCACGTTGATATTGTCAAAAGCACCTTTTAAACCCTGAGCTTTTATACGTTCACCTTCGATCAAAAGATCACCAGGGATAATCCCAGTCTCGCTAACAAGCTGGCCTCCCTTCACAAGTAGCTTTTTTTCAGACATGATACATCTCCTTCATTAAGTGACAATTTTTATCCAATATGCAGATCCTTCTTAGATCTGCGGAACGCACAGCAAGGATAATTCAGGATGAGCGAACGCTCTATCCCATTTGGTTTCCAGCAGCTCGTCCGTCATTTGATTTTTTTTCATATTCCTCAGGCAGGTAAACTGCCAACGCCATCGTGCCAGCAAGAGCTTCTTTTAACAATGCAATACTCACTTGATCATGGACAGTGTGCGCATATTTTTCCTCGCAGGGCGAAAACCCAATGGCAGGAACTCCCGCTCGCACCAGATAACCTCCATCGGTGGTAAAGCCCCAAGGCTTTACCGCAACTTTACGGTTTAACGCGCCCTCCAACACGTTACAGGCCGCAGCTGGAAGCGCATCCTCCTCATCCAATAGATAAGCTGGCGCATGTGCAGGGAGAACATCGCGATAACCGTTGTATGATGTAACAGGAGTTGTATATAGCTTGACTGTCCCTTGGACAGGAGGAATGCAGACCCGATCAACCATCTCTTGCAGAGTCCGCAAGAAATTCTCCAGTGAATCCTCTGGAAGGCTGCGCCAATCCACATGCAGCCTGACCAGACCCGGCGACATATTCCCGCTCGACTGGTCTGTATAACAACGAGTTGGCGTCACCAAATTTCTTCCCAGTGATTCGCTGATCGAAACCGGCAGTTTGGCAATTTCTTGCAAAAAGGATGAAAGCGCATACAGCGGATTGATCCGTTTTTCTGCTGCAGCCGCATGAACGCTGACACCCTGAAGCTCAACCAGGATTTCGGTTCTCCCGCGATGGCCGTTCGCGACCTGGTTTCCGGTTGCCTCACCCAGCACAGCCAGATCTGTCCTGAAATGGTCGAGCAGGTGCTTGGTTCCCCAGCTGCCCGTCTCTTCTTGAACCACGCACACCATGTAGACGTCACCATATAAGGGGATACCCAATTGTTTAAGCCTACCAAGTGCATGAATTTGCGCGGCAATAGCACCTTTGGTATCGCTGGCGCCGCGTCCCCAGATCGCACCCTGAACAATTTCTCCACCAAACGGGTCATGTTGCCAGGCTGCCATATCCCCAATATCTACCTGGTCCATGTGGCAGTTAAATTGGAGCGAAGGTCCTCGCCCACCCTTCATTCTGCCGATGACATTCCCGATTTCATCCACCCAGACTTCATCAAATTGAAAAACCTTCATCTCATCCTGAATCAGGGCTGCGACTCGTTCTTCATTGCCCGATAAACTGGGCGTCTGAACCAGGCGCTGGCAGAATTCGATCATTCCCGCCTGCCAGGAGGAAGAGATAAGGCTTGTCAGATTTTCGGATGAAAACTTCGTCATGAAAAAGTTACTGCCCTTTTTTTCCTCTATTCAGCAAATATTCAGCCATTTCGCGTGAAAATACTTTTTCTAGATGATTCATCCGCTGCGGCGCTGGTACACTGTAAAGGCCTGAATGACTGGTATTTAATTTTGCCTCCACAACAGCCTGAAGCATACGGCACCCTGCTTCTACCGGATCGATCATTAAAACAGGAACAAGCGCTTGAACTTCTTCAATAAAACTGGTCAGACCAGCGCATCCGAGCAACAGTACATCTGCCCCTCGCTTTACCAATTCCTGACTGGCCTTTTCAAGGGTCTTCAATGTTTGAGTCCGGTCTTCTTCAAAATCGAGAACCCTCATGTCGAGAGAAACGGTTCCACAATACCGGCTTTCTAAGCCATAAGTGCGGACCATACTATCCATCAACTGAATTGCTCTGTTCATCCCTGCAAGAATCCCGAACCGGCCGCCAACCAGCAAACTCATCGACATCGCGGCTTCAGCGATTCCAACCACCGGAACTTTGCTAATCTCTTTGAGCAAATACAAACCGGGATCGCCGAAACAGGCAAGCACAATCCCATCTACATCGGAATGCTGTGCCAACAATGGTAAGATCGCCACGCTTGCAAGGTGGTAATCGTACCAGGATTCTAAGGACTCTGGACCAGAAAGCGCATTCGCTACCGTTACTTCCCAAGGGGGCGTAAACACCCTTTCTGCTGTTGATCGAATATCTGAAGACATGGATAACGAAGTGTTTGGATTGATTACCAGGGCTTTTGGCATCGAACCTTATAACCTCTGAAGCAGAATTTTTTGAATACCTCTTCTCTACTACCAGTACATCTTTGGAATAACCAGGCAGAGATTGGGCAAGCTGGTAACCTGGGTTGGTCTGAAAAGGTCCTGCCCGGCGATTGGTTCATCAACAAGAAGAGCAGAAGGCGCCGATCTTTCTTTCTTCTTCATCACCAATAGATACGCCGAACAACTTTAATTGTCATACAATTAACGATTCTCAGTATATGAGGATTTTTTTTGATTGTCAAGCAAATATTGATATGTCCAGAAAGTTTATATATCCAAGCACGTGACTGGCCACAACTTACCGTCGCATTCTGGGCAGGAACACAGATATCGCAAGAACCAGAAGGATACCCACCCACAGGACCTTCAGACAAAAATTGACGAATTTGGAGGAAACAAAAAGCCGGCCGGGACATCCTTTTTCCCCAGCCGGCAAAGCATTAAGGTCTTTCCTACAACAGCTTCAGCACCGCTTGCAGCGCCAGGTTCAGCAAGGAACCCGGAACCAGACTGAAGCCAACCACAGCCAGCGCAGATACCCCGGCGGTCAAAACCAGCCAGGGATCACGGCGCGCTTCCGGTTCTCCGGGACGCATGAACATCATCACCACGACGCGCAGATAATAGTAAGCCGAGAAGATTGACGCAACCAGACCCAACAGCGCTAGCGAAGTAAAACCACCCTCGACTGCAGTGCGGAAGAGATAAAACTTTCCCCAAAAGCCCAACGTAGGCGGAGCGCCAATAAAAGAAAGCATAAAGACCGTCATCGCTGCACCCAGGAGAGGGTATTTGCGTCCCAAGCCGGCATAATCTTGCAACTCTAACCCTCTGCCTTCCGCTTTTTCCACGGCAATCACCACCGCCCATGCGCCGAGGGTAGTCAAAGCATACCCCACCAGGAAAAACAGCATGGCGGCAATCGTATCGCTGAGCACGATTCCCTGCCCATAGGGCACAAAAGCCATCATCAGGTATCCAGATTGGGCTATGCTGGAATAAGCCAGCAATCGCTTGAGGTTGGTTTGCGCCAGGGCAACGATATTGCCAAACACCATCGTAACCGCTGCCAGACCCCATAGAACCGGTGTAAGATCAGTGGAGAGAGATGGAAAAGCCACCACAAAGACCCGCATCAGGGCTGCAAACCCGGCTGCCTTGGCGCCCACCGACATAAACGCTGTCACCGAGGATGGCGCGCCCTGATATACATCCGGCGCCCATTCGTGGAATGGGACAATCGCGCCTTTGAAGCTAAAACCGACCAGCAGGAGCGCGCCGCCCACCAGGAACATAGTGAGGTTAGCCGGCGCCAGCTCAACCGCCGCCAGGATGCCCGGCAGGTCCGTTCGGGCGGTAGCGGCAAAGATCAGTGCAATCCCGTATAGCACCAGGCCGGAAGAAAAGGTCCCCAGCAGGAAATATTTGAGAGCCGCTTCTTCTGAACGCAGGTTTAGCCGGACAAAACCAGAAAGTATGTAGAGTGGGATGGAAAGCAGTTCCAACGCCAGAAAGACGATAATCAAGTCATAAGCGTAAGTCATCAGCATCATACCGCTGATGGCATACAACAAGAGCGAGTAATACTCGCCGCGCACGATGTTCATACGCTTCAGGTAATCGTGAGCCAGGGCAATCGAAGCCAGGCCAGAAGCGAGGAAAATCACATCCAGAAAAACGGCAAAACCATCCACTACCACCATACCGCCAAAAGCCTGCCGGGGTTGCTGGCCGCGCGCCAGAGAAAGCCCCAGGGTAAGCGCAAGTCCAAAAGCAGCCAACAGGGCAGTAATGCCTTTGCGGTCTTTCGGGATCCATAAATCCACCAACAAAAGCGCCGTTGTCCAGGCGACCAACACGGCTAGCGGAAGGATTGTCATCAAATCTGTAAGGGTCATCTCCACCTCCCTGCTAGTGCAACGCTACGGTCGCGGATTGCAGCAGCGCTGCCAGTTGCTCCACACCGGGGTTGATAAGATTGAAAAATGGCTTAGGATAAAGGCCAATCCAAAAAATGACGATGAGCAGCGGTGCAAGGGTCAAAATTTCACGCCAGTTGAGGTCCACCAGGACGCGATTTTCTTCTTTGCGAATCGCGCCCAAAAAGACGCTCTCAAACCAGTGGAGCAAGTAAACCGCCGCCAGAATGACGCCAACGGTAGCCACCCCGGCAAACCAGGGACTGCCGAGAACTTTCGAGCCGAAAGTCCCCAGCAGGATGGTAAATTCACCCACAAAACCATTCAATCCCGGCAATCCAACCGAGGAGAGCATCACCACCAGCGCGAGGCCGCCAAGAATGGGCATACTTTTCCACACGCCGCCGAATTCTGAAAGCGCGCGGGTGTGCCGCCGCTCGTAGAGCATCCCTACAATCAAAAACAGGGCGCCGGTGCTCAAGCCATGGTTCACCATCTGCAGAACCGCGCCGGACATTCCCTGAGAATTGAGCGCGAAAATGCCTAGAACAACAAATCCCAGATGGCTGACCGAGGAAAAAGCCACCAGTTTCTTCATATCCTTTTGCACAAAAGAAACCGCAGCGCCATACAAAATGCCTATGATGGCAAGCGCTGCCATCCAGGGGGCAAATTGCAACGTCGCCTGGGGAAACAGGCTGAGGTTAAACCGCAAGAAACCATAGGCGCCCATCTTCAACAAAACGCCCGCCAGGATCACCGAACCAGCGGTTGGCGCTTCTACGTGAGCATCGGGCAGCCAGGTGTGCAACGGCCACATCGGCACCTTGATCGCAAACGCCACACCGAACGCAAGGAACAACCAGGTCTGTGCGGCCGCAAACAGGCCGCGGCTGGCACTCAGTTCTGTAAAGGAGAACGTCCCGGCTTGCAAACCAAGGTACAGGATCGCCAGCAGCATCAAAACCGAACCCGCCATTGTAAAGATGAAAAATTTTACAGCCGCATAGACCCTGTTTTCGCCACCCCAGATGCCGATCAGGAAAATCATCGGAATGAGCGTAAATTCCCAGAAGATGTAAAAAAGCACCAGATCGAGCGCCAGGAAAACCCCCAACATGCCGGTTTCCAGCAGCAAGAAGAACAGCATGAATCCTTTAACTCGCTCCTGAACCGCCGTCCAGGTAGAAAGGATCGAAATAGGAGTCAGAAAGGTAGTTAACAACACCAGTAAGATGCTGACGCCATCCACGCCCATGATAAAACTGACCTGAGAAGCGCCAATCTTGAACCAGGGCTGATTGATAACCAATTGCATTCCGCTTTCAGAGACGCGGTAAAGCGAAAGCATCCATAATGAAATCGCAAACGTCGCCAGCGAAGCGCCTAGAGCCGCCCACCGAATAGCCTTTTTACTTTCTGATGGCAAGAAGACGACCAACAGCACCCCCGCCAGGGGGAAGAAGGTCAGCAGTATAAGTGGATGAATAATCATGAAACCTTCCTTAGCACCGAGCAAAAGTACTTTATTGATCGGAGAGGCCAGACGTGTAAAACTTGACGCCCGCGCCTATCGAAAGAGTAAAAACGCCATAATCACCGCTACGCCCACCAGGATCGTCAGGGCATAGGAACGGACATAACCATTCTCAAAGCGGCGCAATTGTTCTGCAATCGAGCGCGAGACCGAACCCAGGCCGTTGGCGATGCCATCGATCAGTCCCACATCTACCGGCTGAGCGAGAAACTCTGCCAATCGCCGATAAGGCCGCACAATAACTGCCTGATACAATTCATCCACCCACCACTTGTTATAGACAGCGGTGAAAAGCCCGCCCAAATAGCGCGCCAGCGGATCGGTATCCTTGAAGGGCATACGGCGCTGGCTGTACACCAGCCAGGCCAGGAACAATCCGGCCAGCGCGACGGCCAGCGAAAGCAGCGCCACCCAGGCCGTAAATTCCACTTTGGGAACATGCGCCAGCGATTTCTCTAGCCAGTGTTCCAGAGTATAAACGCCCGGAAGGTTAAGCGCACCGCCCAGCACTGAAAGGACGGCCAGGATAATCAGTGGGACGGTGATGATGGCCGGGTTTTCCCTGGCATGTTCGGCAGCGGCAGAACGCGCTTTGCCAAAAAACACAAGGAAAAGCTGGCGCCCCATATAAAAGGCTGTAAAAAAGGCCGAAATAATCAAGAGAACGAAAATCGCAGGGGTCTGCTGGAAAGCAGCCGCCAGGATCTCATCTTTAGAGAAGAAACCGGCTAGTGGGGCAATGCCCGCCAGCGCCAGAGCGCCAACCAGATAAACCCAAAAAGTTGTGCGCATGCGTCCTTGTAGCCCGCCCATGTTGCGCATATCTTGGGGGTCAAGTTCATGCGATCCGGGACTATGACCCTGCGCGGCGTGTTCCTCGCCATGCTCCATTCCCAGGATTACCGAGCCAGCCGCCAGAAAGAGAAGCGCTTTAAAGAAGGCATGCGTTGCCAGATGAAACATCCCGGCGACAAAAGCGCCCATCCCCACTGCGGCCACCATAAAACCAAGCTGGCTAATGGTGGAATATGCCAGCACTTTCTTGATATCATACTGTCCGATGGCAATCGTAGCGGCCAGAAGGGCTGTCAACGCGCCCACCCAGGCCACCGTCATTTGGGCGGCAGGGGCCTGGATATACAACGGGCTGGAACGGGCTACCAGATAGACGCCCGCCGTAACCATCGTGGCGGCATGGATCAACGCCGAAACCGGTGTAGGACCGGCCATGGCGTCAGGTAGCCAGACATAGAGTGGAAGCTGGGCCGATTTGCCCGTGACGCCAAGCAGCATAAAGAGCGTGATAGCCAGCAGCAGCGCTGGAGCAGCCTGAGCCGCTTTTGCAAATATGCCGTCAAATTCCAGCGTGCCAAAATTCCAGAATAACAAAAAGATTGCGATTAAAAGACCAAAATCGCCAATGCGATTGACGATAAAAGCTTTCTTGGCGGCGCGCGCATTGCCGATGCCGTCGGCGCCTTTTTCAAACCAGAAACCGATCAACAGATAAGAACAAAGGCCAACCCCTTCCCAGCCGACAAACAACATCAGGTAATTGTCGGCAGAAACAAGGATGAGCATGGCAACGATAAAAAGGTTGAAGAAGACGAAGAATCGGCGGTAACGCTCAGGGTCGCCGTTATGGCGCACATCATTGTGCATATAACCGGTCGCGTAGAGATGGATCAAGGTACCAACGCCCGTGACTATCAGCATCATCGTCACCGAGAGCGTATCCACCCGAAAAGCCCACGAGAGATTGAATTCTCCGACTGTAATCCATTCGGCCAGTGGGATCGTAACTGCTTCTGGATGGCCCTTCAACGCAATCGCCAGCAGAACAGATACAACAAACGCCAGACCGCTGGCAAGCGAAGCAATCAGGCCAATCCCCTTTTCTCCCAGGCGTTTACCGACCAGCAGGTTCAGCAGAAGGCCGATGACCGGCAGAAAGACTGTCCAGGGGACAAGTGAAAACAATGGGTAACCATCCATGAACCGCTCCCTTTCGTTAGCCCTTCATACTGTTCATCTGGTCGATATCGATGCTCTTTTTTGTTTTGAAAATCTCAACCATCAACGCCAAACCCACGGCGACTTCGGCAGCGGCCACCGTCATCACGAAGAAGACAAACAACTGCCCGGCCAGCAACTGGTAATAAGCGGCAAAAGTTACAAAAAGCAGATTGGCTGCATTGAACATGAGCTCCAACGACATGAACACGACCAGAGCATTGCGGCGCAGCAGAACGCCGGTAATGCCGCTAACGAACATGATAATAGAAAGTCCAACAAAATACTCAATCGGAATCATCGTTCCTCTCCATCCGCTCCTATTTGTCCTGGCTCTGAATTTCCAGGGTACGCTTGCGGCCTTTGAAGCCCTCGCCGCGAGTCAACAAGATAGCGCCAACGGTTGCAACCACCAGGATAAAACCGGTGATCTCGAAAGGCAAGGCATATTTCTGGAAGAGAGACATCCCAACAGCAGCCGGACTACCAAATTCCAGCGGCGGGGTGTTCACCGCTGCCCGCATTCCAGCGCGATACACCAGAAACAGAGCCAGTTCTGCAAGAAAGACCAGGCCGAACAGGAGCGCAATCCAGCGGTGATGGCCCAATGGTTCACCTGCAGGCAATTTTTCCGCGCCCAGCAGCATGATCACAAAAAGGAAAAGCACCATAATTGAACCGGCGTATACGGTGATTTGCACCAGGGCAATAAACGGTGCACCAAGGATGAGGTAAAGAACTGCCACCGTAGCAAAGTTAAGCACCAGGAAAAGGGCGGCGTAAATGGCATTGCGGCTGAGCAGCATCCCCAATGCAGAGGCGATCACCACCAACGCGAACACTCCAAAAATGATAGTACCTGTCGTCAGCATCGCTGGCTTCCTCCCTAATCCTCAGGATCTTTCATTTCCGGCACCGACCGGGTGAAAACGCCGGGCGGTGTAGATTGCGGGGTAAGTTTATCCACAGCAGGAACAGGCTCAAGCAACATATCCTTGGTATAAATAGAAGCCGCCCGGTCCATAAACGACAATTCATAATTATCGCCGAGAACGATTGCTTCGGTGGGACAGGCATCCTCGCAAAAGCCGCAGTAAATGCAGCGCAGCATATTAATTTCATAGGTGCTGGCATACCGTTCACCGGGCGAAAAACGCCTTTCATCCGTGTTTTCCGCTGCTTCTACAAAAATTGCGTCCGCCGGGCAGGCTGCCGCGCACAGAGCGCAGCCAATACATTTTTCAAGGCCGTTTTCGTAACGCTTGAGAACATGCCGGCCTTTAAAACGAGCACGCACCGGCCTTTTCTGTTCCGGATATTGGATGGTAACCGGTTTTTCAAAGAAAGACCGGAGCGTCTGTCTCATTCCTTCAAGAATCCCGCGAAACATAAACTTAGCCTCCTACCAGTATAAGCACCACGCCGGTTACAAAGACGTTCAGCAGCGCCAGTGGGAAGAGAACTTTCCAGCCAAACTGCATCAACCGATCGTAACGGATGCGCGGCAGGGTAGCGCGAATCCAGATAATGACAAAGAGAACAATCGCCACCTTTATAAAGAGATAAAGTGGTCCCAGGGCAGGAAGCTGGTCAACAAACGGGCCGCGATAGCCGCCCAAGAACAAAGAAGAACCGATCATCGAAATGGCGATCATTTTGATATATTCAGCCATGAAAAAGAGCGCAAATTTCATGCCGGAATACTCGGTGTGATAGCCAGCCGTCAGTTCCTGCTCGGCTTCTGGCATATCAAACGGCGAGCGATTAATCTCCGCCAGGGCAGCGATAAAATAGATCAGAAATGCCAGCGGTTGAACGAACACAAACCAGACAGGTTTTTGCGATTCGACAATATCCACCAGGCTCATAGAACCAGCCATCATCACCGGCACGATCATCGCAAAACCAAGCGCCAGTTCATAGCTGATCATCTGCGCGGTGGCGCGCAGACCGCCCAGTGTAGCGTATTTATTGTTCGAAGACCACCCCGCCAGCGCGATGCCATAGATCGAAATAGAAGTAACGGCCATCAGGTACAAAACTGCAATATTGATATCTGCCAGGTAGAGCTTGATCGTGCGGCCAAAGAGTGTTACCTCTGTCCCCCACGGCACAACCGCCGTGATGATCAGCGCCGGGATAACGGTCAGCACCGGAGCAAGAGTAAAAATCAATTTGTCCGCTTTTGCCGGAACAAGTTCTTCCTTGAAGATCAATTTAATGCCATCGGCCACCGGTTGAAGCACGCCAAACGGCCCGGCGCGGTTCGGTCCGATCCGCACCTGGATGCGGGCCAGTACCTTGCGCTCATAAAGGGTCACATAAGCAAACCCGCCGGTCATCACCAGGATGAGAAAAATTGATTTGATCACCCACTCTAAAATCATGGCGCCATCCATGCAAACCTCCAGCCTAACCGCTGACGATCTCTTTTTGAGCCAGCGCAGGCCCTTGTATTGGCACGCCCACGCTGCGCGGCAGCAAAGCAGCGCCTTCGGGGGCATTTTCGTCGAAAATCACTTGAACGAGTGTCGATATCCCATTTAGGACAAGCTGAAAACTCTGCTTATCCTCCAAACCGACCCGTGTAGCCAGTTTCGGGTGAACGTAGATCGCCGGTTTTTCCATGCGCTCGTGCAACAACGAGGTCGGTAGCAATGTCTGGCCGCGATCATACAAGCAAGTAATCGGAACCACCAGAAAGGCGCCTTCCGGTGCCTGAAGCGGGGGTAGTTCTGGCACGTCCGGCAGGTTGAGCGGTTCCAGCCGCTGGGCAGCCGGTTTGAGCTGTACACCCAGACCCTGATGGTTGTCATAGCCCGTGCCGCCAAAATAAAGGTCGTGGCGGCCAATGAGAGGCCATTGTTCCTCCACCATAGCCAGTTGCTGGTAAGTTAGACCGGCAAAATCTGGCATCGCTTCAGACAGGCGCTGGAACACCAGTGAAGCCAGACGCTCTTCCAGCGAGAACCCAAGCTGAGCAGCAATTTGAGCGGCGATCTGAAAATCAGGGCGCGGTCCAGAAATCGGCCTGACCGCCGGATAATACCGCTGGACGCGGCGTTCGCCCGAAACAAAAGTCCCTTCACGCTCGGTAAAAGCCTGCGCCGGCAGAACCAGGTCCGCCATCCGGGCTGTGGGTGTCATGAACAGTTCCTGGACAATGATGAAACCGGTCTTGCGCAGCGCTTCGGCCAGGGCGGGGTCATCACCAGCGGGGTCTGCGGCGGCAATGTAAGCCACCTGGGCTTCAGCCAAGCGGCTGGCCAGATCAGCCGCCGGGCGGTATCCAAGCTCAAAAGCGCCCTGCGTGTTGGCGTTCGGCCAGACGGCAATCAAGCCATTATTGGCGCGGCCAAAATGGTTGGTCTTCACAAGCAGTTCCATACAGGCCGCAGCAAGGGCGGTCGTTCCTTCCAGCCCCAGCCCATCGCTCCCAAAGAATACCACCAAATTTTCAGCGCCCAGGATGCCCTGAATGCCGGCGCAGATCGCCTCTGAAACATCCGTTTTGTATTCCGGCACCAGCGAGGTAACGGTTTCTACCTCCTCGCCATAGGCATAGCGGATGACACACTTCGCAAAGCGGTCCAGCCGGGTAGGCCGGGCGCTGGCAACAATTAGGGTCGCGCCGCGCTCGGCGGCCTGTTTTACCCGCAGCCACCAAACCGGCGCCTCTTCGTGCAGGTCGCTGGCAACCACCAGGATAGCTGAACCAGGGCCGAACTCACCCAAATTGGTGCCCTGGCCAACCCCCACCTGAGCCAGAAGATCTCCGCCGCCCATCGTCCCATGCATCCAGTACTGGCCACCAAGCCCCGATGTCAACTGGCAAAGGTTGAACAAATCCTCATTGGATAACCGGCCGCCAGCCAGCGTGATCGTTTTCTCACCGGCTTTTTTCAGGCGAGAAGCAGCCGCCTGCAAAGCCTCATCCCAACTGACGGCTACCAATTCACTCCCCTTGCGCATCATCGGTTCGGTAAGCCGCTGCTCGCTTTCGGTAAAATGATAGGCAAACCGGCCCTTGTCGCAAATCCAAATCTCATTCACGCTTTCGTTCTGGCGAGGCATGATCCGTTTGATGACATCGCGCCCGCCGGCGCGCGCCTCGCGGCGTACGTTAATGGTGAGGTTGCAGCCCACTGGGCAGTGGGTGCAAAGCGAGGCGGCTGCATTCATCTCCCAGGGGCGGGCCCCAAACCGAAAATCACTGGTGGTCAAGGCACCCACAGGGCAAATGTCGGTGGTATTGCCGGAGAAGATAGAATCGAACCCCGGATCCGAGAACGTCACAATTTCCAGCGCGCGGCCGCGCTGTGAAAAACCAATCACAGGATCATCAACAATTTCTTTTTGAAAACGCACACAGCGAGCACACTGGATGCAACGTTCGCGGTCCAACAGGATTAATTCGCCCAGCGGCACCTGTTTGGCAAGCCGCATTTTCTCGTCAAACAAAAAACGGCTTTCTCCAGGCCCAAAGCGCATGGTCAGATTCTGTAAAGGACATTCACCGCCTTTATCGCACACCGGGCAGTCAAGCGGATGAGAGGTGAGGATAAATTCCAGGATATCCTTGCGTGCCTCAGACACCTTGTCATTTTCGGTCAGGACCACCATACCTTCTGAAACCGGGGTGGTGCATGCAGTCTCAAGTTTGGGGCCAAAGGAGATCTTCGGACTGCCATCCGCTTCCAATACTGGTTGATTGGTCGCCCGATCCACCATCGGGCGGCCGATCTCCACCAGGCATAACCGGCACATCCCAACCGGGTCCATCTTGGGGTGGTAGCAAAACACCGGGATTTCAATACCCACCTTCTTGGCAGCATCCACCACCAATGTGCCGGCAGGTACACTGACCGGATGGTTGTCGATTGTGAGATTTACCATTTTCACAGCCATGCAGTGAAACTCCTATTGTTGTTTAACCTGGAGTTCGCAGAGACCGTCGAAAGCGAAGGGAAGTCAGGCGGGCCCCTGGCTCTCTGGCGGTTTCCGGCGCCGCAGGATTATGTCTTAACCAGTGCTTCAAAATCTTTGCGGAACTTCTCGATACCAGAAGCAACCGCCATGGTAGAAAATTCACCCAGAGCGCACAGGCACTTGCCCTGCATCTGGGAAGCAACGTTATAAAGCAAATCAATATCTTTGAGGCTGCCCTGGCCGCTGATAAGGCGACGGGCGATATTATCCATCCAGAACGTACCCTCACGACAGGGGGTGCATTTGCCGCAAGATTCGTGTTTGAAGAAGTTCACCGTTTTTCTCACCAGCCAGGCAATGTTGACCGAATCATCAATCACGATCACCGAGGCTGAACCAAGCGGCGCTCCTAGCTGCTGCGTGGATTCATAATCCATCGGCGTATCCAGGGATTGATCGTTAGCAAGAATCAGGGTAGACGACGCGCCGGCAGCCATAATCGCTTTAACGCCGCGCCCGCCCGGAATGCCGCCGCCATGGGTGTAAATCAATTCTCGAAAGGTGGTCCCCAAAGGAAGCTCATAGTTACCCGGTTTGTTAATATTCCCAGAAAGGCTAAAGATCTTAACGCCGGGGCTTTTCTCGGTGCCAAAGGTGCGGTACCAGGCCGCGCCGCGCTCGATGATAGGCGGAACATTTGCAAGTGTCTCAACGTTGTTGATCACGGTCGGCTTGCCATACAACCCCGCCGTTGCCGGGAAGGGCGGGCGCAAGCGGGGCTGTCCAAGGTTGCCTTCGATTGATTCGAGCAGGGCAGTTTCTTCTCCGCAGATATAAGCTCCAGCGCCCAGGTGGGTGTACAGGCGCAGGCTGTAGTCGCTACCGTATAATTTCTCGCCCAATAGGCCGGCGGCTTCGAGATCAGCGATGCAGCCGTCAATCTGCCCGGCTATCCGCCAAAATTCTCCCCGCAAATAGACATAGCCAACGTTCGCTTGAACAGCGTAACAAGAAAGCATGAGCCCTTCCAAAAACTGAAAGGGATTGCTTTCAAGAAGTTCGCGGTCTTTAAAGGTGCCCGGCTCCGACTCGTCAGCGTTGGCAACCACATAATGCGGCCAGATCTTATTGGGCAAAAAACTCCATTTCACGCCGGTAGGGAACCCGGCGCCGCCCCTGCCGCGAAGCCCAGAGTCCATCACTTCTTTCAAGACTTCTTCGGGCTTCATCGCTGTGACGGCCTTTTTGAAAGCAGCAAACCCACCGTTGGCCAGATAGACATCCAGCTTGTGAAGGTCGGGGATATCTCGATGGCGCAGAAGTACGTATCCGCTCATGCCGCCTCCTTGTGAGTTTGGGCATGCCGGCGCAAGTCGTTGACCAATGCCCGGAATTTTTCAATGGTCTGGTCTTCGTGATATGCAATTTCACCATCCCCTTGAAGCTGAAACATGGGAGCCCGATGACAGGCAGCCAGGCATTTGACTTCTTCAACAGTAAACAGGCCATCAGGGGTGGTTTCACCGACTGCGACGCCCAACTCCTCACAGACCGCTTTCAGGAAATGCTCTGCGCCTCGCAAGGCGCAGGGCAAATCGGTGCAAATTTGAATGCGATAGCGGCCGCCCTCTTCCAGGTGAAAGAGCGTATAAAAACCAGCCACCGAGACCACATCGGTTGGTGAAACATCCAGGATTTCAGCAATCTCGTCGATTGCCGAGGGCGAGACATGCCCATTCTGGCGCTGTGCCAGGTGTAACAAGGGCATAACCGCCGAACGTTTATATTCGGGAGGATATTTCGCCAGGATTTGGCGAATTTCATCGGGGTATTGTTTCTGCAATTCGTTCACCGGTCTGTATCTCCCAAAACAATATCGATACTGGCGATAATCGCCACCAGATCTGCGATGAAATGACCTTTTGCAAGTAAGGGCATGAGTTGCAAAGCCGCAAAAGACGGCGTGCGGTAGTGCACCCGGTAGGGCTTGGGGCCACCGTCACTTTCCAGGTAAACACCCAATTCGCCACGCGGCGACTCGATGGCAGTGTAAATCGCACCCTTGGGAACATTGAAACCCTCCGTCCATAGTTTGAAATGGTGGATGAGCGCTTCCATGCTGACGCCAATTTCGGAGCGCGGCGGCGGGATAAACTTGCGATTGTTACTGCGCACTGGGCCATACGGCAGTTTATCGAGCGCCTGCCGGATAATTTTGAGCGACTCCCGCATTTCATCCATGCGTACCAGATAACGAGCGCGCACGTCCCCTTCGGTGCGGGTGGGGATATCAAAATCGTACTGTTCGTACCCCATGTACGGCCGCTCTTTGCGGAGGTCGAACTTAACGCCAGAACCGCGAGCAATCGGGCCAGTTGCGCCCCAGCGGATCGCATTCTCATACGTCAGGACGCCAATTCCTGCAGTGCGCTCCAGGAAGAGCGGATTCTCGTTGAGCAAGCTCTCATATTCTTCAATCCGGCGCGGCATCAGCTCGATAAAATCTCGTACCGCCCCTTCGAACTCCACTGGGACATCCCGCCATAGCCCGCCAGGACGGATGTAGGTGGTCATCATACGTTGCCCTGAACACATTTCAAAGATGTCCAGGATCATCTCGCGCTCGCGCATACAGTAAAGGAACAACGACATGGCGCCGATATCGAGGCCAGAGGTTCCCAGCCACAATAAGTGAGAATTCAAACGGGTCAGCTCTGCCAGGATAACCCGCACCCCTTGGGCGCGCAGCGGCACATCCAGATCGCACAATTTTTCGACAGCCAGACAATACACCAGGTTGTTCCCAATGGGGTTCATGTAATCCAGACGATCGGTCATCACTTCGGCCTTCTGATAGGTCTTAGATTCCATGTTCTTTTCGACGCCGGTGTGAAGAAAACCGATATCAGGAATGCAGTTCACAACAATCTCGCCATCCAGCTCGAGCATCAGGCGAAGCACGCCATGGGTGCTGGGGTGCTGCGGCCCCATGTTCAACAACATGGTCTCCCCCTTAAGCGCTCGTTCCGAGACCAGGTGGCGTAATTCAGCTACATCAACATCACGAATCTCAGTCATAGGCTTTATTCCTTTGGATGCGGCTTGCGCTTGAGAATTTCATCGAAGTTAAAGGTAAACTGCACTTCTTCGTATCCCAGCGGATAATCCTTGCGCAGCGGATGACCCTGCCAGTCGGCGGGCATGATGATGCGGCGAGGATCCGGATGGCCCTCAAACCGGATGCCAAACATATCCCAGACTTCACGCTCATACCAGTTCGCGTTGGGGTACAGACCGGTTAATGTCGGCAGGCTGGCAGCATTGCCATCCAGAGCCGCCCGCAAGCGAAGGTACTGGTGAGAGGTCATGTTGTAGAGCTGGACAACCACATGAAAACGGGGTTTCTCTTGCGGCCAGTAATCGACAGCCGTAATGTCCACCAGCCTCCCAAAACCAAATTCATCGCGCAGCGCCTGCGCCGCTGCCACCAGACGACCAGGCGTCAAATGCAGGGTGGTTTCGCCGCGAAAGGTTTGTGCTCGAGCGCCAAAGCGCTCTTGTATGGCATTTAAAGCGGGTTGGATTGATTCAGTCATAGGCCATCCCTCGGCAATTGACCAGCCAGCGGCTGGCGCTATTTCCACTTCGTCAATTGTTCTTGCTTGACCTTTTCGTGCAGGGTCATGATGCCATGAATCAGCCCTTCTGGGCGCGGCGGGCAACCCGCTACGTAAACATCCACCGGCACGATTTCATCAACGCCCTGAACGATTGCGTAGTTATTGAAGACCCCCCCACAGGAAGCGCAATCACCCATGGCAATCACCCATTTCGGATCAGGCATCTGGTCGTAAAGCTGGCGCAGCACCGGCGCCATCTTGCGGCTCACCCGTCCGGCCACAATCATCAAATCGGATTGGCGCGGGCTGGCGCGCATCAACTCCATGCCGAAACGGCTCATATCATAATTTGAGGCCTGTGCGGCCATCATTTCGATAGCGCAGCAGGCCAGACCAAACAACATCGGCCACATGGAATTGGTTCTGGACCAGTTCACCACCTGTTCCAGGGTGGTGGTCACCACACCCATGTTTCCGGTTTTTTGTTCTATTCCCATTCCAAAGCTCCTTTCTTCCACGCGTAAACAAACGCCACCTCTAAAACGACCAAGAAAATTCCCATCAACACCAATCCGGGCACTCCAAGTTCGCGGAAGATCACAGCCCATGGCAACACAAATACAATTTCAATGTCAAAGAGGATAAAAAGCACCGCCACCAAATAATAAGAGACATTCATCCGCCGGGTTCCTGGACCATACGGGATCATACCCGATTCGTACGGCGCCGATTTGCGTTCCGTGGGGCGGCGCGGGCCAAAAATCGTCCCCAGAATGACAACAAAGAACCCGATGAACACTGCAAAGGCCAGGATAATGGCAAGGGGGAGGTACTTTTCCAGCATAAGATACAATCCTTACTGAATTAGTCTTATTTTAGCAGATTAAGTATATCACAGGTTTTTTTCTGGTGGTAAATTTCACAAAACAAAAAGCCGGGCTGGTGTTGCAGCCCGGCAACGTCCCCGGAAGATCCAGGCAGCGCGCAATTTACAACAGCGTGGTAAACCTGCAAGCCCCGCACTCAGGTGGCCGCCAGCCAATCATAAGCGATTCGCCAGCTCACGGTAGGTGATCTTATAATCCTCCGGCACAACGGGCTCGTTCAGCAGGGTGGTGCAAATCATCGGGTAAGGCAACATGCGCTGAGTGCCTTTCAACCCTTCTAGCACGTCTGGCAACTGCTCTGCCGGGAAACAAATATCCACTTCATATTCACCGGTACCGGCCATGATTTTCTCACCGCCTGCAGCTAGCTTGATCAGCGGTTTCTTTTCCGCGAAGGCTGCCGCATAAGTTGAACAGCCCAACCCGCCCGCGAACAGGGTCGAGACCGTCTCGCCATGCCAGGTAAACGCCTTGGATATTTTCGCGATTTGCGCTGGTGAACCATACACAACGATGACATCAGGTTCTACCATCAAGCGGTCAAGGGGCGAAAACACAACGGCTTTGTACTTATCTTTCGGCAGCAAGCGGTTGCGCTCATTGTAAAACTTGTCTAATTTTCGACCGGCGGTTTCGTCCTTCGTGTGGTGCGGGTAGAAGGAATAATCAAAATCCATCAAACCGAAGACCGATGCCCCCGGCAGGCAGAACATATCCTCCAGCGTCATCCCTATGGTATAACCAAAATTCCGGGCGGTATTGACTGCCTGGCATACTCCCATATGGATATTAAAATCACGCAGCGGGCGCTTTGCCTTGGGTGGAATCTCCTCTTCCGAAAGGCAGAATTTCAACCCCAACGGCCTTTGTAAACTAAGAAAATGTTTCAACTCCGTCCCCATTTCGATATAGGTTGCAATTGACATGGTTTCCCTCCTTTATAAAAATTCAATCTTTTTCCTCGTCGCGAATCAAGGGCATGGTCATGCAGGTGGGGCCGCCGCCAGCGTTCGTGAACTCACTGAGATCAACCTCGATGACCGTAATGCCGCGCTTACGCAGTTCGGCGGTTACTGTGGGATTGCCAGCCGGCATGATCAACTTGCCGGGTTCTAGAACCAGAAAATTCGACGGGCAGCCATTCACTTCCTCTTCAGGGATTTCAATCAGGTCAAAATTCTTCTTGTGCAGCAGATAATCAATAAACTCGTAGCCAACGCAGGCGGGGTAGATCACGCCGATGCGAGGAGCCGCAACACCAAAAACCATATCCAAATGAAAAGCGCCGCCCCCGCCCCCGGTTTGAGACCGGCGCGTGTTCAAAGGACCAGGAAGGTGAACGATATGTACATCCTCGACCCCAAACTCACGCACCACAGCAGAAACTTGAAGCACCCCCTGCATATTAGCTCGCTGGCTGACCGCCAGGGGCAAACTTTTCTTATCCAGCCAGACTGCGTTGCTAGATTCGAAAAATCCTTCGCCACGCACAGTATGCAGAATTGGGCAGCCCAGCTTCCCTAAAGTGCGGGATTGGTAATACTCCAGCCCGCGTTTATAGGCTGGCGCGCAGCGGCAGATGATCGCGCCGCCCTTCACCATCAAAGTCTCGTGTGTGTAGGTGGCGCTGCGCAGTGGCACCCCGTACGTACCCAAAACCGGCGGCGGGGCATCTAAGGAAATCGTCTCGACGCCGTTTTCCTGCAGCACTCGCACGAATGCGTCATGCTGTGCCTGCATACGCGCCAGATCTGGCATCCCGGTGGGTAAATTAAAAAAGTCCGGATCGACATCACCCCAAGATGCTTCTGACCCTGGCCGGTGGACGATCACCGCCCGTAGTCTTGCGTAGCTGGACTGGCTGCCCCACGGACGGCGCCAGGTCTTTTCCAGCTCGTCCATAAAACTGCTGTTAAAATAGGTCAAGGGCGGTTTACCTGGACGGTATAGAGGAATATCCTTCACCCTGCTGGCATAATCCTCAGGCATAAACACACCTCCTTCTCTACAAATGAAATTGTTGGGAACAAAAAAGAGCCAGGGCGCTGCGCTGCGTCCTATTTCATTATACTCACCAGCCGCGCTAATGCTTGTGATAATCTACCTGAACCTGGCTGACAGGTTTCATGAAACTAACGCTGGCGAAGGCAAGCTCAGCGGCGAAAAATTTTACAGCATCACCTGGATTTCAGGCAGCGCCTTGGCCGGCAGCAGGCGGTAAATCATAATGCGCTCCGCACTTCCTTTGAGTGCCCTTAAGCCCTGCGGGTCCAGGCGGAACCCGGAGGTATGCTCGCCCAGAGCATTGAATGTCGCCTGGGTGATGAATATGCCGCTTGCGCCGAAAAGGTCGTGTGTGGCAGCTTCCAGCCGTTGAGCCGTGTTGACGGTATCGCCAATCAGGGTGTAATAGAAGCGATCCTTATCGCCAAGACCGCCTGCAATCACCAGGCCTGTATTAATACCAATACCGGTATGCAGAGGCGCATCTCCCCGGCGAGAACGCTGAATGTTCAGTTCTTCAATCGTCTGCATCATCTCCAAAGCTACCTGACAGGCAATTAGAGCGCTCTCTTGGGGTGGCCTCGGCGCCGGCAGCACCCCAAAAGAAGCCAGCATGGTGTCGCCATCCAGCTTATGAACCACGCCGCCAAAGGACGTAATGGTGGAAACCAGCAAACCGAAATATTCATTCAACCACTCAAAAACCCGCACCGGATCCGCACCTTCAGAGAGGACGGTAAAGTTACGGATATTGCTGATGAGAACTGTTGCGACAGCTTCCTGCCCTTCCAACCGCAGGCTGCCGCTGCTGAAAGTAAGACGCAACTGCTCGCGCACCTCCGGGGTGACAGTCCGCCCCATCAGATCGCGGTAGAGAGAACTTTCCTGCAAACCCGCCACCATGCGGTTGAAGGAGCGCGCTAAAAACGCCACCTCGACATCATTCTTGGGCTCCACTTTCACATCCAGGTTGCCCGCCGCTACCTGAGAAAAAGCCTCTGCCAGCGACTGAAACGGATTGGCTCTTCGCCTCACCACATAGGCACCCACCGCAAGAACCAGCAGGATAACGCCGGCGGTGATCGCAGAGATATCCACCTGGTTCAAGCGACCTGTGCCCAGCCAGAAGGCGTGCGAAAAACCCATTCCAACCACGCCGATATCTACGCCGGTTCGAGATTTCCACGGGATGAGTAACTCTGTAAAATTCAGGCCGCCGATCGTCAACGTGCGTGTCTGATTTTTGGGAATGGGGGCTTTCAACATTTGCTCGGGTTGGCTGCGACTCAGCGGGAAAACTTCTCCACCGGTAAACAGAGTCGAAGTGAGCGGCTGTCCTTCCAGATCATAAAAAGTGATTTCAGCTTGCGTTTCGTCGCGCATCTTCTCCGCAAGCCTATCCAAAGACCGTCCGATAAAAACAACCCCAGATCCTTTACCATCCACACCCTGCACCGGGCTACCAGCAAAGAAATATCCCTCGCTGGCTGCTACGATCAGACCAGCGCCCCCACCGTCAGCTCCGTTATCCGGGTCAGAAAGCAAATGCCGAATGAACTGAAGCATAGCTTCATTCTCTTTGGAACCATAACGATATTGCCCAGGCGCGGCGCCAGGTGGAAGGGTCATGATAAGAAGACTGTCACCTTGGGCATCAAACACCGCTGCCGCGTCATCGCTAGCGCTCATCGCCAGCGACAGCACAATCCGTCGAATCTTTTCTGTATCCCTGGCAGGTAGCGCTTCAGCAAGGCCGGCCGCATTTTTTAGCTGATTCAAATCGGCAAGCAGACGCTCTTCCTCGCTTTCCAGTTCTTGCGCTCCTTTCAGCGCCGCCTCGGCTGCCTGGCGATCAAAACGCTGCTGGCCAGATTTCAAAGAAAGACGGCTGATCAGCACAGCGCCGCCAATGGCGACTACCAGCGCCAGAATCAGAAAAGGCAAAGAAATCTTGATCAGCGTGGGAACACGAACACGGGAAGAGAACATAGATTGGGCGGGCAATAAGGTCCCCGTATCCACCGCTGCCAGCGCCCGCTCCAACCAGCGCCTGGTAAACGGCTGGCGCAAAAACACATTCAGCCCATTCTGACGGGCAATGATCTCGCGCTGCAGGTCGGGATGTTTATTGGTGAGGATGACCTTGAGGTTAGGAAAAGTGGCGCGTCCAAAGCGGAGAAAACCCAACCAATCATCGCCCGGAAAATGCAAGTCCAGCAGCAACAATTCTGGCGCCACTTGCTGCAAGAGGGCTGCGGCCTGTCCCAAATCCCAGGCAATCCAGACCTCATCGCCGCGGTCGGTGAAAAACCGGGCTAAGGTTTGGGCTGCTTCATTTTCGCTTTGTACAAGAAGGACGCGCCGCCCCATCGTTTTTTCCCCTCTCAGGAGTACAATAAGGCCGGCTACAGGTATTCTCGCAAGTGTCTGCTGCGAGTGGGATGGCGCAATTTCCGCAGCGCTTTGGCTTCAATCTGGCGAATGCGCTCACGGGTTACATTAAAGTAGCGACTGACTTCCTCTAACGTATGGTCCTTGCCATCAATCAGGCCAAAGCGAAGCTCCAGCACCTGGCGTTCACGTTCAGAAAGCGCAGCAAGGGCGGTTTGCACCTGTTCACGCAGCATTTCTCTGGCGGCTGCATCCATAGGTTCGAGCGCTTCGTCGTCTTCGATAAAATCTCCAAGCTGGCTGGATTCCTCATCCCCTACTGGCCTTTCGAGTGAAACCGGCTCTTCAGCGGATTGTAAGACGCGCTGGACGTAAGCCACGGCAATCAGCAGCTTGCGGTGTGTCTCAGGATCCAGGGGAACATCGGCCTCTTTTGCCAGACGAATCCGGCGCTTCTCCTCATCGGTCAGCTTGCCTGATTCGAGCGCCAGTTCTTCAAGGGTCGGCTCGCGTCCATTGACCTGTACCAGCGAGCGCTGGACACGCAGCAAACGGGTAATCGCTTCGAAAAGATGCACCGGGATACGGATTGTGCGAGCTTGCTCCGCGATATACCGGCTGATCGACTGACGTATCCACCAGGTGGCGTACGTGCTAAATTTGAAGCCCCGGGTTGGGTCAAATTTATTGACCGCCCGCAAAAGCCCCAGGTTTCCTTCCTGGATCAGGTCTAAAAACGAGATGCCGCGTCCCAGGTAACGCTTGGCAATGCTGACAACCAGGCGCAAATTGGCTCGGATGAGAGTCTGATTGGCTTCTTCAGCCCGCCAGTGAATATCCTCAACCTCTGCGGCGAATACTCCTTCGGGAGGCAGATGGTCTTCAAAAAACTTACGAGAAGGCAAGCGGGCATTTTTTTTACGAGTGAGATACCGCAACAGAGCCGAGCCAACCTGAGAGGGCAGCAGGTAAACATCCAGAAAAAAATGAAAAGCGTCGCGCGCCAGACTGTCCCAATTCTTATCCCTGCCCCACAAACCATTATCCAAAAACGAACGCAGGTAGGAAGGCTCATCTATCTGCCATTGCAACCGCAAAATCTGCGCTTCGCTCAAAATCAGGCTTAGATCCGGCAAGCTTTCAATCTTATTATCATCGCTGCTGCGTTGGAGCTGTTGCCAGCTTGCAATCAGGTGATCAACAATGGAGAAATAAATAGCAGCATAGGAACCCGGCATACCATTTCGAAAACCGGCCTGTTTTTCAAATTCATCCAATTGGTGTGCGGCTTCGATTCGGGCTGCAAGGCGGAATTCGCTGTCTGCATCGAGCAGGTTAATCTGGCCAATTTCCTTCAGGTATAACCGTACCGGATCTTCTGAGAGCTCGATCGCCAGAGAGGGATTTTCGAGCAGCGAGAGGGGATCTTCTACAACATCTGAAAATTCTTCGCTGGCCTGAGCCAAAAGCTGCTCATCCGGTTCGTCTTTTTCGAGCATAATTTCATCATCAAGGAGGGAGGTTTTTTGAGGTTTTTCAACCGGGGGGAGCGGGGTCTTCTTGGAACGCGGTTTTTGAACCGTGGCGCCGACTTTTTTAGAAGTGGGACTGCGTTGTGCTGGTCTGGCCGTTTTGACGGCAGATTCATCTTGCAAAACAGTAGATGGTTTCTTACGAACCATGGGTTAAATATACCATAAGTAAAAGATTAATCCAGTTGAAGGGGCTGCCCAAGGGCACGGTTAAGGCGGGCAAGCGTCTGGGTATAACTGAGCACCATCTCGCGAAAGGATTCCATCATCGTCTCACCCTGAGCCTGAAGGTCTTCCTGCATATAGCGAAGCTGGCTCAGGCTGCTTTGGATGCGCTCCTGCCTCAAACGCATCACCGAGCGCGCCAGCTCCTCCATCAGGCGTTCCGGCGTTGGCTCCCCTTTTTCAAGCGGCTGCAACATCGCCTGAACCGTCTCTTGCAGAGAGTCAGGCAGAACAGCCATCAGGTAAACAGATGGTTCATCCTCGTCCTGTTCCAGCGAGCGCTTCAAGAGGCGCGCCAGCAATTGATAATCCCCATTCTCAAAATCATCCGGCGCAAAACGCAGCAGCCCCGCCCGCTGCAAGGCGCGGTCCAGGGTATAGATCGCCTCGGGCTGGCGCAAGAGCAACTGTAAAATGTGTCGTTCCAGCGAAGTTGTCAGGCGGGCCTTCCCGGTGATTTGAACAGAGGCAGCCCTTTCAGGGATTTTTTCGCCCGGTTCTTCGCGCCGCCGCCGGGATGGACGCGCCGAAGAAGCCCGCGCCCCAAGCAGTACACTTTCATCTATGCGCAACACACGCGCCAGGCGCTGGCGATAGGTGTCTCTTTCCACTGCATCCGGCACGTCCTCGATCAGCGGCGCCACCTGGGCAACAATTTCGCTCTTGACTTTCGGGTCGTCCAGGTTGCGACCTGCCATCAAGGTATCCATGACATGGATGACCACAGGCTGCGCCGCGGCGATGATCGCCGTCCACTCTTGTGGATTGCGCAGCACGATCTCATCCGGGTCCATCCCTGCCGGAAGGGTGGTGACCCGCAAATCGGCCTGCAGGCGGGCTTCATAATGCAGCAACCCGCGCGCATCGAAGACCAACTCGGTGGTATGGTCAAGCGCCTGACGAGCAACCTCCAGTCCACGCAAGGTGGCTTTCTCGCCAGCGGCATCTGCATCCAGCGCCATGACGATGCGGCGGGTATGGCGTTTGAGCAGGCGCAACTGATCTTCTGTCAGCGCCGTGCCCATTGGCGAGACCACATTGGAAAAACCGGCCTGGTGAAGGAGGATCACATCCAGATAGCCTTCAACGATCACCGCCTGATCCTGGCTGCGAATAGCCTTACGCGCCCGGTCCAGCCCGTAGAGTAAACGACCTTTGTCAAACAACGGGGTCTGGGGTGAGTTAAGAAATTTCGGGAGATCGTCGGGGTTCAAGATTCGAGCGCCAAAACCGGCCATCCGACCGCCGGCGTCGCGTATCGGAAACAGAATGCGGTTACGGAAGCGGTCATAAACTCCTTCGCCGCCCTGGCGTTCTGTCGTCAGGCCAACATCCAGCAGGTCCTGGCGGGTGTAGCCCTTGCTGGTGAAGTAATTAAGCGCAGCATCCCAGGAATCGGGCGCATACCCTAACCCAAAAGCCTCGATTGTGGCTGGTTGCAGACCTCGTTTCAAGAGATAATCCAGCGCCGGTTTTCCGGCAGGTGTCTGCAGCAAGTGGTGGCGATAGAAATTCACCGCTTCTTCCAACAACGTCCGCAACCGCTCATGTTGTTCGTCTTCAGCCTGCTTTTCAGGGGTAACCGGTTCCAATTCGACCCCCGCCCGCTGCGCCAGGTATTGCAGAGTCTGGGTGAAATCCCAGCCTTCTTTCTTCATGACATAGCGGAAGATATCGCCGCCTTCATTGCACTGTCCGAAACAGCGCCAGGTGCCCGAATCAGGAAAGACGACGAAAGCAGGAGTTCGAGTGTTGGCATGGAAAGGACAAAAACCGGTATAGTTTTTCCCGGCACGGCGCAACTTGACCGTCTCGCTCACCAGCTCAACGATGTCCACGCGGTTCTTGATCTCATCAATTGCAGTCATAGGATAAAACTTTGCCTTCCAGACAATTCCAACTAACGTTTGGCCTGCTCAAGCCGACAAAAATCCGGTTTCATCGCTGTGATTCTATACCGGATTCGGTGCAACGCAACCTTAAATCTGCTTCAGGAAGCGTTTTTCGTCCCAGACAGGTAAAACCTGCCTTTTCAATTCTTCCTGTCCTCTTGGAGAAATGGATGGGCAGAAAAGCCAATCAGCGCCCGTTAGGGCAAGGGACATTGCCAGATAGCCGGCAAGGGATCTCGCCAGTAGTAATGGTCACCGGTAGGGTCTAGCACCACCACCAGCAGGGCGTCCAGATACTCTTGCTTCTGACAGCCGAACGCTACCACATCCGAAGCGTTGGGGAAAAATTCCGGCTGGTCAATACCGGGCAAGATCACCTCGCCCGGCTGTGGGCCAATGATCTCAAAGCGTAGCCGCCGCACGTCAGAAAACGCCTCATAAGAGCGCAAAGTCTCGCCCGCCTGAAAATAGCGCGGATACAATCCCCGTCCCCATTTCACCTGGGCTTCCGGCTGGGCGGCAAAATCCTGCAAAAGGAGCAGACGATCCTCTCTTCCTGTCACCGGAAGGCGCGCTTGCAACCTGCCAACCGCCTGAGAAGCAGAGACCTTTTCATAGCGCGAGGGAATCACCCATTCGGCTGCCGGTACAACCAACCCGGCTAACAGGATGATTGCGGCGGTCAAAAACCATGCGCGCGGCGAAATATGGCGGCAGCTTTTCGTAGAAGGCGGTTCGAGCCCTTTCCCCAGGAAAGGCTCGCTCAGGCGTGGGCCACCCAACAGCGCCGCCGCCCACAACAGTAGTTCTGCCAATCCTAGCCCATACAGAAAAAGCCCCACCCAATCTCCGGCCATAAAGTAACGACCGCCAGAGCGGCGCGCCAGCGCCAGGCTAAGGTTATATCCAAGCCGGACGAAAACGGGCACCAGGATCAGGCCATGCCCGCGTTTAAGCGCCGAGCCAACGCCAAACCCCACCACAGCGATGTTCAAGAGCAACATGGCAGCATCCAGCGTCGCCTGCGGGCGGTATTTTCCGCCGGACCAGAGGATATTGTCCTTGACATATTCTACCAACCCCAAAGAATCAGGTTGAAGCGGAAAGACCAGGGTTGTGCTGACTTCATTATGAAAGAAATGCGCCGAAACAAAATTCAGTACTTCCCAAGGATGTTGGCGGACATAATCCAGGATAATAGCAGTCATCCGGGCGTTATAGGCATCGCCGCGCTCGCCAGGGAGTGGGGTGGTATCTACGCCGGCGTAATACCGGGCTTCATAGCGGAGGTGCAAAGATGGGGCGTCTTCCAGCGTAAGAAAACCCGCCAGCCGGTAATTGCGCCCGATCCACGGCAGCAGGAACAACGCCGTCCCTAACCCAAACCAGGCAACCGCCGGAAGCCAGGCGCCAGGCCGGCGAAAGGTACGCACAACCATCCAGGCGGCAAGCACAGGCAGCAATACCACAACTTGCGATCGAACCAACATCAGCGCCCCCAGAACGCCGCCCGCGATTAACGGCGTCATCTTATATCTTTCGGGCGAGTGAAACCAGCGGAGGAGCAGCAGGATCAACACCGCCATCCCCAGGATCGTGTTCATTTCGGTCAGGAACAACTTAACGTGGGTATGCGCGCCGGGGATCATGCCGCTCAACAACAGCGCATTACGTTCGCGTAGGATCAACAACAGCGCCGCCGCCACACCTCCCAGCCGGGAATGGACCTTGCGCCCCATCCAGTAGAACAGCACCGGGATCAAAGCAAGCACAAGCACCTGGAGCGCCACCACGTGATCATAATTCTGGCCAGCGATGACATGATAGGCAGTCAGGATCAACGCGTGCAGCGGACGCATGACCAGCGCATGGTTGCCGTAACCCTCACCGATCAAAAGAGTCTGCCCGATGATGACATAATCCCTGCCATCGGAGTAGGGATAGGTTTCAAAATTGGGAGGAAAGGGGCGGGTCGAAAAGAAACTGGGGTTGTAGGGAGTAATTTCCCATAAGACAACGGCAAACAGCCATAGCCCCCCCGCCAGCAAGAAATCGGCTCGCTGCCAGCGTTGCAGGTTTGGAGAAAGCCAGAGCAAAACCGTCAGGATTGCTACAGTCAGGAGGATCTGCGAGAAAAGCACCGGTGAGTTTGGGCTTTGGATCCACTCCACCGGATCGATCGTGAAACCCAGGCCAGTTTGCGCCAGGAAAATCCAAAGAAAAATTAGAACAGCCGCCGAGAACAAAGAAACCGTAATCACCCCTCGCTGGCTTCTAAGAGCCGACAGACGAGCAGGATCAAAGAAAGCCAACGCCACAGCAGCCCCAAACTGGATACAAGCCAGCGAACCCCAGACCAACAGCGGCGCAAGCCGGTACCCAGCAGCCTGCCAGCCCGGGTAGCGTCCGGCCAGCAGAACATTGACAGCCAATCCCAACAATATACCAAAAGCCAATAAGATCAGAGAAACAAGGTACAACCTTCCGCCGCTCCCAAGCCAGGTTCTGGCAGTCTCGATCTTCGTCAGAACCCTTTTGCTGCGCAGGCACACAAAAGCCAGCCCCAAAAAACCTGAGCTAAAGATCAGCGTTAGGGCAAGCAATCCCAGCCGCATAGCTGAGAGGCCTCCCACGAGGGCGTGCTTGGGGTCAGCAGGGATAGCAAGCAGCAAAGCCGCTACGACTATTCCTTCAAAACCGCTCAGCAGAAAAAAAATTGTCAGAATATTTTTTGAACGCAATGACGGCTTTCTCCGAGCGAATCGTATCGAAAAAACCCTCCAGGCGCAAGGAATACCGGCTGCTTTTCACCGGCAGATTCCCCCATCTTCCCCAGAAAATTTACTGCCGGTGAATCTGCGTTACGAGGTTGCTTTCTTTTTGTCCTTTCCGATAATGAAGTGCAACCCGTCGGCGTCATCGGGCGGCACAGCCCAGGCACCCCACCCTTTCCGGAGCGAAACCTTCAACTCGAGAACAGCGCTGATCTGAGAAAGGGAAGGGGGGAGCGCTACGATTGCAAACATGCGGCGAATACCTTCAAGCGGATGTCTGGGATGCGCTTCGAAACGCCAGGTAAATTCCGATTCCTGAAGGCCGTATGTCCTCAATACCGGCCTCACCCTACCAAATTCAATCTGGCCCTTGGCTTTCCCCACTGAGGCTTCAAAAACGGTGAACTTCAGCTCCGGCTCAATCGTCAGGCTGAGGTTGCGCTTATCTTCTTCCAGCACTTCGGTTGGGAAGGCATCCAATACCATCGGCCGGCGGCCGCGCGGCTTTTCCAGCCTTAAGGAAAGTGAAGCCTCGCGCACCCTGGTATCCTTGGGGGGACGCAGCGAGAAGGCAAGCTGCACCAGGTAACAGTGAAAATCCCCCTGCGGCGGTTTGAAATCGGGCTGAATCTCTTCGATCTTCCATAGGACGGGTTGACCAATGCTGGCAGCCATCTCTCCCACCGGCGAGGCTTTTTCACCCGGCGGCTGCAAGGGGCCAGCCCACATATGCTTGCGATGACGGGATGGTATAATGGTCGTCATAAGAACCTCTCAAAAGTACTGTACAGCATAACACCGCTGCTGGCAAGCATTAAATCCGAGGTGGCAGCAAAGAATGCGCCTTCCTTTTTCTCCTCTTGCTTTTACCAGCCTGATCCAACGGCTTCTGTATACCTTTTTCACCGCGGGCCTTGTGTTGACTACCGGCGGCTGCAACATTCTGGCGAGCAGCGACATCCACCCCCCTCCAACAGAGATGCCGCCCCCACCCGCCGCACCAACCTTCATTCAAATTGAAGCTACCCCCACACCCCCGCCCACACCCCAGGCCGCCGTACCACCCGAACCGATTTGGGTAATTAACGTCATGGATGGAACGCTCGTCCAAATTGACCCCGCCGTGAATGAAGTCGTCGGTGGGTTTAAACCCGATGGAGTCCCAATGGATGTTGTCAGCGGACAGGCTGGCGTTTGGGTAATTGCCCGTATGACCGATAAAATGGTCAACATCCTGCAAATCGACCCCCAAATATATCGCGTGGCCGGCATCCTGCCGCTCCAGCTCGAAGATGTTCGCGGTCTGACCCTCAGCGAGAACGCGGTCTGGGCCGCTGCGGCCCGGATGAGCGCCGATGGAATCACTCCCCTGACGACCGAGCAGGGTTTTGCCGGCGATTTGATCCGTATCGATCCATCCACCCATTCAATAACAGCCCTGCTGCCTTTGACCGCTATCCCGAAACAGGTCATTTTTCAGGAAGACGCCCTCTGGGTCCTGGAGGACGCCGGGGTGATCTCGCGTTTCACCCGCATTGATCCGGCTACCCAGCAAAACTTCCACTTTCCCCTCTCAAATCCAACGATGGATTATATTTACCAGCTCAGCCGGTTTGCCCGCTGCGATTCCAGTATGTGGGGATTATCGGTGGACAGCCGCTCACGCTTTATTTACCGCATCGACCCCAAGGATGGGCAACTGAATCAGATCATCCCATTAGGGACTGCTCCTGATGATAACCCATTGGATCTGGTTACGACCATGCAGAGCGTATGGGTCGCTTTGCGAAGCAGATCGATTGTTGAGATCGATCCGAAGACAAATCAGGTCAGCAGGCGCATTCCCCTGACTGACACCCCCGACCGCATTTTTAGCGCTGATGGCTCGATCTGGGTACAGAGCCATACCGGCGCCAGCCTCACTCGTATTGACCCCACCTCCGGCGAAGTACTGGCTGAAATTAATACCGGCAGCAAGTTGCGCCCCACTTCCACCCCCTGGCCGGAACTCTCTCCGGGAGAAGTCTGCCAGGGCGATTATCCCACCCACCTCACTCTCTACGGGCGTGCGATGGTCAGTCCAGACCCGCCAGTCCCAAACCGCGTGCGTTCTGAGCCGAACCTGGGAGCAGAAATCCTGGGTGAGATCCAGCCCGGCCAGGGCATGACCATCATCGAAGGGCCGGTATGCACAGACGGCTGGATCTGGTGGAAGGTGCAAGCCGACAATACCAACCTGATTGGCTGGACCGCCGAGGGAGACGGCGATAGTTACTGGCTGGTGCCCAATTGAGAGCTTTTTCCACCCAATTAGTGAAGCGCGCCTGTCTATGTGGTACCCTCTGATAAATTGCCCGTTGTAAGTTCCCCGAAAGAACCCTATAATCCATAATAAAGTTGTGCATTTCTTTGATCGAAAGAGGGGAAACCATGAAATGTCCCAACTGCGGTAGCGAAGTCAGCCTGGAAGACCGGTTTTGCGGCGACTGCGGGCATCCGCTCACAGCTCCAGCCGCGACTACTCCCCCACCCCTCGTCCAAGTTTCCCCACCTCCACCTGCCCATACGTTTACCCCACCGCCTCCACCCGTCAGGACTGGCACAGGTTCCCATTTTCCAGCACTCTTGCTGGTCATCACTGCCCTGTTCCTGATTGGTAGTGCCACATTTATTCTATTCTTGCTTTCCCCTTCCCGGCCGCTTTCTAAGCTCCTGCCCAACCTCAGCCAGGTATTGAACGTCCCATCTCCCACCGCAGGCCAACAACCAGCCGGTTCAGACGGAGACGACGCCCCCCCAACCCAGTCGCTTCCCACCCCTACCGTCCTGGAAAGGCTCACCCAAACCCCCAAAGCGGCTGTGACTTCAACCCAAAAACCCATCCCCACCAAATCACAAACCAATATCTTGTATCAAAACGATTTTTCTGGAGACTCACAAAATTTTTCTACGTCCTCTGGAGGGTGTACGAACCGGATTGAGGATGGTGAGTACTATCTGGAAACCACTGAGATTCTTACAGCTTGCGCGAAAGGGATCAAGGGAACCGACGCCGGAGATTTCAATCTCGCGGTTAAAGCCCGCTTCGTTGGAGACCCCGGCTCGTTGGATCTACTGGGGGTGCGGGTAAGGGCAGAAGAGAAAAAATTCAGTGATACCGGCTATAGTTTCATGCTTAACACACTCGGAGATTGCTCCCTGGTCATTGAGAAACCTGGCGACTCACAAGAAGCTGCGCCTGACCAGGAATGCCCGGTTCAATTGAAGGGGAGCAACCTCATCGAAGTAAGAGGACTCGGAAGCAACCTGACTTTTTCGCTGAACGGAAAGCTAGTCTATAAAATCAGCGATACCACTTATACCAGGGGGATCGTGGCTTTGGTTTCGCAAACCACCTTTGACTCTAGCGCGACAGCAGCCTTCGACGACCTCCTGGTAACTGCTCCATGAGGTATCTTAATCGACAAAAAAGTTACGCAGACTCCATGCATTTCTTCAGCCTCCCTTGATCATCAGGCATCTCCATTGATTTGCCAGACGTGCACCACTGGTTGAGCGCCATGGGCAAAAAGTTCCAGGATGTCGAGCAAATCGTTCGAGCGATCATATGCCATTTCGCCAACGCGGTAGCGGCGCTGGTCGCCGCTGCCGATCATTTCGGTTTCTGCGCCATCGGGGTTGAACAGCAGATGCTCGTCCAGGTCTAGGACGGCATAAGGCTGGGGCTGCCATGGCACGATCTCTCCAGAAGCCACGCGTCCCCAATCAGCCGGGGCATAGAACAACATCTGGGTATCGAACCGCGTGCTTCACCAGCCGCGAAAATCGTTGTGCCCGGAACAACCTCTAAGGTCAGCCTCTGGGCAGGAGGAAGCATCGGCAAGGCGGCAAAGGCTGAACTGGCCTGCCAATTCCATCTCCGCGCAGGGCTCCCCGGCGCCGGCAGGTTTGAGCCAACCATACCAGGTCTTGTCGCCGGTGGCTTTCGTGCCCGCAAATACTACCGCGCTGCGCCCGCCAGCGATTGTAATCCATGCACCGCCCCCCCATTCATTGGCAAGGGCATACCCAGCCAGGGCGCGGGTAAAATCTTCAAAGTTTAGCGACAATTCGTAATGCAACAACGTAACGGCAGGTAGACGAGTACCGGCCGGCAGAGGCGCTCCATGTTCATCCCAGGGCTGGTAGGCAAACGGCGCCGGACCCATGCCAGACCAGCCACCATCGCGATAGCGCCCGGTTGCAATCGGGTGGCCGTTGGTATAAGTGTCAGCAAAATTCGATGAGATCTCGAACAGATAACCGTTAACATTTTAGTCTGCCGGAATCAAGCTCTCATAATCTGTCAGGCTGCCGCCATCCAAACAGCATTCAATAATTTTGCGACCTAATGGGTTCAAGTCATTTTCTAAAAATGCGCCTAGTTGGTTGCGAAAGAAACCGTAAAGGATTTCTGCACCTTGATCATAGGCAGCATCACCTACTTCTGGCTGGGTGTTTACCTGCAGGAACCAGCGTGCAATTAGACTGCCTTCTACATGAAGTTGATGCAATGAATAACCGAGCAATACACAACGGGACTGACGCAACTGGTCACTTTTGAAGCGAGCACTTCCCCGACGCGCTAGATACTCGCGTGCAATCCACTGCGGCATAAAGCCAACCTTCCAGGCGCCAATGTACTGGTTGGGAATCAGAATGTGCCGTGTCCGTCTATACTTCATGAATTGATCCAGAAGCAGGTTTGCCTGGGTTACTCGACGTCCAGTGGCGAAGGGCCAATACGAGCCCACACCCTCACTGCTCAAACTGTCAGTGTCCACAATGCTTGGATTGTCATACCCGCGCGGCGCGACCAGTCGCCAAAGCCAGGCTAAAGCTGGGGGAAGGATGTGAAACAGGCCAATAATGCCGTAGCTCGGTTGTTCTTTGGTGCAGGGTGGAGTGCGTACGCCAAAGCTACGTACATCAACTTCTACGGGCTCATTGACAATATTTGGAATGATCCGCCGGGGGACAACAACGCGCGGATTAGGACAGGGTTTCCCGGGTTCGTCTTGGGTATGTTCCCAGATCAACGCTCGCCCGTTTAGTACAGCATCAATGTTCAAAAACAGTAATGGTTCTGCCGGTTGGGCAGTCAGTTTTTCAAGATAAGGGTCGGTACCATAGCTGTTGATATGATTGACGCGCACAAACCAGGCATTTTCTGCGTCCATGACGTTTAATTTGCCGTTGCCGTTTTGAATGGTGGGATGGCAAAGCGCCATGTCATCTACTACGGGGTGGAGCTCACACGTGCGCGGCAACACAAGATGACGCACCTCGCCGGTAATAATGTTTTCTCCCAGACGCATCCGCCCGTCAGGCTCGCGATGGGGCTGTTCCAGCATCTCGCTTTTTCCTCCGCCGCTGGCTCCCTCATGCATAATTGTTACCACATTGTCATACGGGGTGATTACCTGTACTGTCGAGCAATGCGCTGTAACCCAGTTCTCCCGCTCTCCCAGGTCAATGAGCATTCCGTACACGCCCTTCTTGGCGCTCGGACCAGGATAAAGGTTATAAGAAAACATTTCGTAGCAATCGGGAAGCCGGTTGTGCACAACCACCTGTTTTCCGCCAAAATGGGTATGTCGGAAAATCGGTGCCGTATAAATTACAGCCTTGGGATTGAAATCGTTTTGAATTTGATCCAAAGGCAAGATACCTTGCAGATATGCCAGCCCCAGTGCAAAGAATCCTGCATTTGCTGGTGCAATAACCAGTGTATCCAAGCCGTTTTCAGGATGACCAGCTTTGAATGCAAAAATTGCCAGGTCTTGCTTTTTCAGCCAATCGAATGTTTCCTGACGCACAACCGCGAAATCCATTCCAAAACGGTTGCGGAAGCGCTCTTTATCTGTTGGCAGGTCATCACCGACTACCAGACAGTCCGGGTCACGCCGACGCATGTACGGTTCGGTGTAGTTTACCGAAATACCGTTGCGTACCCGGACGACGGTAGCTTCAACCACAAGTCCCTTTCCTGGGACGTCATAAGCAACTTCAAACAAGCCGTTATCATGCCCACCACAAGCCAGATCAAGCAGCTCTTCTGTAGATCCAGCAATTAAGACGCGAGGAGATTGGGCAAGAATCTCATTCACTGAAAGGGGGGGATTAAAAACACGCCAGTCCATGATTTCCTCCGTTATTAAATTAATAACAATAAAGCCCCGCAATCAGCGGGGCTAGGTGTGCAAAAGTCTTAGGAACTCAGCTAATGAAGCAACACGACCGCCCCGCGAGCCACATGTCTCGGTAGTCATTCTTAGTCATGTGATTCTGGGTTGGTCGTTGGTAGAATAGCATGGCAAGAATATAAACGCGATTTGTTGAATTGTCAATGATTCGCGCTCGTTTAAATGAAATTTTTTCGAGGGAACAGTGGCCAAACAGACTCGATGAACATAGATAAGCAACGGAATTACCTGCACAGGACGAGAATTTGTTAGGTGAAGGGACGTTCGCCGCCTTACGGCAGGCGAAAAGCGCCGCGATAGCGAGTTGATCGGGCATCAGGCGATTGGTTGCGGGAATCAGAAGGGCTGGTGCGGCATCTGCCGCAGGCGTCCCAGTAACCGCCGCGCCAGGGAGCGGAGTAATTTTTAAGCTCTCCGTTGGTTCGGCAGTGGTTCGGCCAACAATGGGCAGGCTACAAGCCAGGCCAGCCAGCACAACCAGCAGCAAGGCAAAAAAACTGGATGCCGCGGAACGGAAACATGGGCGACTCCTTAGGAGGCAAAGGAAAAAAGAAAAAAATCGAAGGGTTCTATTAAGGAATTGTACAGAAGACGTACGGGCACACAGCCCATTGGGCTCGCAAATTGATAGCAAGGGTGGCGACCAGCTGGTTGCCACCCTTGTGTTTTTTATTTAAGTCTGGACTTTTTGCCAGGTTTGATTTATTCAGTCCAAAAGTTTAGAGCAGAGTCAGCCCGGCGCGCCTAGAAGGGTAACAGGTTCAACCCGCGCAACATGACGACCAGCACCAATAACGGCGTAACGAATTTGACAATCACCGTATAGGCGGCGATGATGGCCTGATTCTTAAGGCTGCCGTTATTGCTCAGGGCGGCTTTGACCTTGTCATCTCCCCAGAACCAGCCTACAAAGATCACGATCAACAGTCCGCCTAGAGGAAGAAGGATATTCGATGAGACAAAGTCGTACAGGTCAAACAGGTTCATGCCAAAAAGCTGAACCCCTGCCAGCAAGCTGTTCGAAAGCGCCGCGCTGGAGCCAAAGACCGCGATCGCAACCGTCGTGAGCACCGTGGCTTTGGATCGCGACATTTTGAACTGCTCGTTTAAAAAGGCAACCGGCACTTCCACCAGCGAGATCATCGCACCGGTAGCCGCAACCGCCGCCAGCAAAAAGAACAACACCATGAAGATATTCCCAAACGGCATGGAGGCAAACACGGATGGGATGGTGATAAAAAGGAGCGACGGCCCTGCCCCTGGTTCATACCCGAAGGCAAAAACCGCCGGAAAAATCGCCAGCCCCGCCAGGATAGAGACCAGCAAATCAGAGAACATCACGCGGGCAGTGCTGGTGGGTATGTTCTGGCCATCCGGCCAATAGCTGCCGTATGTAATCATGGTACCCATCCCGATGGAAAGTTTGAAGAAAGCCAGCCCAAGCGCCGTCAGAACGGCCGCGGCGGTAATTTTGCTGAAATCTGGCGAGAAGAGGAATTTGATGCCTTCCCCTGCGCCAGGCAGCGTCAGGCTGCGAATATCAACGATCAGCAGGAGGACAAAAAGCAACGGGATCAACCGCTTGGTGGTCGCTTCAATTCCTTTGCTGACGCCCCGCACCAGGATCACACATACTACCGCCAGCACCAGCCATTGCCAGAAAAGAGACTGGATTGGATCCACAACCAGGGTGGAAAAGGCCTGAGAGGTTACTTCCGGGTTGGTGGATAGGATACTTCCGAAGGAAGATTTAAAGATATAGGCCACTACCCAGCCCGCCACTTCGGAGTAGAACGCCATAATCAAAAAAGCGGCAAGAGCGCCCATCGCACCGATCACCCACCAGGGTTGCCGCTTGCTCGGCGAAAGCTTGTTCATGGTCGCAATGGCATTAGCACGCGCCTTCCGACCCAGCATAATTTCCGCCATCATGACGGGCAAACCGACCAGCAGCGTGCTGATGACATAGATGATAATAAACGCTGCTCCGCCATTGGCGCCTGTCAAATATGGGAACTTCCAGATATTGCCCAACCCTACAGCCGAACCGAGGGTAGCTACGAAGGCGCCCAGGGCTGTAGCAAAACTACCGCGACTCATAGACGCTTTCACTTTGTTTGCTTCAATACTGTTATTCATTTCTCGTGTTGATTCCTTTTCAATAAAGTAGTTCCTTAAACAAATTCCCCCAGCCGAGACCGGGGGCTTTTTTGCCTGGCATGTTGTCGGGCTGTTCTAGTTGAACTTGCAGCCTCCACCGGTTACCCATTGCCTGGGGCAAAATAAAATAATGGGCAGCCAGTAGAAACAGCTGTTTTTCATCCTCTCGTTCACGGGCAGTATTATAGTCATTCGACAGTTACCTGACAACCAGTTTCGATAATAAGATGACAATAATCCAAAGAAACAGGAACGATGTCACGCTTCGCGGAAATCACACCTACCGCGGCTTCAGTAGTGGGAAATTCGTGCACTCCCTATCCCAGCAATGAAAACGATCAAAAACCTTCCAGCGCCGAAAAATCAGCAATCCCAGCCGCCAGGTCGGCAACCGCTTTCAACAGCCCCAAACGATTGGCGCGCAAAGCAGCATCCTCAGCCATGACCAGAACAACATCAAAAAAGCGATTGATCACCGGGATCATGGGAAGGAACGCACGCATAAAACCTTCCAAGGAGCCATCCTGACCGGCGGCGCTCCTGGCAATCTGAAGCGCCTGGTAGAGCTTTCTTTCTTCTTCCTCTCGAAACAATTTTTCGTCCAGGTTAAAAGGACCAGGCTGGCTGCGAGTGATGCGCACACAACGCGCGTAAGCTGGGAGGATAATATTCCAATCCGGGCGCTTGACCCATTCCGAAAGTTGTTTTACGGCTCGGTGAGCGCCAGCCGGGTTGTGCTTCTGCGCTGCCAGGACTGCATCCACCACGTCATAACGGAAACCCCACTCAATCAGAAGGGCGCGCAGCCGACCGGAGATAAATTCAAGGCACTCGGTCTGGCTGTCAACGCTAGCTTCAATGGGAAGGTTACCAGCCGCCAGTTTCAAACCCAGTCGCAAGTCAAAATCGAGATCCCAGGACATCAATACCTGCACCAGCCCAAGCGCAGCCCGGCGTTGAGCAAACGGATCTTTCGCCCCGCTCGGCGCTAGACCCGCTGCAAACAAACCACTGAGGGTATCCAACCGGTCTGCCAAACCGACTGCCAGCCCAGGCCTGGTCTTGGGCAATTGATCTCCAGAGAAACGAGGCAGGTAATGCTCAAAAATTGCCCTGGCAGTCATCTCGCTCTCGCCAGAATGCAGGGCGTAATATTGTCCCATGATTCCCTGAAGGGAGGTCATTTCGACCACCATATGGGTCACCAGATCGGCTTTACACAACGCAGCCGCTCGCCGGGCCGCCGCAGTTTCTTCGGCGTTCAACCCAACCCACGGCAACAGAGCATCTACCAGCTTCTCTACCCGCCTGGCTTTATCCAGCATGGAACCCAACCTGGCCTGGAACATCAACGTTCCAAGGCGAGGTAAATAATCTTCTAGTTTATGCTGTAAATCATCCTTGATAAAGAAAGAAGCGTCGGCAAAGCGGGCGCGAATGACTTGCTCATTACCGTCAGCCACAACTTCCAGATACTCGGTGTTGCCGTTGCGAACCCCAACAAAAAATGGCAGTAGCTTACCCTCCGCTGACCAGACCGGAAAATACCGTTGGTGCTTCTTCATTACCGAAACCAGCACCTCAGACGGCAGCTCCAAGAATGAAGGTTCGAACCTACCCAGAAAAGCGGTGGGGGCTTCTACAAGATGGGTCACTTCATCCAACAACCCTTCATCCAGCGTTGCAGCGCCATTCTGGGTTTGCATAAGCGCCTGCGCCTGTCGGGCGATGACTTGTTTGCGTTCTTGCGGATCGAGGACGATTTGCTGCGCCCGCATGGCGGCGAAATAATCCGCTGCGTCGCGCACTTCAAACTCCTCCGCATCTGAAAACCGCAAGCCGCGCGTCGTGCGCCCTGATTCTAGCCCCGCATAAGTAAACTGGATCACCTGGTCGCCTAACAGCGAGACTAGCCAGCGGATAGGGCGCGAGAAATATATATTGGTTGCATTCCACCGCATGGGTTTCTCAAAACGTAGCCCGGCGATCAGAGCAGGCAGCGCCTCGGCGAGGATTTCGGCGGCTGAACGTCCCGCTTCTTGCACTCTGGCGACAACATACCGCCCCCCATCCATCTCACGCACCTCCAGGTCTGAAAGCGCCACTCCCTTCCCGCGGGCAAAACCCTCGGCCGCTTGGGTAGGTTGGCCAGAAGCGTCAAAAGCCCGGTTTGCAGGCGGGCCTTTATAGATCGTCTCGCGATCCGGCTGGCGCGGCGCGATTTCCCTGGCAAAAACCACCAGCCGGCGGGGAGCGCCCAAAATGGCCACTTCGCCATGCGCCAGTCTCAATTCATCTAACATGGGCTCAAAGCGCGCTTTCAATTGCTCCAGGGCGGCCGCCAGGTCTCCGGCGGGCAGCTCCTCCGTCCCAATCTCAAGCAAGAAATCGGCCGGGCCGGCCATGACAGGCAGCGGATGATCCGACGCAAGGCTTTTTTTCTTTTTGCCGACCACTCCTCCTGAAGCGTCCCCCAGTAGCCATGGAAATTCTAGCTTACGGCGTTCCTCGACATACGCCTCGGCAACCCGCCGGGTAAGTTCTCGCATCCGGCCAAAAAACGCCTGACGTTCGGTCACGCCAATCGCCCCACGCGTATCCAGGATGTTAAAGGTATGAGAGCACTTCAAAATGTAATCATGCGCAGGGAGGATTAAACCTTGCGCCAGGGCTGCTTCTGCCTCAGCTTCATAGATCGCATAAAGGTTCTGCATACGCTCAACATCGGCGACCTCGAAGTAATACTTGCTATGCTCCTGCTCGGCCTGCAGGTTCATATCGCCGCACGTGAAACGGCCATTCCAGCGAATATCTTTAAAGTGGCGCACCCCCTGCAGCGCCATCGCGATCCGCTCCAGGCCGTAGGTGATCTCGACCGAGACCGGGTCAAGCTGCATCCCGCCAGCTTGCTGAAAGTAGGTAAACTGCGTGATCTCTTGCCCATCCAACCAGACTTCCCAGCCCAGCCCCCAGGCGCCTAAAGCGGGCGATTCCCAATTATCTTCCACAAAGCGGATATCATGCCGCTTGGGATCGATTCCCAGAGCGACCAGAGAACGCAGATAAATCTCCTGCGGGTTGCCAGGGTCAGGTTTAAGAATCACCTGAAACTGATAATGCTGCTGCAAACGGTTGGGGTTCTCGCCATAGCGGCCGTCATCTGGGCGCACCGAAGGTTCCACATAACCAACATTCCAGGGTTCCGGGCCCAAGACGCGCAACACAGTAGCAGGGTTATAGGTGCCGGCGCCCACTTGAGTGTAATAGGGCTGCCAGATCAGGCAACCGTTCTCCGCCCAGAAATGCTGCAAGGTGAGCATGATTGATTGGAAATCAAGCGGTTTGGACATGGATTCTCCGGTTGTTAGCAGATTCAAAAAGTGAATTATACCATGTGGGGTTAAACCACTTTTTCAGCGCGCGGCGCAAAGAACCAGGCCAACAGCAAACCGTACAAAAAGTTTTCAAGCGCGACTTCGACAAAGTGCGCCGTCTGAATTCTCACCGACAGTCCCGAAGGATAGAGCAGGTTGACCCCCATCCAAACGGCAAACGCCAGCCCTAACTGTACCCCAACTTTTCGCCAATCGCCTTTTAATAAACGCAGCAACGGCAGGGTCAAAAGCGCCCAAATTGCTCCCCGCACAGCCTGAAAAACCAATATCTGCGGCCCTTGGGTCTCGGCCAGCGCATCAAAGCTGGCAAAATAAACCGGCGCTTCAACCGGCGCCAACGCTAAGGCAAGTGGGCGAAAAACCAGCGACCCCACAATGATAAACAACACCACCCAACAAAAAGCGCACAGCAACAGTCCAATCACCCAGCGGAACCAGGACATCCCCAGCCAAAATGGCGGGATTCCCGTTTCCGTCCCTTCTTGTAATCGCCCGAAAATCCACAGAGAAGCCAGCGTGAACAACCCCGCAGCAATCGCTCCATTGACCAAAAGACGCAACGCCAAAGGGAGGGGTAAGACATCGCTCAGATAATAGGCTTCCACCGCCACTAAAACCGTGTTCAAGCTATAAAAAGCGAGGAACAGGGCAATCCCTAACCTCCAGCCCCGGCCGCGCAGATTTTGCAACAGGTAAGCCGTAACCGCTGCCACCAGAAAGGCAGCCAACAGTACCAGTCCCGCGGTTGTTCGAAGGGGCTGCGACAGTTCGAAAGACATAAAATCCGCTGAAAAAAGCGCAAAAGCCGCTGCAGTAAGCAGAATGAGTTTAAGGATCAGCAATCTAGGGTTCATATCAGACGATCATCCTCATTATTCTATTTTACATGCATTGGAATTTTGAGGATAAATATGCTTTCACCAATTCGGTCTTTTCAAACCGAAGCGCTTCCTCGGCGAATTTTTGACACTCTGCTTTACTGTAATTCCGAATGATTCTTTTCGCACTTGGGATAGAAGCCGGGGTCATGCTGAATTCATCCAGTCCCATGCCCAATAAAATGGGAATAGCCAGAGGATCGCCTGCCATTTCGCCGCATAGCCCCACCCAGCGGCCATTCCGGTGGGCAGCGTCAATTGTCATCTTGATCAACTTCAACACCGCCGGATGAAATGGGCTTGAGATATGAGCAACTCGTTGATTCGTGCGGTCAACCGCCAGAGTGTATTGCGTTAAATCGTTCGTCCCAATTGAAAAGAAATCAACCTGTTTCGCAAAATGATCAGCCAAAATGGCTGTGGATGGAACTTCGACCATGATGCCAAATTTCACATCCTGGGCAAAAACAAGCTTTTCGGTTTTGAGCTGTTCTCGAGCAGCGTCGAAAATTGCCCGCGCCTCCTCCAATTCATCCACACTGGAAACCATAGGCAACATGATATGCAACCGGCTGCCCGCGAATCCGCGCAGCAAAGATCGGAATTGAGACAACAAAATATCCGGCCGTTCACTGATCATACGGATCGCTCGCCATCCCAAAAACGGGTTGACCTCATTCCTGGTTCCAAGATAGGGCACTGACTTATCACCGCCAATATCCAGGGTGCGAACAACAACAGGTAGGTCGCCGACCACCGCTGCAATCTCCGCGTAGACCCGCATCTGTTCTTCTTCGCGAGGAAGATTGCTCTCGTTCAGGTACAAAAACTCCGTCCGAAGCAGGCCGATCCCATCAGCCCCCGATTCAACCGCGTCTCTTGCATCCGCCACGCTGCCGATATTGGCTGCCACCTCGATCCGGTAGCCATCCATGCTGACCGCAGGAAGGAAGGCATTTGAGCGATCCATCATCGCCAACTCGCGATCGGTATCTTTGCGTTTCAAGAAAGCTTCTAACTCTGCTTCATCGGGTTCCAGAACGACCCTTCCGTTATAGCCATCGACCAATACAAGCTGTCCCTCTTGCAAGGATAAGAGCTGCTCTCCCAATCCCACCACAGCCGGAATTCCCAGCGCCTTTGCCAGAATGGAAGCATGGGAGGTGGCCGATCCCAGGGCGGTACAGAACGCCAGAACGGCTTTTTTGTCCAAAGATGCAGTCACGGAAGGAGAAAGGTCCTCAGCAACAAGGACGACTGGCTCATCCGGCTCCAGGTCTATCGCATTGGATCTGCCCATCAGATGATTAAGCACCCGTTGCCCAACATCGGAGACATCCGTAGCCCTGGTTCGAAGTATGGGGTCGTTCAATTTTTCAAGCTGCTCAACGAACAAATTAATCGCATCTGACCAGGCCGCCTCAGCATTCAATCCCTGACCGATCGCATTTGAGACCCGTTTGATCAAAGCAGGGTCGTTCAGGAAAGTCAGGTGTGCATCAAAAATATGGGCTTCACTTGCATTAGCATCATGAGCGACTTTTTCCTTGATCATGGCAATTTCTGCGCGTGCTGCTCTCACAGCGTCATCCATCCGGCTTTGTTCTTTAACTGGATCGTTATTCGACGACCGGCTGATTGTTACATCTTCAACCGGTCGGAAGTGATGCGCCTTGCCATAAGCCAGTCCCGGCGCGCCTGCCAACCCACTCAAGCGGATCTTCCCTTTAACCTTTTGCATCCTCGCCTGCTATTTTGTCTTTTCGTTAATATTCTTCTCTAAAAGCGCTTTCAGATTCTGAATCGCCTCAACCTCGTCTTCGCCTTCAGCCTTTATTTCAATTTTGTGCTTGCTCTCGACCCCCAAACCCAGGATAGACAAGATACTCTTTGCGTCCACCCATTCGGAGGAAACACTGCTGTTTCGGATGCAAATATCACTCTTATAGGAAGAAGCCTCCATTACAAAATCTGATGCGGGGCGTGCGTGTAGACCCGATTCATTCATAATCGTAAATTCTATAGTAACCATATTTAACCGCCAATAAACAATTACAAGACTATGCGAAACTATTTCAGCGCTTCGACAATTTTCTGCTCCAACGCTTCCTCGCCAACGCCCGATAAAAACGCCATGCAATTCATCACAGGCACAGTCGTTTCCTTGACACGTGTGGCCGATGCGATAAGATCAAAATGCTGCGATTCCAATTTAGACGAAATCTCAACCGCTTTTGCAGTCGCTACCTCAACATCAATGCCATGCCGCTTACAAATATCCCGGATCTTATCGGCGACAACGCCAGAGGTCACACCGCCCGTTCCGCAAACTGACAACACATATTTCTTTGCCAAGGTTTCCTCCTTAGATGATGGGCGAATAGTCATGGGCCTTGCTATTCGCCCATTCTCAACCACCTATTTTAACCTATAAAACATATCCAAATAAACCAAGGATCTTAGCAACGATCCAAGCAAACCAGTGTGAGCCAGCACCGATGCTCGTCCAGACCGTGCCTTCCGGGATGTTCATACCAATCGTTTTCCCGGCTTCGGTATAGACTGGCGCCAGATCGCCGGCGGTGTAAAGCGCAATGATGAAAACGACCGTTCCAGCAATCAGGGTCCGAACAATATTGCCGCGCTTGCAGAAGGGACTCACCAGACAAACAAGGAACGGACCTGCAATCGCCAGATCTGCCAGCGGAATAACGCGGTTTCCAGGAAGGATTAATGCGAGTGCAATGATGATCGGGATTAAAAGAATACCCGCAGCCAGGTTTTCCGGAAAACCAATCAAGATGGCGGCATCCAGGCCAATGTAAACATCGCGATTGAAGCGCTTCTTCATAAAATCGCGCACCTGCTCAGAAATCGGGCGAAGGCCTTCCATCATGATGTTGAGCATGCGGGGGAAGATAATCATCACAGCAGCCAGGGTAACCGCCGTATTCAACACGCTTCCCCAGGGCTGTTTACCGGCGATGCCCAAGATCGCGCCGAGCACCACGCCGATAAAGATCGGATCTCCGACCACACCAAATTTCTTCTGGATCGTCTCAGGATCAGCGTCCAGCTTATTTAATCCAGGGATTTTCTCGATAACCCAGTTCATCGCAATACCCACTGGCGGCCAGAGTCCGGCATTGCCATGCGGAACAGAGGTTCCTTCAATCCCATAATGCTCTGCAACGATCGGGGCTGTTCTATCCGCTATGAACAAGATCAGGATCTCGTTCAGGGCGAAGAACAACAAAGCCAACCAAACACTCCCGGTCAATGTATATACCACTACGGCGGTAATGCCCCATGTCCAGTAGTTCAAAATATCGGCGTCTAGGGTTTTTGTCAGCTTTAGAGCCAGAAAGAGAAGGTTAACCAACAAGCCGACCGGGATGAACCAGATGGCAATCGGAGAACCCCAGGTGGCAGTCAACAGCGTAAACACCCCCAGATCACTGACATCCAGTTGAATGCCGGTATTCGCCACAAACCCAGCCACCACAGGGCCAATCGTCGAACCAAAAACCCCAATCATGGCAAAAAGACCGACTAAACCAATGCCAATGAGAACAGATGCCCGGAAAGCCTTCCCGAACTTCATTCCGGCGATCAAAGAGAGAATAAGAATCGCCAGAGGAAGCATAACCGCAGTCGGAAGGGCAGTGATTGATTTTAAGAACGCAACAAATGTTTCCATTTCATTCTCCTTACATACTTTTATTGGGATGATTCAACCAACGAGAATACAAAAAGATTGAATGAATTTTTCTTATATATCGCCTCCTTCTCCCTTTCACAACGTTTCCTGTTTTAATGATTGGATAAACTTAAAGATTATCTCGGGTTTTTCATGCCGGTTGATATAGCGGGATACGGCGCTCCCCACCACCACCGCGTCCGCCCGAACAACCTGAATTACCTTTTGGACGTGCTCCGGCCTGGTCAAACCAAAGCCAACCAGAACAGGTGTATCGTGATCCACTTTCTTCTGCACCTCGCGCACGCGGGCAACTGATTTTTTCAAATGTTCCAGGGGGATATCTCCTGTCCCGCCGGTCACGCCGGGTGACGCCGTCATGAATAGAAAGCCCTTTGCATCGCTTAATATCTCTTCCAGAAGACGATAAGCCGGCGTCCCTTCTGGCGCAAGGCTGATTCCGTCAATAAAATTGACGCTGTACATATTTTTTTCGCGCATCTTTCGGTGAAAACCGATTGGATCGCCCGCCTTATAGGCCGGGTAATCTGGCAACTCATAGCCGTCCACACCAGCGGCAGCGGCAAGCCCGACAAACGTGTCCACACCCGTTTCCACAATCGAGGAAACATACCCCATGGGTAGGATCGGAAGTTCCGGATAGCGCTCTCTGACCAAAGAAGCCAGTTCAAAAGCCCTTTCTACCGTGACGCCCGTCTGGCCGCAAACCTTGTGATGCGTTTGCATAGGCGGCCCGTCCAGCCACGGCGCGCCGCCGGGAATACATAATTCGAACATGTCAACCCCGCCCTCAACAAAGGCATCAGCGATCTCAAGCGAATAATTGAAACTGGGGCCAATCACCGGCAGGTAACACATCAAGGCCCCTTCTTTCTTCGCTTTCAATTTCTGAAACAGACCATCCACGCGGTTCATGATTTTCCTCACAGTTGCGTTGCTTCTTTCAACGAACGAACAAAAGGTTCGATTTTTTCGATCGGTTCCCCAGCTTGTAAACGCTTCGAGACAGCGCTGCCCAGCATCACGCCATCTGCGCCAACAACACGAATGGAATCTCGCACCTGTTCCGGCGTTGAAATTCCACAGACAACAATGATCGGGGTATTGACGCCCAACTCTTCTTCCATTTTTCGCAGCCTTTCACAAGCCGGTTTTAATTTTTCAACTGGCAGTCTATCTTTCACGCCGGACTGCCCGCCAGGCTGAGCAATGAGAAACATAAATCCAGAAGATTTTTTTACAAGATTTTGACACAACGTATGTGCCGGTGTGCCTGGCTCTGCCATTGCCAGGTCCACCGTTAAGTCGTTTGTAAAGTGCACTTGATGATCGTGCAAGGCCTGCACAAAACCTTCGTGATCGTTTCCGGCGACAAAAGGGTAGTCCGGAATATCCGCACCGTCCATCTGGGCCTTCTGACAGCTTTCGGCGTATTCTTTTAATCCCCACCCAAATACCGGTCCCATAAAATTCAAGGTCACCAATGCCAAATCAGGATACCTCTTCCGCGCCACTTCCATTAAAGAGAACGAATCCTCAGTCTGAACTCCATCGCGAACAGCTTCCATTTGGTGAATGAGCATATTGGAACCTTCCATCCATGCGTAGCGGGTCGGGATCACAATTTCAACCGCGTCTGCCCCAACCTTTGCAAACATATCCAGCAATTCCAGCGACTTTGTGTAAGGCGCTTTGTCTCCTGGCGTCAGCGGGATGAGGGCACCTTCATTGTTTTTACGGAGTCGGCTAAAAGTAAAGTCCAGGCGATTTTGCATGATCAATCCTCCAACACCAGGACAAAGCCTGCACCCTTTTTTTCAGCGAAGAACTGGTACGGCGCGCAGGTATAAAATCGTTCCACCCTGCCACCTTCCCATGCGCTGACCAGCATCGGACTCAAAATAAAATCTTTCTTGCCAATCATCGCCGCCCTGGTATAAGCGCCCAGGTAGCATTCTTCTCGCTCTTTTTCAACCGGCGGTTCGTAAGTAACCAGTTTTACCTTTTCTGCGCCCGCGCCGAAAAGCAAACCCGCCATCGAAAAACCCGGATACCCCGCCGCAGCGATGGTTGCAGGCCTGCCCGCTGCCAGCTTGCTGGCTGCCTCAACCACTTTATCTGTGTAAAAATGTGCAAAATAGCCTGTCATCGCCGGGTAAGGGTAAGGCCCTGTGACCGTGTTCAAGGTAGCCCACAAATAGTGTTCCGGATCAGCGATAAATCTTTGAAAGGCGTACATATCCGGTTCATCGAACAATGCCCGGCAAGAATCAAGATTGACTTTTACCCCCCCATCTTCTAATGCCCTCACCAGGTTTTCATCTGCGCCGGTAGCAACGTTAAGCCACAACGTCAGCGGGACAGAAAGTTTCTCGCAGATCTTTGTTAATATTAAGGCCTGAGTCTCAGAATATGCCCCGCTCACCAGCTCTCTCCCACTCGCCTGGGCCAGGAGGGCATAACCGGCCGCCACAAAATATAAAACCGTTGATTGAACCGAATACACATCTTGAGAATTGGGAACTGGTTTTGGATCAACCGGCGCTACCCCCACCCCAGAAAGTACAAGCTCAAATTGCGATTTGAAGTCGCTCCGAGTAATTTTTTCCTCCGCCAAGCTGGCGAAATCGTCCAGCGCGGGAGTCATCGGATCTGGCACAAAGAACCCACCCCACTTTCCAAAATATGGAGGTAACAACTTTTGCTTTGCAGTCATTCTGTTTCCTTCCTTTCTTATCTGATGTTCAATTAGCAACATGCCCCAAAACGCTACAGAATAGTTTTGAGAAGGTTCACCACTTCATCACGAGAAGTTTGATTCACCAAGTTTTCCAACATTCCAGGTTTTCGCAGCATAGATACGAGCTGTTTAAGCCATTGAACTTGCAAGGCCGGTTCTTTCATTGCCAGCAGGAAGATAATTCGAACCGGTAGCATTTCATCAGGATTGGCCATATTCCCAAAGGACACCGGCTCTCGCAATATTCCAGTGACCATCGCCGATTTAAGACAATATTCTGCGTTCGTGTGCGGTATCGCCACCGCAGCCTCATTCGTCGGTAGGCCAGTAGGATACTCTTTTTCACGATTTAGCACCGCCTGGGTGTACCCTTCTTTCACCCAGCGCCTTTCTTCTAACTTTCCAGCCAGTTGCCGGATCGCTTCTTCAGCGGTCGAGCAATTCATATCTAAAACGACCAAATCCTGATGAATTACCGGTTTTTCTGCTTTGGATTGTTCCATTTCTTCACTCTCGTATCATGAATGTTCAGTCTTCAGGATAAACCAAGTTCCTGCCGAATTTTTACGATGTCTTCTTCGCCCAGCAACGGGTTTACGGTGATCGTCTTTATATTTCGCGAGTTCACCTGACTGGTGCAAATGATCACATCTACTTCATCTGGATTGACTTTATTGATGTCACGCAACGAAATGACTTCTTTGATCTCGATTTCGGGCAACTCAGACCTGAGACGAGAGACCAGCATCCAAACCGTCACCCCGCCGCTCGGACAGGCTACCATGGCAACCGGATTTTGCTTGCTCTTTTGGGCGTTCTTATTGAGCTGCAAAGCCAGCGCCATGTACATGGTAATATAGGCAATTTCCTCAACGGGCAAAGGGGGACCAGCTTCATCCCAAATCTCATTAACAGCTTTAGAAGTTGCCTGCCAGAGAAGCGGATAAGCCTGTTTGATCTCCTCAGTCAACTTATTCTGAAACGGAAGACCGAATTTTATGCGGATTATGACCCTGGATAAATGATCGGTGAGCCGCAGGATGACTTCCGAATTTTCCAGGTTCGTCCCCAGGTATTCTCCCACCTGTGTGACCAGCCGTCTGGCAATTTCTGTCGTTTTTTCTTGCGATCCCCGGTAACTTTCGGGTTTTCCGTGGATGCGAAATTCGCCTCGCGCCGTCATCACTTCGAGGGTCAATTGAGCAATTTCTGGAGGGTTCAAGCGCAGCGAAATCTTTTCAATCAACTTCTCGATGATCGCCTGCACAATGGCATATTCGGGTCGCGAAGAGAGATAGCTGATCCGTTCATCGGAAAGTTGAATGAAATGTTTGCACTTGATCCTTCGAAGCATAATCGCCCAGTAAAGGGCCAAGGCCAGGTGTTCACCATCAGCAAAGTGGGTATCTAATTCGTTTTCGATAAAGCCGATCGTTTCCCAGCCCTCCTTAAGACCCCACCCGGCAACTTCGTTCAAAATTAAGGCTGCGGCAGGAGAAACTTGAAGGCGCTTTCGGTCCGATGACTTAATCCCCCACAGACTCAAATCAATCAGTTCGCTCTCAATACCAATTTCGAACAACAAGGCGATTAGAGCGTGACGAAAGTCATTTTCGCGACCCTGAACGCTCACACCAATCTTAGGGCGGCGAGTAAGAAAAAGATCTCGCTGGTTTAGCCAGCGCTCTACCCGATCCCAATCATGTTTGAGCGTGGTGCGAGATACATTGAGAACATTTCTTAAATCCTCCTCCGAAAAGCCTTCCAGCGTGCTCAAAACTTGAAATAAAATGATGTGGTCTCTATCTTTTTGAGAATAAATAACGCTGGACGACGCTTCGCTGATCTTCTTCAATAGGTCTACCCGCATTTCCGGCGAACAATTAACCGCCAGGCCGATGTTCGGTTTGCTCTGAATTTCGACAGCGTACTGCCCAAGCCAGAAATTAATAAAAGGGACATTATGGCGGATGATCCGGGCGGACAGACCGATCTTTTTGCCCAGCTCGTTGGCAGAAATTGGAGAATTAGTTTGGAGTAAATTCTTTAAAATTGCAACCTGTCGGGAATTCAAATGATTCATGATTACTCCGTCATAAAAATTATAGGATTCTGAGAGCCAGAATGATCATTATGGATGACCATTCTGTTCACAATGAATTATTACAAAAAATTCATAAAGTTACATGAGTAACAATTGTTCCGGTATCATCGCTCCAGGTCGCCTGTTCCAAAAGCGCTACCGCAACGAAATTGACCGCCATGCGTTATTACATTTGTGAGATAATAGCGTTACTCCCAAATCTAAAAAGGCATAGACCATGACCAGATACCGAATCATCACAAATCCCATTGCGGGTAAAGGTAGAGCTTTAACGCAGATTCCACTGATAGAAGAGGAATTAAATAAATACAATCTGGATTATGAAATCGTCCTGACGCGCTACCCCTGGCATGCCGCCGAACTGGCCCAGGAAGCCATTTCGGAAGGATGGGATGTGGTCGTAGCAGCAGGCGGAGATGGTACCGCCAATGAAGTGCTGAATGGTCTAATGCTGGCGCGAGAGTATGGCGCGAACCATACCTGCATGGGACTTTTACCCATCGGGCGGGGCAATGATTTTGGGTTCAGCATGGGAATTCCCGCCGACACGCCGTCTGCCTGCCGATTATTGGCGCAGGGTAAATATCGCTTGATCGATGTGGGGCACATCCGGGGCGGGCTCTACCCAAACGGCCGCTACTTTGGCAACGGCGTCGGGATCGGCTTTGACGCCGTGGTGGGTTTCATCGCCGCCAAATCCAGACTGACGGGCTTCTTGACCTACCTGGTCGCGGCGCTCAAAACGATCGCATTGTATTACAATGCCCCAAAAATCGAACTTAAGCTGGACGACAAGACCATCACCGATAACTTCCTGATGGTTTCGATTATGAACGGACGGCGTATGGGGGGCGGGTTCATGATGGCGCCGAACAGCGAGAAAGACGATGGCAAGTTTGACCTTTGTCTGGCATATCAGATGAACCGCGCTCAAATGCTGCGCACAATTCCCACATTCTTTAACGGAACACAATACAGTCAAAAAAACATCGGTGGCGAAAATAGTAGCCTGGTTGAAATCCGGGCAATTGAAGGATACCTGCCCGTCCATGCAGATGGTGAAACGATCTGCACTGAAGGCGACGAACTATCTGTCAAGATAGTCTCTCGCCAGATTGCGCTGATTTGCGAATACCCAGAAGAGGCAGTATGAATCGTTCGATCTATCAGGGAGACCTTCATAAAACCCCCCTCCGATTGGCAGGTTATGCAAAGCCCGGCTCTGGGCAAAAGATCCTGGCCTGGATCGTCAACACCATCCTGCGCTTCTTGACAGGGCTGCTCTGCCGGATGGATGCCAGCGAACTGGAGCGTATTCCGCCGCACGGGCCCCTGATTCTGGTGGGCAACCACATCAATTTTTTAGAAGTGCCAACCTTGATCAGCCGTGTCTGGCCGCGCCCGGTGACCGGCTTTTCAAAATTGGAAACCTGGCACAATCCCTTCAAGGCTTTTCTGTTCAACGTTTGGGGCGGCATACCGCTCCGGCGCGGTGAAGCCGACCTGGAAGCTTTTCGAAAAGCAGAGCAGGCTCTGGCAGACGGCGCGATTTTTGCGATTTCACCCGAAGGCACCCGCAGCGGAAACGGCCGCCTGCAAAAAGGTCATCCCGGCGCAGTGCTTTTAGCTGTCCGCAGCGGCGCGCCAATTATGCCGCTGGCGTTTTTCGGAAATGAACATTTTTGGAGCAATATCAAGAAACTCAAGCGCACCGAGTTCCACGTCCGGGTTGGAAATCCTTTCTGGATCGACACCCAAGGAAAAGGGCTCTCCCGTGAAGTGCGGGATCAGGCCACCCGCGAGCTGATGTATCAACTGGCAGCGCTGTTGCCGCTTGAAAACCGCGGCGTTTACGCCGATTTGGAGAACGCCACAGAGGAATTCGTGCGCTTTCAGCCTGGAGTAAAAAGCAACCTGAAGCGAGACACCCAGGCTGGCGGCGAAGACAATTTATGAGCTTTCATTGTCCCCTGACGTTGAACGGTTAGACCTTTCCACCATTCGGATGAAGGCCGGCGTTTTCAGTCCCTGCTCAAGAATATAGGTCAGATAATACTGCATCAGCGCTTCCAACTCGCCGCGCACACCCTGCGGCAAGCCGGCGCGTTTTGCTTCAGAATAGGCGCTACGCTGGTAGTGGCGCAGATATTTGAGCGCTGGCATAGAAACTAGGCGGGTATGTCTTGCCTTTGGGCCGCACTGCGGGCACATCACGCCGCCCTCTCCAGCCGAGAAGAACTGATCAACAGGCTGAATTTTCTTTCCACAGCCCACACAATGAAACAATTCTGGGCGAAAACCTACCAGATCCAACAGCCGCACCTCATAATACCGGATGACGGGCGGCAAATCGGTTTCTTCTGTCAGACGCTGAAGGGTATCCCGTAGCAACCGGTAGAGCGATCGATTCTCACCTTCCTCGTAAGAGAAACGATCCAATAGTTCGACCACATAAGCGGCATACCCCGTGCGCGTCAGATCATCGCGCAGCGGCAAATAGGCTTCAACAGTTTGTGCCTGCGTCACGATCCAGAAATCGCGCCCACGCGCCAGCATCAGCGTTACGCAGGTGAAAGGTTCCAGGTGACCGGCCTTGCGCGAGACCAGTTTACGGGCGCCTTTCACCACCGCTCTCAGCTTTCCCCCCTCCCGGCTAAAAAGCACCAGCAACCGGTCAGCCTCACCCCAATCGGAGTGACGCAGTACCACCGCCTCAACCTTTCGAGACCGTTCTACGCTCAACTCGTCTCTCCGGATAAAAAGAGGCTACCCATCGGGCGACCCGTCAAAACCGGAAGCGATCCACCCTACTCGCGCACCAGGTGTTCAGGGCGGAAAGCCCCCGGCAACAGCTCGGCTACGGTCATCTCTGTGGTAATCTGGCCATCCTTATCGGCCACCATGACCAGCGTATCCAGGCCAAATTCTGCCATCACTTGACGGCAAGCGCCACAAGGAACGCCCCCATTATGGGTAACCACCGCTATAGCAGCAAATTCACGCTCACCTTCGGACACTGCTTTGAAAATCGCTACCCGTTCCGCGCAGATCGTGGTAGGGTAGGCGGCGCTTTCGACATTGACGCCATCGTAGATTTTCCCGGATGCCGTCAGAAGTGCAGCCCCAACCGGGTAATTTGAATAGGGCGCATACGCCCAACGGCGCACCTGCCGGGCGATCTCCACCAGTTTCTGGCGCATCTCATCACTCAAATTCATCGGCGTCTTCCTCCGGACCAACCGTTTCCTCGTTATACCGACGCGCTCGCACCAGCCGAATACGGCGGCCAATCACCTGTTCCACCGTCAGGTCCCAATCTTCCACCCGCACATGTTCGCCGCCAATCGGCACCCGGCCGATCTGGCCGTAGATAAAACCGCCGAGTGTGTCGGCCACTTCTTTGGTCAGATGGGTTCCGACTATATCGTTGAAATCGTCCAGGTCAATCCTCCCCAGGAACAGGTATTCATCCGGGCCAACCTGCTGATACAGGTTTTCCTCGCTCTGGTCATATTCATCGCGAATTTCGCCGACAATTTCCTCAACGATGTCTTCCAGCGTCACCAGGCCAGCGATCCCGCCGTATTCATCAACCACAATCACCATGTGAACGCCGCGCTCCTGCATCTCTCGTAATAATTCATCCACCTTTTTCGCTTCAGGCACAAAGAAAACAGGACGCAACAATTGGCGGATGGATTGGGGGCGTTCTCCCTCTACAGTGAGCTTGAGGAGATCTTTGGCATACAGCAGGCCAATCACATTATCGATGTTCCCTTCATAGATCGGCAACCGCGAATGTCCCGAAAGGATGACCGCCTGCAGCGCTTCCTGGAACGAAGTATCTGCATCCAGGGCAAACACATCGATGCGCGGCACCATAATCTCGCGGCAGAGTGTATCGCTGAAGTGGAAGATGGAATAGATCATCTTCCGCTCGCCCTTCTCCAGCGTGCCTTCCGGCTGGCCTTCCTGTACCCAGGTCTTTAACTCATCCTCGGTGACAGAGCCCATATTGCGCTGCATCGAGGCCGGGCTGCCAATCACGGTCATCAACAGCCAGGAAACCGGTCTGAAAAGACCATCCACGATTTCACAAACCGGTGTCAGGTTCAGCGCCCAGTTTTCGGGCTTGCGCAAAACGATCCCCTCCAGGCCGAACTCTATGACCAAAAGCGCCAGAGCCAGCAAAAGCAGCACCAGCAGGAGCAAGAAGGGCTGATCTGCGAGGATACCATAAGTATGGAACAACATCCAGGCAGTCACTGCAATAGCAAAATGCATCAGCACCACGCCAATTCGCAGGGTAGCCGGCAGATATGGTCGTTCTAACAGGCGCAGCGTCCGTTCTACAGCAGTAACTTTGATTTCGCGCAAGCCAACCAGGTGGGGTACGCGCACGTGTACAAAGCTCGACCGCACGGCGACAAACAACAGGTCTAAAAAGAGAAAAAAACCGAGGAAAATCGAGAGAAGTTGGCTATCAGGTTCCTTCATTGTCTTTCTTCTTACGCAGCAGCCTGGCCGGGACGCCTACCACAACCTCGCCATCGGGGACATCGTGTGTGACCACAGACCCTGCCCCTGTTTTTGCGTTTTCGCCAATACGGAGGGGCGCCACCAGCATGGTATCGCTGCCAATAAAAGCATTCGCGCCGATTTCTGTTTTGTGTTTTTTTACGCCGTCATAATTACAAGTGATTGTACCAGCTCCAATATTCACGTCAGGGCCAATATTTGCATCCCCAATATAAGAAAAATGTCCCATCTTGACCCCCGGTCCCAGGTAAGAACTTTTGACCTCCCCAAAGTTCCCCATATGCACTCCTTGAGCCAGGTGAGCGCCTTTCCGCAGGTGAGCAAAGGGACCCATCTCAACATGGTCTTCCACAAGCGCGCCTTCGAGAAACGAGGCGATGATGGTACAGTGAGAACCAATGGTCGAATCTTCGATCACAGTGTTTGGACCGATCTGGCAGGATTCGCCAATGACTGTTTTGCCGCGCACATAAGTGTTCGGCCAGAGCACCGTATCTTTCCCCAGGACGACATCCGCTTCTACATACGTCTGTTCCGGGTTGATAAATGTCACACCAGCCATCATCCAGCGCGTATTCGTACGCCGGCGCAGAATGGCCTCGACCTCGGCCAGGTGAACGCGGTTGTTGATGCCAATTGCCTCGTCAGCATCTTCCAACGCGACGGCTTGCACAGGCCGGCCTGCTTCAACAGCCAGCGCGACCGAATCGGTCAGGTAGTATTCGCCCTTGGGCGATACCTGGATTTTCCGCAGAGCATCCCACAGCCAATCGCCGCGGAAACAATACGCCCCCACATTCAATTCCTTGACAGCCAGTTGTTCAGGGGTTGCCTGGGCTTCTTCTACAATCGCCTGCACCGAACCATCGGCGTTGCGGATGACACGCCCAAAACCGTGCGAATCAGGTAGGACGACCGTCAACATCGTCAGCGGGCCGGGGTTCTTGCGCTGGGTCTCGACCAGCTTGCTCATTGTTTCAACCGTCAGCAGGGGCATATCGGCGTAAAAAACCAGCACCAGATCTGCTTTACCCGCCAGTAGCGCTTCCGCCGACTGGACGGCATGGGCAGTGCCAAGCTGTTCGGCTTGAACCGCAAACAGGGCTTCTTCGCCCACGACTTCTTGAACTGCGCTGGCACCATGACCAATTACCACAACAGGTTTCTCGCCCGTCAATATTTTGGCCGTATCGATTGCATAGCGGATCATCGGGCGTCCGGCCAGCGGATGGAGCACTTTGGGCAGCTCCGAGCGCATACGCGTCCCCTGCCCGGCGGCCAGGATAACAGCCATGATCTTCATTGTTTTTCACCCTCCATAGCTACCCAAATAAACACACGAGCCTGAGGCTGCCACCGGGGCAGCCTCAGGCCCTATGCCACAGGGGCAACGCTAAACCAGGCTGGGGCGCCCGGATTCGAACCAGGATCCACAGATCCAAAGTCTGGTGTGCTGCCGTTGCACTACGCCCCAAATTTTCTCGCCCTCTCGGGTAGAAACAGGAGCAATTTTAACACACATGAGGAGAATGTACCAGTATCGCTTCGGCTTATTCAGTGCTCTCGCCTGACACCAGCCCCAACTTCCGAGCCTGATCATAGGAAAGGTCATCAGAAGAAGCAATGCCGCTCGCGGCTCCGCTTTGAGCCGACTGTTCCCAAAACGTATCGACCTCTTGTTGGATCCAATCGGCCGATTTCTGCTCAAACAAAGCAGCAAAATCTTCCAGCGCGCCGGAATCTTCTTCGAGATCGGTCCCCTCAAGAATCTCTGCCTCCGCTTGCATTTCCAGCGGCAACGCCTCTTTGGGAAGTGGTCCCGTCCCTGGAGACCAGGTGCTGATCCCCATACCTTCCAGAGCTGCCTCCAGTTCGCGCTGGGCAGCAATGAGCTTATCCAAAATTTTTACTAGCGGGCGGCTCTCCTTTCCAGCCGAATAGATCACCGCCAGGACAAAAGTCCCGATAGCCACCAGTGTAATATTCCAATCATCGCCGTTCCAGGCGGAGAAATGGCGTGGTCGGCTGCCACCAGCCAGCCGGTTCACCCGGTAACTGGCGCTGACAGCCGCCATAAACTCTGGCGCCCAGGCGGTTTCAAAATCAGGGGCCGGAAGCGAACCTGCCAGCGCAACCAGCCTGGCGCGGTCATCAAACAGCGCTACTGCCCCCGCCTCAATTTGCTGGCGGAGATGGATCAGGATATCCGTCAAACGAGCCGGCTGAGAAGCCTCCGGGGCTGGAGCAGGTTGTCCGGCAGACGAAGGTTCCGTGGAAACCGGGGGCAGGTCTCCCAGGGCTTTTTTGACCGTTTCGAGAAACACGCTCATGTCCATCGGCTTATGCAAAAAAGCCTCAAGATCCAGCTCGGCGGCCTGTCTTTCCACTTCGGGATCGCTCAACCCGGTTACAACGATTACCCGCAGGTTATCAAATTTTTTATTCAGCTTTTTGATCAAATCGAAGCCGGAAATACCTGGCAAACGAACGTCAACGATGATAAGATCGGGCTTCCCGCGAATCACTTCAAGCAGGGCTTCCTCGCCGGAAGGGACAACGCTTACTTGCAAATTTGGATCCAGGCTGAGCACAGCGCTGCGTAGCAGGCGGGCGACATCGAGCGCATCATCAATAATTATGACCCGTCTCATCTCCAGCCTCCTTCCTCTTCTCAGAAAAGGTCAATCTTTTGTGGTTGAACCGCCAGAAGTGGCCGCCCAGCACACCACCCAGTTTGATCACAAAAACAACAGCGTCAACAGCTTTTACGACCCCATCTTCGGAATAAAAATCGGTTTTCAGGTTGCAAAATTCCAACCAAGGCGGCTTTCACCTTCGATCACGCTTCCTCACAGGATAGGTAAAACAAATGCCTGCCGCCTCTTTGCGCAGGCAAAAAGAATATAGCATAATCTTAAATTGACGTCAAGCGACGAGAAACGCGCGCCACGCACCGTCATCGTACCACTTACTGTAAGCAGTTCTCTCCATAATTGAACGCTTCTAGATTCCACAGGCTAGTACGGGCAGAAGTATCCATCTCGAACCCGCAGAAATCCGGGCGGGTCGCAGCAATCTTCATACGGAAGTATAGCGGAACGACCGGCAGTTCTTCGGCAAAGATGCGCTGAAGCTCAGAAGCCCATTGCGCGAAGCGCTCTGTCTGACCGGGGCGTGTCTGGTCCAAAGTTAGGCAGGCTGCATCGTAAGCGGGATTGCGATAGCCGGTGATATTGATCCCCAACCAGTTGTTGCTGGCGGCAGGAATCTGGCTGGTTGTGAACAGAGAACAAGGAGGGTTCACGCCGGATTCCCAGGCAAACTCAGCCAGATCGAAATTTCTGCCAAAGAGCGCCCCGCCGCGCTCGCCAGGAGCATACAACTCGCCGGTATTGAGCGTCTGGACGGTCACCTGAATGCCGCACTGCGCCAGCGACTCTGCCAGCCGCTGCCCGATCAAAGCGCGCAAAGGCGCCTGGGTGGTAATATAGCGGACGACCAACGGCGTTCCATCGGGGATATCCGGGACGCCAAGCGACGTGCGAGGAGTATTCGGGTCGCCGTCCAAATCCCGCCAGCCCACTTCGTCGAGAAGTTGTTTACCAGCTTCAGGATCGAAGGGAATGGGCTGTTGGTCATAGTAATTGGGATGTCCGGGCGGGAAAAAACCCACCGGGATGGTGGTCTGATTTTCAAGCGGCTTCCGCAGGATACCGGCGCGGTCCATACAGTATGCAAACGCTTTGCGGGTGCGCGCATCGCCAAAGAAATTAGGGCGGTCTCCCCCCCATGGGGCATACCCATCATCGTAAGTAGCCGGGGTAATTCCAAAAGAAACCTGCTCCCACTCTGGGCCCTGGCCGACTGATACTTTCAACTTACCGGCTATCTGGGCTTCTAAAACCGGTTCAATCTGCTCCTCCAGCAGGGTAGTTTGATCAATCAGGTCGCATTCGCCGCTCAGCAATCCTGCCAGGTTATTATCGAACGGCTCGCCCAAAAATCGAAAGACCAGCGTATCAAAATAGGGCAAACCCTCGGCAGCACGGAAGTAAAGCGGGTTCTTCTTCAGAGTGATGTGATCCCCTATCACCCATTCCTCGACCACATAAGGCCCCCAACCAAGCGGTTGCTGGCTGGATTCCGGGGCGGTGAGCAAATCTTTGGGTTTCAGATTTTTCCAGGCATGTTCGGGCAGCGGCATCCAGAAAAGGGTTTCCAGGCGGTAAGGCAGAAAGCCCGGCGCGCCTAGCCATTCAACCGTCTGGTCGTCCAATGCGGTGTAAGAAACCGTGCGGTAGGAAACGCCTTTGGAGACCGGCGTATCCGGGTCGCTGGCCAGATGAAAGGAATAGACCGAGTCAGAAGCTTTAAGCGGCGCGCCATCCGACCATTGCAGTCCTGGCTTTAACTTAAAGATCACCTTGAGCTGATCCATCTGCAATGGAGTAGAGCCGTCCCAGGCAATCGCGCATTCAGGGCTGTCGCACCCGGCGGGAAGAACAGTAACCCCAGCCGCCAGGGAGACAAGCTCTCCTTGAAGATTGACCACTTCCTGCCCGGTGGTCACTTCCACCGGTTGAATAACGGCGTCTCCATCCACTGGCGAGGGCAGTTTTTCCAGAATCACAGGCTGGGCGGTGAACTGGCGAGTGTCAACTGGCCCGTCATAGACTGCTTCGAGCACGCTCCAGGTACTGCGCGCCGGGCTGCCATAAGGGTACAAAGTGCGGGGTTCCTGTCCCAAACAGATCGAGATCATCCGTGGAGGGGTCGTGGTTGGCGTCGCAGGTAGCGGGACTTCCGTCGCGGCGGGCAGCGTCGCGGTCGGATCGCCCCGTTCAGCTATACCGCAAGCCGCCAGAAAAAGCGCAAGAGAAAGGCTCATTATCCAATAAATTTTTCGAGGGGCCATTGCAATTCTCCAAAGCAGAACATCCCCTGATTATAACAGGACATTTGCACCCCCTACGCCGTCCACCCTAGAGGTGAAAGAACCTGGAAGGGACTCCCCCTCCTGCGCTTTGTGGCAAAAACGCGCCCCAAACTTTGCGCCATCCCTTTGCACCCCCACAGCAACCGGCAAATGCGTTTCAGTTTCCTGAACGGTTACTCTTTTCCCCAATCCGGCCCGAATATTGCAACCACATCTTCAACCCCTGAAAGCGCAAATCAGGGCTAAGACACCGGATGAAATGCCATGGAGGATGATCATGTATAAGAACAACGCCAGAGGAATATTTCTGGATGACCGCCACACCAACGTCAGCGCCGCAAGCCTGAAGGGAAACGTCAACTTCATCGTCGCCTATGCCGGTTACGGCAATTCCTACGCCAAGATGTTCCCCACCCACGTGCAAACGGCTTACGATATCGGTGTGCCGTGCATCGCTTATTTCAAAAATAACCCGGAGCTTTACCTGGATTGCGGCCTGAGCGTCAGCCGCTGGCCCCGCCCGGATGTAGAAGGCGAGACCGAATGGCAGATCCAAATCATTGACCGCATGCTTTTCATCGGCGACGCACGCAACCGTATCCTGCGCAAAGTGCAGGGCTTTATTCTCGATTGCAGCAAAGTGCGCACCACCAACAACAATAACCTCACCCCATCGTGGATCGCCCAGCACGGCCAGCACATGCTCGGCATGATCTGGGAGCGTTATCGCCTCCCGAACTATATGTTCATCACCAGTGAGCCGTTCAACGTCTGGCCCGGCGATCAGGAACTGATCATGTTCCTCAAGAACAATGGAATCTCCACCGTCTCCAACGTTGCTACCATTTCTTCCGGAGGCCTATTGCCGGTTCCAGCGGATACCGCCGTCATGACGCCCCCTTACCGAGACAGCTCAATCCCCTGGTACTTTTGGCAATATTCCACTATCGACCTGGGCGGGATTACCACGCCGCTTTTCCTTTACAACGGATACCCCTCCAAGTTGTACGATGAGCTGGGATATGTCGCCCCCACCCCAACTCCCCAGCCAAACCCGGATCCACAACCGAATCCCAATCCCGACCCGACGCCGGATCCACAGCCTTCGCAGGATTACACCCAGGTGGTGGCCCAATTGAAGCGCATCGCAGATAATCTGGATACCATTGCTGCATTCTTTCAGAAAATGCAAGGGAACTGATTAGCATGAGAACGCTCGGCATTGATGTTTCCTCTTGGCAGGACAACAACACTGCCAAAAAGATCGACTGGCACCTCGCAAAAGCCAACGGCGCAGCCTTCGCCTTCATTCGCGCCAGCAATGGCTTTATCCCGGATGAAGACTTTGAATACAACTGGAATGCCGCCCGCGAGGCTGGCTTGTTGCGAGGAGCTTACCACTTTCACGATTATCGCGTCAGTCCAAGCGGGCAGGCAAAATTCTTCGCGGCGCGCCTCAAAGCCGACCCCGGCGAACTTCCGCCCGTTCTGGATATCGAGAAATACTGGCAGCCCTACCCGCAGCGCGAGGGATGGTTGACTGCCGTGCAAACCATGATCACAACGCTGAAGAGCGAAGGCCACTCGCGCGTGATTTTCTACGCCAATCCCGATGTCATCCTCTATTCGCTTTCGCCCATCCCTGAAACCCTCACCTCTCTGCCGCTCTGGATCGCCCACTACGAAGTTGACCAGCCCTCGCCGAAAGCTGTGGCGCCTTGGGGCAAGTGGACCTTCTGGCAATACACCCCCAAGGGTGATGGGCTGGCTTTCGGCATGGAGAGTAAAGGCCTTGACCTGAACTGGTTCAACGGCAGCGAAGCGGAGCTTTACACCTTTGCAGGAAAAACCGCCCCCCCTCCGCCGCCCCCTGTCACGCTGACCCTGGAGGAAAAAGTAGAGCGCTTGTGGCAGGCTCATCCGGAGCTCTGGCCCAAATAAACCGCCTTATTTCATCTCCCCCTTGCGGGGCAGCCGGTTGAAACCGGATTGAAACCTTTGAAACCTTTTTGCCTTCTCCCTCCCGCCCTTGCTTTTGCGGCAAGGGCGTTCATCATTGAGCGCCCGCGCATCCCGACTCGCTTTCAGTTCTGACCCTTGTCAGCCTAAAATTGTTAATAAAACTCTTATCATTTTTGCTGTACAATCCCCCAATTGGGTGAAGAATATTCGGACGTTCTCTGGTAGAATTGGAGTGAAAATGATCGCAATCTCTTCCGGGCATAGCCTTTTTCGCCGGACAACATCAGCGAGGCCGCGCCCCCGGAGATGCGATATAATCAGTCTGATTTGGAAACCAGTCCTGAAAGAATGACCCTTCTCAGGCCGGTTTCCGGGTGTAACGGTGATAACCTGCTCGCCGGAGATCCAACCGGAATTGCAAGCAGGGTGAATTAAGGAGGATGATCCTTTGGCTGGAATGGAACGCTTTACCCAACGGGCTCGTCGCGTGCTCAGCCTGGCTCACCAGGAAGCCGAGCGTTTACGTCAGGATACCATCAACACTGAACATCTTCTGCTTGGCCCTGCCAAAGAAGAAGGCGGCATTGCCGGCCGTGTGTTGCGGGACCTGGGGCTTGAAACCGAGCGGGTAAACGAAATGGTTGAACGGTTGAGCGGTTATGGCTCTTATCGCGGCGGCAGAATTGACCTCTCTCCAGGCGTTCAACAGGTATTGGAAAACGCCATCGAAGAAGCCCGCCGCATCGGGCATCATTATATTGGCACAGAACATCTATTACTAGGACTTATCCAATCCACGGATGGTAAAGCCCTGGAAGTGCTTCGAAAGTTGGGTGTAACCCCAGAACAAATCCGCCGGCAGACCCGCCGCGTGCTGGATGAAAGCAGCGCCGCCCCCAGCGGTGCTGGCTCGCGCGGCCTCCCTCAGCAAGGAGGCGGCGAAAAAGAAAAAGGCGGCAAAACCCCTCTGGTAGATCAACTGGCAGTGGATCTCACCACCCGCGCCGAAGAAGGCCGGCTAGATCCGGTCATCGGTCGGCAGATGGAAATCGAGCGCGTCATTCAGATCCTGGCGCGCCGCACCAAGAACAATCCTGCCCTGATCGGCGAACCGGGCGTCGGCAAAACCGCCATCGTCGAAGGGCTGGCGCAGCGGATCGTCGAAGGCGAAGTACCAGCATTGCTCCTCGGAAAGCGCGTCCTCCAGTTGGATGTCGGTTCTTTGGTGGCTGGCACGATGTATCGCGGGCAGTTTGAAGAACGCCTGAAACGCGTCATTGACGAATTAAAGACCTCCGGCGCTATCTTGTTCATTGACGAAGTGCATATGCTGGTTGGCGCTGGCGCGGCTGGTTCCTCAGTGGATGCCGCCAACATCCTCAAGCCTGCCCTCTCGCGCGGCGAATTGCAGGTCATCGGCGCAACCACGCTCGATGAATACCGCAAGCATATCGAGAGCGACGCCGCCCTGGAACGGCGCTTCCAGCCCATCATGGTCAACGAGCCAACAGTGGACGAAGCCATCCAGATTTTACACGGCATTCGCGGCGCTTACGAAGAGCATCACCGCCTGAAAATCGCCGATGAGGCGCTCGAATCTGCTGTGCGGCTTTCGTCGCGCTATGTCACCGAACGCTTCCTGCCCGATAAGGCCATTGACCTGATTGACGAGGCTTCATCCCGGGTGCGAATGTACAAGAGCCCCGCCGCTCGCCAGACAAAAGAGTTGATGGAAGAGCTACGCCAGGTGCGCCAGAATTACGCCCTCGCGATTGAGGACGGGCGCAACGACGACGCCCAGGAATTGCTGCAAACCGAAACCGCCCTGCAAAATCAACTGGATAGCATCCGCAACGAATGGGACCGTGATAACAGCCCGGTCGTCACCACCGACGATATCGCCGAAGTGGTTTCGATGTGGACGGGGGTACCGGTCATGCAAATGGCATCCGAAGAATCGGAGCGACTGCTGCGGATGGAAGAAGAACTGCGCAGACACATCATCGGGCAAGAAGAAGCCATCGTTAACATCGCCAAAGCTGTGCGCCGGGCGCGCTCCGGCCTCAAGGACCCTCGCCGTCCGATTGGCTCCTTCATCTTCCTTGGCCCCACTGGCGTCGGCAAGACCGAATTGACCAAAGCGCTGGCGCGGTTCCTGTTCGGCAGCGAAGAATCCTTGCTGCAGTTCGATATGTCCGAATTCATGGAACGGCACACCGTCAGCCGTCTGGTCGGCGCTCCACCTGGCTATATTGGTTACGAAGAAGCTGGCCAACTCACCGAAGCAATCCGGCGGCGGCCCTATTCTATCGTAGTGTTCGATGAAATCGAAAAGGCTCACCCCGAAGCCCACAACATGCTCTTGCAGATCATGGAAGAAGGGCATCTCTCCGACGCGAAAGGCCACAAGGTAGATTTCCGCAACGCCATTATTGTGATGACCTCCAACATCGGCGCAGATATGATCAAACGCCAGAGCGGGCTGGGTTTCCACCTGCAAAAAGACGAAGCACAGGAAGAACGCCTGGCTTACGAAGAGATGCGCAAGAAGCTGATGGAATCGCTCAAAAAGGTCTTTCGCCCAGAATTTATGAACCGGCTGGATAGCGTGGTCGTCTTCCGCTCGCTCAGCAAGGAAGATATTCGTAAAATCGTAGACCTGGAGCTGTCGAAGGTAGGCGACCGGCTCAAGGAGAGTAATATCTTGCTGGATGCTACCGATGCGGCTCGCGACCAGCTGGCCGAAGAAGGTTACGATCCGGAGATGGGCGCCCGCCCGCTGCGCCGTGTAATTCAGCAGAAGATCGAAGACCAGCTCTCGGATGCTATGCTGGCACACCAGTTTGAAGAAGGCGATACCATCCTGATTGATCTAGACGACGACGGCCAATTCGTGCTACGCAAGGGCGGCCACGAAGCCGAACCGGAAGCCCCGGTCGGTATGGGCGCCTGATGTGGTAACTCCTAACAGCGTATTGAATCCCCTTCCTGGAAAACGGGCAAGGGGATTTTCTAAAACTTTGCGGGCAGGTCTATGAAAGCCCTGCGCGCTGAAACGGTTTTTTGCAAGTGGTCATATTCCGCCTTTTCAGGGATAATGATAAAAAATGGATAAGGCGCGCTGAAACCATGTCGAAAACTCAAACCCATTATGTTTGCCAGCAGTGCGGGCGCACTTCCCCCCGCCCGTTGGGCCGCTGCCCTTCCTGCGGGAGCTGGGGCTCAATGGTGGAACAGATCATAAACCCGCCAGCTCTGGGGGACAAGAAAGGGGTGCGGGGGTTGAGCGGGCGGTCTTACCCCCAGCGCCTGGCCGAGATCAGTGGAGAAGCCGAAGAACGCCTGCCGCTGCCGATCGAAGAGTTCGCCCGCGTCCTGGGCGGTGGCGTCGTGCCGGGCTCCATCGTGCTGGTAGGCGGCGATCCTGGCATCGGCAAATCTACCCTCACACTCCAGATGGCGATGGAAATGGCGCTCTCTGGCAAGGTACTGTACGTCTCCGGTGAAGAATCGGAACGCCAGATCAAGATGCGTGCCATTCGCCTTAAAAAAGATGAAAACAGCAGCCCTCCCCCCCTCCCGGAAAACCTGTACCTGGTGACCGAGACCAATCTAGAAACGATCCTGGATCACGTCGCCGCCCTGCAGCCTTCGCTGCTGGTAGTCGATTCGATCCAGACCATTTACTTGCCCGAAATGGAGTCGACCGCCGGTTCCATCTCCCAGGTGCGCGAGTGCGCCGCCCGGCTGCGCGAGATGGCAAAAAGCACCGGGACAGCAGTTTTCGTCATTGGGCATGTCACCAAAGAAGGCGTCATTGCCGGCCCGCGCGTGCTGGAACACATCGTGGACACCGTGCTTTACCTGGAAGGCGACCGCTTCCTTTCCTTCCGGCTCCTGCGCTCGGTCAAGAACCGCTTTGGCGCAGTTTCAGAAGTGGGCGTCTTCGAAATGCGCGAGCACGGCATGGTGGAAGTCGCCAACCCGTCAGAAGCTTTTCTGGCAGAACGCCTTGCCAACGCCCCTGGCTCCGCGATTGCCGTGACGATGGAAGGCGCCCGCCCCCTGCTGGTGGAGATCCAGGGCTTAACCAGCCATACCAGTTTTGGCAACCCGCGTCGCACGCCGAACGGCGTTGATATAAACCGCCTGTTGCTCATCGCGGCAGTACTGTCGCGCCGCCTGGGGTTCAACCTGGGCGAGCAAGATATCTTTGTCAATGTCGTTGGCGGGCTGCGCATCAGCGAGCCCGCCGCCGATCTGGCCATTGCAGCCGCTATTGCCTCTTCGGTCCGGGATCTGCCTATCCGAGCAGATGCCATCCTGATTGGCGAGATTGGACTGTCCGGCGAGCTACGCCGCGTGGGGCAGATGCCGGCGCGCCTGCGCGAGGCCGCCAAGCTCGGCTTCAAAGCCGCCATCGTCCCGCGGCGGGTGCGAAAAACCGAACCCTGGCCCGCCGAGCTACAAGTGATCGAGGCGCGTTCACTCCGTGAGGCGCTCAGCCACGCCCTGGTAGGCGAAGAAGAAAGACGAAAAAAAAGTTCCTGAGCTAAAATCCGGCGGATTCAACTGCCCGCCCTGGCAATTTTTACGAAATAGAGGAATGGGATGTTTATCAAACGTTTACAGCTTGCCCTGATCCATGTCGCGGTCGCCATCACGCTGGTGCCGATCAACAGCACCCTGAACCGCGTCATGATCAAAGAAATGGCGCTCTCGGCCACGCTGGTAGCCGCGCTGGCCTCCTTACCCTACCTGTTCTCGCCCACCCAGATGATCATCGGCGATTTTAGCGACCGCCACCCCTGGCTGGGCTGGCGGCGCAGCCCCTATATCTTGCTGGGACTGCTGTTGTGCGCTGCAGGAGTCTCGCTGGCACCACAGGTCGTCTTTCTGATGCCGGAAAATTACCTCCTGGGGCTGGCACTCAGCGTCTTGACCTTCGCCGCCTGGGGGATGGGGTTCAATGTCGCCAGTGTGTCGTACCTTTCGCTTGCTTCAGAGCTTTCGGGCGAAAAAGGCCGGTCGAAAACCGTCTCGATCATGTGGATACTGATGATTATTGGCATCATCATCACCGCCGCCACCCTCTCGCGTTCGCTGGAAAATTACTCACCACAAGCGCTGCAAAATGCCTTCCAGGCGGTTGGCCTGGTAGCGCTTGGGATGGGCTTGCTGGGGCTGGTGGGGCTAGAGAAGCGCCATAAAGAGCTCGCCAGCGCGCCGATCCCTGAACGCGCTTCCTGGCTCGTTCTCATCCGGGTCGTGATGAGCGCACCCCAAAGTCGCCGCTTCTTCTTGTATCTGACGCTGCTGCTGGCAGCCATCCTGGGACAGGATGTCCTCCTGGAGCCTTTTGCCGGAGAAGCTTTCGACCTGCCGGTTTCAGCCACGACGCGCATCACCTCAATCTGGGGCGGCTGTATGCTGGTGAGCATGCTGGTCGCCGGTCTGTTGGAAGGACGCTTCAGCAAGCGGACGGTCGCGCAGTTCAGCGCATGGGTCGCCATCTCCGGCTTCGTCCTGATCGCCGCCAGCGGCTTTTTGGCAGACAGAAACATATTCTATCTCGGTGTCATCTTACTAGGCGTTGGGACAGGGCTCTCTACCGTCTCTAATCTTTCGCTGATGTTCGATATGACCACTTCAAAAGTCGGGTTGTTCATCGGGGCATGGGGCATGGCCAGTGCCGCGGCGCGCCTGATCGGCACCATGATGAGCGGGATCGTACGAGATCTGGTTAGCCAGGCAGCTCAAAACGCAATCGCTGGCTACAGCACCGTTTTCATCATCGAGGTGGGCATCCTGCTTTTTTCATTAGCCTTGCTGCGCCAGGTGGATGTCGCTCAATTCCGCCAACAGACCCAAAAGGTCAGCTTGAGCGAACGGGCAGCCTTCCTGAATGACGGCGGTTAGACCTGCCCTGTGATAGAATCAAACCGCTCCTCAAGAATAAAAGAAGATTTTCGATGTCACGAAACACATTCGCTCTCCCCTGGATCAATCAGATTCGCCGTAACCACGCCCTCGAACATGCCGCCTTGCAATTGCTGGCAAAAAAACGCCCTGGGCGCCGCTTCGCCGGATATTCCGATCCATACGGATTCTGGGTCATCGGAGATGTTCCCACCTCATTGCTACAAGAGGTCATCGGCGAGGCCGTCACCCGTCTCAAAGCGGGCGAAAAGCAGCTCGCCGTTCACCCAAACTGCGGCACAAACTTCGCAACTGCTGGCCTGCTGGCCGGGACAGCCGCATGGCTGGCCATGGTGGGGGTGGGCAAAGGCTGGCGGCAAAAACTGGACCGGTTCCCGCTGGTCGTTCTGCTTTCCACCCTGGCGCTGATCATTGCCCAACCGCTGGGGCTACGCCTGCAAAGCGAGGTTACCACGCTGGCCCAGTTGGATGATTTGCGGGTTACCGAAATTACCTGCACCCACAAGGCAGACCCCGTGATCCATCGCGTCCGCACCCACCAGGGCGGCTGAATATATTGAACCGCAGGTATGGATCACGAGACGATATTTACCAAATTGCCTGTTTTGCAAACGGAGCGCTTATACCTGCGCCGCCTGCAAAAAAGCGACGTGGCGGCGGTGTTCGACTACGCCAGAGACCCCGAAATGACTCGCTACACCCTTTGGGTTTATCATAGAAAAATGGAAGATTCCGAGTTCTATGTAGAGCAAATGCTCGCCGGTTACAGCTCCGGAAAACCAACTCCCTGGGCGGTGGCGCTCAAAGAAACCGGGCAGGTAATCGGCACCGCCGGTTTTATCCGCTGGAACCCTGTACACGGGCGCGCCGAGATCGGTTACGCCATCGGCCGCAAATGGTGGGGGAATGGCTATGCGACCGAATCCTCGCGAGCCGCGCTGGCTTTTGGTTTCAAAAGGCTGCTCTGCAACCGCATCGAAGCGATGTGTGATGTTTCCAACATTGCCTCGGCGCGCGTGATGGAGAAAATTGGGATGCGCTATGAAGGCATCCTGCGGCAGTACCTTCACGCCCAGGGCAGCTACCGGGACGTGAAAATTTATTCTATCCTGCGATCGGAGTGGGAAAGAAAATGAGCCAGCCTGCGCCGGCCGTGACGCTCCTGATCGGCGACGATGAAACTGCTGTCGCCGCCTTCCTGAACGAACGCATTCTGTCGCTGGGCGACCCTGGCGCGGTCGAGCTAAACCTGACGCGGTTGGATGGCCGCCAGGCCAGCAATGAAGAAATCCGCACCGCGGCCAGTGCCATCCCCTTTCTGGCCGAGCGGCGTATCCTGATCCTGACAAACCCGCTGGCGCGCCTTGCAACCAAAGAGGCGCAAAATCAATTTTGCAGCTTTTTAGAGAACCTGCCGCCAACTTCTGAACTGATCCTGGTAATCACAGATCACCAGGGTTTTAAGCAAGGCGAAAAGCAATGGGAGATCTTCAACGAGAAACACTGGCTGGTCAAATGGGCCAAGGGCAAACAGCCCCATGTCCGGATAATCCGGGCGCCGCTGCCCACCCCAAAAGAGATGCCGGGCTGGATTCGCAAGCAGGCGGAAGAAATGGGTGGGCAGTTCACCCCGGCTGCCGCTGCTGCGCTGGCGGGCTGTCTGGATAACAACACCCGGCTGGCCAAGCTGGAGATCGAAAAACTACTCCTCTACGTGAACCGCCAGCGCCCGGTGGAGCCCGCTGATGTTGACCTGCTGACGGCCAACACCAGCCAGGCCAGCATTTTCGAAATGGTCGATGCGCTTTCCTCAGGCAATGTGCGCAACGCCTTGCAATTGTTTCACCAACTGATGGAAGAGGAAGAGGAATTCAAACTGTTTGGCATGATTGTCCGCCAGTTTCGGTTGCTTCTGCTGACTCGCGAAATTCTGGACGATAACGGTGATCTGGAAACTGTGATCAACGATCTTCGGCTGGCTCAATACCCGGCGCAAAAGATGGTCGGCCAGGCGCGCCGGTTCTCAATCGCGCAACTGGAACAAACCTACCGCCGCCTGCTCGAAATTGATGAAAATCTGAAAACCAGCCAGGTTACCCTGCCACTGGCCTTCGATCTGCTGGCAGCCGAGCTAGCCGCATGAATATCGTACCCCGCCATCCTATCCGAACCAGTTAAACAACTCGTTCACACAACGATCCAGATAATTCCAAACATAACTGGCAAACCCCAGCCCCTCATCTTGAACTAGAGGGGAGAGATCCATGGCGTAGATTAGGTCTCCTGCAAGGTCAACCCATGCAAGCCGAAATATGGTGTTTCGCCTGTTCGTGCATGGCTTTTTATAAAATTGATCGATCCATATCGTTTAATCGAAATTCAGGATCGTTTGCCGTTCCTTGCCCCATTGAAGCGCTGTAGCTATTCCCTGTTCAATTGATTCTTCAGCCTCCCAACCCAGCCACTCGCGAGCGCGGTCTGCATTGGCGTAAGAACCAGCAATATCGCCCGGGCGAGGCGGGGCCAGCCGCTTGTTAATTTCTTTACCCCACACGGTTTCAAAAGCCCTCACCAGCTCGAAAACGGTCACGCCCTTGCCTGTGCCGAGGTTGATGACCAGATAACGATCTTCCGGGTTGCCGGCGCGTTGGAAAACCGCATCAAAATCTACCACCGCATTGACATGGGCGCGCGCCAGATCCCAGACATGGATGTAATCGCGAATGCCCGAACCATCGCGGGTAGGCCAATCGGTGCCGGTGATTTCAAAATAGTCCTGTCTGCCCAGGGCTGTATCCACAAGCTTGCCGACAACATGGGTGGGGTTTTTTACATGAATGCCGGAGCGCATCTTTGGATCGGCGCCAATGGGGTTGAAATACCGCAACGCAATCCCTTGCATCCCATACGCCATACAAAAATCCCGCAAGATCATCTCCATCATGTACTTTGTGCGGGCATAGGGACTGTTGGGCTTGAGAGGGGCCGCTTCGGTCACCATAAACCCATCAACAACATCATAAATAGAGGCAGAAGAACTGAAAACCACTTTCCCGTACCCCAGGTTCTTGAGAGTGTTGAATAGCTCCAAAGACTTGGCGACATTATCGCTATAATATTCATAGGGCATGGTGGTCGATTCAGGCACCACAATCAGCGCGGCGCAGTGAATGGTGGCGCAGATATCTGGGTGATCCTGGAAGATTTGTTTCACTGCGTCCGCGTCCGCGATATCAGCCTGATAAAAGATGCGACCGCGGGTGAATTCGCGTCGTCCGGTGATGAGCGAATCGATCACTACGGGGGTATGTCCGGCGTCTTCCAGCGCGGAACAAATCGTGCTACCGATATATCCGGCGCCGCCGGTGATGAGGTATTTCATCAGCGTATCTCCTTCGTCAGTGACATGATTGTATTTTTTTCCTTGCCTTCTTCACACCCTAATGTATCCCGCACTTGCTGGACTGCCGCAGTTTTTCGCGCCGTGTCTGGCGTTTGCACGTCTATACGCTCCCATAACCGACACAGCGCCGGGTGAACAAGCGGGGTAATCGCAGCCGCCTCTGATGTCTGCTCAACCGCCTTGACCCAATCGTCCGTATGAGCATACCCCTCGATAAATGGGTAGCGTTCCGCCGGGTCATTTGGGTATTCACCCAGCTCGAAGGCCTGCCCGCCAAGTTCAACGACCGTTTCCCAATCCGCCTGCTGGCGGGCTAATTCGGCTTTCTGGTAATAATAACACCATCCGTGAGATGGTTCAGCGCCGTAAATTTGATCCGGCGGGCGAGCAGCCTGGTCTTCTGAAAGCGGTTGAATCCAATCCCAACTCGATAGTTCTGCGGATCTGCGCAGCAAGATTGGAATTGTTGCATTGGCCGGGTCCACCTGGGGATCGAGGACGCGCAGGCAGGCAGGCGGCTGATAATAGACAGCGACAATTCGAGAAGTGTTGCCGTAAAAAGTGGCAGCCCAATAATTGTGAGTGATCTGCCGGTCAGGCTGCATTCCCTGCAAAACGGTATTCTGGCGGAGCGACGGGTAATACAAGAAATGAGATATGCGCTCCGAGCTATTTTCAGGCGCATAAACCCAATTTAGCATCGCGGTCAGGGAGTTGTCGGTAACGTATGTAATCGGCAGGTCGTTCGTCAACACAGCCGTGCCCTCGCTGAGTTCAGGCATCCGCCAGACCATCTGCCAGAAGAATTGCCGCTGGGCGTCCAGTGAGCGGCGGTATTGGTTGGCAACCTGAAACTGGTAGCCGGTTGAAAAACTAACCAGGAGCGCCAGTAGCCCAGCTCGCAGCCAATCCACCCGCCGGGGTATGAAAGATACCAGCGTCGCGATCAGTAAAACAGACCCGAATGTAAAAGGCAGGGTAAAACGGCTGTTGGGCTGCCGCAAACCAACCACAAGCTGGGTGAGCCAGAACGGCCAGCCAGCAATCAGGATCGCCAGCAAACCTAAGATGCCAGTAAAAAACCTTCCAGTGGGCCTGTCGGCTTCTGGGGCATCATCCTGCAATCGCCGCAGGTAAAAGAATACCAGCGCGAACGTTGTTGCCGTCAGAGCCACATAAACCAGCGTGGTACGCCCCCCCAGGAGGCCAGCGTCCGGCAGGTAGAAGGCTTCATACCAGGCCTGGACTGTCACCTGCCAGAAATCCTGGAGGATGGTATTCGCGAGCTGCAACCCAGCTCGAAGCGGATCGGCGGCCAGCAAACCAAGCAGCTTGGGTTGGTTTCCTAAGGTCTGGTTTTCAAAAAGGAACGCCCGCCAGAAAGAGACGCCCAGAAAAACCCCCAGATACGGCGCCCAAAGAACAGCAACCCGGCGCAGGCGGGGTCCAAAGCCGCGGATCGTTTCGCCGCACACCCACCAAAGCAAAAGTGGACGCAGCAGATCGAGCAGGTAAAAATATTCCATGCAAAGCAGGTTCATCGCCGAAAAAACCAACCCCAGCCCTGTCCACAGCCAGAAACGGCCCAGCCGACGCACTGCGACCAGCATCGCGCCAAAGGAGAACAAAAGCGCCGTGTACACCATAAAAAAATGGGCAAAATTAACCGGGATATATTGCTGGTCAAACCCAGGATAAACGGCAAAGAGGAAAGCAGACCAGGCCGCCATCCTGGAACGCTGCGGCCAGAGCAGGTGGAGTAAGAGCCACAACATTACTGCGCAAAGCCAGCGCCAGAAGATGCCAAAAAGTTGCCAGACCCAGGGAGAATCGCCCAATAGAAAAAGATCGGCGCGGATGAACAGTCCCCAGACAGGCCGGGCAGAAGCAAAATAGCGCACCAGCCCGCCGCTGCCCAGTTTTTCGGAAATCCATTGAAAAGCTAAATCGTCCCAGTAGAAACCCAACCAGGGGATCAGCAGGCCATAACTGACCAGGCACAATCCGAGCAGGGCCAGCGGGACGGAGAAATGCGGAAAACGGAAGGCGGCAATGCGGGCTTTGAGGCTATCCATGCTGGTCTTTCTTCATCTCGTTTTTTGGGGCAGCTTTCTTTATTTCCTGGCGCACCAGGTAAACCGGCCGGCCTTTGATCTCCTGAAAGATATAGCCAATATAAATACCGGCCAACCCAATCGAGATCATCAGAGTGCCGCCGACGATCAGCAGGACGAACATCAACGAACTCCAGCCCGGTACAAGCTGGTCTCTCGCGCCGCGCAGCCACAAGCTGAATACCCACAAAGCCTGCACCAGCGCCAGGACGAGAAATATCCCCCCTAAAGTAAGGCTGATATAAAGCGGCACCAGCGAAAACGAGAAAATGGCGTTCGCCGCCAGGCGGAACATTTTCCGCGCCGAATATTTAGAAGCTCCCGCCAGGCGAGGCGGCTGCTGGTAAGGCAGGATGACCGAACGAAATCCCATCCAGGCCACCATGCCGCGCAAAAAGCGATTGTACTCCCGCATCGAACGCAGCGCCAACACAGCCGTGCGGCTCATCAGGCGAAAATCTGCGCTGCCCGGTAGAATATGCGTATCGCCAATCCAGTTGATCAGGCGGTAGAATAAATTGGAAGACAATCGTTTCAAGAGCGAGAGCGATTGCGGCTCCTGGCGCTGCGTGATAACAATATCGTAGCCCAACTTTGCAAGCGAGATCATTTCAGGGATCAAACTGGGCGGATGCTGCCCATCGCAGTCCATCGTGATGACAAGGTCGCCTTCCGCGCGGTCCAAACCGGCGGTCAGAGCTGCCTGGTGACCGAAATTGCGACTGAGCTCGACCACCTGAACGCGCTCGTCTGCGGCGGCCAGCTCATCCAGTACCCCGGATGTACGATCCTTCGAACCATCGTTGATATACAAAATTGTAAAATCGTAGGGTAACGATTGAACTACCTCGCAAAGCATGGCGTGAAAAGCGGGCAGCATCTCTTCCTCGTTATAAACGGGAACGATGATACTGACCGAGACAGGCGAAGAACTCAGATCAGACACTCAGTGCTTTTCCTCCTGGCCTGGCATCGCCACTATCCTGCCGGTTGGCTGCCAGAAACCCCTGCTGTTCATTCTACAACAATATTTCCATCCGGTAGCGGTTAAAACGCCCCTCGCGAAAAGCCTTCTTGACCTGGAAACCCACCTTTTTATGCATGGCAACGGCCGCCTGGTTTTCGATTTCTACGCTCAACGCTACGGCGCGGTAACCGGCCTGCCGGCAGGCATCTAAAAATGTGCGCATCAGCTTTTCCCCTAATCCGGCTCCGCGCGTTTCAGGAGAAATACCCAGGTAAGACACTTCGATCACACTGGGATCTTCCCCCATTTGCCCCTGGATGGAAAGGGCAGAGACCACCAGTTGGAGCAACACGGACGGGCGGGTAAACAGCAGTTGGAGTATCTGGCGGACAAACCAAAGAAAAGGCGACCTCAACTGCGCCATCAGTCGGTCCGGGCGCGGGCAGCCAATCACATAACCGCAAGGAGTGCGGCCATCGGGCAGCAGCGCGACCATACCGATGACCGAGGAATCGGCGGCACCGGCCTGGAAATATCGTTCTACAAAGGGAATGCCCAAATCGCTGAGCAAAGTTGGCATGACTGCATGGTGCAACCGCGCCACCAGTGCAAGCAACTCTGGAGTGCTATGATGCAATGGTTGGATGGTGATTTCCATAGTGTGGTTTCTCTTCTCTTTCAGGTCCACAACCGTCAGGCCAGCCCACAGATTAAAAACGGCCCCAGCCAGCGCACCAGTGGGCGCGGCAGACGTTTCCACGTGGCAATGGCAAGGCGATATTTTGGATTCTTCTGGTTCAAGTTCGGCAACGCAACGCCAGGCCGGAGGGCATACCAGTAAGCCAGCGTCCGCCGCTCCGGTCTCCATTTCATCTTGAAAACCTCGTTCCCAGAACCGGACAGGCTGCGGCCAAGATCAAACGTTTGCATCCCCAGTTCGCAACAATGTTCAAGGATAGACCAGTACAGAAATTCGCCCACATAATCCGAACGGTAACTGCGCAGGATGTTGGCGTGAAGATTGTTAGCAACCTTACCGTGGTAGATCAACGCTCCGCCGCCAGCCAGGCGGCCATCTTTGGCATAAACGACAACAAACTCAAGCTTTTCACCCAGGCTTTCCAGCATCGCTTTCAAATACCGCTGGCCATGATAAGGCGATCCCAGCTCGTGCATACTGCGGGCGATCGCTTCGTAGGCGTCTTGCAGTAACTCCTGGCGTCCAAAACGGATCGAAAATCCTTTGTGGAGTGATTTGCGAATGTGGTTGCGATGATCAGAACTATAGGAAGGCATCAATGCGTCTGCATTCGCCGGGAGACCAATCCGGTATGTCGCATAGCCGGAATACTGAACCCATCCCTCGGGCGGACACTCATCACCTTTCTCGTGCCGCGCCAGTACATAATCCACACCCAGCGACTGTGCCAGGCGGTTTACCTCTGAGAACAAGGCCGAGCGCGCTTCCGAACTGGCAGCAAGATAACCGCCGTAACTGGCAAAGGGCGCAGTCGTCAAGTAATTCCCGAAGACCGGGTGGCGCACGTGCGTTAAAGCCAGCAAGCCCTCCGGGTTTCCTCCTCTCTCTGCAACCAGCCGGTAAATCGGGAATTGATAGACAGAGCGGACGAATCCAGACCAGGCATCCAGTCCACAAAAACCAACTTTGAGCGCCAGATCCGGCGGCAGGCGTAAAACCTCGCCGGGGTCAAGTTGCCGGATCGTAACATCAACCATCCTGGCAGCCTCCCCGGATAGCATCATCTAACCATGCCCCCAACGGTGAAACTGGAAAACGGCCAACCAGTTGTTTAAGAAAACCGGATTTATCTGCCACGAAGGGCAACAGCAAAGGATTGCGCAGCAGGTCGCCCCGGATACGCCCTGGCCAGTCTTCCGGGCGCGCCAGTTCATAAGGATGCAGGAAGATAACAGGACTATGCCCAGCTTTCAATGCGTTCTCTATCAAACGTAGGACGGCCTTTCTTGAAAGACCGGTAATGAAGCTGGAGCCAAAGGGCAGCTCTCCCCCCAACAGCAATCTCACAGAAAAATAGCGCGGGGCCTGAATGTTCGCAGAACTGCCGCCCCACTTCCAGGTGCTGACCGGTAGCTCCCACACGCCAGCGTTTTGTAAGAGAGTCCCAGGCGGGGCGTAGATCGAAGAACTGTACCGAAAACCGAACCGGGCAAGGAGAGGATAAGCCGCCCCAGCAATACGCACCATAGGCGCGCGGTACCCCCTTACACCATAGCGCTTGATCCAATCTTGCGACCGCTGCAGGTCTTGTTCCAGGTCTTCCGGCAGCGCCAGCGAACGGTGAACGTGGCAATGAAAACCGAGCTCATGCCCGGCCGCAGCGATCTTTTCCGCCACTTCTGGGTACCATGCTGCAATCTCCCCCACCAGGTAAAAACTGGCAGCCGCCATCCCCAACTGCTCTAAGATAACATCAACAGCCTGCCGGGCAAATCCGCCATCCAAGGATCGGCGCTCAAGATCGCTATGGATCGAATCGTACCGGCGGCTCAATGCAAACCAGGGCTCATAGTCAATGGAAAGTAAAACTCGCGCCGGAGGTGGGGTCAGGGGCACTTTCTTTTGGAACATACCGAAAGCATCTTAACGCCTTCGACCAGGGCTGTCAAGAAAGATTCTGGCCTACCGCGAAACGCATTGACTCTGGCTCCCAAAATCTCTATAATAAATATAGACAAAGGGTATCTATATTGCCGGCCGGACACAGTCCATGTGTCCCTCCTCAATAAACCTGAGTGCATGTATCGCTGGCCGTTCGCGCGAGGCGCGGGCGGCTATTGTGATTTTAAAGCTGCTGAAAGAAAGGAGGCTGACATGCTGTACCTCAACCTGAACGAAGAGGAACGCTCTATCCTGTATCAGCTGCTGGAAAGCTGCATCTCTGATCTGAGAGTGGAAATTGCGCGCACAGAAAACATACAATACAAGATGATGCTCAAGCAGCGCAAAGAAGTTCTCAAAAAGGTGTACGAGAGCTTGCAGCAAGCAAAAGAAACCCTCCCAGAAAGGTAACCAGTTTAGAAATCGGCTGCCCTACGAACAACCGCCAGTATTGGTTCAGCCTGAGATTATCTTTGCCAGGCAACGGAAAATCCTGCCTGGTGTCCGAAATCCCCCCGTTTTCTTGAACGAGGAGATTTCTTTTTAATCATTAAAATTTGCGGCGGTTTTCAGTTTTCCTGAGTAAACTTAATCCTGGAGTATCTGTTGATGCTGATCCATTCCGCCTCACAATTGCTAACGCTTGCCGGGCCACCCCAACGCGGGGACGAGTTGGGCCGCCTTGGGATCATATCCGATGGCGCTGTGTTGGTAAAGGACGGTGTAGTGGCCGAAGTAGGAACCAGTGCTGAACTTAAAGTCCGCCACCCCGATGCTCCCTGGCTGGATGCCGGCGGCAAGGTGGTCATGCCTGGATTGGTGGATTCGCACACGCACCTGGTTTGGGCTGGCGACCGCGCCAGAGAATTTGAGATGCGCATCCAGGGTAAAACATACCTGGAGATCATGACCGCTGGCGGTGGGATTAATGCCACCGTCCAGGCGACGCGCCAGGCGAGTCGGGAAACTTTGCTGGCACAAACGCGCGCTCGCGCTGACATTTTGCTGAGCAATGGCACCACGACCGTTGAAGCAAAGACGGGATATGGTCTGGAAACCGCTACTGAACTGCGCCAGCTAGAAACGCTCCTGGCACTGGACCAGGAAGGCCCATTGGAAATCATCCCCACCTTCATGGGAGCGCATGCCATCCCCCCAGAGTATCAGGGAGACGCAGACCGGTTTACCCAACTGATTTGCCAGGAGATGCTGCCAGTAGTGAAACAGTGGTGGGCAGATCACTCCGCTGGACGGCCGCTTCCGTTTGTAGATGTTTTTTGCGAAGCGGGCGCCTTCAACCTGGAGCAGTCGCGCTGCATTTTAGAAACCGCCAGGCAGATGGGCTTTCCATTAAAAATTCACGCCGACGAGTTCGAAGCGCTGGGCGGCGCTCGCCTGGCGGCTGAACTCGGCGCCGTTTCTGCAGAGCACCTGGTCAAAACCCCGCCGGAGGATATCAAAGCATTGGCGCAGAGCCAAACGGTGGCGGTCGCGCTGCCGCCAACCCCTTTCGGGCTGGGCGACCCCAATTACACACCAGCAAAAGCCTTTCTGGAAGCAGGGGGGCTGCTGGCAATCGCCTCGGATCTCAACCCCGGCCCTGCCTGGTGCGAGAGCATGCAGTTTGTCATCGCACTGGCTTGCCGTTACCTGCGCTTAACCCCGGCCCAGGCCATCGCGGCCGCAACCATCAACGCTGCTGCTGCCGTCAACCGGGCTGCCCAGATTGGTTCGATTGAACCCGGCAAACAGGCCGATCTGCTGCTGCTCGACACCGAAGACTACCGTCACCTCGGTTATCGCTTTGGCGGAAACCTGGTCAAAACCGTGATCAAACGCGGGCAGGTTGTCCTATCCCATCCCGGTTAACAAGGAGATTCAAGATGCCCACCACCGAACAAGCCCGTTCCTGGTACGCCGGAGCGGACGCCGTGCATGACTACGATCATGTCCTGCGGGTATACTTTATGGCAGAACACCTGGCGCAAGAAGAAGGCGCAGACCAGGAAATCGTACGGGCAGCGGCGCTGCTGCACGACGCAGTCGGCGCCATGCCCGGCAGCGAAGAACGAGCAGAACATCACCTCGCTTCGGCAGAGTTTGCAGAGAATATCTTATCAGACGAGGGCTGGCCCTTAGAACGGATCCGGGCTGTCCAACACTGCATCCGCGCCCACCGGTATCGTGATGATCGCGAACCCCCTCAAACAATCGAGGCGCAGACGCTCTTCGATGCAGACAAACTGGACGTGCTCGGAGCAGTGGGTATTGCCCGGGCAGTGGCGTACGCCACCCTGGCCGGAGAACCCGTTTACGCCGAGCCCTCCCGGCGCTTCCTCGAAACCGGGCAAAAAGAGCCCGGCGAACCGCATTCCTGCTACCATGAATATCTATTCAAACTCAGCAAAATCAAGGACCGGCTCTTCACGCCGACTGGCCGGCGACTGGCGGCGGAACGCGAGGCGTATATTGCAGCTTATTTCGATCGCCTGAAGAGCGAATGGCGCGGCCAGATTTAAACCGACAGTAGGTGCTTCTTGCCATCCTTGTTACACTCCCACCGATTTGCCCTCGCCGAAGCGCTTTTGGCTTTGCTCATTCTTTCAGCCGTTTTCCTGACCGGCATCGATAAAGTAAGCTATGGAGAGGATGAAAGTCATTGGATCCATACCAGTAGCTATTTGGAAATCCTCCTCACCCACAAACCGGATTCCCCCCTCTGGGGAGAGCACTACTGGACGCTGACGCAGCCGCCAATGGCGCGCTATCTGATCGGGCTGGGGAGGCTGGCCGGCGGCTACAAGCCAGAAGATTTGAACACCCCCTGGCAGTTCGACCAGGATTATGAGACGAATGTTGCCCAAGGCAACCTGCCGGAAAGCGGGTTGCTGTGGTGGTCTCGCTTGCCGATGTCCGCGCTGGCTGCTCTGGCTTGCTGGTTGATTTTCCTAATGCTGCGCGCTGTGGCAGGCCGGATAGCAGGATACTACTTTCTGCTGGCCGTTCTGAGCAACGCCTATTTCCTTACACACCTGCGCCGGGCAATGAGCGAGACCCCGCTGCTGTTCTTTACCATCCTGGCCACAGCAGCCTGCTGGAAAGCGTTGCGCGAGCTGCACAAAGCTTACCAACAAGAAGCGACTATCGCGAAAAACTTGAGAAAGCCGGTAACTTGGTTCCTGGTTGCAGGGGTGTGTTGCGGGTTGGCAGGGGCTTGCAAGATCAACGGGTTGTTCAGCGCCAGCGGACTGTTTGCGCTGGTTATGCTCTCGTTCCTGCTATTGCCCGGCGGCGCAGATCGCGGGCTGCGGCAAACCTTCGCCATCCGCGGCGCCATCCTCTCGGTTTTCGCTGCGCTGCTGGTCTTTATCGCCTTGAACCCCTACCTGTATTCGAATCCACTGGTGAACACAGCCCGGATGTTCAAGTTCCGGGTACAGGAAATGTCTATCCAGGTCGCTGGGTTTCCAGAAAACGTACTCCCAAACAGCCCATTGCAACGGCTAGACATAATCAGCCAGCGTATCTTCGAGGACTACGCCTGGCCAAATTTTTCAGGAGCGCGCTGGCTGAACCTGACACTGGCCGCCGTTGGGTTGGGGAACTTATTGTGGAGAGCCTGGCGCTGGCTGCGCAGCGGAGAAAACGATCCATCTGCGGCTGCATTGCTCGCCCTCCTAGCCCCCCTGGCAACTGCAGCGCTGGCAACTCCATTGGATTGGGACCGCTACTACCTCTTTCCGGTTGTGCTTGCCGCCTGCTGTGGCGCTGTCGGCCTCGGAACGGTTGCTAAGCGGTTGCGGAAAGCTGAATCCACAAAAAATCGGCTGGCTTGAGGCCGCCGGAGTGCTTTTTTACCGCTTTACAATTCCCTTACTAATCCGCCGCAAGTCATTGTCTTTGGATCAGGAGTTCGCTACAATATTCGTATGTCTACCTCTTCTGGACCAATACTAGTTGTTGAAGATGTTCCCAATGTTCAAGAACTGTTGGAGGTTACGCTCCGGTTCAAGGGTTATCCAGTTTTGACAGCCTCGAACGGCAAAGAAGCGCTGGAAATGATCCAGACTCATCGCCCATCACTGATTATCACCGATATCCTCATGCCAAAAATGGACGGGTTCGCGCTGGTACAAAAACTTCGCACCGACCCGCTCACTCACCATATCCCGGTAATTTTCGTTTCGGCCACCTATATCACTGCTGAGGATAAAAAATTCGCCCTCAGCCTGGGCGGTGTGCGCTTCATCGAAAAACCTATCGACACGGAAGATTTCTTGCTGACGGTGGCAGAGATACTGACACAGGGAATTTCTACCCTGCCGCGTCCCATGGGGGAGGAAGAATTCTACCGTGGTTATCGCGACCGGTTGGAAGCCAAACTTCGCCACAAGAATACCCAGATCGCCCGGACTGAACGGCTGCTCCAAACCCTGCCCCCCGATCAAAAACTGGCCTTTGAATCCATGTTGGAGCATTCCGTCAACGACCGGGATGAGATCCAACGCGAACTGGATGAGCTTTATCATATCCTGAACGGACTGCACTCCAATCAGAGCTAATAAAATCTGACCGGCTATCCCATAAAGAAAAACCTGCAGGTTGACTCGCTTTACCTGCAGGTATCGTTCCTTTTTAAAAATCTTGTCAAATTGACGGCACGCCATCCCCTGGGAGAACGTCAGAGAGCTCTGGTTCGATTGCTGCGCCGCTTTCCTTCGAGACCAGGCGGCGATAGGTCAACGCCCAGGCCGAACCCAGATAAGCTTGCAGCACGCTGGAAAGCAAAATCGCGATAGGCAGATAGATCAGCAAAATCGCGCCCGCTGCCATAAAACCGCCCACCATGGCTGTTTGGCTGCCGGCCACCAGTCCAATGACAATTGGGAAGAGGATGAGTAGCGCCGGAAGCCCAATCAACAGGCGAACAATGCCGCCGCCTACCAGCAGGATCAAGGTCATCACAATCACAGCACCCCAGTTGGCACGCATAACTTCCCAGGCGCGGCGAAGGCTCTCCAGCACGCCCTTATCCTCGCCGACAATCGCAACAACAGCCATCTCTTCCAGCACCCCAATCGCAATGCCAATCGGGACAAGCAAGCAAATGAAAGGAATCAGGCAGAGCATGCCGATACCCATGGTTACAATTCCAAAGAGGATCATCGGCGCCAACAAAAGAAGGATCAGGACTGTTGCAGCAACAGCGATCAACAGAACCAGCAAGAGGACGCGCCAAAAATAACGCCGACTGTCCTGCCACAGAATTCCGAAGGTCAAAGGGGTCTCACCAGAATCGGCCCGCCAGGCGCCGCGCGCCAGCCCCGCCCGCCCAATGGCGCTTAATACCAACATAACAACCGCCATTAGCAGGCTGAAGACAACGATCCCAGCCACCACCCACCAAATCGTACCATCTTCGACCATACGCTCAAAAGTCCGGGCAAGTTCTTCCAACCAGGGCGGCGTAGTTTGGAATGGCATTCCAGGGATAAAACCGGATGAGGACCCGTTACTTCCTCCGCCTCCTCCTCCGCCGCCCCCACCCCCACCGCCACCGCCGCCCCCGCGGCCGCAGCTCGCCAGCAAACCAAACAACCACAAGATCTTGTTCTTCCAGATAATCTTCCACGACTTTCCAAGCACTTCACCGTAATCCATCGGGTCTCCTTTCAGTTCGGCCTGGGGTGGCTATCAAATAAAAGCTGCCCTTTGCCATGCACTTCAATATACGTCATTCCCACTCGATGGTCGCGGGTGGTTTGCTGGTAATATCGTAAGCAACTCGGTTGACGCCGGAGACTTCATTAACAATACGATTGGCTACCCGGGCCAACAAATCCGGCGGCAGGCGCGCCCAGTCTGCAGTCATAAAGTCAGAAGTAGTTACAGCCCGCAGCGCCACAACCTCCTGATATGTGCGCTGGTCTCCCATCACGCCCACCGTACGCACCGGCAGCAAGACAGCAAAAGCCTGCGCCACCCCTTCTTCACCGCTATTCTCACCCAGAAAGCCAGCCTCCGCCAGTTCGGTGGTGAAGATCGCGTCGGCCTGGCGAAGTTTTTCGAGCCGCGCCGCCGTGATCTCGCCCAGGCAGCGCACCGCCAGCCCCGGTCCGGGGAATGGCTGCCGCCAAACCAGTTCAGAAGGCAGACCCAGGGCTTCGCCCACCGCCCGCACCTCGTCCTTAAAGAGATAACGAAGCGGCTCCACCAGCTCAAACGATAGGTCAGAAGGAAGACCGCCAACATTGTGGTGGGTTTTGATTCTTTCCGCTTTTGAACGGTCCGGCGCGCTGGATTCGACCACGTCAGGATAAATTGTGCCCTGCACGAGAAAACGCGGCTTGCCAACTTTGAGCGCCTGGGCTTCGAAGATACGGATGAACGTTTCTCCGATAATACGACGCTTGACCTCCGGTTCAGTCACCCCGGCCAGCCTGCTCAAGAACGTCTGCGAGGCGTCTACCACCGTCAGGCCTCCCCCCAGCGACTGTTGAAAAGCCGCTTCTACCTGGCTGCGTTCATCTTTCCGAAGCATACCGGTGTCAACAAGTATGGCCGTAAGCTGATCGCCAACCGCCCGCCTGACCAGCGCGGTTGCCACGCTGGAATCAACCCCCCCGCTAACAGCCGACAGCACTCGTTCGTTGCCTACCTGGGCACGAATACGCTCTACAGACTGAGTAATGATAGAAGCGGGTGTCCAGTCGGCCTCTGCTTTGCAGATCTCCATAACAAAACGGCTCAATAGCTCGCGCCCGCCAGGGGTATGTCGAACTTCGGGATGAAACTGAACGCCAAACCAGCGGTTCTTTTCATCTCCCAACGCAGCAACCGGACAGTTACCGCTGCGCGCCAGCACTCGAAAACCCGGCGGGAGCGTTTCGATCCGGTCGCCGTGAGACATCCAGACCGGCTGTTTTCCAGATGGCAAGAGCGGGTTATCCGCCAGGGTTTCGATTTCCGCTGGCCCATATTCCCGTTCTCCGGCGGGAGACACCCTGCCCCCCAGCGTATATACCAGTAGCTGCATCCCATAACAAATGCCCAGCACCGGCAAACCCGATTCGATCACATATGGCGGCAACGTGGGCGCATCTTTGGCGTACACTGAAAGCGGTCCACCTGAAAGAATATACCCCGCCGGATGAATGGCCTGAACTGTTTCCTCGGGCGCGTCCCAGGGAAATAGTTCGCAATAGACTTGCAGTTCACGCACCCGCCGGGCAATTAGTTGGGTATATTGCGAACCGTAATCCAGGATGGCAATGGCGTTCGTCATCGAAAATTATTCCTTAAAGACAAGCTGGCCGTGATCCATCGAGGTGATGCAAACCAGCGATTCAACCGGAACGCCCAGCGGCATAAGGGCGTCGCGCCCGCCTTCAAAAATCTTTTCAACCAATGCCCCTATCCCCACCAGCGTTGCGCCGGCAGCCTGGGCTAGGCGCACCAGCCCAAGGATGGTAGCACCAGTGGCAAGAAAATCATCGATGATCAACACCCGTTCCCCGCGCCCTAAATATTCCGGAGAGACAATCAGTTCTACCGAGCGCCCGCGCGTGTGCGAAGGCGCCACCGTCAGGTAAACCGTATCAGGCATGGTGACCGGCTTCGACTTTCGAGCATAGACAACCGGCAAACCGAGGTAACGGGCGGTCATCAACGCCGGAGCAATGCCGGAAATTTCGGCTGTCAACACCCTGGTTGCATTCACATTGGAAAAACGCCGCGCCAGTTCCTGCCCGCAGGCGTCCATCAGCACAGGATCAACCTGGTGATTGATAAACCCATCAACCTTCAGAATCCCCCCTCCCAGGTTCTTTCCATCTCTAATAATACGGTCTTTCAACAGTTGCATGCTGCCCTCCACGGATAAAAATCAAAATGGTATGGACATTTTACAACCGGCCAGGTCTTTTTGGTAGAGAAGGCAGGTTGTATGGAGAAAAATCCTAAAGAATACAGAGCTACCTGGGCGCAAAAAATTTAGGGGAAGAAGAATATAATTTCCATAACCTACCGAGGGTTTCTTCCAACCGCGCCCCAAGCCGCTCGCCGCCCGATGTTGTAATGTCGTCTTCATTCTCGAAGACGATGAATGGCACATTAAAACCCTGAATTTGAAGGGTTCCCTGGTCTGCGCCGCCGCTTAGCTTATCCCAATCGCTGTCTTTATACAAACGCTCCATTTTGTCATCGGGAAGTCCATGCTGGAGAACACTGTCTGGTCGCTCGGGATTAAAGCGCCTGCGGTTCTTGCGAAGCGATTCCGCGTAAGAGACGCACACATAAAGAATAGCAGCCCGCTGCGCCATTTCAGACGAAAGATGCTCAAAAGCCCGCCGGAAACCACCGTGCTGGCTGCCGCGTGCGAACTCCACCAGGGTGGTCACTTCTCCAGGAATAAAAGGATAATCCCTCAAACGCTTCTGATACTCCAGTGAAATCCGCTCGATGAGCAAATCCCAAAAATAAGTCTTTTTAAAGTATCCGTCGGGGGTGGAATGCAAACGCGGCTTGCGCATACGGCTGAGTAGATCATCTTCTTCGAACCACGCCCACAACATGGGAAAATCATCAATCTCATCCATAACGCCGATGTGGAAACGTTTCAGGCGCTCTTGCTCCGGAATTTGTTTGAGGTAGTGGATGATCTCGCTTTTTCCGGCGGCGGGACGCGCCAACAACAACAGAACGTCGAAAGCATTTTTAGACATTCGTCCAGAGTTCTCCGATGCAAAAGTTGGATGACCGTATCATAAATCAAGCCAACCGCCAAAATGGTCAACGCTTGCGCTTTATGGTCGGCATCTCCAGCAAAGTGCCGTCAAAGCGCCTGGTGAGCAGATCAACAAGGGTCAGCGCAAAAAACTCAATCGCTCAGATCGAGCGTGGGCTCATAGGGATTTTCTTTACCATACCAGGGATCCCAGGGATGCGCCTCGCCCATGAATTTGCACTTAAGGGTAACAGGATCAGGCCATGAACCATCGTAACATACGCGCGGCGTCCACCCTCGTTTGAAATTAACTTCATCCGAACGTAGTACCTTGCCATCAGGCCCAACCAAATCTAGCCTGTAAATAATCGTCCAATAAGGCGGGTTGATCACATAAGGATGGGTAACCGTGACGTAACCCTTGTTAGGAAATTGAGTTGTCGGCGTGAGGCTAGCAGTAAGAAAAGGAGAACCACTGTTATCGAACATTTTTAACTGCGTTCCAGCAGGCAGGGGACGGTCTAATGTGTAGACAAAAGAGCAATTTTGGGCTTCGATCACCACTTCTTTTTTGCCATCTACCACCCTGATGGGGTTGGCGCCTTCCGGCATGGCTCCAGCTTGCTGGAGACCTTCAGGGGAGTCAAAGACATCCTTCGGCACACACCAACCGGCAAAACCATCGGCTGGGACACTGGCGTCAACCGCCAGCGGGGTAGTCTGGCCAGGTTGTCCAGTCAACGAAGCCACGGGGGGCAGCGAGCTGGGCTGAGCGGTAGCCGTGATAACCTTCTCGACCTCAACAATTTGAGTAACGATCGTTGTGTTTTCAACGATCCGGGTAACTTCTACAATCTGCGGCGCCGGGGTAATCTCCGTGCCGCCCAGCGAACAGGCGTTCAGGGCCAGGAGCAAAAGCGCACCCCCCAGAAAGAAGAGACGTTTCGTTAACAAAGAGCCTGTCATAATTGGACTCCTGAGGTAAGATTCAAAATCCTAGTATATCACCATCCGACAGACAATCCTCGTGAAATTTAGAAAATGAATACACTCTCCACCGCAAGCAGGCAAGCCAGCCGGTTGTAAGCTGTCCGGCTGCACTATGAAACTATTCAATCGGGTTACGCCATTTCCGGGAGAAAACGGTATTCCGTAAAATTGCCTATCCATTGAAAACCAATCCGCTGGTAGATATGATTGGAGGTGGGATTCTCCAAATCTGCAAAAAGTGAACAAAAAGATTTACCCGAATCCAGATAATACTGGCAAAGACTTGCAACACAAGCGCTAGCATATCCCCGCCCGCGGAATTCCGGCGGGGTATAAACCATTGCGATGACAATACCATGCGGCGAAGGGCGACGACCAGAGGCCATCGAGACAGGGTGACCATCGTCCTCCCAAACATGAAGACTGTGCGATGAAATCACATCCTCAGCCGTGCGATGCATGGCCTGGCGATCCTCCAGTTTGAGCGCTTCCTTATGAAAGCGGAACAGCCAATCCTCGGCCCAGGGAATATCCTCCGGAACAGCCTGGCGCAAGCGTCCGGGCGGCATGGGCTCTGGCCAAACCACCCGCTCAAGTTTATAGGTATGCATCTGCAGCCAGGGCCGGTAAGAGCATCCGGTCAACTCTTGCCAGGTTTCTGCAAAAACAGCAGACAACGGCGAGACCGCATTAACCCCCACGACCTGCCATCCACCAGATTGCAGATCCCTGGCCACCACTTCACAGGCCTCACGGTCTGGCTCCCCAGGGCTAAAGAGAATGACCGATCTTGGAGGGGTCATCAGAGCCGCCAGGAGGAACTGGCTGCCTTGTTCGACGGTAGCCATATAAGACGGCGGTTTGTCGGTTTCTGGCTGGTGTTTGAGGTAAACTGCCAGGCCCAACATGAGATTATTGATCGCCTCATCTTGCAACAAGTAATTCTGAGCTTTTTCTAAGAACTCGGACGCAGTCAGGTAAACTTGTAAAATCATGATCTCCCTCCAAAATCATACCGCGCTGAACAGCCGGACAGACCTGCTTCACCAGCAGTAATGCCACCAACGATAAGCGCCTACCAGGTCATAGCCAGACGCAACGGCGGCTCGACGATCAGACGCCCGCTTGGCATGGATCAAAACACCAGCCAGATCCCCGGTTTCCGTCAAAGCTGCCCGCGCCGCCCACAAAGCTTCTTCGGTGAGATACCCTTCCAACCAGAAACCATTGTAAGCAAAGGTCTGAACCGGAACAAGGGTTGCTCCCAGCGGCGCGGCGAAATGGCTTTTCACGGGCAAGCGGGCGACATAAAGATAATATACAGCCGGTTGTTCCAGAAAACCAGCGGATGCGAACACACGCTGGCTGGCTATGTTCTCAAGGCGTATCAGCGCGCGGGCGAACTGCGGGTGGAACGCGGTTGCCTGGGCAAGATTGGTCTGTATGAGCTGCCCGGCAATCCCCTGACCGCGCCACTCTGGGATAATCCCCAACAGGTCAAACTCCCATCGCCGCACGCCATCCGGTGAAACAGTCAAGAAACCATCCGCAAAACCGACTGCCTTCCCGCCCCAGAGCGCAATCACGGTCGCGTGAGAAGGGTCCTGTAGGGCAGCCTGGATTTGCGCCTGGTCCACCACTTCTTCGGGCCAGACTGGCCGGTATGCGCCGAGGATGAGCGCAGCATCTTCAGCCTGGGCGGGGCGGATGGTGAGGAAGTTTTTAAGACTTGAGATCATAAATAACTCCTCTGATAAACAAAAGCTCCGGGTCTGATCGCCAGCGCCCGGAACTTAAAACAAGGTTACGTTTTCAGGCTAGGCGGTTGTGCGGCGGGTAAAGTGCAGGTAAAGCGAAATGGCCGTGTAGAGGAGCGGGAACGCCATAGAAATCAGGATAATGGGCAGAGTAAGGCGATCCCATAAGATCAGCATGAAAAGCAGAACCACCCCATACAGACCCGAAACGGTCACAACCAATCTACGCAGATGAATTGTACTGAAACTGGCATACCCTACCGGGACAAAAATAAGGGCGGCGAAAACCAGCAAAATAATACTGTTGATAACCGGTGGGGTGCCGAGCAAATAGAGATAAAAAATAACGATATTCCAGTAGTTCGGAAAGCCCGTAAAATAACCATCATTGGTCTTGGCAGCCTTCTGGCAAAAACCATAAACTGCAGCAATCATCACGATAAAAAGAGTGAACAGCCCACCTTCACCGGTAACCAGACCAAAACGGTAAGAGAAAAAGAGCGGTATGAAGGCATAAGTCATATAATCAATAATGTCATCCAGGCGGCGGCCGTCAAACTGGGGCACCCAGGTGGTGACCTTCCAGGAACGCGCCAGGGTGCCGTCTGTGGAGTCAATGAACATGCAAATTGCCAGGTAGATAAACATAAGATGGGCATTCTCTTTGTAGAGTGCATCCAGCGCCAGGAAAGCAAAGGGCAGACCCAAGCTGGTATAGAAATGCACCGCCCAGGCTCGCAAGATAAAGAATTGACGGCTCGACAAAGCGCCCATGGTTTACTCCCTGAATGATTTCTAAATAACACGGCTATTATACGATGGTTAAAAGATTCGGAGAAGTGGGTAGATATGGAAACTTCTGGCAGTTTGGAATCGTCTTATAATCAACTCAAACCGGCAGAATAAAGAGAACTGCCGCGTAGGAAAAAGGATGCGCAATTCAAGGAAAAAAGTGATCTGGTCCGTTCTGCTGGCAATCCTGGCAATCACGATAGTCAGCGCAGCGGAGTTGTTCCACTGGGCGTTGAAAGACCTCCCAGACGCGGCAAAGCTCACCGAACGGTTGAACCCCCCAAGTATGCGCATCACCGACCGGGAAGGACGGCTGCTCTACGAAATCCTTCCGGCAGAAGGCGGCAGGCATACCCCGCTGCCGCTGGAAGTAATGCCCCTGGCGTTGCGCCAGGCGACAATCGCAACTGAGGACAGTTCTTTTTACCTGAACCCCGGTGTAGACCTGGTCGGCATCCTGCGAGCGCTTTGGATCAACCTGCGGGGTGGGGAGGTGCTCGCTGGCGGCAGCACGCTAACGCAACAGGTAGCCCGTAATTTGCTGCTGGAAGAGGACGAGCGCAACCAGCGCATCCTGCGCCGCAAACTGCGTGAAATCGCGCTGGCGTGGCAAATCACCCGACGTTACAGCAAAGACGAGGTGCTGGCATTATATCTGAACCAGACCTATTACGGTAAGCTGGCCTACGGAGTAGAAGCGGCGGCACAAACCTACTTTGGAAAACCTGTTTCCGAGCTGGATGTGGCCGAATGTGCTTTGCTGGCTGGTCTGCCGCAGGCGCCCGCCCTTTACGACCCTTTTGACAACCTGGAGGCAGCCAAAAGCCGCCAGAAGACAGTGCTTGGGTTAATGGTTAAACAAGGCTATCTTACCGCCGAAGAGGCCAATCTCGCAGCCCGTGAACGCTTGAAGCTAGCGGAAAGCCCCTACCCGATGGACGCGCCTCACTTTGTGATGATGGTGCGTTCTCAACTAGACCGTCTTTTCACTCCCGAAGAATTGCGAGCGGGCCGCGGCTTGGAGGTGCGCACGACACTTAACCTGGACTGGCAGCGCCTGGCCGAGCAGGCTGTGAGCAACCAGCTAGAGCGGCTGCGAACCCAGACAGACGATCCCTTCGGCCACAATGTCAACAGTGCTGCGCTGGTTGCCATTGACCCGCGCAGCGGCGAGATTCTGGCAATGGTCGGCAGCCCGGATTATTTCAATGCCAGCCAGGCTGGCGCTGTAAACATGGCGCTCTCGCCGCGCCAGCCCGGTTCGGCGCTCAAGCCGTTAATCTACGCGGCTGCCTTCGACCCACAGCGGCCGCAACCCTGGTCGCCAGGGACGATGATCCTGGACGTGACCACCCACTTTGAAACGCACGACGGCAAACCCTACACACCGGTCAATTACGATGGGTTGGAGCATGGGCCCGTGCTGGCGCGTGAGGCGCTGGCTTCTTCCCTAAACGTTCCAGCGGTGATCGCGCTAGAGCATGTCGGGCTGCCCGCTTTCTATTCTTTCGCCAGTCGGCTGGGTATCACAACGCTCGAGGACCCCTACCAGGCCGACCTCTCGGTGGCGCTGGGCGGAGGTGAAGTCCGCCTGTTGGAGCTAACCGCCGCATACGGCGCGTTTGCGAACGGAGGCTACCGGGTCAGTCCCTTTGCGATCCTAGAGATATCTGACAATCAGGGAAAAACCTATTACCGCCACCTCTCTGAGCCAGCTGAAAAGGTGCTTGATGCGCGCGTAGCTTGGCTCATCACCGACATTCTCAGCGACGATAACGCCCGCCTGATCGGTTTCGGGCGCGATAGCATTTTACGACTGGACCGGCCGGCGGCGGTTAAAACAGGGACGACGACCAACTTTCACGATAATTGGACGATCGGCTACACGCCTTCGTTGGTGGTGGGCGTCTGGGTGGGGAATACCAGTCACGAGGCGATGCACAACATCACCGGGCTGACCGGCGCAGCACCCATCTGGGCGCAGATGATGCGCTCCGTGCTGTCCGCCAGGCCCGAAGAGGCATTCACCCGCCCGGACGGGCTGATCCAGTTAGAAATCTGCGGGCTTTCCGGAAAACTGCCGACCCCAGCATGCCCCAACCGGCGGCTGGAATGGTTCATCCCGGGCACGCAGCCCCGAAGCGAGGATTCCTTCTATCGCCTGGCAGAGATCGACCAGGCCACCAGCCGACTGGCTGATGAGAGTACGCCGCCGGAACGTCGGGTGGTCGTCACGGCGGTGAACCTGCCGCCGCAGGCGGAACGCTGGGCACGAGCGCATGGGTTGACGGTCTGGAGTGACCTGACGAGCCAAGCCGCCTCCGCAACAACAGCGACAGAAGGCGGGCCAATCGCCGGGCTACGCTTGCTCTCACCAGCTCCCAATGCGGTATTTTTTCTCTCCGATAAGCTACCGCTAGAAGCGCAGCAACTGCGCTTGCAGGCTTCCGGCTTGCCTGGGGGTGGGCTGGTGACCTTCTACGTGGATGGCACACCGGTGGCAGTCGCGAGTCAGCCGCCTTACGAAGCCTGGTGGCAGATCGAAAAGGGAAACCACACCGCCTGGGCAGCGAGTAGCACGGAGAAAGGGGAACGGTTCGAGAGCAATCGGGTGCGCTTCGAAGTGCGCTAGTTCAGCGCCTTTATACAAGCAGAACAAGGGACAGGATTCGCCTTTTGAATACACAAGAAGGTATGCTATACTCCAGAGGGAAAGAACGCATTATCTAAACCTGTGAAGTGAGAAAGGAACGATGAATCACAATAGAACCATCTATATCACCCAATTCGACGAAGAGCGCCTTCGCGATCTGATCCGGGACGCACATCAATCGGAATATCGGGGCAGCAACTACGTGAAAGATCTGAGTGCAGAGCTGGACCGGGCAGTGATCGTTTCGCCGCGAGAAGTGCCGCCCGATGTGGTCACCATGAATTCGAAAGTTTTGCTGGTGGATGCGGAGACGGGAGAAGAGATGATCTTCACGCTGGTCTTCCCGCAGGATGCAGATATGGCGCAGGACAAGATCTCTGTGTTGGCGCCCATTGGGACGGTGGTTTTAGGATACCGGGTCGGCGATACGATTGAGTGGCAGGTGCCGGACGGGCTGAGGAAATGGCTTGTCAAACAAATCTTGTACCAACCAGAATCTTCTGGGGACTACCACCTGTAACCAGCGCAATTGAACTTTCACCGTTGCAAACGAGGAGAGCTGCCCATAAGGACAGCTCTCTTTTCATCCATACGGCGGGCACTACGGCAGCACTTCGAAAAGGCTGCCCGCACCGCGCCCGTAAACCTCAGGAAAGTAAAATTCCTGGGCGGTGGGAGGAATGACATGAAAGACTCCTACCGTACTGGCGCGCGCCAGATAAGTGTAAACATAGGTCCCCGCCGGCAAATACGTAGCGGAAAGCGCTACCTTTTCGTCTCGAAGCTCGATATGGTCAAAATACCACCAGCCCCAGCCAGTGGAAGACAGGTTGGACCAGTCATATTCCTCAGGCGCTTCACCCTGCGGGCTGGTTTTCAGGGAAGTGTCCACCCCTTCCAGACCGGCCGGTAACGCATCCTCGACCAACAGGTAATGCACATCCTGAGGCACTACAATGGTCAGGCGGCTCTGGAGGATTTCTCCCTGCCGGGCCTGGCTGACCGGGGTTTTGTCGTCATCCAGCCGGTAGTACTGGCGCGAGATGCTGATGCCGCGATCAAGGGCTTCGATGCGCTCTACCGGCAAAGCCACCGTCAGGTTCGCGGTATAGTAAAGTTTACCAGGGCCATCGGTGCGGGCAAACACAAGCCGGTTGGCCTCGTCAGCGAGCAAATCGACCACGGCTACGCGCAGAATTTGAGCTTGGTCAATGGTTTGTGGTGCGGCCTGGCCTTCTCCAAGCTGTGAACCGTTCAGACCAACGGCGTAGCTGTATTCGCCCTGGAGCTCCCCGGTCTTTGACATCCAGTCGGTGAGCGCCATAAGGGTCCAGGCGGTCTCCTGAGTGCTGCGCCAGCGGCCATCCACCCGGTTCTTCATCAACCAGCGCACCGCGTTAGCCAGCAGCGGGTTTTCGGGATCGAGTTGCAGAAGAGTATCCAGCACGATGGCCGTCGTGCGGGTGTCGGTGCTCCAGTTCCAGTAGTCGCGGCTCCCTTCCTGCCAGTGGGCGCCGCTGGCTGAGATGCTGGCCTGATCCACCAGGTCCGATACCAGATTCTTCAGGCGGCTATCAGCAGGATCAATCGCGTATAGGGCGCGGGCCAGGAAGGCGCGCCCGTAAATTGAAAGCGACTGCCAGTTATCATATAACCGTACGGTCTCGCTGATGGCAGGGTCGCCGCCGCGCGCCAGAACGTAAAGCACAAAAGCCAGGGTGTTCTTGCCATAACGGGCATAAGCCTGCTGGTCGTTTTGCAGAGCGCGAGACTGGCGGTAAAGGTAGAGCATGCCGCGCCGCAAGACATCCGGGGCAACGGTGTAACCAGCCTCCTGCGCCTCGACCATCCCCAACACGACATAAGCAGAGGTAAGCGGGTGGCTCTGCCCGCCGCTCCACCAGCCCCAGCCGCCATCATCGTTCTGCTGGTTATAGAGCCGCTGCAGGGCGGTATTCACCTGGGCGCGCAGGTTCTCGTCGAGCGCGGCATCCTGCACTCCGGCGGCCCGCATGGCTTTGGCAGTAAGCGCGTTGGGCAAGAAGCGCGAAACGATCTGTTCGGTGCATTCATAAGGGTAATGTTCCAGGTAAGCCAGACCAGCGCGCATCCCCGCCGCCAGCGAGGGGGCGATTTCAATCTCCACCTCCCCGCGCTCGATGATCATATCATCCGGCAGGCGGATCACCTCAGTCCGCGCTCCACTCTCGCTCAATTCGCCCGAAGTGGAAACCGTTTCGGGCGCTTCATAATGATAGACCGGAATGCCCTGATCCTCCAGCGTACCCAGGGTGGGCTTGCTGGCATCCTGATAACCTCCGCCGCTGGCGACGAAGGTGAGATCGACGCGGCTGGCTTCGGGCAGTACTTCGGCGCGCCAGCTCACGTAGGCTTGCTTGCCCCGCTCGATCTTTACGTTCTGGAGGGCCGGATCGAGCAGTTCGAGGCCTGAAGCCTCCAGTTTGACCTCCACCTGCAGGTCTGAATCAGTGTTGTTGTGAACGCCGGCGCCTAGGGTGACCCTGTCGCCATTGACGAAGAAACGGGGCGTCTGGGGCCGCACCAGAAGCGGGCGCGTGCTGACCAAATCCACGGTGTTCTGTCCAACCTGGGTTTCAAGCGTTACGGCGCGGGCATCCATACGCCAGGTAGTGAGGTTATCGGGCAGCGCCAGCGATACCGAAACCTGACCCTGCTTGTCCGTCACCACATCGGCCCGCCAGAACGCAGTATCCGGGAAGTTGCGGCGCACCTCGGGCACACCGGGAGGGCCTTCGCCTTTCCCACCGCCGCTGCCGGCCGCCGCCCCATCGGCAGCCTGTTTTTCCAGCTGTTCGTTATATTCTTCAACGTTCAGCGGCATGGCCATCGAGGTGCGAACCTGCAAGGAACGCCGGCTGTAAAAGTAATCCAGAATCGGGCCAGAGTTCGGATCGCTCAGGTTGAGGACTGCCAGGTCCGCCAGCCCCAGTGAAACCTCAGCCCGGGCGGGTTTGCCGTCCTGGTCGCTCACTTTGACCGTGTAAGTAACTTGTTCTCCCGGGCTGGCTTGCTCCTTATCCGGTGAAACCTCAACTTTGAGCTGCTGCGTTTCTGTTGAAACATTGATGCGCGCCATACCTACCTTGAAATCGGGGCGGGGGTTAGTATCGTCCACCCCTTTGACGACGATCACAGAAACATACACCAGCGGGGCCATATCGGCGCTAACCGGAAGGCGATAGAGCGTGCTGTTGCTGGTGAGCCTGACCACCTCCTGCTGACGGATCAGACCGCGCTCGACCGTGACGAGGGCATACGCCTGACCCTGGAAAGGAGAAGCTATCAGGATTTCAGCCTGATCACCCGGTTCATAAGAGTCACGGTCAGTCACAAGCTGAAAGGTTCGGTCATTGCTCTGCCGCCAGGGGATATAACCGGCGCCAGCCACCCAAAGATAGGCAGTGGCGCTAGAAGATTTCCCGTCACTGTCATAGGCAGTCACCCTGGCGCGATAGAGGCCGCCCTTTTCCGGCGTGAAGGCTGCAAGCGCCTTGCCTTCTTCATTCGTCGTCAGACCACTCACACGCGCCGCTGGGATATCCCTGGCTGTGGAGACCCATCGTAACACGCCCTGGGCATCTTGCTCTTGAACGCTGAACCACTGCCGTTCGCTAATGACGACATCCAGTTTCTGGCCTGACAACGGTTTTCCATCCCAATCTACCGCGGCCAGCGCGAAGCGTTGTTCCTCACCAGCGGTTCCGACATAACTTTCCGGCCGGATGCCGGCATAGACCTGGCTGCGATGCGCGGTGACAATCGCCTGTCCGCTGACAGAAGTGCCCGCGAAATCGGTGATGGTGACGTTCAGCGACAAGTGGCGCGTCGGATCTGCAGATAACGGGTCAGCGGGCAGCTTTAGCGTCAGTTTGCCATCTTCGCCAATCACAGAGGCGCCCTGAGAAATTTCGCGCGGCGCGTAGGATTTTTCGTACTGCCCGCTCTCGAAGATCGTTTCATCATAAAAACTGTAGCCGCTCAGGTCTGCAGGCGGATCAAAGCTGGCAGGGTTGGACTGCAAATTCCAGCTCACCTCTGCGCCGGAAAGCGGCCCGCCGGAATAGTATTCCGCCGAGATCGTAGCCTGAAATTCATCCCCAACCTGCACATCAGCCGGCGCGGCGGCGACATCAACGATGAACTCCGGCTTGCGATATTCTGCAACCGTAAAGTACACCGTCCCCAGAACTCGGTCGGTATCCGGAAAGCGAACCTCGATCGTGTAACCGCCCAGGGCAGCGTTGCTATCCAGCAGGAGCTTGCCATCGAAAGAACCAAACTCAGAGAGCGGCAGCTCCTCGCGATAGACCTCATCTTCATAACTATTGATTGCCACCTCGACTTTCTCTTCGAGAGGGAGCTGGTAAGCAAGGTCCTGGTCGAGGCGGACAATGCCCTTGAAGTAAACGGGCTGGCCAGGGCGGTAGAGCGGCCTGTCAGTGTACAGATAGGCAATAGCATCCTGGGGCAGGCTGAAATAGGACGACCAGATGCCAAAATCTTCGGGGGAGACGCCGCCGAACATATTGCCGTTGGTGAAGGCAAAATGATCCTCTGCCTCAGAGAGCGCATACAGCGTAGGTCGTTCGTCTTCGCTTTCCCACTTCGGCAGATCAAACTTCAGCAGGCCATCCGACCCCGTCTTGCCCTGGGCAATCAGGTTTTGCTTCCCATCCACGACTTTGAGTGGGACGCCAGATAAGGGCCGCCCGTTATTAAGATCGGTCAGCCATAACAATCCGTTGGCGTTAGACTGTTTAAAGGTCAGATGTGCCGAGGCTATAATCAACAGCCGCCCATCCAGAACGCCGCTCGTGTGGGAGATATCCGGGGTATCCATCGTAAGCAGATACAAACCCGGCGCCAGCGGTCTTCCGTCTTGGCCGCTGAACGGAATCTTTTTCAAGACGCTCTCGTTCAAGCTGGCCTGGCTGCGCTCGCGAAAAGACCAAACGACGCTCTCCGCATCGGGCAAGCTTTTATCCAACTGTAAACCATTTTCCTCGTAGTTCACGAACTTCTCTACCGAAAGCTCGTAAAGCTTGAAGTCGATCGTTGAAACATTGGTGTAACGGACGTAAAATTCCTGCGGAATGCCCGTCCGGAAAAGCGTTTCGGAATAAGGCATCTCCAGGTAGGCAGAAGGTTCCAGCGGTTCGGTTACAAAACGGACGGATGAATCCTGATTAATGGCATTGCCGTAGATATCCCGCATCCCGGCCAAAGCTGTGACTGTATATTCCGTTGAAGGCTCCAGCCCGTAGAACACAACGGCGTAATCCGTGTCGTTATAAAACCATCGTTTTTCCTTGACGGCGGGGGTAAAGACAACCCGGTTTTGCACGGTTTTGATATCCATCGGCGAAACAAAATCGAGGACAAACTGCTGCGGCCCATATTGCCGATATTGGCTACCGGAGCCGATGAAATCAACGGCTGGCGGCGGGATGGTGACAAGAGAGAGGATCCAATCCTGACCTAAAACGCCGCCATCGGCCGCCTGGGCTTCTTTACGTACCCCAAAGAGATAGCTGGTCCCCATTTTCAGCACCTTCAGCGGCGCGACGACCACCTTCTTTCCCTCGACGTCCCAGCGATAGCGCAGCGGTATCTGGCTGCCTTCCCATTCCTGCAGGAAAATTGCCTTGTTCGTGATGGCTGCGTCCATCTTCTGTCCAAAACTGAAGACAATCTCCGGGATCAAAGCCACGTTGGTGGGGACAAAATCCTGGCCGGGCAGGATCGAAGTATTGCCCACCTGGATCTCGGCGACCCTGGGCGGGAGGGTTGTAAATTGCCAGCGGAAGGTCTCTGCCATGGCAGCGTCAGGGGCGTTGGTAGAATCAGCCAGACCGCGCCGCACTGCAAGGGTATAGCGCGTGCCTGTTTTGAGGGGTTGGTCGGGCGTGAACACGTAAACCGAGGTGCTCACCCATTCCCCCTTGCCGTTGGCAGTCGGGGTGATCTCCAGCGGCTGAGGGAGTTCAGATTGTTCTTCCGCGATCCCCAGGGCGACTACCGGCCGGTTGAACAGAACCGTGATCTGGCTGGTGGTCTCTACCTGATCCGCCCCGTCTGCGGGGAACACCCGCACGACCTGCAAACGGGTCACCGTGTTGACCTGAAAAGAAACATCCGCGCCCAATAGAACACCATTCTGAGCGGCGGCCTGTTCCGCCAGGTGCACTTCATAGCTGCTGTTGGGCTGCAGCTCATTGGTCGGCCAAAAGCGCACGGTCTCCGAACCGGACCACTCGAACTTTCCTGCGATCTCTTTGCCATCCTGAGCAAACATCTCAAAAGCGGCTTCGACGCTGGGGCGGTCCATCGGCTGGTCAAAACGGATTTCAACCGGGTCCGAGAGCGCCGCCTCTTCGCCCGCAGCCGGGCGGTAACTAACCACCACCGGCGGCAGAGGTTGGGGAGCGCTCAACAGGCTGGCAAGCTGAGCAGCGGCCTGGGTTGGCTCAGGGGCAACGGCATGAGTAGGCAAAGCAGTCGCCGCAGGGGTTGCCTGCGTTTCTTCTTCGCCCGAACAGCCAGCCATGAGGAAGAAAAATAGCAAGCCGCAGAACGTTATCCAGATCATCTTTTTTTTCATAGTTCACCATGAGGGGAGAAAGGGGGCGCGCCCGTAGGAAATATACAATATTCGGGTCAAAGTGAAAACAGTAGAGAGAACAACCTTCTGGGTCGGTAATTTCAGAACCGCGCCTCCCTGCGGGATTAATGACAAAGCTTCGATGCTATTAAGACGTTCCCCAGCCGGATTAAGTTCCAGGTCGGAAGCTCAACATTCTTCTCACCTTGGCATTCCAGATCAACGCAACCACGATTCGATCACGCCCTGATCCATTAGCCAGACCAGCGCGGACCGCATGGCTGTTTCCAGCTGACTCAGTTCCACATCGCGCCAGAAAATTGCGGATTCGCGGACGGCGGCCCGCAGCCGCAGCGAAGTCCCTTGCGGAGCAACGCACACCGAAATAGAACCGGGCATACGGTCGGGGTGGTTAAAGCTCAGACAAAGATTAGGTAAAGAAAGATGGGGAAATGCACTGCCCTCAGTCTGGATGTTCGCGCTGACCTGTCCCTGGTTATCCATCAGGTCCGTATTGATATCCATCAGCAAGGATTTTACCAGCCCGACATTTTGCATCCAAAAGGACTGCCGGTAACTGGAATCAAGACGAAGGTCCGCAAATCGTCCCATGGCATGATTATATCTGGATTTACCGCTGCGCAGTTAGCGCACGCACACAGCGATTATCCCTGCGTTCATTCCCATCGCGTCAGAAGGATACCGTTTTGAGAAGGATCGCGCACAAACCAACCGCCATCCAATTCCTGAAGTGGGAGACCGGCCGCCTGGATGCGGGCTTTAACTTGTGACAGAGTAGCCTCATCCGGCAGGCGCAGTTCGAAAAAGCGCAGGCCAATACTGTCGGGCGGCGGAGGGGGCGCTCCAACGCCTTCCCAGGTGTTGCCAGCAACATGGTGATGGTATCCGCCAGCGGAAAAGAACGCCGCCGAAGAACCCATGCGCTGCACCAGGTCGAACCCAATCACGCTGGTGTAAAACGCTTCTGCAGGCTGGAGCTCTGATACCTGCAAGTGGATGTGGCCGATGCACGTCCCGGCGGGCACCTCCTTCCAGGGGGGTGTTGTCTCTCCAAGTTCAGCGATCAAGTCGTCAATATCAACCGGGTCGGTGACCATCCGGAGATTGCCCTGCCCGTCGCGCGGCCAGGCCTCCCGCGGGCGGTCCACGTACAGCTCAATGCCGTTGCCGTCTACGTCCGCCAAATAGAGCGCTTCGCTGACACCGTGATCGCCAAACCCCTGCAGCGAAACCTCCTGCTGGCTGAGATGCGCCAGCAAGCGCGCCAGGTCTTTCCGCTCCGGCAGTAAGACGGCAAAATGGTAAAGTCCGGTTACGCCGCGCACCCTGCGGGCAGCAGGGTTTTCGTGCAGAGCCAGGAAAGGCTCGTCCCCAGCCCCCAGGAAGGCTGTACGATCCGTCTGGCTGATCAATTGGAAACCTAACCGGTCGCGATAAAATTGCACCGATCGCTCTAAATTTGGAACGGTCAGGTGAACGACACCGATTTTTACCTCTGCGGGAAGTTTTTCATTCATTCTATTCTCCATCGCTGTGATCAAATCCATCCTTAACCGGTAAAATTTGCGCCGGGCGTTTAATTAACGCTGGCGCCTCATGATCCAAGTCATATCGCTTGAATATTTCTGGGATCAACACCTGAGCAGAGACCGGATGCCGCGCGATTATCCTGGCAAATGCTTCTGGCCGGCTGCGCAACCACATCGGGAAACCCAGCCGCGGCGGCCTCCAGGAAGGCTTAAGCGGCCGCGACAAAGGGCGAAAGAGGTTATCCCAATGAAGCGGAATCACCAGCAATGGCCGCACCCTGTCCAGCAGTTCCTCATAAAACGAGGGCGTTGACATAAAATACGTCAGCAGGATATCCGCCGGGCTGGCCCCTGCAACGCTCTGCCCACTCCACAGCAGGATACGCCGCCCCGCCACATCAATCTGAAAGGAAAAACTCTCATCCATGCGGTAATCCCAAAGACGCAGCGGCGGCTGAAGCTTTGACGGCAGCGGGCCAGGATGGTACAACCTCAGCGGTAGCCTGAGATGCTGAGCGGCAAACACTTTAACCTGAAAGATCCCCAGGTCAAGCTGGTCTCCGGCCCGGATTCTCCGTAAATTAGCAGGCGGAAGGCCGCAAATTTCCAATAGCTTGCAAGAATTTTCGGAGCCAAACACCACGGCGCCGGTTTTTCGGGCTGCCGCAGGCACATCCATCAGGTGGTCATAGTGGGCATGCGTGACCAGGATAAAGTCACCGTCTGAGATATTCTTCTCAACCAGCGTTTCATCCGGCTGGACCCTTCCCATGAGCACCTTGCGAAATGGCGGGCGGGTGAAGAAAGGATCTACCAATAAAGTCTGTGCCGCCACGCCGAGTTCGAATCCGGCAACGCCCAGCCAGCGGAAGGTCATTCTGTTCTGCAAGACGGTTGCTCCTATTCTGTATATGGTTTAACACAACCGCTCAGGTTTTGCAACCCCCAAATTGACCCCTCACTAATCAACACACAGACCGTCTTGCTCTGGATCCTCGAACAGAGGGATGAAATCGCCCACTTGAATCGAACCATCCCTGCCGACATCCACCGCCGCAGCCGAAGTGGTGTGAGGGCCGCAACCACAAAGGCGGTAATGAAACAGGTGTACCCGGTAACCGTCCTCGATCTCCTCGACATACGTCTCTTCCAGCGAGCTGACATGATAGCGGAAATTGCGTTCTGGTTCAAGATCGAAACGAGCCTCCAGGCCAGTAGCGGCTATTGCATAACTAAAGGCTTCCTCAGGCGTCTCGATCGGGGCGTAAACCGATTTCAAGTCCTCGCTATTCTTCAAGAGGTGGTAGCTCCCTTCCTGCCAAACCACCAGCCGGATGTAACCTGGCATCAGACAGCCTTCATTGTACAGGTACTCATGGGGTTCCAGGCGTTCTTCGCCCGGTGTAAAAGCTGCCCGGCAGGCCATCACGGGCAGGTCAGGATCAAGCCCGCCGAGCGCATCCGGCGGCTCGATGACCGCACTGCACCCCAACTTCCCCAGTACGCTTTCAGGTTCGCACTGCCGTCGCCCGTAAGAGACTTCTCCACAGTCCGCCTGTTCAAAGAGACTCTTGTCGCTGGCAAGGCGAATCTCCGGGTGTTCGGCCACGGTGATCCCCCCAAACGGGTTCATGCCGGTCCAGAAGGCCGGCAGGTTACAGCCGCAAACCAGTAGAAAGACCGCCCCGGCCAACAACCACCAGGATCGCCTGCTCTCTTTCTGATCCATTTGTCCCTCCTGGCAACAAACCCCTGGTCATCAGCGTCGAAGAATAATTTTGCACTGGCTCTCCCATCAAATAAACGTTCCATCACACCCAACGCTGGCAACCCTTCTCTCTGGCAGGTGCCACAAGGTTGGTGGGTTGTAACCTCTGAGATCACAAAAATTATACAATCACTTACGGCTGCCTACAAAATTTCTCCATTGACCTGACCTGCTTTTTTTGCAGCGGCGTCAAGAGGACCGCATCCATCCGCCGTATTTATCCGTAAATAGATCAGATGAATTCAGGATTTCCCGCCTTGAACGCGACTCGCCAGTGCTCCATTGGTGCACAAAGGCACCGCCTGCCTGTATAATAACACTCCAGGAGTGTCCATGAATATTAAAACCCGTTCCACCCAAACATTTTTCATCTTGCTCGCCATCCTGGCGCTGGCCGCAGCTTTGAATCCTTTCCTGCCGCAAGGAGAACTTGGGACAGTCGCGCCGGAGTCTCAAATCCCTGCCTGGCAGCTTGCGCTGGGCAGTGCGGCGATTACAACAGCGCTCTACGGTCTGCTGGGTTTTCTCGGGTTAACACTGTGGCGCCGCCTTGGCTTCCCTGAAATCTGGGCAGAAAACGTAACCAACCGCCAGCGCTTTTTCATTCCAGCCATTGCAGGCGGCGCGCTGGGGTTGGCGCTCATCATCAGCGATCTGATTTTCAGCCGGTTCAACGGCGTTGGGCGCCTGGTGCACCCGCCCTTTCCCACCTCACTCGTGGCTTCTATCTCCGCTGGGATTGGCGAAGAAATGATGTTTCGCCTGTTCTTCGTCTCGTTTTGGACCTGGCTGGTGGGCAAAGTGATCCTGCGCGGGCGCGGCCTGGGCGCGGTCTATTGGGTCGTATCCGTATTCTCGGCGATCGCCTTTGCAGCAAGCCACCTGCCCTCATTGATGATGGTATTCGGCGTGAGCGACCCGTCTCAATTTTCGCCGGCGCTGCTCCTGGAGATCTTGCTGTTCAATGGGCTGATCTCCATCGTTGCAGCATACTTCTTTAAGAAATTCGGATTCCTGGCGCCAGTGGGTATCCATTTCTGGACCGATATCGTCTGGCATATGCTGTGGGGGCTGGCAGGATAATACGTAATAGGGCTCGTTCTACCGCTATTTTCTCAATTTATTCGAACGAACGAGCACAGCCGCTCGGCTGCAGCAAGAGCTTGTTTCGCTTCTGATCTATCCGCAGACATGCCCGGATAACGAAACTGGACGGCATAACCTTCCAGCACATTCGCATTCCCCTGAATGAGCAAAAAGCTGGCGTCATTCGTGGAAATAAGGGCTAATAATTCTATCAAACTGTGAACACGAGGGATCATTGCACCGCTTTCTTGAAACACAGCTTTCAAATATTTCTCGACAGCTTGCTGCGCATGAAAGCAGACGGCATCAAAATTGGGGTTTTTGCGCCCGATATTCCCGTCGGGCAGTAAGCAGGTCTGCCTCGGCTTTGGCGATCCATTCATCCGTCAGGAGATTCATACATCACCACCCCTTTTTCAGTGATTTCTTTTAGAAATGAATCGCCCCAAAGTAACCGCTGAGTCAACCGCTCCGGAGTAATCACAAAAAAATCCACGCCAAATAGTGGATTGATAGACTGGCGAATCTGTAAGGCTTGCACCGATTCTCGCAGCGGTGTCTCCATAACAACCAATAAATCCACATCGCTTTCCGGACGAGGCTCACCATAAGCATAAGACCCAAACAGAATAATGCGAATTGGTTTAAATCCAACAGCGATTCGGGAGACGAGTTCTCGAATGATTTCATCCGGTATACAAATGCGCGTATCGATCGTAGGTGCTGTTAGTATCATGGTATAAACACCTTCTGAAAAATATATACCATTTTCAAGTTGCCTGGCATCTTTCGCGAAAAACGATCCAAGAGACCATATAATAAAGAACAGCGCCGTTCCAAACAGGAGCAATTATGGAAAGTAATAGGAAGGCATTCAACTCAATAGACGAGTACATCGCAAGCTTCCCGGAAGAAGTCCAAAAGAGATTAAAAGAATTACGGGCGATAATAAAAGCCACTGCGCCCGAGGCAGAGGAAAGGATCAGTTACCAGATGCCCACCTTTACGCTGAAGGGGAATCTGGTTCATTTTGCTGCGCATAAAAATCATATCGGCTTCTACCCCACACCCAGTGGCATAGAGGAATTCAAAGACGAGCTCTCAGCCTATGAGAATGCAAAAGGCTCGGTAAGATTCCCTTTCGATCGCCCTCTTCCCTATGACTTAATCCGCAAGATCGTAGCTTTTCGGGTGAAGGAAAATTTACAAAAGGCTGGAGCGAAAAAGAAATAATCTGCATCGCCCGGTAAACCGGGTATGGAAAAAAACTACTAGCACCGAACAAGAAATAGTAGCCGATGAAAAAATCTCTAAGTTTTTTATTTGCACTGGCAATCTTTGCAATTTACCATGAAGCAATGCACGCCATAATCGCAATGCTGTTCGGAGAGTACGACTCTTTCCATGTCCGACCCTTTGGCCTGGAAATCACGTTTAAGACCCCTGTCGCGGAGAGAAGCGGCTTCCAGTGGGCGCTCATCTCTGGAACAAGCAATCTGGCAACTCTAATGGCGGGATATGGCTTGTTAATGGCCAGTGAGAGGGCCTCCCGCCTGCACCAGATGTTCTTAAAAGTAACTTTTTATTACTTAACGCTGCTTTTTCTGCTTCTCGATGCTCTTAATCTTTCTATCGGACCTTTCCTCTATGGTGGAGACGCGAACGGGATTGCTGTTGGGCTGGGTGTGAACCGCTATCTAATCCAGGCCTTCTTTTTTCTGACCCTGCTTGCAAATCGCGAGCTGGTCGCGCAAAAGCTGCTCCCTGCGTTTCATGTACGAACCGATCATTTTTTACTGAGACCCTGGATCACGATCAGATGCTGAAAGTGGTTTTAGAAAGCCGCCGCCATCACCGGCTTCTAAAAACGTAGACACACCAGTGGGTGGAATTGAACTAATCCTTCCATCCGCCCTACTTCAAATAGCGGTCAAAAAATTCGATCGTCCGCCTCATGGCTGCGCCAAAGGAGTTGGATATGTTATGGTTATCGCCTTCGTAGATGTACAGTTCCGCTTCGCGTCCAGCAGCCAGAATTTGTTCGAAAAGCGTCTGTGAAAACTCGACTGGCACATCCTTATCGGCGGTGCCATGATGAAGCTGCACCGGACCGGAAAGGTCGGCGAGGAATGCATTGGCCGAGATCGAGTTCCAGAATGCCGGGTTCTGTTCCGGGGTTCCGTACAGTTGCAACCACTCATCACGCCACCTGCTAAAACCCGGCCGCGGCGTTGGGGTTGGATCGCCGCTGCTTCGCCGCCAGTTGTAGATCAAATCGGGGTACGAACCCACCACTCCTGCCCAGATCACCCCCGCCTTGACCTGATCCGAGATCACCATCGCCCGCAGCGTCAGGTATCCGCCCATCGAATGCCCCCACATACCAATCTTTTCTGGGTTAGCCTGCGGAAAGCGTTGCAACGAGGAGACCGCATTGAGCACATCAATCATATAACCGGGCGTACTGTATGCGCCAGACGGAGAGCCTTCCGAACGGTCGTGACCGCGATAGTCAATGCGAAAGACGATGTAACCACTGCGCGCCAGCCAATCAACATAGGCGATGTAGCGCTCTGTGGTGCGGTACTGGGTTGGCGGAATATACCCATGGTTGAAGACAATCGCCGGCCAGCCGCCTGCCGGCATCTCTCCACCCGGCACGGTCAACAAGGCGTAGATTTTCAAACCCTCAGAAAGATACCAGGCATAATAGCGGCGGTAATTCGCGCCCGACTCCAGCTCCTGTTCAATGATGATTTCACTGCCAGGGTAAGCCCCGGCGCGCATGGCGCGGATATCCAACGGGTGAGGGGTCGGCGTGGGGGTCAGGCTGGACACCGGCGTTGGAGAAGGGGTCGGGTCGCCGCCCGGCGTCACTGCGATGGTTGGGATGGCGGCCTGCAACTGGGAAACGGCCGTTTCGACCAGTTGGGGATCCACCGAAGCGGGACCACTCTCGGCCGCAACTACCCCCCCGCAGCCGCTCAACAAGACAGAAAATGTCAATACCAATCCAATCAGCCGGTACATCGGGATAATTCTCCCTTTCAAGAGTCCCTTTAATCTTACCGAAATTATCCATTTTAGGCAATATGCTGGCTCTCTTGCAAGCTATTCCTCTGCTAGAACCGTCTCGTGGGAATATCTCCAGATAACGTGGTTCCTGTTAAACTGGAGAGGAAAATTTAAAAAAAGTTGATTCGTGTCGCTCAAAACTGCGGTCGCTCGATTTTTGGAATGACACCCTGCTGCGCGAAACGGGACTGCCTGGACCGAGAGGTAACCTGGAGCTGGCAAAAGCGGCTGCGCTGGAAGGAAAACGGCAACATTTCATCGTAGTGGCCGGGTTGTGCAAACCGGCGCTGTTGCGAGATGCGGCTATCTGCCGCCGCGTGCTGAAAATTTTGGATCGCATTACCGCCAGTGTGGCGCAATCCGGGGATCGTAAAAACGACTTATTTCGCACCCTGCGCCAGGCGCTGGGATACTGCTGGAGCGTCGTCGCGGCTGCTCTGCCAGAGGAGGGGAAGAAAGCGCTGGAACGATGGGCGGATCACCCTGACCCGGATGTGCGCTGGATCTTGCGAGAGAACCTGAAGAAGAACCGGCTAGAGCGCCTGGACCGGCAATGGACGGCTGCCATGCTGTCGAGGGTAGCCAATTCATGAACACCTTCGAAGCCACGCTATTGAAAGCGTTTGGACCGTTTTGCAGGTACAATTAGTTGGAATGGCTAGACGATTTCAATTTCAGGCTTTATGACCTTTTATCTCTCCCTTAAGGGTGTCTTACTTTTAGCCAATGCAGTCATCGGATTGGGGCTTGGTCTTCTCATCTGGACGCGGCGCGAGAAACTGGGCGGCAAAATCTTTGGGTGGATGATTTTTGCCGCGGTGGTTTGGTCCCTCTGCGCTGCGCTGGAGGCTTCGACCATCGAACCGCAAGGCCAGATCTTTTGGGCTAAGCTCGCCTATCTTGGCATTGCCTCGGTTCCGCCGCTCTGGTTCATGTTCGCTTTCCAATACACCCGCCAGGAAGCTCAACTAAACCGCCGCTCCCTCCTGCTGCTGTGGGTGATTCCGGTCCTGACGCTTTTCATGGTAACCACGAATGAGCGCCACAGCTTGCATTGGAGCCAGATCGAGGTTGTCCCTGGTAGCTTTGATCTGAATTATTCTCATGGGCTTTACTTCTGGATCCAGACGGCTTATGACTACCTGCTGCTTTTGACGGGGTCCATCCTGTTGTTGTGGTTTTTCGTCCGCTCGCCCCGGCTTTACCGCCGGCAGATCATCGCGATCCTGTTAGGCACTCTTATTCCCTGGGCGGGCAATCTCATGTACCTGACGCGCCTGAACCCGATTCCGGCGGTTGACCTGACCCCCTTTACCTTCATCGCCAGCGCTGTGATCTTCTCTCTAGGGCTATTTCAATTCCAGTTGCTGGATGTTGTCCCGGTGGCGCGCGATGCGCTGGTGGAACGTATGCGTGACGGGTTGGTGGTGCTGGATGCGCTGAACCGGATTGTGGATATCAACCTGATCGCGCAGCAATTGATTGGCCCGGCCAGTGTCGGTCAGAATATCGAGGAATTGCTGGCGGAATGGCCTGAATTACAAAGCTGTCTCGGTTCGACCACGGAAGTACAGATAGAAATCCGAGTGGGCGAGGCGTCCCCGCACTTTTTTGATGTGCTGGTCACGCCGCTGCAGGACCGGCGCGGCAATTTTTCGGGAAGAATGATCCTGATGCGGGACCTGACAGCTCGCAAAGGTATGGAAGAAGACTTGCGCAATGCCAGCCGGACCGCCGAAGCCGCCAGCCGCGCCAAGAGCGAGTTCCTCGCAAGCATGAGCCATGAAATCCGCACACCGCTGAACGCCATTGTTGGAATGACCAGTCTCCTGCTCGAGACAGATTTGAACCCTGAGCAATCGGGATATGCCGAAACGATTCGTGCGAGTAGCGACGCACTGTTGAACCTTATCAATGACATCCTTGATTTTTCAAAGATCGAAGCGGGCAGGCTGGAGCTGGAGCAGCAATCTTTTGACCTGCGCGCCTGCGTGGAAGAGGCGATTGACCTGGTATCGCTTTCGGCTGCTGAGAAAAATTTGGAGCTTGCCTATTATATTGATCCAGGAACGCCGGAGTTTATCGTCGGCGACGTGACCCGGCTGCGGCAAATTCTGGTAAATTTGCTTAACAACGCTGTCAAGTTCACGGAAAAAGGTGAGGTGACAGTGTGGGTGGAGTCTAGACCGAACGAGGCTGAACAGGGAGCGCGTTTTGAGTTTCATTTTACCGTCCGAGATACGGGAATTGGTATTCCAGCCGACAAAGTTGCGCACATCTTCCAGTCTTTTACCCAACTCGACGCCTCTGTTACACGCAAATACGGCGGCACCGGCCTGGGATTGGCAATCAGCAAGCAATTGTGCACCTTGATGGGAGGGCGCATCTGGGTGGAAAGCAACGGCGCGCCGGGCGAAGGCTCCACATTTCATTTCACCATTCTAGCCAATCAAGGAATTGAGCGCCGCACATCGCCTCTGCCGCCGCTTTACCCACAGTTGGAGGGAAAGCAGGCGCTGGTGGTTGACGATAATGCTACCAATCGTTTGATCCTGGAACGATACCTCCGCATTTGGAACATGAAACCGTACCTGGCAGAATCCAGCGGTCAGGCTCTGGAATTGCTCGACCGCGCCCGGAGGGATGGTGAAATTTTTGACCTGGCGCTGCTGGATATGACCATGCCGGAGATGGACGGAATCGCGCTGGCCAAAGCGATCCGAAGCCGCCCGGAACTGGCCAGTTTAACCTTGTTGCTGATTTCTTCGCTTGGCGGCAGCCAATCAGAGAACGCCGGTCCTTTGTTTGCCGCCATACTTAGCAAACCCCTTAAACCTGTCCAGCTTTATGATGCAATATGCTCAGCGCTGGTCGGACAACAATACGCCCCGCCCCGGCGGCGATCGGCCGAAGTTCGTTTTGATCCCGACTTGGGTGTGAAACACCCGCTCCGCATCCTTCTTGCAGAAGATAATTTTACCAACCAGCAAGTGGCGCTGCGTTTCTTGAACCGACTGGGGTACCGGGCAGATGTGGCGGCGAACGGCCTGGAGACTCTTATGGCGCTGCGGCGACAGCCTTATGACCTGGTCTTTCTGGACGTGCAAATGCCGGAGATGGACGGCCTGGAAACCGCCCGCCAGATTTGCGCCGAATGGCCGGAAGGAGAGCGGCCTGATTTAATCGCGATGACCGCTTACGCGATGCAGGGCGACCGGGAGCGCTGCCTGGAAGCAGGGATGAACGATTACATTAGCAAGCCGGTTCGCGTCAGCGAACTGGCGCGCGTCCTGAGCGAGTGTGGGGCAAGGAAAAAGCAGGTTGTACCTTCCAGCCAAGAAATAGCGGCGCGCCGTCTAAAGGCGATCGGCCTGCAGGGCAAAAAGCGCGCTGGCGCAGCAGCCGTGATTGACCGGAAAATTTTGGGCCGGTTGCGCGAAAATATAGGTGAAGAAATAGCGCCCGATTTAATCGCACTCTATTTAGAGGAAAGCCAGCGGCAGATGGACGAGTTGCGGCGTGGATTTCAAGATTCCAGAGTGGATGTCGTCTTGCGCACCTCGCACAGCCTTAAATCCAGTTCTGCGCTGTTGGGCGCCACGGCTTTTTCCGGTCTGTGTATGGAAGTGGAAATGCTGGCGCTCGACCAGGATCTGGCGTCTGGGGAGAAGCTTTTACCAGACCTTGAAAAAAACTACCGGGATGTGCGAATAGGGTTAGAGAGAGAACTTCGGCGGGATTTTCCGGCAGCTACAAGTGGTTGAACCGATCATATCAGGAGAGAAGATTGCGCAATGAACTTTGAAATCAGCCGGGTGACGCATGTGACTGACGAACTGGTCAGCGCTTTCGAGCGGCTGGCTCCTCAATTATCAAGCGCGCCGCCGCCGGGCTGGAGCGAGCTGGAAGAGATCGTTTCTTCAGAGGCTACCTTGCTCTTAATTGCCCGCCAAAACCCGCCAGATGGAGCGATTATCGGCGCGTTGGCATTGGCAATGGCGCGCGTTCCCACCGGTCTGCGGGCCTGGATTGAAGATGTGGTGGTGGATCAGACTGCCCGTGGGCACGGCGTTGGCGAGGCGTTGACCCGCGCCGCCTTACAGTATGCCAGAGAAAAGGGCGCCAAGGTGGTCGAGCTGACCTCTAACCCTTCCCGGCAAGCCGCCAACCGGCTTTACCAGCGCATTGGTTTTGTGCGCCCGCAGACCAATTTCTATCGCTACTACCTGGATGAGTTTTGAGCCGCAGGGAAACGTTGCGCAGGTCTGGAGGACGAATTGAAAAAAGAAGAAATTCTGACTTTGTTCGAATATACCCGCTGGGTCAATCACAAGGTATTGGAGGCTGCTGGAGGGTTAACCACGGCGCAGTTTCTGGCACCGGCCGCCATCAGTCAGGGCAGCCTGCGCGGCGCCCTGGCGCACGCCTACGCTGTAGAAGCGCTTTACCGCCAGCGTTGCCAGTCGGGTCTTTCACCGGATTCGCTGATCTTGGAGAGCAAGTTCTCGGATTTGCCTGCTCTGCAAACGGCGTGGCGGCAGGAACAAATGGCAATGCGCGCTTACCTGGAAAGCCTGGAAGACCAGGATCTGGATGCCGTTATCCGTTATCAATCGCTTGCTGGTGAACCTCGCCAGCATAAGTTATGGCAGATGCTCTTGCAAGTGGTTAATCACGGAACCCAGACCTACGCTGAAGCCGCGCTCCTCCTCACCCAGTTTGGTTTTTCCCCAGGCAACATTGACCTGATCTATTTCTTGAAGTGAAGCAGGAACTTCCGGAGAATCGCGCCCAAAACTATTCGACTGGCGGTGAAACATGGACGATGAGTTTAGAGCGTATATCGAAAAAATTTCCGGGCAGTTTGAAAAGATCAAAGAAGACATCCCCAAGACCAGCGTCTTCGCCCGTTTTGGCGATCTAAAGCGGATTGGAGATTGTTCCAGAAAGCTACCCCTACTTTCCGATCAAAATTATTTTTACGAGAACATTACCCACACCCCCGAAAGCCGCGGTTTCGTCATAAAATCGGCCCATTATTCCGGGGTGCGCGAGGTCAGCGATTCCAGCACGCACCTGATTACAAACGACCTGGAGGAGCTTTATCGCTGGTTCCAGGCCAGCAAAGAGATGCTCTTGAACGGGCGAATCACCTACCTGCCCTATTTAATCAGTCGCCGGTCGTATACGGTCGAGGAACGCGGTTTAGAATATTCCACACATAACGACGTGATCGAGGAGATGACGCCCAAAAAGCTATTCAACGCCGTGACCGAATCGGATATCAAGGTCAGCGACCCCACGGTGATCCCGCTCTTGAACCTGGATATCCCCTACCTGGAGAGCATCACGCCTTCTCAGCTTTTCCGGTTGATGGAAGATTATCCAGACCAGTTGCTCAGCTTTCGCAATTATTTACAGCACAGCCTGCTTGATTTTCAGTCTGCGTTGGGTTCCGAAAGTTTCTACCGGGAGGTGCATGCCCTGGAGCTGGATTTGAAAGACCGGCTTGCAAAGCTCAGGAGCGATATCAAGGGGCTCAAGCGAACATCGCTGCTGGAGGTGATCGGCGCAAACGCAGTGACGTGGACCCTATATGTGTTCGTTTTTATGAAAAGCCCGGACGATCTGGTGAAGGTGCTTCTGCCGGGTGGGGTCGTCTCTTCGGTATCGCTTGCCTATGCCAAATACCTGAATGAGATGATGAAGCTGAAGAATACCCCTCTTTATTTCCTTTTTCTGGTTTCGCAAAAAACGGGGCGTTTGTGAGGAGAGGTGGCGCTTACCGCCTGATCAGGAACGGATGGACTGCTTCACCTGTGCGATCTTCTGGCGGCATTCTCGGATCTTGAGCAGCCACTGGAACATCTGGCTTTGAGGGTTATCCTGGTAATTGGCGATGATCTTATCCAGTTCAGCCGACTTGAGGTTGACGAAGATGAACTCTAAATCGCTTTGACTGGCGAAGGTGAGGTTCCAGATGTGCAGTTTGCCCAGGCGGTAAAGATCATGGCGCAACAGCATGTAGACCGGCGCGTCGACTATCCTCTGCTGCATCAGTGCGGCCAATTCTTTTTCCAGCAGCGCCAGCTCGCCTTCCGGGCTGGCTGTAATTTTAGCTAGGCTGACGATCCCGCCGCCTCGACGCACTTCCAACTCGCTATTGCAGCGAGCGCAGGCAAAGCGGCTGATTTCTTCCGGGATTTCCAGGCGTTCTTCGCATACCGGGCAGGGCAAGGTGATCATGGGGATCGCTCCGCGAGAAGGATACCTTATTATACGCCTGGTAAGCTAAAAAAGCGTCACAGCGCGAAAAATAACAGATATTAATGATCTGATTTTCAGTATAATAGAAATATGGCACAGTTGGTTGATGTGTTGGATCAACTCACCGGAACAGGTGAGCTATATGAGCGGCTGGAAGGCGGGAATCTGCGCTGTACAGCCTGCGCCCATCGTTGCCTGATCAAACCCGGCCGGCGCGGCGTTTGCCAGGTGCGGTTCAACCGTGAGGGCGAACTGCGCGTTCCATGGGGCTATGTGGCTGCCCTGCAAATTGACCCGGTGGAGAAAAAACCCTTCTCCCACTTACTGCCCGGCAGCGACGCCCTCACCTTCGGGATGCTTGGCTGCGACTTTCACTGCGGCTATTGCCAGAACTGGCTTACCTCTCAAACGCTGCGCGATCCCGAAGCCGGTCCCGCCCCTGAGCATATCCGCCGCATCTCGGCGGAGCAACTGGCCGCTTATGCCCGGCGCATGGGGGCAGAGCTGGTCGTTTCTTCTTATAACGAACCGCTGATCACCAGCGAATGGGCGGTTGCCGTTTTCCGGCATGCGCTGGAACTCGGTCTGCGCTGCGCGTATGTCTCCAATGGGAACGCCACGCCCGAAGCGCTCGAATATCTGCGCCCCTATCTGACCGCCTATAAGGTAGATCTCAAGACCATGCAGGATAAGCACTACCGTCAGTTGGGCGGCGTGCTGCAGAATGTGCTGGATACAATCCGGCGGGCTTATGCGCTGGGCCTGTGGGTCGAAGTCGTCACCCTGGTGGTGCCCGGCTTTAATGACGACCCGGCAGAACTGTGGGATGCAGCCCGCTTTATCCACTCGGTCTCCCCCGATATTCCCTGGCATGTCACTGCATTTCACCCTGATTACAAAATGACCGACCGGTCATACACGACAGCAGCCGCGCTCCAACAGGCCGCAGATATCGGTCAGGAAGCTGGCTTGCATTTCGTTTACGCGGGCAATTTGCCCGGCCGGGTTGGATCCCTGGAGAATACTTACTGTCCCCGCTGCCAGCATTTGCTGATCCGGCGCGAAGGTTACACCGTCCTGAATTACCAGATTACAGCCCAGGGCGCCTGCCCAAAGTGCGGCACAAAAGTTGCCGGGGTCTGGACGGCAGAACCAGAGCGCGTCCGTACGGGCGGTTGGGGTATGCCTCGGCCTGTTTTCTGAGCCGTTTCAGGGGTATGGAACGATGGGGGTCAGCGAGAGCGGCGTCGGCGTGGCGGCGGGCGGGCCATCGGGGAACGGCAGGGCAGGCGCCGGTGTACCAGTTGTCTGAGGGGTAGGTCGGACCGTTCCCATCGCCAGCCAGGGGGTGGGGGTGGCCGTAGCGCCAACGACCTGCGCGATGTCGTTTACATAGTCAATGGCGCCGCGGCAGGCAGCTGGCAGGTAAGCGGATACATTTTCCCATGTCAGGCGCTCGCCGCGGTTCCAGGTTTCTGCGATGGCTTCGGCAAGGCAGCCGGGCCCGGCGTTATAGTTGACCAGTGTGAAACGCCATAAATCGGCGTAAGAACTGACCTGTCCGGGCGACCGCAGCGTACTGTTGCGGATAATCTGGCCAACCTGCTCGCAGTTCCCCGTCAGACCTTCCGCGAAGACCCGCACACTGAAATTAACCTGGCTTAGATCGATTCCTTCGGGACAGGAGGGACAGGCAGCGTTGACATGGCGGACCAGCGCGCCGCGCAGCAGGTTTTGCTCTCCCTCTTTCAGGTTGCCAAAGCCGAGCGCGCAGGTTTCTTTACCCAGCACAAGCGGGCAAAACTGTTCGAAGAAGCTGGGGTTCCACAGCAGGACGGTGTCGGCTCCTAATTCGGTCATCTGGCCGAGGCCGGCTTCTTTGTAGGAGTAGTAAATCCCTGGCCAAAGCTGGCTCTCGCGGCCAAAGATGTTTTTCAACAATTGCGCTGGCACACCCGTGTCGCGTGCCGCCTGGATGATCTCAGTATCAAAGCGGTTCTGCCATTCCAGCACTTTGGGCAGCGCGGCCTCTACACCGCAGGCAGCGGCGGTTTTATCGGCTTGCAACCCGTTGTTTGGGCAGCCGCTGGCATCCACCGCGCCGTTCTGGATGAGCATCCCTGCCAGGTAATAATAAGAAATGGAAGATTGAATACCGGACGGTTCTTTGGGCGTGGTCAGCCAGCCAGGCGGGCCGCCCAGCCCCGGAAAGGACTCCCAGGTTGAGGCGCAGCTTGCCATGCGCGGACCGCGCCACTGGCTGGAAAGCACATCCACATACCAGAGCCTGCCCTCTTGCCGCCGTCCTTCGGGCGCCATAAAATCACCCCAGGGAATCACCCGCAGCATGGCTGTGTAATGGGCGCTGGAATCGCCAAAACTGGAATCGGCCCAAAACTCCATCGGCACGCCCTGTGTGCCAGTGGGCGCCAGCGGGATGTCGCAAACCGCGCCAGGGCAGCTAAAAGTCTCGGCGCCGATTGTTCCCTGAATGCGAATCACGGCTTCGTTCGGAAGGGGTTCGACCCCGCTGATCTTCAGGTTGGGGGCGTTGTCGCAACGGTTATAGGGCGGCTCCAGCGTGCACCCAGTGACTGTCAGCGTGACTTCAAGCGGCGGGAGCTGGACTTCTACCTGTTTTTGGCCGCGGCCTTCACCGGCCAGGTACAGGTACAGCCCTGTGCATTGCTCAAAACCAGCCTCAGGGTCGGTCAGGCTACACGGTTGGGTGTCAAACCATTCTTCATGGATATCGGCGCCACAAGCCTGGTAAATTTCCTCGCTTTTGGGAAGGCCGTCGTGATCGGTCACGATGCGGCAGGCGATATCGTTTGAATTCCAGTGCGTCAGCCACCATTCGTATAAGTCCACGTCGATCGTCAGAACCGCTTTGCGCTCGGAGGGGGCGGGAGGATTTCCTTCGGAGGCGCGCGCAATGGATGCTGGTTGTCCGGTGAGCGGAAACAACAGGCAGGTCAGGACAATTGCTGTGAGGATCCTCCGCCACGCCGATCTCGTCCTGCGGCGGGTTCTCTGCGCACAGACTGGCAGCGCACCCCTCCTGTAAAAACAAAATTCACACTTTCTGTAAATCCATTCCAGATCAGTTTAGCATAAACTTTTTGGAATTGTCCTTACAAAGCTGTATTGTGGGCGTTCAGTCAGGGTGGGGTGAGGGTGGGCGTTTCAGTCTCGGTGGAGGTCGCGGTCGGCGTCCTGGTCTCGGTAGGTATGCGGGTGGGGGTCCGGGTCAGCGTGATCGTGGGCGTTTGGGTGATGGTGGGATAGGGGGTTACGGTGCGTGTTGGTGTGTTTGTGAGCGTTGGGGTATCGGTGGGTGTGGCCGAAATGGTAGCTGCCCGGATCACCGTTGCCACATAATCCGAAGGGGCAGATGGCTCGCTCAAAAAGCTCATCACCTCGCTGAGCGTGCGCTGGATGCCCTCCGGATTTACCAGAAAGACGCGCGCCACAGACTGGCCGGGTAAATCCCAGACGGTCAGATCTTCCTCGGCCAGGGTGAAGAATTTCAATCGCTGCGGATCGCCAAATTCTAGCGCCAGCGGTGAGAGTCGCAGCAAATCTTCCAGCTTGAGGCTGCTTTCTACGGTCGAGCCGAAGGTCTCGAAAAGACCGGTCAGCTTTGTCAGGCTGCCGTTTTCAACCAGCCCGAAGAAAATTTTCCAGAGCACTTCCTGCTGCCGGCGGTTGCGCTCAAATTCATCGCTGCCGCTCCGCCAACGCACGTAGCAGAGCGCCAGCTCGCCGTTCATTTGGAGCATGCCCTCCTTCAGCCCGCCGCACAATTCGGGGTCATCCTCCAGAATGTTCACCCTGACGCCTCCCAATTCATCCACCAGCCGGCTAAAGTCATTCAGATGCACCAGCGCCCAATGGGTAGGTTTAAATCCTAAGGTGTATTCGAGCGTGAGGGAAAGACTGCTGGCGCCGCCGACGGCATAAGCTACCTGCAAACGCTGCATGGTATAACCGGGGATATAGACCATCAAGTCAGGTGGCAGCGAAAGGAAGACAGCGCGCCGGTTTTGGGGGGAATAGAGCAGTAATAGAACAGTGTCGGTGCGAGCCGTGTAGGGCGCGTCGCTGTCGGTTCCCAGCAAGGCGATCACTTGCAAGTCAGGTGGCCCACTTAATTTTGGCGCCGGAGGCGGCACAGCCGTCACCAAAGGAAGCGAAGGTGGCGGGTATCCTTGCCATGGAACCAGACCGGCGCGCCGGGTAGAGGTAGCCGATGCGGTCGCCGAAGACGCGGGGGAGAAAGCCGCCGTCTCCGCAGCGGCAGGGGTGTGGGTGGCGAGCGACAGCCCGTGAGTCAGGCAGGCTGCCAGCCCTGACCAAACCGCCAGGGCAACTGCAAGCACAGCAGTTTTTCGTTTTAAAGGTGAGGAGAGAGAAGAGGACGTTATCCGGTTCATGTTGCGGTGGAACTTCCTGGTTGAGAGGGCAAGTCTACCGCCAGCCCTTAGAGAAGATTTTGCCTTTTCATTATACTTTAGGCTGATTTCTTAACTGGGTGGGCGCGTGCCCTCGCTTTCAGTGTGGAAGTGGAAGAAAAATGAACATTCTCTTTCAAATAACTCACGCTATAATAATAACAGGATGGAGCGTTAACCTCTGCCTGCCGTATCGCGGGGTGACCGCCGATCATTCTTCGGGCGGTGTTTATGGCTTTCTCATTATTGCTATGCTTTTTGAGAACAGGGGGGGCAAGCAACTCCTGGGGCATTCTTCTGTTTTTAATATCGCCGGCGCACACCTGTGGTGCGTGACCGGGTAACCAGCCAACGTCATGGAACAAAAGGCACCTGTCGGTTCAAAATCACCTTCGATCTCCAGGATTGTTGTTCATGTTGGGTTTCATATCCTGGGGCTTCTGGTTTCATTGACCATGCCTCTTGCGGCCATCCTGACGGCGATTTTGTCTGACGGTCAGGCGTTGACGTTGCGGGCCGTATGGAACGTTCAGACCTCCCAGCCGTTGGTTTGGCTGGTAGATTTTTTCGCGCTTTTGCTGGCGATTTTCTTTGTGTTCAACATCCAGGCTGAAGTCAAGCGTATTCAACAAGAAGAGCGATTCTCTCACCAGCTCAAAGAAAAAAGCAATGAGCTTTTTCTCCTCAAAGAGAAATCTCAACAAGAACTGCTCGAACGTTTTCAGACAGAGGCGATCATCAGCCGGGCAAAGCGCGAATGGGAAGTTACTTTTGACGCGATCTCAGACCCGATTTTCCTGGTCGATTCGTCCGGCAAGATCATCCGCTGCAATCAAGCCGCGGCTCGCATCCTGGAGACAACCTTTCAAGAATTGATCGGGAAGAATATCGAAGAAATGTTTCCAGGGATTGTTGATCCGTTGCAGGATCGCCGGGATGTTTCGACCCAGGCGTTTCTGATGCCATCGGTTTTTGGTTGGTTCGATATCACTGGCTTTCCTTTTCAGTTTTCGGATAACCAGCAAGGCACCATTTACATTTTCCACGATATCACCCAGCGCAAATACGCCGAGGTCGAACTTCAACGCCAGAAGCAATATTACGAGGGTATCTTCCAAAATAACCCGGTCGCGATCATCACCCTGGACTTGAACGGCCATATCGTCAGCTGCAACCCGGCTTTTGAACGGCTGTTTGGATACACACAGGTCGAGGTGATCGGGCATAAATTGGATGATCTGGTTACTCCGCAAGAGTATCGTGAACAGGTCCTGGATTTCACTCGCCGGGTTCGTAGGGGAGAAGTGATCCATGAAGTAACCCGCCGTCTCACAAAGAGCGGCGAAATGATTGATGTAGAAGTCTTCAACGTCCCTGTGACGGTGGAGGGCGAAAGCCTGGGCATTCTGGTTTTGTTCCACAACATTACCGAGCTGGTGCGCGCTCGCCGCAGGGCAGAAGAGGCTGACCTGGCAAAAAGCGAATTCCTTGCCAATATGAGCCACGAAATCCGTACGCCGTTGAACGGCGTGATTGGTATGTTGAACCTGACGCTGGATACAACGCTCAGTGCGGAACAATATGAATACCTGACGACCGCCCTCGATAGCGCCGAAGCCCTGCTCAATTTGTTAAATGATATTCTCGACTTCTCCAAGATCGAGGCGGGGCGGATGGAACTGGAAATTACAGATTTTGACCTGCGCGCCGTAGTGGAAAACGTGACAGCCAGTCTGGCTCAGAGGGCAGCGAACAAAGGGTTGGAACTGGTGTGCATCGTTCCGCCGGATATCCCGACATTGCTACGGGGCGACCCCAACCGGCTGCGGCAAGTACTTGTCAACCTGGCAGGGAACGCCGTAAAGTTTACCGAAAAAGGCGAGGTGGTTCTGCGCGTGAAGAAGGTAGCTGAGACAGGCGACCAGGCCAGCATCGCTTTTTATGTGCAAGATACGGGGATCGGCATCCCGGCGGAACGGCAGGCTGCCATCTTTGACCGTTTTACCCAGGCCGATATGTCCACCACCCGCCTGCACGGCGGCTCAGGTTTGGGGCTGGCAATCTCTGCCCAGCTGGTGGAATTGATGGGCGGGAAAATCACCCTGATCAGTGAGCCCAATACAGGCAGCACATTCTCGTTTGCTGTAAGTTTTCCAAAACAAAAGGCCGCTGCCAGCGCCCAGCCTGAAAGGCCAACCTTGCTTCGGGGGCTGCGCGTCCTGGTGGTGGACCCCAGCGGCAGTAGTCGGATGAACCTGACTCTGTTATTGGAGCAGATGGGATGCCTGACGGCTTCGACGGCCTCCTCGATAAAAGCCTGGCAACTGCTCGAAGAAGCTACCCGCGCCCAAAAACCTTTTCAGATACTGGTGATCGACAGCAAACAAATCCTGGCCGGCTCTGATCCCATTTTGCAGTATCTTCAGGAGAACCCCCGCATCAATACTCTTAAGATCCTTCTATTGACGACCATTGGTCAGCGTATCAGCCGGCGGGAGTGTGAAGAAATTGGCTGCGCGGGGTATGTGCACAAACCGGTGCGATTCCAGAGCCTGCAATCTGCGCTGCTAGGAATGCTTTCCCCTACCGGTTTCAGTATGCCCGAAAACCAGGCGACGCAGGAGCGCGATTCTAAGAACATCGCGCTTCGCACAAAAAAACCGCAGCGTATCCTGCTTGCGGAAGATAATTCGATCAACAGCAAGGTGATCATCAATCTGTTGCAAAAATTTGGACACACCGTCGATCTGGCCGAAAACGGGCAACAGGCCCTTGAAGCGATTCAGCACTTCCAGTACGACCTGGTCTTGATGGATATTCAGATGCCGGTGATGGACGGGTATGAAGCCACGAGGAAAATTCGCGCCTTCGAAGGCGCTGGTCAACATGTGCCAATTATTGCCATGACTGCCCATGTAGCGCTGGGAGATATTGAACGCTGCAAGGCGAGCGGGATGGACGATTACCTTTCCAAACCGCTCAAGCCGAAAGAAATATTCGACAAGCTTGAACATTGGATTTCGCTTTCTGAGCAGGGCGAGCGGAAGGGGGGTTTTTCACTCAAGAAACTGCCGGAGGCAGAAACGCCGAAGCCACCGGGCTCCAACGGCGATGAAATCGAACTGGAGGAAAGGGATTTAGAGACCTCCTTCGGTTCGCCTGGCGGTGCAGGGACTGCCGCTCCGGAGGGCGTACAGGAGAAGGGCTCTTTCGACCCAATTGAAGGTTGGTTAATGGGGGAACCAAGGAGCCGGCGGACAAAACCGTTGGGTGATCCGCACTATCTCGAAACCATCCTGCCGCGCTTTGGCAATGACTTCAATTTTTTTGTCGCTACCTTTGAAGAATTCATCCGGCAGTGCAAGGAAAAAGTGCAAGACTTTACACTGGCAATACAATCCAAAGACACGGTCAAGGTCAAGCTTCTGGCGCACAATCTTAAGGGAGTGGCGGCTAATTTTGAGGCAGTTCGCATCGCCATGTTGGCAAATGACCTGGATTTGCAAGCCAGGGCGGGGAATCTCAGCCAGGCCAAGGGTTTGGTTGCTGCTATTGAGAATGAAATTCCCGCGCTCGAGCGGAACCTGGCGCAAATTAAGGTTTTCCAGAATACCGGAGGCCAGCAAACCGGTTTGTAAAAGGAAAATAGTATGGCTTTTGTATTGCTCATTGATGACGAAGTGATCTTTCATCGCATGATTGAACATGCGCTCAAACCGATGGGACATGTCGTCTATACCGAGTTGAATGGCATTCAGGGATTAGAAGCCGCTCGCCTGGTCAAACCCGATGTGATTATCACAGACCTCAATTTACCAGATATCTCAGGCTATGAAGTAACGCGCCGCCTGAGGCGCGACCCGATGTTTGCGCATACCCCGATCATGGTGCTGACCAGTCATTCCGGTTTGCAGGATAAATTGGGGTCCTTTGAATCGGGGGCGGATGACCATATCACCAAACCGTTTGAGCCCGAAGAACTGGTTGCCCGCATGAACGTCTTGCTGCGAAAGCAGGAATTGATCCGGTATGCGATTTCAGAAGGAGAGCTGGAGCCGCTGGAACGCCAGGCCCGCCTGGTGGCTGTTCACAGCCTGCGCGGTGGGATCGGGACATCCACGCTTGCTACCAACCTGGCAATTGGCCTGCGCGGCCTATGGGAGATGCCCACTTTGCTGTTGGATCTGGTATTAATGGCGGGACAGGCAGCATTGCTGCTCAATCAGCCCCTGAAACGCACCTGGGCAGACCTGACCGGGGTCAAGCCAGAGGAGATCGACTCCGAGCTAATTCGTTCGATCGTTGATCAGCATCCTTCCGGCCTCGAATTTATCGCCGCGCCCACCTACCCATCGGACGCGGAAATGTTGACCGAAACGACGCTCAGCACCGCGCTTACCATTACCCGCCCGATGTACGAATACATCGTTGCCGACCTGCCACACGATTTCAGCGAACTGACGCTGCATACGCTCGATTTTGCCGATGTGATCTTGTTGGTGATCGCCCCGGAACTTTCCTCGATCCGGGCTGCTGCAGCGGCTTTGGATACGTATAAAAAACTCGGATATCCGCCCGAGAAAGTCAAGCTGGTGCTTAATAACGTCTTCCCGCGCCATGGCCTGCCGCGCGACCGGATCGAAAGCGCGCTCGAAAAGCCAATCACCCTGGTGTTGCCCTATTATCCGGACGTGCTGGTACAGGCTATCAACGTGGGCAAACCGATCCTTTACCAGCAGCCGGATCATCCGTTCTCCGGATTGGTGGAGGACCTGTCCTTTTATATCAGCAAAGACATTCACCGCAAGACCAAGCCCGAAAACCCAACCCAGGCCTGGAAGCGCGTCTATGCCCGCCTTGTGAAGGCGCGCAAGGGCCGGACGGGGTGATGCCCCCTGGCGGAGAGCAAAAGGAGATTTGCGATGGCAATAAAATTTACCTGGTACGGACACGCTACCCTGGGGTTAGAGATCGAGAAACAGCATATCCTTGTTGACCCTTATTTTAGCGGTAACCCTTTATCACCGGTGAGCGCAGATGTCGTACGGGCAGATTTCATCCTGATCACGCACGGGCACAGCGATCATATCGGCGACGCCCTGACGATCGCAAAACGCACCGGGGCGTTGGTGATCAGCAACGCCGAAATCTGCAACTGGTTGAAGGCTAAAGGAGTGAAAACCCATGCCCAGCATCTTGGCGGGGGGTACAACTATCCTTTCGGCTATCTCAAGCTCACGATGGCATTGCATGGGTCTTCGCTGCCGGATGGGTCTTACGGGGGCAACCCGGCCGGATTTTTATTGACCGCAAAGACAGGCGAAAAAGCCTACCTGGCCGGTGATACCGGTTTGTTCGGCGATATGCGTTTGATCGGGGAAGAAGGGATCAACCTGGCCGTGCTGCCGATCGGTGACAACTATACGATGGGGCCGGCGGATGCGCTGCGGGCCATCAAGCTGCTCCAACCGAAACACGCCATCCCGATCCACTTTGGCACGTTCGATGTCATCCAGCAGGATGCCGCTGCCTGGGCGCGCCAGGTGGAAGCGCACACCGATACCCTGGTTCACCTGCTGAAACCTGGGGAAAGCTACCTGCTGTCTTGAAGGACGACTGAGAGCCCTGCTGCCCTTAAGCCTACCGGCGAGTGGCTTTTAACTTGTCTGGAAAGATGGAGAGATGTCTCCTCTTCTGTTTCCGGTGGTTTTCGTTCGCTCAGATAACATTAGGCAATCATTGTACACTTCCGATTCTTGATAGTTTTTGAAAGTTTCCAATGATAAGATTGAGTGCAGGTATCCCAACCAGAGGAGAGACCTATGGATAAGCCGATGCCCGAAACCGGTCATAAAAAGTTTTACCGCATGTCACTGGAAGAACGCCGTGCTTACCTGGCAAAGAAAGCCTCGCTCAGCGAGGGCGAGATCGCCGCGCTGGTTGGTGCGCCCGGTTTGAGCGCAGAACAGGCCGATCATATGGTCGAAGACGTGGTGGGGGTGTTTGGCCTGCCGCTTGCACTCGCCCAAAATTTTCTCATCAACGGCCGCGAAGTGCTGGTTCCGATGGTAACCGAAGAACCTTCCGTCGTCGCCGGAGCTTCTTTTATGGCGCGGCTAGCGCGGTCGGGTGGAGGCTTTATTGCTCAAGCGGACGAGCCAGAAATGATCGGGCAAATGCAGATCTTAGGGCTGCCTGATGCGGCGGTCGGACGGATGAAAATCCTCGAACACCGGCAGGAGTTGATGGAAACCGCTACCAAATGTGACTGCATTTTGGAAAAACTGGGCGGTGGGGCGCGCGATCTCGAGGTTCGCATCCTGAACCATCCGGCCATTGGTGAATTTCTGGTGATGCACCTGGTGTACGATGTGCGGGATGCCATGGGCGCCAATGCGGTTAATACCGCCATGGAACGCCTCGCACCGCTCGTGGAGAAGATTACCGGCGGCCGGGTATTGCTGCGCATCCTTTCGAACCTGGCGGACCGCCGCCTGGCGCGGGCGCGCTGCACTATCCTTCTCTCAGAACTGGCGTTTGATCCGTACAGCCCGCAGCATGTGCGCGACAGCATCATTGCAGCCTGGGCTTTCGCGGCCGCAGACCCTTACCGGGCGGCCACCCACAACAAGGGAATTATGAACGGCGTGGACGCTGTATTGATCGCTGCAGGCAACGACTGGCGCGCAGTGGAAGCCGGCGCACATGCCTATGCCGCCCGCTCTGGCCGCTATACCAGTCTGAGCTCTTGGGGCAAGGATGAAAATGGGAATCTGACGGGCGTGCTTGAAATGCCGATGCCGGTTGGAATTGTGGGCGGGGCAACCCGTGTACATCCGGCGGCACACGCTGCCTTGAAGCTGATGGGAATCACCACGGCGCGCCAGCTGGCCGAGGTTGTGGTCTCGGTGGGGCTGGCGCAGAACCTGGCGGCGCTGCGGGCGCTATCCACCGAAGGCATCCAGCGCGGCCATATGTCGCTGCATGCCCGCCAGGTGGCGGCTGCAGCCGGGGCCGCCGGAGATCAAATTGAAAAACTGGCCGACCAGTTGGTGCGTGAGAACAACGTGCGGCTGGAACGCGCCGAAGAGATCCTGCGGGAGTGGAAAAAACCTTAGGAGAACAACTGTATGACATCCTCTGAAAAATCATCGCTTTTATTGATCCCCGACCGCCCGGTGGGTTTTATCGGGTATGGCGCATACGTCCCCCGTTACCGGCTGCCGGGCAGCGCCGTGGCGCGCGTCTGGCGCTTTAGTGAAGGCGGCTCGCCGGTGAAAGAAAAAGCCGTTGCCGGGCTGGATGAGGACGTGATTACGATGTCAATAGAAGCAGCCCGCAACGCCCTGGCGCGGGCGGGTATCGCAGCCAGCGAGCTGCGCGCTGTTTGGATTGGTTCCGAGTCGCACCCTTACGCCGTCAAGCCCAGCGGAACAGTGGTGGCTGAGGCGCTGGGGGCTACCACCAGCGTTTCGACCGGCGACTGGCAATTTGCCTGCAAGGCCGGAACTGAAGCGATTGTAGCGGCTATGGGGCTGGTCGGTTCGGGCATGGGAAAGTACGCTTTGGCGATTGGGATGGATACCGCTCAAGGGCGTCCGGGCGATCAGTTGGAATACACCGCTGGATCCGGCGGGGCGGCCTATATTGTCGGTCCTGCCGATGAGGCGCTCGCGGTTATCGAAGCGGCTTATTCTTTCGTCACCGATACGCCCGATTTCTGGCGTCGCCAGGAACAAAAATACCCTGAACACGGCCAGCGTTTTACCGGTGATCCGGCCTACTTTAAGCACATCCACTCGGCTGCCGAAACGCTACTCAAGGAGACCGGCACCAGCGCGTCCGACTATCGCTTTGCGGTCTTTCACCAACCCAACCCCAAATTCCCACAGCGGGCTGCCAGCCTGTTGGGTTTCAACGATGAACAGATCAAGGATGGGTTGCTCGTTCCCGTGATTGGCAACACCTACGCCGGGGCTGCACTGATTGGGTTGAGCGCGGTGCTTGATATTGCCCAACCGGGCGACCGCATCCTTGTCACCTCGTTTGGCTCTGGGGCAGGCTCCGACGCCTTTGCGCTGCGCGTGACCGAGGCCATCTTGGAGCGGCGCGGCAAAGCCCCCTCGACCGCGGCTTATATTGCCCGCCGGACGGAGATTGATTACGGAACCTACGTCCGCTTTCGCGGCAAACTGGCGATGAAATAAGGGGGCAATATGACAGAAGTGGTGATTGCAGGCATTGGTCAGGTCCCGGTTGGCGAACATTGGGATATCTCGATGCGATCGCTGGCGGCTCGCGCCATCCTGGCAGCCCGCAAAGATGCAAACGGGTTGAAGCCGCAAGCCCTTTATGTGGGCAATTTTCTCGGCCCGATGGTCTCTCATCAGTCCAACCTGGGCACACTGCTGGCGCAAAACGCCGGGCTGGAAGGCGTTGAAGCCTTTACCATTGAGGCTGCCGGCGCTTCGGGGGCGGGCGCTTTCCGGATGGGCTACCTGGCGGTATCTTCAGGGTATGTGGACACTGCTCTGGTGGTGGGTGTTGAAAAATACACGGATATGATCGGGCCAGGACTGGAGCATTATATTGGCATGGGGATGGATTATGATTATGAGCTCATGCAGGGAATAACGACCGCCTCACAGGCGGCGTTGTTAATGCAGCGCTATCTGTACGAAAGCAAAGCGCCGCGCGAGGCTTTTGCGGAGTTTTCTCTCTCAGCTCACGCCAATGGGGCACATAACCCCTATGCCATGTACCGTAAAGCTATCAAGCTTGAAACTTACGAACGCGCTGAAATCGTCTCGTCGCCTTTGAATATGTTTGACATTGCCCCCTATGCCGACGGCGCAGCGGCAGTGATCCTGACCCGATCGGAACTGGTTCGGCCGTCGGAGCTGGAAAAAATGGTGCGCGTCACCGGATCGAGCGTTGTGATTGACCGGCTCTCACTGCACGATCGTCCGGATCCACTGGCATTCGAAGCCGCCGGTCTTTCGGTGGAACAGGCCTGCCGGCAAGCCGGCATCCTGCCGAAGGATGTTGATTTCTTTGAGCTGAGCGACGCTTATTCGATCTTTGCCGTCCTCTCCCTCGAAGCAGCCGGTTTTGCAAAGCGCGGCGAAGCCTGGAAGCTGGCGCAATCCGGCGCTTTTAGATTGAAAGGTGAACTGCCGATCAGTACGATGGGCGGTTTGAAAGCCAGGGGCAACCCACTGGCGGCCACGGGCGTTTACCAGGTGGTCGAGGCGGTACAGCAATTACGCGGCCAGTCCGGCGCCAACCAGGTCGCAGGCGCGCGTCGCGCCCTGGTTCAGTCTTTGGGCGGCCCAGCCTCCACCGCAATCACACATGTTTTAGAACGTTGCACATAGCGAATATTCCTGTACGGGAGATCAGTCACAGGCTGGCCCGACCGATTGAAAAACGAAAGGAAGAGAAATTATGGAAATCCCACGTCATTGGAGAATCAAATCCCAGCGTTACGGGCTGGTGGGCGAAGTATGCCCGCATTGCGAGATCAAAATCTTCCCACCGCGCGATGTGTGTCCCAACTGCGGCGGCGAGGCCAAGGAAGAATACATCTTCAGCGGGCGCGGCGAAGTGTACTCCTTTACCTCGCTCTATGATGGACCAGCCGGATTTGAAGAAACCACGCCCTACACGGTGGCGCTCATCAAACTGGAAGAAGGTCCGGTGGTCACTGCCCAACTGACCGACCTGGGCGACGCTTCGGTGGAGATCGGGATGCCGGTGGAGATGGTGACGCGCCGTATCCGTTCGGATGGCGACGAGCGCGGGATGCTGATCTACGGGTATAAGTTCCGACCATTGGGACTTGGTCCGCGCTAGGTCGTTGCCGAATCATCTGGAGAAGATTTAAACGGATCGTAACCTCTAAAGACCGATCCTTGTGGATGTAGACCTTCTCAACCAAAGTATTTACAATCTTTCGTTTCAACTCAAATTGTTCAAGCCGTTCCTCATCTGTTTGAGGAACGGTATTTAATTCCAATAAACCGACCTTAAGATCAGCAAAATATTCCCGCGCATGTTCCTCCCACTGATTGAGGGCAGACAGTAAAAATTGATCAGTTACCATCTCCATTTCCTGCTTCAATGTAATTTCTTGGGCTGAAAGATCTGCTAACTGCTCATCCATGTCTTGCTCTGGACATGGTCTTACGCGGCGCAACCTCACCCTTACCGTTCTTTCGGGTTGCAGAAGATTGGGTGCTGCTTAACGATTTGTTCCGGCTTCCTGAGTTATATCCCTATCGATTAAATGGTGAGATTCGCAGCCTTATCTCTCAATCAAAATACATACACCTAGAGAGGGATGGTGATAATTTGGAATATTTATCGTTTAGGTGAGATAAGTGTGATTTTTACATATAGCTCTTCACATACTCTCTATAATTCTCCTTGAACCCTTCCAGCCAGGCTTCGATGAAAGATCGCTGTTCAAACAAAGGCAATAAATCCTCAGCCAGATCAGAGAGCTTCATTTCAGCAATCTTTTCACCCAGCAATTCCATCGCAGATTGAACAGTGTAGGACTGGCGACCGTCATTTGCAAGCTTATCCTCCAGTGGCATGATCTTTTGCTGCATGAACCACAGCAGATCATAAAAATCGCGACCTTTGATCGTAGCCCCTTCGCTCTTCTGAAAATTGCGCTCCAGGCAGGCCAACATCTTCCCAGCCATCATCGTTTCCAGTGTAAAATGCGCAGCCACAAAACTCCGGCCAAAAAACAGTACCGGTGTTTTGCGAATGATAGAAATTTGCTTATGCTGGCTGACCTCCACTTTTAGATGCAGTGGTTCGTTGGCATGCGAGGTCAATCCCAAAGCATAGAGAATCGGGAACTTCAAGGTAGTGCGCCGGACGCCCCACTCCCCAATCTGGGTTTTGGCGGTCACATCGGCATACCCGATGTTGGAACGGAAGAATGTTAGCAAATCGTTTTCGAGATTGCTCAAATCAATTCCATTGCTGTTATCCAGATCAATATCTTCCGAAAGACGGTTCAGGCCATAGATCACATGCAAGCAGGTACCGCCATAAAAATTGAGTTTGCGGTAGACCGGGTGATTGTAGAGAAAATCGAGAGTATATGCCTGTAAAAATTCCTTGAGAATCACCCGCTTGGTTTCATTGGGCAGCAAAGGGTCTTTTTGTGACAGGATGTTTTGCATCAACTGGATTAATGTCGCCATACGGTTATCCTCAGGTTTTTCAATATCTGCTCCATCTTTTTGCTGTTACTGATCTCCACGAAGGTTGAAAATTCAACCTGATCATTTTCTGAGAAGTCTTCAATGTTAAGACGGAGATCCTCTGACAGGTCATAGCCCGCCAACCGCTTGCTGCCCTTCCAGGGGCGAAAATAGAGAAAATCAAAAAGTGCCTTTGCCGCCGTTGCCTGGGCTATCGGAATGCCCATGTATTCGGAAAATATAAAACCCTGATACAGTTCCGCTTTGATATTGCGGTAAGTAAAAGTCCCGAGTTTGTTTTCGAATACACGGGTCTGTTTGAGCGTAACAGCAGTAACCGGGTAAGTCATTTCAGTCAGAATGGCGTGACGCTGCAGTATATATTCCAGCGATAGATAGGACTGGGGGATCAAAATTGCGCTGACCATGGGTGCAAAATCAGCGTCCGTACGATGCTGTTCGAAAAAGCGGCGTGTCATATAAACGCCTTTTTTCAACTGGATGATTTGTCCAGCTTTCATCCAGCGATACAGCGCTGTTTGAATCGTGCCGGCGGCAACGGATTCATCGCCAAGAAGCTGTTTTACCGCTTCAATGGTAAAGTATGGAAAAGATTCAAGAGAGGAAAGGTTTTCTGATTTCATATAGGATAATAGACGATTTATGTCTATTATCCTATATATAAGCTCAGATTACAAGGGGTATTACTTGTTATGTTATTACTCATTATTTGCTACTGGCCGGAACTGGCGTCCAAACGAGCTTTGTTTCCCCAACATTGTCCAGGATAACTGTTCCACAACATTCCACCAGATACCAGGGACTTCATACCACTTTGCTTCAGCTACCCCGGAGGGAATATCAGGTCAGGCGCTGTAACCTTATCCAGGAAACCGTCGGGGTGAATCGCCACTTCGGTATAAACCACGCTATAAATCGGTCCAAGCGCAGCCAGGGAAAGCATCATACCCCATCCACATCGGGAGGGTTCGACGGTTTTTGCTGCCTCAAGCCGGTCCTGGATGAACTCAACATAAGTCATTCCTTTCGGCGCGCCGGCTACGCTCATGGGTTGATTGGCTTTGTAACCGATAAAAATCAGACCAGCACAGACCAGAACCACGACCACATTCCAAATGACCTTCCAAACCAGGTGAATGAACCCTGCAATCATTTCTATTGCTCCGCCTTTTCGACCTTATAGTTATCTTCAGGCTTTTTACCTTCACTGATCATCAAATTTCCAAATCTAAGCTCTTCCCGATACATCCGATCAATAGAAACCTCGACCACATCTCCTTCACTGCGCCCCATATTGCCGGCTAAATCTTTCAATTGGCGAACACACTCATAACTTAGTCGAAAAGAACGTACTGGTTTGGTGGGTGAGTTTTTCCTGGGCATTTTGGCTCCTTAATCAAGATAGATATATTGTAATACAAATGTATTACTTTTACAAGTATGAATTTCGATAGATGCACAAATAAGAAAAAAACTGCGAAACAATACCGGAACAGAAAAAGCGTCTGCGTTTAAAAACTTATTTGAGGTCGATGATCATATAATTAAGGGGATAGTCACAACCTTTTTAAGGCTTCCATTCCTTTTTTTGGTTTCACGATTTTTACAAATAAAGAATTTTGGAAAGTACAACAGTGGATAGCGTAATAACCCTATTTGAGAGACAAACAATTTCTTACCAGGCTCTTGGCTTGACAGTCAATGATCCGTTATTCGAAATCCTGGATCGTCTAAATCAAAACTCAGGAAAGGAATTAATCCGCCTTGAACGCAAGGGGTTACGCGCCACTCAATTTGTGGGGGTTATCCAGGCAGGGGGACGCACGATTCAAATCTTACCCAAAATTGATTGTGATCCGGAAGCTAATTCTGAAGCCGTCATAGGCTCAGCTTCTTATGAAAAGGCGGCAATATCTGCATCGCAAAACTTTTTGCACTTATTAGCGCATGCACGCCGCCTGAAATTGCATAACCAATCTCTGGCGTCATTAAGTACCAATCGTGGCACGTGGCTTGAAATGCTTACTCGTCAGTTCGCTGTCGAACTGATAACCCAATTACAACAGGGTTTTCACCAGGATTATGTTCGTAGAGAAGATTTACTCCCCTATGTGCGCGGGCGATGGAATATTGCACGGCAATTTTCCCGTCAGCCAAACTTAACTCAAGGATTGGATGTCGCTTTCGATGATTATTTGCCAGATACTTTACTTAACCGGGTTTTCCGCCTTGCAGTAGATCGGTTACAACGGATAACACGTGATACACAGAATCGTCAGATGTTGGCGGATCTTGAAATCTGGTTGCAGCCAGTTCACCTACCTGCGCAGTTAAATTCCGTAGATTTGGATCATATTGAATTCAATCGCTTGAATGAACGCTTTTATCCTGCTTTTCAATTAGCTCGGTTATTGTTGGAAGGATTAACGGTACAGTTGTCGGCTGGTGGGCAGCGCGCATTTGCATTCGTTTTTGATATGGATCGCCTATTTGAGCAGTTTATCGCCAGTTTTTTGCAAACTTACAGTCGGCTTATTCTGCCTGAGGAATGGCGAGATCTACCAATTGAATTACAAGGCAGTATATCAAAGAGGCATATGGTTTTACCAATTCCATCGTCTGAGAAACCAATGTTTCCCCTAAAACCTGACATAATCATAGGCTTTCCCGGTCAACCGAATCTGATTATTGATACAAAAAACAAGGCGCTTCCTCTAAAACAGTCATATCGTGCGGTCGCTGAAGGTGATGCTTATCAAATGCTGGCTTATGCCACCCAATTTCATTGCCGGAATATTTTACTTCTGTACCCGCATACGCTTGGAGCAGAAGAGTTCCCACCAAAAGTACTGATGGTCGAGCAGACCTCTATCCGGATATTCGTTGCAACTTTGAATTTGCATCAACCGTTGAATCAATTTTTTCCATTGATACAGGAATTTCGTAATATTTTGTATTCGACTTTCTTGCAAATAGGTTCACCCTCGGAGGTAATATGGCCCGTATGACAGAATTTCAACCACTCTACGATGCATTTCATCTTTTTCAGGAACGCTGCTTGCTGCAGGATCGTTCACTCATTTGGCCGAACCAACAGATATGGACAATCGCCAACTTGCGACGTTGGAAAATGCAGGTTATTGATAGCCCCAACCTGGAAGGGGAATTAAATTTTAACGAGAAATTAGAACAGCAACTTATTGGGGCACCGCCAATCTTATGGGGGCTAGCAGCTGATATGCACTATGTTTACTATTTACCATCTGCAAACATCACGCTTGCTACACGTGTACGCAATATTAGTTGGGCTGCTCAGAAAAGCGGTTTGACTCTACCACCAGAAAATGATCCCATTTGGGCAGCTCAAAAGAATGGATTTACCAGAACCACTCAGAAATATCATTTTCGATATGCCCAACTCCATTTATTGGCTGCATTTGCTTTACGATTAAAAGAGCAAGGTAATGCTGCACAAATATTAACAGATTCAACGCAAGTACAATCAATGCTCGATGAAATCCTGGAAGGTATCCCAGCAAAAGGCGATCGAGCTTATGATCTCCGACATGCCATCTTGTATTTGATGTTCCCAGATCAATATGAGCGGATTATAAGCACAGCCCACAAAGAAAAAATTGTTAGTCGCTATATTAAATATGTTTCTGACCCGCACACTGATCTCGATACACGTTTACACCAAATCCGAGAAGGTTTAGCCGGCGCACAATCAAGTGGTCATGACTTTGATTTTTATAGGGACCTTAAGCAAGAATGGAATCCCGATGAAGTGGAAACACCGCTGCAACCTGAGACAGGCAAAAAAACGGAAGAACCTCAAAAGGACTCCTGGATTGTAGTCGATGCATTGCGCTTGTTGAACCGCTTTAAGAATTTGATTCTTTTCGGTCCTCCTGGAACAGGTAAAACTTTCTGGGCGAAAATAATTGCAAATCGCCTGGTCGCTCCCCAACTCAAACAGGCTCAGTCTCGAGCTGCCTTTGTGCAAACAATCATAGAGGATTTGCCTTTCTATGATATTTTAGCTTTGGATATGTACAGAACAGGACATGATAAGAAATATTCGGTTCCTCAGCTTGAAGAAATGGAATTGGTTCAGGCTCGATTTAGACAAAATCCTGTAAAACACCAAAAAAACCAAATTTGGGGGTATCTGCAATCGCACACAGCTATCGAAAGTCAGACCGTCAAACTGACTTCACGTGCTGAGCCATTTCTTTTTGACAAAACTGATAATAGCCAATGGTTTTTGACACCAGCCGGAAAAGAATATGTCCAAGGGACATTAACGGATCGCCTTACCTTGATCAAGCAAGGTCCTCCTGCAATAAACCAACCAGAAGATTTTATTCGTTGGGTGACTTTTCACCAGTCATATGCTTACGAAGATTTTGTGGAAGGTTTACGTCCCAAAACCGAGCAGGGTGATGCGATGGTATTGGCTTTTGAATTGAAACCAGGGATCTTCCGCAGCCTATGTGCCCGTGCTAAAGATGACCCAAATAACCAATATGTTCTGGTTATTGATGAAATTAATCGTGGAAATATCGCTAAAATATTTGGCGAGCTGATGACACTCATTGAAGCGGATAAACGAGGAAAGCAGCCAGTTGAGCTTCCATACAGCAAAGAAGATTTCCAGGTTCCGGTGAATCTAGCCATTATTGGCACAATGAATACTGCTGATCGAAGCATTGCCTTACTGGATGTCGCTTTACGCCGGCGATTCGCTTTTCTAGAATTATTACCTGAGGCTGAATTGCTTGATGGAATCAATGTTTCATTGGCAGAAGAAGATGCTTTGAATATTGGAACTTGCTTGAGAAATTTGAATCAGCGCATTGTTGAACTACGTGGTGCAGATTATCAGATCGGACACAGTTATTTTCTACCACTCCAAGTGATCGCGGATGAGGTGGAAAAGCTTAATTGTTTGGATGACATCTGGAATTACCAGGTGGTTCCGCTTCTCAAGGAATATTTTTATGGCCAGGCCGATCTGCTGCGCCAGGTACTACCAAGTTTCTTTAGTCAGGATGATGGGGGGCAACCTCAATCTGCAAGTGGTCTTGTAGCCTTGCATGGTGAAGATCTTGTGGCAGCTTTAAACAAGCTGTAAATTAAAAGTGTACCCATAAAGGATTCTTTCTCATAAAGCTACATAGTGAAAGATCAGTAGAGGCATAGAAGTATGATACAAAAATATTCACATGGAGAGACCGAATGGGATTAGCTGAATGGTTCAGCAGATTCTGTGCAAATATCCAAGTTCAAGATGGTGGAACAATTTCCACAAGATACAAAAACATAACCCGGAGGTTAAATTCGGATTATTGGACAACTACGTCTGACACTGCCCATAGCCTCTACGTAGGCTCATATGGAAGAAACACAGCCATCCAAGGAATCAGTGATCTAGATATGATCTTCCAATTACCATATTCTGTCTATGAGCAATATAACAATTACTCAGGAAATGGGCAATCTGCGCTCTTAAATGCGGTGAAGACTTCAATTGAAAAAACATACTCCACAACAAGTATCCGCGCAGATGGTCAAGTGATTCTCGTTCCATTCAATGATGGCATAACTTTCGAGGTGGTTCCTGCATTCATCAATAAAGATGATAGTTTCACATATCCGGACTCAAACAATGGTGGAAGATGGCGTACAACAAATCCCAAGCCAGAAATTGAGGCTATTCGTGCCCGAAATGCTGTTTGCAATGGCAATCTTATTCTTCTTTGTCGAATGATGCGTTCTTGGAAAAATAAATGGAACGTTCCAATTGGCGGACTGCTTATTGATACGTTGGCATATCAGTTCATTGAAAGCTACACTTATCGAGATAAGTCGTATCTTTATTATGATTTTTTCTGCCGAGACTTTTTTAAATGGATGGCAGAACAAGATGAAGATCAAGAACATTGGAAAGCTCCTGGAAGCGGTCAATATGTTTATGGTAAAGGCCTTTTCCAATATAAAGCAAACCGTTGCTATAACATTTCACTGGAAGCCATCGCCCACGAAACAGCCTCTCCCAAACAAGAGTGGTCAGCAAAACAAAAATGGCGAGATATTTTTGGGAACTCGTTTCCAGACTAACCTTAATGAATAACTAGAAAAAGGAGAGGATTTATGGCATCTGATACGCTCCTGATGAGTATTCGCGAATCTTTTGGCAGAGTTGTCTATACTCACAAAACCCACGAGAAACAAATAGAAATTCTTTGTTATTATGAAAAAACTGCTCGTTGGTTAGAAGCGGTTTTAATTTCTTTAACGGCAGGTGGAGCAATTACTTTATTGTTTGGGCAAGGTTTCTGGTTACAACTTGTCACTGCCATATTGGCGTCTGCTGCTACAATGGTCACTATATACCAACTTAGTTTTGATCCAGGGCGATTAATTAGAGACCACAGAAAATGCGCTCGTCGTTTATGGTTAATTCGTGAGAAATACATCAATTTATTATCCGATTTAATTGATGAAGCTATCGATGATGATAAAGGTCGATTGCAGCGTGATACTATCCTGAAGGAACTACAGGAGATTTATTTGGAGGCTCCAGATACTTCATCGAAGGCATATTCAATGGCGCAAGGCGCATTAAAAATAAAAGAAGAAATGTCTTTTACCGATGATGAAATTGACCAATTCTTACCAAAACCATTAAGAAAAGGGGGAAAATAAAAAATAAAGATTGTCTACTGGGTGCCTGGATAAATCGCATTTTGGAAGTGGCTAAATCTTGGGTTATAATATACGCATGAACGAATGTCCGAAATGTCATCGAACTGAAAGACAGCACC
>JABLXC010000029.1 GCA_013178185.1 Anaerolineae bacterium | reverse complement strand
AAAAGATCAAGCCCAGCACGACGCTGAGCAGCGGATTGATGAAATACCCCAGGCTGCCTTCTACAACATGCCCGCTGTTGACTGCCCAGACATAAATCAGCCAGTTGAGCGCCAGCAGCACCCCCGCGACGAGGTAAATGAGCAGCACACGGGGACGGATGGAAGCGACCAAGCCAGAAAGCTCCCGCCGCAAGAGGAGCAGCGCCGTCAGGAGGATGAAAGACCAAACGACCCGGTGGCTCATAATTTGGAGCGGCGGGACATTTTGAAGAAACTTAAAATAAATCGCAATAAACCCCCACAAGCTGTATGCTGCGACGGTGTAGAGGACGCCTTTGTTCATAAGAAATATGTTCTCGATTCTACGTAGTTTAAACGAAACAATCATACCACACTGGTGTTTGACCTCATTAAGGAATTCGTTTCAGGCGTTTCAAAAAGAAGTCGAAAAGCGGGAAGAAATCTTCCGCTTCTACGATGCCTTTTTAACATGGCCACCCAATTAAACCGGCGCAGAATGTCTCCGGCAGGCTGGTTGTAAATTGTTAAAAGGCGGGGTATTATATATTAATCCGATCAATATTCTACGCGATTGTGAGGTAAATTATGAAATCCCCGTTGTCTCTGATGTGTGTTGTTGCGCACCCGGATGATGAATCCCTCGGGGTGGGTTTTACGCTGGCAAAATATGCCGCCGAAGGGGTTTTTACTTCAATCCTAATGGCAACGCGCGGCGAGCGCGGCTGGCAGGGAGACCCAAAAGACGATCCCGGGCCAAAAGTCCTGGGGCAAATTCGAGAGGCAGAACTGCAGGCTTCAGCAAAGACACTGGGGGTCAAGGAAGTCCATTTTCTAGATTACATGGATGGCGAGTTGGATCAGGCTGACCCGGCGGAAATTTGCGGCAAAATTGCACACCACATCCGCCGCCTGCAGCCTCAGGTGGTCGTCACCTTCGACCCGCTTGGCGCATACGGTCATCCTGACCATATCGCCATTTCGCAATTCACAATGGGGGCGGTCGTCCTGGCTGCCGGTGCGGAATTGAAAGATCCCAACGGCAACCCGCCCCACCAGGTTTCGAAAGTCTATTTTATGATCGATTCTGAAGACCTGGTCGAGATGTACACCGCCCTGGTCAGACGAAAGATCAGCATAGAAGTAGATGGCCAGACGAGGAGTCACACCGCCTGGCCTGACTGGGCAGCCAGCGCCCGCATAGACGCCACCGGCTATTGGGACACCGCCGTACAAGCCATCGCCTGCCACAGAAGCCAGATCCAGGGGATCATTGACTTGATCCGAAGCATACCGGAACGGTTTGAAATTTCCACCTGGGCAGTACAGAACTATTACCGCGCCTTCAGTTTAGTGAACGGCGGGCGGAAGATCGAGGACGATCTGTTCGAGGGGCTGCGCTAAACTCTTACCTTGCCTGAACAAAGTTTGACTGCATTTCAGGTGCGGATAAATCCTGTGGTGTTGATCATGTAGATAAAATAGGCCACAAATGCCAGCCACCACGCCGCAGCAAACAGGATGCCGCTGAGGGGAATTGGATAGTCAACCCGAATCGTCTTGGTGGGATAAGCGCCAAAAGCGCGCCCCTCCATGGCAATGGCGGAATTCTTGGCGCGCCGTAAGCCGCTGATCAACAATGGCACGGTCAGCCGGGTGACCATCCGCACCTTAGAGAGAAAGCCTTCGTCCATCCCCGCCCCCCGCACGGCGTGGGCGTTTAAGATATTGCGGGCTTCATTCTCAAAAACAGGGATATACCGGAGAGCCGCGTAAAAAGCATAGGCAAAACGATAAGGCACCCGCAAAATGGTGATCATGCTGTTGACCAGCCTGGCTGGTTCTGTCGTCATTGTAAAGATCAGCGCGCTCGATCCAACATTAATCACCCTGAGCCCCAAATTCATCGCAAAGCGCAGGCTTGCTTCAGAAATCCGAATGATACCAAACTCAAAGTAGATGCGAGTGTTTTCGGGCGGAGCGAACAGCAATTGCAGGATAAACAAAAAAACCGCGAAAGACATAAAGACGCCAAAGCCGGCAAAGAATTTTCTGGCCGGCAATTTCGCCAGCAAGAGCGCACAGATCACGATGATGATCGCCATAGCCAACTGGTGAAGCGGGTTGGTCACTATGTAGGCGATAAATGCAATAGCGATCAGCCAGGCAAACTTGCTGACTGGATCAATACGATGAAAAAAGGACTCACCTGGTAGGTAGGAAAACTGTAACATTATGCGCTCTCCTTCTGGCTTTCTAGAGCGGCGCGCAATTTTTCTACTGTTAAGAAGGGTAACATTTTTCGCTCTTGTCTCAAATTAATTTGGTTCACAATTTTCAGCATCTCGGGCTGCTCAATCGCCTTTGTATTGATATTCTGCAAGTTTGTAAATAATTCTTGCGGCGTTCCGGCGAACACCAGCTCTCCTTTTTCCATAACAAACACATGATCTACATAACCGGCAACCAATTGAGTGGTGTGTGTGACTAACATAATCGTGGTGTTCTGGGCGCGCAGATTCATAAGGAGGTCAATCATCCGCTGTGTATTGCGAAAATCGAGGCCTGCTGTGGGTTCATCCAGGATGAGTAGCTTGGGATTCCGAACCAGCATGGTGGCAATACTCAAACGCCTTTTCTCGCCCATGCTCAATGTCAACGGGTGGCGGTCATCCAAGCCAAACAACCTCACCTGGATCAAAGTCTTTTGAACGATCTCTTTCAATTCGTCGCCTTTTTTACCCTCCAGACGGGGAGTATATGCAATTTCATCGAATACGGTATCCGCTACAAACTGGTGTTCAGGATATTGAAAAACATAACCCACATCTTTGGCTAAAGACTTTACCTTCTTCTCGGCGATGTCCTCTCCATTCATGGTGATCTTACCAAGCGTTGGTTTGAGCAAACCGATAAGATGCCTGGAGAGGGTCGTCTTTCCTGATCCATTTTCGCCCATCAACCCAACAACATCCCCAGGAAAGATACTCAAGCTGACATCCCGTAAGGCATTGAAACCATTAGGATAAAAATACGAAACATGCTCTACGTTGATAAATGGTTCCCGCTCTGGATTGGTTGCAGAAGCAGAAGAGACATAAAGCGATTCAACTTTTGAAAGCGGCAATTCCAGCCAGGCTTGAGCGGCTTCATTCGCATCTAATGGAAATATTGACATTGGACACCAGAAATCTTCAGCCAAAAGAGCCAGGCGGGCAACTTCAGGAACCCATAGCCCCATCTCCGTCTCGAGCCGCCTGGCCCAATCTTTCAACACCTGGCGAGGAGGTCCATTTGCAATAATTTTCCCGCCATCCATCAGGATAATCCGCGTGGCATATTTGATCAATTCATCTACTTGATGCTCAATCAGGATGATCGTCTTATCCTGTTTTTGGTTAAGCTCATAGAGCAGATTGTAAACCTCGCTTTTACCAACTGGATCGAGGTTCGCCGTTGGCTGGTCCAGAATCAGAACATCGGGTCCCATCGCCAGGACCGAAGCAATTGCAACTCTTTGCTTTTGGCCGCCAGACAACTCATTGATAAACCGGCGCTCAAAGCCGCTCAGCCCAACCTGTTTGAGGGTTTGTTCCATCCTTTTCGCAACTTCCTCTCGCGGAATAAGAAGATTTTCAGGCCCAAAAGCAACTTCCTCATCCACGAACAGGTTACAAAACTGGCTGTCGGGGTCTTGAAAAATCATCCCAACATGGGTCGCGAGCTGAGGTACAGGCGTTTCAACAATATCCAATCCCGCGACTCGCCCAACACCTTCCACCCTCCCACCCAATACATTGGGATAAATTCCAGTGATGCAAAATGCCAGCGTTGATTTTCCAGATCCGGAGGGACCAAGGATGATAACAAATTCGCCAGATTCGATCTCCAGATCAATTCCATGAAGCAGTTGAGTCTCGTTCTCGGCTGCCCAGAAGGAATAGTTATTTAATTCAATTAACCCTGCCATTTTTCAAACTCGAATTCTCTAATTTTTATAAAGAGGTCAGCGACTTCTCTTGCCGCTTCGGAAAGATACTGTTCGCCCCGATCTGGATCTGCGGTGGTGGCATTTCCCAGGACACCCAGCGGAGCAATATCCCGCGTGAGCCAGGCATAGTTTAACGCTCCCATAAAGGGTGGCGTTTTCATCTTCTCTAAATGGGATGGCAACCCATTGGGCGCCCATTCGCGCCTGACATATTCAGGACAGCACTTGAGCAACACCGAAGTTTCCACATCGCCAGCGTGGATGCCATACGTCCCCTCAACCTCCGAAAGGCCTGCAGTCGGTGGGGCAACCCGCAAGAAGACATGCAGCGCAAAAACTTTTAGATCCGTCTGTTCTCGGATATCGCGAATGACGAAGTCAATGATTTCGGTGTTGCCACCATGACCATTCAGAAAGACAAAACGCTTGAAACCGTTGCGAGCAACATTTGCCCCAATTTCTTTGAGCACTTGAATAAACGTCTCTGAAGTTAAAGTAAAGGTGCCTGGAAAGCCAGCATGTTCGTTACTTTTTCCATAAGATTGCAGCGGGAGGACCCAGACCGGAAAATCCGCGGGTAATCTCGTAAGAGCGCGTTCGAGCACTTCTTGCACAATGATGCTGTCGGTAAACACCGGCAAATGAGGTCCATGTTGCTCGATAGAAGCCACGGGTAAGACCACGACCGCCTGATCCTTATCAGGCAGCGCCTGGACTTCTCTGGATGTAAGAAAGGGTAAAAAACGTTCCTGTGTTTTTTTAAAGATTAACATTTTAAACGATCCTCTTAACAAGAGCGGTTACGACAGTGGACAATAAATTCAAGGTCCCAACAAATAAGGGTCTGCACCGCTTAGAATGTGGTTCATGAAAAAGCGGCGCAAGGAATTTCTGGCTGCAATAGCTACCACAAGTCATGAGAAAGTTTCCCCTCCAACCCCAAATTTTAACAAACACCTTTGGTCGTTGGAGGGGGATTTTCTGGAAGGCGTCAAATCAAGCATCAAACTTATTTCTATCCATCATGGAATTGGATAAAAATAGCCGGAGTTAAGGAGTTTATATATTTGCTCGTGCCAGCGCCTTACGAATGCCATAAGCGGCCAGGCCGGTAACAACAAAACCTGCGGCAAAAGCATTGACGATATAGGCAATTTGCATCGGCAGCGTGAAGTTGGGGAACCAATAGAACAAGTCAACCGCAAAACCTGTCGCTACCCCAAAGGCGCCCGAAAGCATACAGCTCAACAGGTTAAACTTCCAGCGGGCAATGCCAATGCCAATTTCGGCGCCCACGCCGTTCGCGAGACCGTACAGCAACGCCAACGCCCCGGCGGCGTTTCCAAAGAGTAGCTGCGCCAATCCATTGATGAGCCCTGTAATCAGCGCTGCGCCTGGCTTTTTGACGATCTGCCCAGCCAGCACAACAACCAATAGATGCAACGCCCCCGGCCAGGTGGCAATATATGGACTACCGATATTTAGCGCCCTAACCAGGGGATTAATAACCCACGCGCTGATCACCGCCCCCACAGCAGCCAACACGGCCATAATTAACAGGTCGGTTGTTGTGTAATTAAATAAACCCTTACTTTCTTTCGAACCAGCCATAAGAACCTCCTTTAGAATAAAAAAAGGCTAAAGATTAATAACATATTAAGAGATTCAAATTGATAAATCAATATGGCAACACGATTTTGGTATTAAATTGGTCGTAATGGCAACACCAATTTAAAGCCAAATACAGGCCACATTGGAAAAAATTCTCTTTGGAAAATCCAGATCAATTGGAAGAATACCCTTTAACCTTCCAGGATATACCCTCGACCGTGTTCGGTACGGATATATCTAGGGCATCTCGGGTCAGGTTCAATTTTCTGGCGCAAGCGACGGATCACTTTCCAAACCAGATGCGCATCTCCAGGGCAATTGTTGCCCCATACCTTTTCAAGGATGGTTTCCGTCGCCAGGACCTGCCCTACCGCGGTCGCCAGTTCAGCAAGAACCTTGTACTCTGTGGCTGTAAGATGAATTTCCTTGCCATCCACATTCACTCTATGAGCTAAAAAATCGATCGTAATGCTTCCAATTGAAATAATGGAAGAGGAAGAAGAGACTGGCGATCGCATCCAATCTCTGATCGTTGCCTTTACTTTTGCGACCAGTTCATCCCCCAGAGAACCTTGATGATAAACATTCCCCACAACTTGTTGGTTTATCCCTTCGTCATCTGCAAAAGCAATTTCTGTCATCTGTTTAATATCAGGGCTTCCCATCAATTCACTTAAAAAAGCCTTCAGGGTTGCCAGCTCTCGATTGCGAATGACAAGCTCACGTTGGGTATTTTTTATATCTGTAATATCGCGTCCAGTTGACTGGTATTCAACAATCTTGCCGTCCTTAAAAATTGCCCGATTTGTCCAGCGAATCCACCGTTGTTCGCCGTTTTGTAAGGTAACCAACCTCTCATAAACCTGTTCTGGGTGTTCAGCGGTCAATTTAATGAGAGATTGCTCCATCAAATCCCTGATCGCCTTATGCTGGATATCTACCAGGTGTTGCCCAGAAACAAGATCTTTTTGACGCAGAATAAAGCTGCAATGAGCATCATTCGTGAATGTTATGGTTCCATCTGGCAAAAACCGACGGAGGACTTCGGGATGATCATCAAAGAATGAATAGAAATGTTCCTCGCTTGGGCTTATCGTTTTCGCGGTACTCATTTTGGAAACCCTCCAAGCTGCTGGTCGTACAGAATTGGTATTCGAGAAATTTCTAAATTCATTCTAAGAAACCAATTGGATTATAAACAATTATACACATCGAGATTTTTTGTCAACCCACTGGAATCACACACGAGGGTGGAAGTTGGGATCAGAAAGGACAGTCAAAGCAACTTAACCAACTTAGAGGAAAATAGATTTTCTGGATAATCAAGGGAACCACTCGCCGCCATGCAGCAGACAAAAAATGCTGAAACGATCCTTTTTTATGCCTGTCGCCGGATCACAACAATCGCGATATCATCCTGACGGGAAGCAGGCCCCACAAAACCGTGCACTTCATTAACGAGCGCCGAAAGGACCCTGGCGGCCGAACAATGGGCGTTCGATAGGACTACATCCAACAGGTGATCTTCTTCAAAGAATTTTCCGCCCGGATTCTGCGCCTCGGTGATCCCGTCTGTATAGAGCACCAGCAGGTCACCCGGGGCGATTCTGGCAATTTTCTGGCGCCATTGCGCCTGCTCTGTGACCCCCAGCGCCATACCGGTGGGGCGCAGGCGATCGATCGATTCCTTGCCGCGCTGTGGGCGGATGAGATACCCCGGAGGGTGGCCGGCGTTGGCGTAAATAAAGCGGCCCGTCAGGGGCTCCAGCACGCCAAAGAAAGAGGTCACAAACATACCACCGCGGGTATCCGAAAGAATCCGTTCGCTGACCGTGCGCAGTGTCAACGCTGGCAGGGTCGGAAAACGGCTGGCATAGGTACGAATCAAGGTGCTGGAAAGCGCCATGAACAGCGCCGCCCCCATGCCTTTATCCGTGACATCTGCCACCACCACCCCCCATTTGTGATCGGTGAGGGGAATAAAATCATAAAAATCGCCAGAGGTCTCGCGCGCCGGTTCCAGTCGGGCGGCGATATCCCAGCCCGGGATGATGGGGGGTTCTTCCGGCAGGATATCCGCCTGGATCTTCCCGGCCATCACCAGTTCGCGGGCGATCACTTCCTCATTACGAGGTTGAAAAGAGCGGGAGGGTTGTTCTGAGAGCTGGCCCGACGCAGGCGGCAGGTCTGCCCGATTCTCCTCGGGGTCACCGGAGAAAGAAAGCGCATCTTCACGCTGAAAAGAGCCGCGCTGGATATGCGCCAGGGCTTCTTTGAACTCTTCTTCAGAGATATCCCTGGGAAAGTAAAACAAAGGCAAATCGTCATACCCATCTTGATGCACCGTTTCTTCCTGGGGGGAGAGCATCAAGACCAGCCGGATGGAAGGGCATTTTTGGCTGATTTGGCGGGAGATCTCATGCCGTTTTTCCAGGTCAACCCGCAAGTCCAGCAGGATCATCTCCGGTTGGGCAAGCTGGCAGAGTTGAATGGCTTCTTCGGCGCTGCGGGCTTCCCCGATCAACTGCAGGCCGCTGATCGAAATAATGAGGGATTCCATCCCCCGCAGATAGATTGGCTGGTCAGAGACAATTGCCAGCCGGGTGAGATTACTCTCGGCCATCGCAACCTCTTGCAAAAATCACAGCGGATCAAGATGCAATTCTTGTTTATTCTAGCATGGAACTGCAGACCTTCCGGGTGAATTTCCCCAGAAGGTCTGTTTTTGTTAGAGATGAACAAAAGCAGCAGCGGCTATGCCGGCGTGTTTAATGGCAGGACGATGCGGGTCTGGTATTCTTCGGGTGGGGTCTCCGGGGGACCATTCAGGTAATATTCATAGGCAATCCCGGTCGCCTCGCGGCCGTTTTCTTTAATGCAGGCGTTGAGCGCTTCGTAGGCTGGCGCCATATACTCGTAGGGCCCGGTATAGGTACAGGTGGCAACCAGACCGGCGGGGATCGTCACGGATTGGATATCGTCTTTGCCCGGCAGCGGTTGGGAAAGCGTAAACCCAATTTCAAGATCGAGGTCTTGCATATCCATATTGTAGTAAGCCACGAACAGGTCCCCAGAAGGGGCTTCTCCTAACCCTTGCAGATGGCTGATCAGCCGGTCGCAGGTCTGGCCGATTAAAACGGGCAAATTTTGCACCGCCGCCCTCCCCCGGACGGACAACGCCGGTTGAGCCTGAAGCTGCTTGATTTCACAAGTCGTAAACATGGCTTTCCCTCCCAATTTAAAATATTGCTGAAATGGTCCCGATAGAATTATTATAGAAAATAAGTTCTATTTTGTCAATCTTTTTCGCGGTTATTTTGCGGCAGCCAGCCCAGCCAGCGCGCCGCTGCTGAAGGCGTACTGCAGGTTGTAGCCGCCGCAGGGACCAACTACATCCAGCGTTTCCCCCACTAAATAAAGCCCTTTCAAGCGGCGCGATTCGAGCGTGAGGGGGTTGACCTCCGTTACCGGAATGCCACCGGCGGAAACCTGGCAATATTCGAATCCCCGCACCCCCGTGACCGTTCTGCGGGTATCCTTCAACTGGCGCACCAGACGGGCAAGCGCAGCCTGATCCACCTGCTTCAAGGGGGCGTCTTCTGGGATACGCGCCGCCCGCAGATAAAAAGAAACCACCTTCGGCGGCAAGAAAGCGCCCAAAAGAACCCTGGCGGGCAGCAAAGTCTCTCGCTTTTGGGATAGAAGATCGTCGAACTCCGCCTCGAAGAACTTTAGCAGGTTGAGGGAGAGCGTCAGGGGCTGGCCAGGATGCGCGGAGACATGGTGGCTGAGATCCATCACAGCCGGGCCGTTGAGCCCCCATTGGGTAAAGATCAAATTCCCAACCGTAGAAGCCAGGCGCTCCTTCCCGCGCCACAACGTTACGCCAGCGTCCAGCCGCACCCCTTGCAACGCCTTCAAATCCTGCAAGTCAACCAGCAAAGGCGCCAGTGCCGGGCGCTTTGGCAGCAGCGTGTGCCCCAACCGTTCCAGCACGGGGAACAGCTCTCCCCGTGAACCCAGGGCAGGGTAAGCCTTACCGCCCGCCGCGACGATGACCTTTTCGAAGTCCTCTTCCGCTTCTGCGTTCTCATGGATATAGCGAAGCCGGAAGCCGCGCCCGCTGGAAAAAATGGAAGCGACCCGGCTCGAAGCGCGTAGGGAGACACCAGCCAGAAGCAGCGCGGCCTGAAAAGCATCCACTACCGTTTGCGCCGAGTTCGAGAGGGGGTAGTACCAACCGTCGGGCGTTTTGACGACCAGGACACCGATCTCTTGCAGCATGGCCAGCAAATCCTGCACGCCAAAACAGCGCAGCAGCGCCTCCATCCATTGCCGGTCCGCACAGGCGTATTTTTCCGCCGAAGCCCCATCGTTGGTGATGTTGCAGCGCCCGCTGCCAGTGACCAGCAGCTTGCGCCCCACAACAGCATTGCTTTCAAACAAAGTTACCGGGGCGCCATGCCAGGCTGCCTGCAACGACGCCGCCAGCCCCGAAGCGCCCGCCCCAATCACCGCAATCTTCATACCCGCATTATACATTGCCTGGCAGCAGAAGACGCGCTGGGGTCATTGATTTCCTCCCATAGGGCTACGCGTTTACCAGAAACCACCTGGCGGCTCCCTCACCAGGCAGAACTTGCTTCGATCCCGCACAAACGCTCCGAAAGCTCCCATAAGCGGGCAGCTTCTTCTTCGCGTTGGGCGTAACCGCTGGGCGCCAGGGGACGGCAATTCTTCCAATAGACCTGAGGCGATCCCTGCACCGCCGGATCGGCGGCAAGGTGCACCACCGTCGCAGCGCCCCGTTCAGGGCTGGCCCCTCCGGCGCGACGCCATTGCCAGACCCAGCGCACAATCCCGCTGGTGCCCTTCAATCCGATCTCGGTGTTCACCAGTCCAGGGTCAGCAGCGTAAGCGCGCAGGCGCGAACCTGGGCCCAACCGCCGGTTCAATTCATACGAAAAAAGCACGTTGGCAAGTTTGGACTGCTGGTAAGCCTGCAAGGTGTTGTAGTTCCGGCGCAGCATGACATCTTCCCAATGGATGCGGGCATGCCGGTGAGAGGCAGAGCTGACGGTCACAACCCGCCCGGCCGGGGCAGCCTTTAATAGAGGCAGCAACTCATGCGTGAGCAAAAAAGGCGCCAGGTGATTGACCGCAAATTGCAGTTCATAGCCATCCTCCGTGGCGGTGTACCAGTTCGCAACCGTTGCGGCGTTATTCACCAACACGTCCAATACCCCACCTGCGGCTTCAGAGATCCTGGTACGAAGTTCCGCCGCCAGGGCGCGCACCTGGCGCTGCGAGGAAAGGTCGGCCAGGCAAAAAGAAACCTGCACCGATGGATTTTGAGAAAGGACGGCGGTCTGAGCTTCTGCAATGCGGGCTTCTGAGCGCCCCACGCCAATCACAAATGCCCCCCGCTCTGCCAGTGCCTGCAGCGCTGCGAAGCCAATCCCAGAGGTTGCGCCGGTAACGACCATCGTCCTACCCGCCAGGTCTCTGGCAGGTTTCAGCGAGCCACCTTGCAAGGGTACAGAAACGGACATATTTGCAGATTCCTTGACGTTTTGTAAAATTTAACCAATTGGTTACACCAAACAGTATAACCAGTTGCTTGACTTTTTACAAGGTTATCTATATGATACATGACATGAAGCATTTACACGTCTGGGCGCTCATACAAGGAGCAAACAAATGAGAAGCTACGTGCTGATCACCGGCGCAACCGGCGGCCTGGGGAAAGCCCTGGCAGCCGAATGCGCCTCACGGGGCTGGAACCTGTTTCTGACCGATCTTTCGGAGCAACCCCTGGAGATTCTGGCAACCGGGCTTGGCCGCCTGCACAGCGTGGACATCGCGTATCATCCCTGCGACCTGGCCGACGCCGCCTCGCGAGAAGCGCTTTGGCAGGCCATCGGGCAATCGGGCCTGCGCTTTCACATGCTGCTGAACGTCGCCGGTGTTGATTTTGAAGGGCCGTTCCGGGAGCGCGAGATCGCCGAACTGCGCACCATCCTGCAAGTGAACATCGAAGCGGCTGTCGAGATGACCCGCCGCATCCTATTGTTCCGGGACCCAACCCGCACGCTGCGGATCGTGAACGTGAGCAGTCTGGCCGGTTACTATCCCATGCCGTTGAAGGCCATTTACGCCGCCTCGAAGCGGTTCCTGATTGATTTTTCGCTGGCGCTGAACCAGGAACTGCGCCCAGCCGACGTTACCGTCATGGCGCTCTGCCCGGCAGGGATGCCCACCAACCAGGAAACCAGGCGCGGCATCCAGGCGCAGGGTTTTCTTGGAAGGATCACCACCCTGAATGTCGGCGCTGTGGCTGCCCGCGCCATCCACCTGGCGTTGGCCGGCCGCAAGGTGTATATCCCCGGCGCGTTCAACCAGGCGCTGCAGCTTCTGGGCTCGCTGACGCCCCCCAACGTCGTCGCGTTTTTAATCAACCGGCGCTGGAAAGCCGCACGCCGGAAGTCTATCGCCACGCCAGCAGAGGGCTGAGCCAACAAACCAAAGGCAATCAACAGAAAACAAAGGCGGAATTTATGTCTCAGCGCGCCACCAAACAACACATCCTGGAAGCAACCATTACAGCCATTGAAAAATACGGCGTTCAAAATGTACCTACCCGCACGATAGCCCAAGAAGCCGGAGTGAACAACGCCGCACTACATTATTATTATGGGACCAAGGAGCGGCTGGTGACAGAAGCGTTGGCCCTGACGCTGGATCACATGATGCAGGATACCGATGCGATCCTCTCCGGAGCAGGCGATCTTCGCGAGCGATTGCGGGCGCTGTTCGAGTACATTGTGGAAGGGGTGATTCGCTTTCCCAACCTGATTCGCGCCCACCTTTCTGGAGCGTTGATGGAAGGGGACAGCAACAGCCCCTTCCTGCGCCTGCTGGACGCCTGGCTAGAACGGACAAGCCGCGAACTGGAGAGCGCGCTTGCCACTGCGCCAAAACAGAATATCCGTTTTGGGGTCTTTGCCGCCTTTTCGGCGATCGTGATGGCGGGTTTGCTGCCCGAATCCGCCCAGGCAACCACGGCCGTTAACCTGCGCGACGAAACGGCGCGTTCACAGGCCATTGAGATGATTTTAAACAATTTACTTGAGCAGACTGGCAGAGAAAAATAACCGCCAGGCGATCGAACCGCAACCTCGATACGATCCGAATGACGCTCGAATCACCTTATTCTAAGAAAGCGACCGAATGAAAAGCTATGTTTTGATTACTGGAGCCGCTGGCGGGTTGGGAAAGGCTTTTGCCGCCGAATGCGCGGCGCGGGGATGGGATCTGTTTTTGACCGATCTCCGGCCCGATTTACTCGCCCCCCTGGCAACAGGCCTCACCCGCCTGCACGGCGTTGACGTGTTGTACTTCTCCAGCGACCTGACCGACTCCGCATCGCGCCATGCGCTTTGGGAAGAGATCAGGCGGCTTGGGTTGCGGTTTCACTTTCTTTTCAACGTAGCTGGCAACGGGGACGAAGGCGCATTTATGGATCGGGATCCCGATGACTTGCGCACGCTCCTGCGGCTGAACATCGAAGCCACCGTAGATATGAGCCGGAAGGCGCTGGCGTTTCGGGATGCGGCGCAAAGTTTTTACATCGTAAACGTGAGCAGCCTGGCCGGTTTTTATGCCATGCCGCTCAAAGCCGTTTACGCGGCCTCGAAGCGCTTTGTGATTGATTTTTCGCTGGCTTTGCACGAAGAACTTAAACCCCTGGGGGTCACCGTCACCGTGTTATGCCCGGCCGGCCTTCCCACCCACCAGGCTTCTATTCAACGCATCCTGGCGCAGGGCTGGATCGGGCAGTTCACCACCGTCAACACCGGCCACGCCGCCAGGCTGACCATTGACCGGGCGCTGGCGGGCAAAAGCATTGTCATCCCCGGCGTGCTCAACCGGCTCTTCCGCTGGCTGGGCAGTTTACTGCCGACCACCCTGGCGACTGCGCTCATCGGCAGGCGATGGCAGAGGATGCAGGAAAGACAAAAGCGCTCCCATAATTCTTGATAAATCCGAAAAAGAATCTCACTTAAATCAAATTAATTTATGGTATAATATGCTCACCTGTGTAGGTTACGCGTTTTAACGCCAGACCAAGAAGAGGTCTGGCAGTTTTTTTTAGAAAGGAAAGAAATTGGTTTCAGGAGACCAGGAAAGATGGAAATAAAACTCTACGTCGGCAATCTTTCGTATAACACCGCAGAAGACTCTTTGCGGGACTTGTTTTCCCAAGCGGGAACTGTCACCTCCGTGGATTTAATTAAGGATCGCATGACGGGGAGTTCAAAAGGATTTGCATTCGTGCAAATGAGCAGCCAGAGCGAAGCAGAAAACGCGATTCGCATGTTCAATGGCCACCAGCTCGACAATCGTGAGATCAAAGTCAGTATCGCCCGCCCGCGCGAAGAGTCGGGATCGGGCGGTTTTGGCGGCCCTCGACGCTCAGGCGGCGGGTATGGCCGTGGTCCAAGTAACCGCGGCGAGCGGCGCGGTGGCGGCGGTCAACGTCGCTACTAATTCAATCTTGTTTTAGTTTAATTGAAGGAGATTTTCAGAATGTCAGAACGTATCATCGGAACCGTAAAATGGTTCAACAACAGTAAGGGCTATGGTTTCCTGGCGCAGGAAAATGGAACAGACGTCTTCGTGCATTTCAGTTCCATCCAGGGTGACGGCTACCGTTCGCTCGAAGAGGGCCAAAAAGTTGAGTTCTCGATCGAAAAAGGTCAAAAAGGTCTGCAAGCTTCGAACGTCGTCATCTTATAAATTACAGATTTGACCCCCCAAAACCCCGCCTGAAAACGGTGGGGTTTTTTTATTAAGGGAGTGGAGCAATTTCCTTGATCTTGCCAAAAACGTGATATACTTACGTCTCGATCCTTTCAGGATCAGATCGTTTTGGGAATTGTTTTGATCCATCCGAATGATTGCCCGATGAAAACACTTCGGGCTTTTTTATTGCCTGCGGCGCTCCGCGAGGAGACGCCTCCGCAGACCGGCAAGCCTGGGTAACGGAAACATCAGAACATCCCATCAATACTTAGGAGTTTTGATGACAACCGAATTTACCCAATTGAACCTGCACCCGCAGCTTGTTCAGGCTGTTACCGAGCAGGGTTATGAAACCCCCATGCCCATCCAGGCGGCCATCATCCCGCTGATGATCCAGGGCCTGGATGTGATCGGCCAGGCGCAGACCGGCACCGGAAAGACCGCCGCCTATGCTCTTCCCATCCTTCAGAACATTCAACCAGAACAGAACCACGTCCAAAGCCTGATCGTTGTACCCACCCGCGAGCTGGCTTTGCAGGTGGTGGAAGCCATTTCGGGTTATGGGCGCTACCGGCCGGCGCGGGTTCTGGCCGTGTATGGCGGACTGGCGTACGGCCCGCAAATCAATCGCCTGAAGAGGGGCGTGGACATCGTGGTCGGCACGCCCGGACGCCTGTTGGACCTGATGAACAAAGGCGTTCTGAACATCGGGCAGGCGCGCACCGTCGTCCTGGATGAGGCAGACGAGATGTTGAGCATGGGGTTCATCGAGGATATCCATGCCATCCTGGCCGAAACGCCGCCGGACCGCCAGACGGCTTTATTTTCCGCCACCCTGCCGCCAGAAATCCGGCGGCTGGCCGACAAATATATGCGCGACCCGCAAGCCATCACGCTGGGAGGGGAGCAGGTCACGGTGGCCGCGATTGACCAGCGCTTTTGCGTGGTCAACCAGAACGACAAGCTGGCCGCGCTCACCCGCATGTTCGAGGTGGAAGAGATCACCAGCGCGCTGGTCTTTGCCCGCACCCGCGCCGGCACCAATGAACTGGCCAGCGAATTGATGGCGCGGGGGTACTCTGCCGAGGTGTTGAACGGCGATTTGAGCCAGGAGGCGCGCGAACAAACCCTGAAGCGTTTTCGCGAGAACAAGTTGCGTGTTCTGGTCGCGACCGACGTGGCGGCGCGCGGCCTGGATATTAACGATATCTCGCATGTTTTCAACTATGACCTGCCGGACGATTCGGAAATCTACGTTCACCGCATCGGGCGCACCGGGCGCGCCGGAAAGAGCGGGATCGCCATCACGCTTGTCGCCCCCTCCGAAAGGCGGCGTCTGAAACAGATCGAAGCCTTCACCCGGCGCAAGATCAGCCAGGTCGAGGTGCCAACCGAAGAAGACATTCTCAACCACCGCAAAGACCGCCTGGTGAAACAGATCGGCGTGTGGTTGCAACGCGGCCGCTACAAAAAAGAGCGGGAGATTGTGGAAATGCTGCTGCAAGAGGGCCACGACCCGGTGGAAATTGCCGCGGCGGCGTTGAAGGTTGCTCGCGCCGAGGAAAAACAGCGCCCGATTGCGCCCATTAGCCCGGTAGCTGAACCGGCGGCGCGCAAATTTGAGCGGCGAAAAAACCAATCCAGTGGCAAAGGACGCACTTCAGCGAACGAACCGGTCTCGCACGAGCCCGGTATGGTGCGCTTAATGCTCCACATGGGAAAGCAGCAAGGCATCCGCCCTGGGGATGTGGTCGGGGCGATTGCCTCTCAGGCGCGCATTCCGGGATACAGCATCGGGAAGATTTTTATCCAGGAAAAACACACCCTGGTTGACGTGCCGGAGGAATACTTGCCCCAGGTGCTCGGCAAGGCGAAGGAAGTCCACATCCTGAAGCAGCCGACCCAACTGCAAATCGCCTGAGCGCTTTTTTGTTGAACAGGTAAATATTACAAGTTGCGATTGGTCCGCTCCAGCAAATGGATCGCGGCGACGCGGCACTCCTCTAAAAGCGCCTGCTCGTCGAGCGCCAGTATTTTCTTGTCCTTCATCAAGATTTTTCCATCAACGATCACGGTATCGACGCTGCAGCCATTGAGGTTGTAAACCAGCGCCGAAACCGGCCGGTGGACTGGGACGGCAAAGGGCGTATCGAGGTCAACCAGGACGATATCCGCTTTTTTGCCAACCTCTAAAGACCCGATTCGTTCCGGCTGTCCAAAAGCCTCTGCGCCGCACCGGCAGGCCATCCAGAGAACATCTTCCGGGAGGAAGACTCTGGCATCCATTGAAGTAACCTTGTGCAATAATGCGGTGGTCTTCAAGGTTTCCAGCATGTCCTGGTTGTTGTTGCTGCCCGGCCCATCCGTAGCCAGGGCAACAGGAATGCCTCGCTGCCGCATCTCAGGAATACGGGCCGCGCCGGACGCCAGGTACATGTTCGAAACCGGGCAGTGAATGACTTTTGCGCCGCTCGCTGCGATCAGATCAATTTCATAATCCGAAAGCCAAACTGCATGAACCAACTGGGTTTGAGCGTTAAGACAACCCAGGTTGTCCAGCCACTCCACCGGCCGCAGACCTGTTTCGCGAAGGCAGCTCTCGGTTTCCCTCCTGGTCTCTGAAACATGCATATGCAGCCCAACGCCCCATTCTTTTGCCAGCATGGAGGCGCGCCTCACCGATTCGGCGGTGACAACCGTCTGAGAAAGCGGACCAGGCTGCACACGGATCCGCCCTGTGGGATGCTGGTTCCAGCGCGAGGATAAAGCAGAGAGGCGAGCCATGATCTGATCCAGCGTCTCGAGGAAGGCCGGGTGGTAGTTGCGATCGGTCCAACCCCTGGCCATCAAAAACCTGACTCCCAGTTCTTCGGCTGCCTGGCAGAAAACGTCATCCATCTCCGGCGTATTGTGAATGTACTGGTTATCGGTCACCGCGGTTGCGCCCGACCGGATGTTTTCGATGAAACCCAGCTTTGCCGCCAGCATCGCCTCGTCCACCGTCATGCTGGCCGCCACTGGCCAGATATATCGCTCCAGCCACTCCTCCAGGGGCAGGTCATCGCCCAATCCACGGATAAAGGTCTGGAACAGGTGCGTGTGGGCATTGACCATGCCGGGCATCGCCAGCATATGGGCTGCATTGATGACCTGGTTGGCGCGTTCGAGCGTTTCTGCTTCAGGCCGCCCTTCTTCAACCGCGCAGATACGGTCGTCTTCGATGAGAATGAAGCCCGCTTCAAAAGTTTGCTGGCGGTCGTCCAATGTCAGGATGATCGCGTTGGTAATGACGGTTAACATCAGCCCTCCACGCGGTCCTGCCAGGTGCGCCAGACGGCCTGCTGGCTGGAGAAAGCCTGAATAAGGTGCCACGTGAATTCGGCGACGTACAGGATGTTAATGACCCCCTCAGGACAATAGGTATCTTGAGGGATGTGGTATTTCACCGTCTCCCCGCAGAACAACATGCACGCCGGAATACCGGCTTCGTAAAACGGCGTGTGATCACTGCTATAGGGAGGCGGGAAACGGCACAAGATTCTCCTCCCCGGCGGATGGCCGGTAAAGCTGTTAGCCACTTTCAAAAGCTGTTCCTCGAAAGATTCAGGCCCCGCCCAAAGCTCGAGCGATGAACCTTCGGCAATCGAATCAAGGTTGACGGCCATTTGGATCGTTTTGATTTTCTGAGAGGCGACCAGATGCGCGACATACGCTTTTGAGCCGATCAGATCCCACTCCTCCCCGCTGAAGAACAATAAGTCCAGCGGAAAGTCGGGGGATTGTGCGGTCATCCGCCTGGCAATTGCCAGCAGGGCAGCCACCGCGGCCGCATTGTCGTTTGCGCCTGGGGCGGAATAGACGCTGTCATAATGGGCGCTCAGGCAAATACGCTTTTTCGGGGAATCGAGATTGAAAGACGCGACCACATTTCTGGTGCGCGCGTTGGGGCGGATCTCACATCGCAAAGTACCCTGCACCTCGATTTTGAGTCCCCGCTCCCACCAGGATTTTAACAGGCTCAACTCATACGCCCCAATGACAAAGTGGGGTAGCGCTGCGTTCGTTTTCCCCAGGGGTTGGGGCTGGGCTGGGCCATCCGGCCGGCCTGAGATGTACGCCAGAAAGTCGCCTTCGGGAGCGACCACGGCAAATTTCTCCCACTCAAAAGCATCCATGACTTTGTGTTTCCCGATGTACTGAAGCGCGCCTTGGATCCCTTCCGGCGGGGTAGCGCCGCAATAAATCATCGCCTCGCAGGGAAAGGCATAAGGAGAGGGAGAAACAACCTGTAGCTGCGGCCGCTCGATGAGCGCCCACCCCTGGTAACTGAACTCGTGCTCCTTTATGCTGGCCGCCGTTTTTGCCAGGCTGCCGAGAATGGAATTACGCGCCTCTACTTCGTTGGGGGTTCCAAGAAAGCGAGGGCCGCATTGGATCAGTTGCTGCCAGTCATGATCTATTTCGGTCGCAGAAAAACCAGTATGTACCATTGTTCACTCCTTAAATCAGCGTTTCGCAATTCTCGCTTCCGCGCCATGGGGGGATTCAGCCTTCCAACTCAGCCGCAAAAAGGATCCGTCATTTTCCGGTATGACCGCATCATGAACAAGATGGTTCGCCGCGATTAATCAAGTGAACAACCCGCGCTTACAGGCGGAAACGTCGCCGGGCTTCCCCAAATCGCGTCCGAGAAGGACGCGTTCCAAACTGGCCGGAAGTTCATAAAAACGTCTACCGGTGGCATGTGTAATTGCATTTAAGATCGCCGGGGCGGTGGGAACCATCGCCGGCTCTGCAATATTCTTGGCGCCATAAGGCCCAATCGGGTCAACGGTTTCGATAAAGACCGCTTGAATCTCCGGGATATCCAGAGAAGTGGGGATCAGGTATTCATTGAAGTTCAGTTCTTGCAGGTAACCTTGCTCATAATCCACCTGCTCTGTGAGCGCATAACCCAACCCCTGGGCAATGCCCCCGTATGTCTGCCCAAACGCGCCCTGGGGGAAGAGAACTTTGCCGGTGTCATGAGCCGCCCAGAACTGAACCACGCTCACCTTGCCAGTAGCCGTATCCACCTCAACCTCGGCGACCTGAGCTCCGAAATGGTAATCAAAATATGGGATGCCCCGCCCGGCCTGAAAATCCCAATCAATTTCCGGCGCATCCCACTTGCTGCGGGCAGAGAGGATCAAACCCAACTTTCGGGCGTGTTCAACCACCGCGTCCCAAGAGACGGGCTCTTCATCGGGCCCGACATAGCCCTCTCCAACGCGCTCAAGTTGAGAGGGTGAGCAGTTGAGAAGATCGGCAGCAGCCAGTTCCAGCAGCTTCAAGAGTTGATGAGCAGCCAGCCTGGCAGCATTGCCGCCCACCACTGTAGAACGGCTGCTGACGGTTGGCCCCGAATCGATGGCGGTTTGGGTATCCGGACGCAACATTAAAACTCGGTCAGGTCGGATGCCCAGTTCTTCTGCAACGATCAAAGTGAATACGGTACGCGAACCCTGTCCATAATCCGTCAGGCCAGAGGTGAGGGTAAGCGTATTATCGCCATTAATTTGAAGTGTACAGGAGGCGTGATCGGCGCCCTCCGCCCCCAGACTGATGCCGTGGAAAAAGCAGGCCACCCCAATACCGCGATGGATGTCTGTGGATGCGTTTAGTCGTGGAAATTCCCGCCGTTTGTTATCCCAATCCGACATCCGCCGTACGGTCTGGAGACATTCTGCCAGGCCGACAGGGGTTGTTAACCGTTGACCGTGCGAGGTCTCATCGCCTTCCCGCAAGCAGTTCTTCAAGCGAAAATCAAGGGGATCCATCCCAAAGGCATCAGCCATCTCATCAACAGCCAGTTCGATGGCAAAGCACACTTCAGGATTCCCAAAACCGCGAAAGGCGCCGGAATAGCCATTGTTGGTGTAAACGGACTGCAGTTCCACATGGCACGCGTCAAAACGATAAGGCCCCATGGCATGGATGGTTGCTCGCCAGGTGGTATTAAGACTTCCCGAGGGGTAGGCGCCCGAATCCATGGTGGCGTTAAACAGGCAGGCTCGCAGGGCGCCTTCTGCATCCGCCCCAAGCCTGACCCGCATATTCATGGCATCGCGCATGTAACCAGCAATCGTTGATTCCTCGCGGGAAAAGGTCATGCGCACCGGCCGCCCCGTTTTGAGCGCCAACAATGCAACCTGCCCAGAAGCCTGGTAACTCAGATCATTTTTTCCGCCGAACGATCCCCCAACGGGGGGCTGGATCACCCGGACTTTTTCTTCTGGCAAACCCAGCGCCTCAACCAGGATCATCCTGTTGATAAACGGGTTTTGATCTGTTGAATACACGGTTACGCCGCCATCCGGCTCCGGGATGGCCAGCGCCCCTTCCGTTTCTAGATAAGCATGGTCCTGGTGAGGAACATGGTAGCGCTTATCTAGCTGGAGACTACATCGGTTTAGCGCTTCCTGAACATCGCCCTGCCGGACGATATTCCTGGCTACCAGGTTGGGGTGAGAGCCATCCGCCTTATCGGGGCCTATTTGAGGCGCATCCGCATCCAAGGCGCGCTCCATATCGAATACCCCGGGCAACGGCTGCAGCTCGCAAACCAGCGCTTTGATACCGGCCAGGGCAGCTTCAGGCGTCTCTGCGGCTACGGCCGCAATGCCTTCTCCCACATGACGCACTACCTGGTATGCCAGCAGATGCTGATCTTTATAGGGGCGGCCAAAACTACCGCGATTCACAAAATCCTCGCTGGTGATGACGGCGCGCACCCCGGGCACCTTAAACGCCGGAGAAATATCCAGGCGGGCAATGCGGGCATGCGGCAGATCGCTGCGCAGCACCCTGGCATAGAGCATACCCGGCAGCCGGTAATCCGAGATATACCTGGCTTTCCCCAGTACTTTATCCAATGCATCTACCCGGACGGCCGGTTTTCCGATACTCCGCACCTGACTCATATTCTAAGAAAATTAACCCTCATTGATATCGCTTAAAGCTCTCCGTCCAGGTAACCTGGTTCATCGCCTGGGTTCAGTTTCACGGTGCAACGATGTGGCTTTTCCTTCTATCCCAGTCCTGATGCCAGCTTTCACACATTGTTTGTTGGCAATTTTTTAACCGATCCCCGCTTGATATTGGGAGGAGAGAAGATTTCGTGAGACAGCATCTCTCCTCCCAAGGATAGTACAGCAAATTTCTATTACTTAGCAGAAGCGCTCATATGAGGAAGTTTGACCTGGTTGTTTTTAACCTTCTCAACCTCAGCAAGGATCTTGGCAGCCTGCTCATCACTGACCAGTTTTTTGTTCAAGTCGGCAATAAAGTAAATGCCGGTGTCGAAACCATTCATACGCACATTATTGGGGATGAATTTTCCGTTGGCGACCTCTTGCATGATCTCGACGAACATCGGGTTCAGGTTCTGCATCATGCTGGTGATCACCAGGTCAGGCGCCAGCGAGGATTGATCGCCGGTATCGCCAATCACCATCACACCTTTCTCCTTGCAGCCTGAGATAATGCCAATCCCGGCTGCATCCGCGTTGGCGTAAACCACGTCAACACCTTGCTCAATCATGGCCATTGCCGTTTCTTTGCCTTTGCCGGCGTCGTCAAAACTACCCACCCAGGCATGCATGGTCTGGCAATCCGGGCAAGACGCTTTGGCGCCGATGTCAAAGCCCTCGCCAGCGCGTTTCATCGCCACGATTTCCATGGCGCCGATGATCCCGACTTTTTTCGTCTTGGTCAATGTGCCCGCAATAAACCCGGCGAGATATCCCGCTTCTTCGTTTTTCGTGTCGAGCCCAGCAACGTTCTCAGCTTTCACATCCGCATTGGTCACTGCAAAATAGGTCTTGGGGAATTCTTTCCCAATCTTGAGGGCCACATCTGCGTATTCGCTGCCGTGCCCGATCACAAGGGTATATCCTTTATTGGCATAATCCCGGTAGATCGCTTCAAAATCCGGAAGCTGGGAAGACTCGGTATAGGCAACTTCAGCTCCGGTTTCCTTTGCCCCGGCCATGACGCCGTCATACGCCACCTGGCTCCAGCCATTATCGTTGATGGTGCCAGGGAGAACCAATGCAACCTTGATCTTTTGCTGGGCAGCCGGAGCCTCTGTTGGGGCAGCTTGAGGAGCGCAGGCCGCGAGCGCCAGGGCCAGGATCACAATCAAATACAAAATTCTCAGGGTGTTTTTCATTTTTCCCTCCCAGGGATTGCGAACAGATGGATATTACTTTTGTGAAGGTGACATTCGATCTCAAGAAAACAAATTTGGTAATTCAGACATTCTTTTCCAATTCACCTCCTCCTTTAAGACTTAAACCCCCGATCAAATCTCTTTGTAAAATTTCCTCTCGAATTCGAAGATCGTATCGCAAGGTCCCTTTCATGGCACGGGAATGATCTACTCGATCGTGGTTTCTTTTTCATAAGGCACACCCAGCGCGGCGGGCGCGCCCGATCTACTGTAAACCGAAACCATGATCAACAAAGCCAGGACGTAAGGAAGGATCAGGAGCAGGTTGTTGGGGATCGGAACGCCTATGGCCTGCAGCCGCATTTGCAAGGCGTTTCCTGCGCCGAAAACCAGCCCGCCCAGCGCGGCGCCCAAAGGATGCCACCGTCCCAGGATTACTGAAGCCATAGCAAGATATCCCCGCCCTCCGGACATATTGTCAACAAACATATTCAGTTCGGAGAGGGATAATATCGCGCCCCCAATTCCGGCAACGCTCCCCGAAAAAATTGCACAGAGGTAACGCACCCGGATGACATTAATTCCAATCGAGGCTGCCGATTTTGGATTCTCGCCGACGGCGCGCACCTTCAATCCCCAGGTGGTCTTGAACATTACAATGGTTGCCAGAATCAATAAAACATAGGCGATGTAGGCTAATGGACTCTGGTCAAAGAAGATTCGCCCCAAATATGGAATCTCGCTCAGCACCGGGACCGGCCAACGTTCGATTGGTGTTACCATCACGGGCAGCTTTCGAATACCCCAAATCACGCGTACCAAAAAGCTGGTCAGTCCTAACCCGATAATGCTAAAAGCCGTTCCTGTGATGGTCTGATCACCTTGCACGGTGATGACCACAAATCCGAAAGCCAGGCCGGTTAAACTCCCGGCCAGCATGGCAAAGAGGACGCCCAGCCAGGAGTTTCCGGTCAGAGCTGCGCCTAACACGCCAAAAAAAGCGCCAAAGATCATCATGGCCTCGATGCCAATGTTGAAGATGCCCGAACGCTGCAAGAACACTTCGCCTGTTGCAGCCAGGATGATTGGGATAGCCATGCGAACGGCTGCATAGAGGAAATCTAAATTGAATAAGGAAAGGATAGACTCAAGCATGCGGCGTCCCTTTCAAAGATTTAGAGGCTAACAACCTGGAGAGAAAATCGCCAGAACCACCCCCTGCGCTCCTCTTCGCCAGGTAGCGCGGCAGCCGGGTCATAATTTTTGCTAAAACAACGAACAGGATAATGACGCCGCTCACTACCGTGATCAAATTCATCGGAAGATTGGTTGCTCTTTGCATACTTCCAGCGCCTGCTTTTAATGCGCCAAACAAAATGCCGGCGATAAAAACGCCCAGTGGATTGGTCTGCCCGAGCATGGCAACGGCCAGGGCTTCATACCCATAGTTGGGCAAAAAGGCGGGACGTAAGCGAAGCTGAGACCCCAGAATTTCCGACGCACCGGCCAGGCCGGCAAGGCCGCCAGCAATTACCATCAAAAGGACTCGCGTGGCGAAGATATTGATTCCGGCGTGCCGTGCGGCAATAGCGTTTTCGCCGACGGCGCGCACTTCATATCCCAAAGGACTGTGAAACAAGACGACGTAGAGGATGATAGCAAATAGAATGGCAAGAAGAAAGCCTGCATGCAAAACGGTTCCAGGAATGATCAACGGAAGAACAGCCGTCGGAAGCACCTGCGGCGACTGGGGATAGTTCCCAGGGGGTTCCTGGATGGGACCTTTGACCATCATCTGAACAATCCCAAGAGCAATCTCATTCATCATGATGGTTGTAATGATCAGATTCGTCCCTCGTTTTGCATAGAAATAGCCTGGGATTGCTCCCCAAATTCCCCCGCCGATAAAGCCAGCCAGAAGCGTAAGAGGCAGGTGAATATAGCCAGGGAGGTTGGGAAGATAGATGCCGACCAGGGTAGCAGCAAGTCCCCCTATCGCGATCTGTCCTTCTCCGCCAATATTAAAGACGCTGCCGCGGATGGCGAAGGCCGCCCCCAGACCCACCAGGATAAGCGGCGTGGCTCTGGTCAGGCTCGTGGCAGTATCGTATAGAGTGCCAAATGCTCCGACAAAAAGGGCTTTGTAGGCTTCAAAAGGGGATTTTCCAAGAGAAAATATCAGGACTCCGATCAGCAATAATGCAGTAATTACCGCAGTAACCGGCGCGACGGCTGAGATGATCCGGCCATATCGCCGCACCAACAGGTCCAGGTGTTCCAGGTCAATGTTGCGAGACCCGGCTTCGTTCTCTTGGACTTCATTCGGCATAATCATTCTCCTCAGTTTCTTGACGACGGGCAGCTAACCCTTCTCTCCCGTCGAATTATTCTTTTTAATTTCGGCAAGGCGAATACCCATCATCATCAAACCAATTGCATTCAGGTCTGCGTTGGCCGCATCGATGACGCCCATTACCTGACCTTCAAAAAAAACTGCTATCCGGTCGCTGATTGCCAGGATTTCATCCAGCTCGGTGGAAATTAACAGGATGGCTCCCCCCCGGTCTCGTTCGTTGAGCAACTGCTGGCGGACATATTCTGTCGCGCCGATATCCAGGCCGTGCGTGGGGTGGCAAGCGATCAGGATATCCGGGTTTCGGGAAAGTTCTCTGGCAAGGATGACCTTTTGCTGGTTTCCGCCACTCATGTTCCCAACTTTTGCATCCGGACCGGTCGTGCGGATATCATATTCCTTGATTAAATTCTTACTGGTGTTTTGGATCACCTTCTTATCAAACAAGCCGTTTCGGGTAAATGGGGGTTTACGCCATTCTTTGAGAAGCAAAGATTCGCTCACAGAGAAGGTCAAGATCAAACCTTCCGTCTGCCTTTGAAAGGGAATATTGGACACCCCCATATCAATGATCTTGCGGGTAGAGCAGCCTCTTGTGGATTTTCCCTTGATTCTGATGTCGCCGCTCTCGATAGGCTGGAGACCCATAATGGCTTCTACCAGTTCTCTCTGACCGTTTCCATCTACCCCTGCGATCCCCAGAATCTCGCCTGCAGAGACATCCAGCGAGACGCCTTTCAAACCAGTGCAGGCCTGACCCGCCCTGGTAACTACATCAATAACTTCTAACATTTTTTGGCCGCGATGAACCGGGGTCTTTTCGAAGGTTAGAAAAACCTCCCTCCCAACCATCATTTTTGCCAGCGCATCGGGGCTGGTCTCTTTTGTCAGCACTGTGCCGATGACCTTGCCGCCTCTTAATACTGTGACGCGATCGCTGATCTCCATCACCTCACGAAGTTTGTGCGTGATAAAGATAATCGCATGCCCCTGCTTAGCCAGCCTTCGAAGAACCACAAATAACTCATCCGTCTCTTTGGGCGTCAGCACCGAAGTGGGTTCATCCAGGATGAGCACCTTTGCGCCTCGGAACAACACCTTGATGATCTCTACCCGCTGTTGGTCGCCGACGCAGAGCGAACTCACTTTGGCGTCAGGATCAACATGGAGGCCGGAGGATTGAACGATATCTAGAATGCGCCGTTTGACGCCCTCATGGTCTAAAAATGGCTCGCGTGGCGAGCGGTCCACGAGCATGATATTCTCTGTGACCGTGAATACCGGCGTTAGCATGAAGTGCTGGTGCACCATGCCAATTCCATTGGCAATCGCATCAGATGGAGAGTTAATCGTAACAGGGGTATTCCGCAGGTAAATTTGCCCCGAATCTTTTTGGATGAGCCCAAACAGTATGTTCATCAGGGTAGTCTTACCGGCGCCATTTTCTCCTAAAAGAGCATGGATTTCCCCTTCCTCAATCTCTAAGGTGATGTGGTCGTTTGCCATCACGCCTGGGTAGCGTTTGACTATTTCTTCCATCCGAACCGCTGTACTCAAATCAACGCCCTCCATTCAGGTCAATCAAACGTTTCCTGATAACGTGATAATGAATATACCTGGTGTTGTAGTACCGGCGGGAATAATTGATCAACCGGTCATCCATGCTGAAGAGCAGCTCATCCAGATATAGCAAATCCGTTCCAACTTCAACATTCATCTTCTCAGCCAGGTCAGAATCAGCCTGGACGGTCAAAATGTTGGTGTGCGCGTACCAGGGCGCCAGTTTTTCGCTGCTTTGCAAATACTCCAGGAGGGAGCCCGTACAAACAGGCCGGAGCTCCTCGGCTGTAACCAGAGAGGCGGGGATGGCATCATACATATAAGCAACGGTTGCATCCTCGATGATATAGGTGCGCGTGACGATGGTCAAAGGAGCGCCAAGTTCGAGGTTTAATTTCTCAGCGATTTCAGGATCGGCCGTACCCGGCCGAACATCCAAGTTTTTCACCTTGCTGGCAAGCCCTCTGCGTTGGGCGTAAGCTTCCATGCTTTCCAGGGCTTCCAGGCCAGCTTCAAAAACGGGTTTATTGGAGGCCAGAAAGGTCCCGACGCCATGGCGGCGAATGATGCGTCCCCGCTCTTCCAGACCTCGGAGACATTCTCGTATTGAGGCGCGCGACACGCCCATCAGGTTGGACAGCATTTCTTCGGAAGGGATTCTGTCGCCAGGGGAGTAATCCTGGAGCAAGGTTTCCATCGCCTCTTCCAGGCGCAAAACCAGGGGTTTTACCTGAACGTTAAATTTTTTTGGGGCAGGAATTTTTTTGGATGACATGCGGGGTTCCTTAAGCAGATCGCTAAGTTTTTATGTCCCCAGACGTCTTACGTCTGATAACTAGAATAACAAATTCAAGCGAGCAAATCAATTGCTTTTAAAGAAAATTACTTTTTGTCACACTCGATTTATGACATTTGTAACGTAAAGAAGCGTCGATTCAAAATCCTGACCACGCAACGCCAAAAAGCCGCTGGCATTCCCCCGTTCTTGAGCGACCAGTTAAGTTACAGACTGAATTTGCTGTTTAGTCCTGTCCCTCAGGGAAGGCGCTGATATGCGGGAGTTTGACCTCCCCAGAGACGAGCTGGTCTCTGACAGCGTAGATTTTACCTGCCTGAGCCTGGGTTACCATGCTCAAATCCAGGGGTGTCAGGTCATAGGTACCGGTGTCAAAGCCGTACATGCGCACCACCCCCGGCTTGAAGGCGTCATCCACCACTTCCTCCACGATGGACAGGATCATCGGCGTGACATTCGCCAAAACCGATGTCAAAACGGCGCCAGGGGCAATCGTTTTCTGGTCGTAATCGCTGCCGATCGCAATCACGCCCTTCTCCTCAGCGACTCGCATCACCCCCAATCCGGCGGCGTCATCGTTGTTGAATAACACATCCGCCTTTTGGGCGATCAATTCCAATCCCGTTTTCCTGCCCATTTCTTCGTTATCGAAGGAACCAATATAGGCTGACAGGACCTTGCAATCTGGCCCGAAGGCTTTAACCCCTTCAAAAAATCCCTGTTCGGCGCGCGCCATGGCTACGATCTTCGTTGCACCAATAAAAGCTACCACCCTGCTCTTGCTCAACAAAGCGGCGATACACCCGGCGATGTAACCCATCTCCTCATTTTTCGTGTCCAGGCCGGCCAGGTTGGGCCCTTTCACATCGCTGTTTGTCACCGCGAAGTAGACGCCGGGGAATTCTTCAGCCGTCTTAACCGCTGCGCTGCCAAATTCGCTGCCGTGCCCGATGACAAGGTTGTATCCCTGGCGCGCATAGTCAGAGAAGACCTTTTCATACTCTGGCGGCTGGACAGATTCACGATATGCGATTTCGACTCCAAACTGATCCTGCGCCGCCAGCAACCCCTGATACCCCACGGTATTCCAGCTTTGATCTGTAATTTCACCACGCAAAATTAGGGCGACTTTGACCGCTTTTCCCCCTTGCCGCAACGCTTTGGACCCGGCAGAACCCTTTCCTTTACTAAGCATGTTGAATACCCTCCACAATTATTACCTCTGCTTCTCTCTACCACAGATACGATTATACAGAAATCCAAAAAACGGTCAGGTTATCCCCGCTTCTTTACCTGAGGATCATTTCTTTTCAATCATGCTTTGTTTTGCGCAACCGTTCATTCCACATCTTGAAGAAAACAGCCCCTCATGATTATACAATCTATATACAATTCTCTCGGATTTGTGTATCATAGGATCATAAAATGAACACAGGGAGAGAGTACGATGAACAAAGACATTTTACGCCAGATTTCAGTCCTTTTGACTACCATTTTCACGCTTGTCGCCAACGGGGCGGCGAACAGCATCCCTTTGAACGGCCGCACCACCGGCGAAATTTCGGACAGCTTCAATGTGCTTTTTGTGCCGGCCGGGTATGTTTTTTCCATCTGGGGGATCATTTACATCGGGCTGCTTGCCTACACCGTGTACCAGGCCCTGCCCTCAAAGCGGAGCAACCCGCTGCTGCGTAAGACCGGCTGGCTGGCGGCGCTGAGCAGCCTGGCCAACGGGGCGTGGATTTTCTTCTGGCATTACGGGTTCTACGGGCTCACGCTGATAGCGATGTTCACCCTCCTGGCTGCGCTGGTGGCCATCTACCTGCGGCTGGATATCGGACGGGTGCGCTTCAGCACGGTTGAAAAGTGGGCAGTCTCTATCCCCTTCAGCGTTTACCTGGGCTGGATCACGGTCGCGACAATCGCGAACATCACCGCCGTGTTGTCAAATGTCGGCTGGCAGGGCTGGGGTGTCAGTCCCCTGAGCTGGACGCTGATCTTGCTTGCAGCCGGGGTGATCATCGCCGGGGCAATGGCCGCGACCCGCGCTGACATCGCCTATTTGCTTGTTTTGGCCTGGGCTTTTGCGGGCATCTCGGTGCGCTGGCAGAACCTGCCGGTTCTGAACGCGGCGGGTTACGCCGCCGCCGGATTGGTGCTCGTCCTGCTTGCAATCGGCTTATTCAAAAAACAAATCGCGCAGCGAAAAAAACAGGCGGGATAATTTCATTGTCATCCACCTTCATTTCTGCCTGACCAGGATCCTTCATCGCCCCAACGAATGCGTCAGGGCAACAAGACTGTCGCCAAAGGGAGAAGCGCCATGTTGCGCCCGCCCGCCGGTGCAGAGTCAGTCGCTTCAGGCAAGTCTGTAGTCTCGGGTTGCTTTTCGAACCAGGCTGAAGTCTGAGTTTGATGAGGTTTTACTTATTCTGTAACGCAATTTCAGGGTATCATAACGCAATACAATCAATCGGCGGTTGACGAATCCAGGCAAGCTTTTGCAACCCACATCAGGAGAAAAGAAGCATGTTGATAAGAAAAAATGCGCTTTACCCGCTTTCATTCGCGCTTGCAGCGTTAATGCTCATTCAAGCCGCTCTCGGATTGCTACTTCCGCATTTGTACCGCGATGTCGCGTGGATCAAGGCTACCTGGTTTGGCAACGACCTGGTGACGCTCTTCCTCGCACTGCCATTATTTATTCTCTCCATCCTCCTGGCAAACCGCGGCTCTATCCGCGGACAGCTCCTCTGGCTGGGGATGCTGGGTTATGCCTTCTACAATTATGCCTATTATCTGTTTGGCGCAGCGCTTAACGCATTTTTTCCAATCTATGTTGCCAGCCTGGCGCTGTCAGGTATCTTGCTGGTGATCTCGATCCCTCGGATTGACCTGGCTGTTCTGACGGCTAGCTTTAGAGAAAGAACCCCCGTCAGGATGATTGGCGGGTTTCTCACCTTTGTTGGTATTGGATTGGCTTCAGTCTGGCTCATCATGTGGGCGGCCTACATCTTTGCGGCAAAACCAACGCCAATAGAGCCGGAAGCTTTCAAAGTAGTGGCTGCCATTGACATCTCGTTCATTGTCACGATGCTTGGTTCGGGCGGCCTGCTGCTGTGGCAGAGAAATGCATGGGGGTATGTGATTGCCCCAATTGCCAGCGTCCTCAGCGCGCTTTATCTGATTGTGCTCTCGGTTAACTCGTTTCTTGCAATTCAACGCGGCGCGGCGGCCGCGCCCGGCGAGTTGCCGGTTTGGGGCACATTAGCCTTTCTCACCGCCCTCTGCACCTATCTTCTGCTATCAAACGTGCAAAAAGAACGGGCATAAGCGTCCTCATCGGCGCGCCATCATCGCCAGGTTGGCGATGGTTCATTCTGTCGTCACCCTTTCGAGAAAGCGGTTCGCTCAGCAGGGAATTGCGATAAAAAACTTTTGGGCTGAATTTCAACCCCCCCGTTCGGCGACCTGCCTCGCCATGGCAATGGCGCCCAGGACGCCGGAGCGGCTGCCCAGGGCAGGGGGGACAAGGTATTGATCCATCTTTTCGAGCAAGAGAGGGGACCGAAGATAGCCGTTGAGGATACGCTGAACCTGGCGACGGACGATTTCATGTAAATCGGGATGCTGCGCCACCCCGCCACCCAGAACGATACGTTGGGGCGAGATGGTATAGACCAGGTTCGCCAGGCCGAACGCCAGGTATTCCCCTTCCAGTTCCCAGGCGGGATGCCCAGCGGGTAGCGCTTCGGCAGGACAGCCCCAGCGGCGGGCTAGTGCTGGCCCGCAGGCCAAACCCTCCAGGCAATCGCCGTGGTAGGGGCAAATGCCGGGGAAGGGGTCACGATTGATATCGTGGGGAACCGCCATATGACCGGCCTCACTGTGCAGCAGGCCGTGTAAGGGTCGCCCGTTAGCGATCACCCCCACCCCAATGCCGGTGCCGACCGTCATATAGACCAGGCTCTCCAGGCTGTGATTTTCAGGGTTCCAGGTATGCTCGCCAAAGGCGGCGGCATTCACATCGGTATCGAAAGCCACCGGCAGATGCAAAGCTCGATGGATCTGGCCGCGCAGGTCCACTCCCGCCCAGCCGGGTTTCGGCGTGGTGGTGATGCAACCATAGGTTGAGGAGGAAGGGTTGAGATCCACCGGCCCAAAGGAAGCGATCCCCACGGCGGCCAGTTCTCCGCGTCGCGCGTACGGCTCAAAAAATTTCAGCGCCCGCCCGATGGTCTCAACGGGCGTGGTGGTAGGGATGCGGATTTCTTCTACAATCGTGTTGGGCCCCGCACCGACCAGGCAAATGAACTTAGTGCCACCCGCTTCGATTCCGCCAAACCATCGATTCATGCCCATTTCCTCTTGTTGCAGGCACACATAAAAAGCCGTTTTCTGGCGTCATAACATGCCTGAAGGATTTGATCTATTTCATGACGTGGGGCAAACGCCTTGCCCAAAGCAAAGAAGGGCAAGGGGAAGATCGCTGCACGCAAACGGCAAGCTGTAAGACAGCCCAAAAGCCCTGAACGATTTACAGGTTATGAAAAAGCCGATGGCAACTTCAGGCTTTTTCTTCCGGCGTTCGATGCGTGCCGTCGCACAGCGGCTTCTGCCGCGACCGCCCACAGTTGCACAGCGTCACCCGGTTGCGCGTTTCAAAGGGCTGCCCGTCGGAGCGTTCTATGGGAATATTCCCCGTCACCCACAACGGCCCAGGAATGGGGCCATCCGAGGTGATCTCGGTTGTGACCGCGATCTGTTGCGGTAGATCCGGTTCAACATCCGGTTCTCCCTTTTGGATGGAATAGGCAAACGACCCTGAAGGGCAGCGTTCGATCATCGCCATCACAAGCGAGCGCACCTGGGTATCGCCAGTATTGGCGGTCATCTGTTCGACATGGGTGAAGCGCGAGCCGCAAAAGCCCGCTTCGCTGCACAGGGAGTGATCACGCTTGACGACGATCCCCTCCCCTTCAAAAACCACCTGCCTGTCTTTGGTTGGCCTGGTATCGGCAGTTTCAGTGCCGTCGAAACCATTGGTCTTGTGGCTGCTGTCACAAAAAGGTTTATTCTTGGAACCACCGCAACGGCAGAGAAAATAAGGGTCGCCTGTCTCGATGGTCTCTTCTTTCTTCCAGGTGAGCGGCTCGCCGTATTCAGAAACCACCTGCGTCTTGCGCACCAGGGGGATTTTCCCCTCAACACGATAGGACCCATTCGGCCGGATCACGATCCGCTTCTTCTCATCGGGGGTTTGGTCTGTCGCAGATGTCATCAGAGACCTCCATTTCATACTCATAACATGGCTTTGCAAAAAATTATAGCATGTCTAAACGTGTAAAATAAGACCCTAAAAGGTTTCTGAAAAGCCTTTAGGGTCTGGTATCCATCGTCTCAGCCATCCACTGCTCCACGATGCGTTTATACGCTTCGGGCTGGGTTTGGAAGGAAAGCCCATGCCCAGCGCCTGGCGCCAGCCAAAACCGCTTTGGCGAAGCGCAGGCCTCATAGCAAGACCACATCATGTTCGGCGGCACAAAATCATCCTCGGCTCCATGAATGAACAAGACCGGAACCCTGGCTTTTTTTAACTGCGCAACGCACGAAGCCTCGCCGAAGGTGAAGCCAGCCCGCAGTTTGCAGATCAGGCTTGCGATCGGCAGCAAGGGAAAGACAGGAAGACCGTACAGGCGTTTGAGCTGGTATTTGAATTCGTTCTGCACCGAATCATAGCCGCAGTCTTCGATCAGACACCGGACGCTGGAAGGTAGTTCCTCACCGGCAGCCATCATCACGACCGCGCCGCCCATCGAGACGCCCGCCAGCACAATCTTGGCGCCCGGCCCGGCCTTCTTTTCAGCTTCTCGGACCCAACCCAACACATCGGGGCGGTCAGCCCACCCCATGCCAATATAACGTCCCTGGCTTTCGCCATGCCCTCTGGCGTCGGGCAAAAGGACATTGCAGTTCAGCTCATCGTGGTAAAAGCGGGCAAAGCCTGCCATCATTTGGGCTGCGCCCCGATAGCCATGAAAAAGGAGGACTGTTTTCAGCGATGGGATGGGGGCAGGTAAATAAACCCCTTTGAGCGCCAGGCCGTCCGCCGACCGGATGACAAGCGTCTCAAACGGCTGGCGCCGCCACCATTCGCGGTCTTCGTCCTTATCGAAATCCGCGCCGGTAAATAGCGGGTCTCTGGCAGCCAGAACGTCCATGGCGCTCGAACCTCGGGCAATCCCCACGGTGTAGAAGTAATTGGCCGCCACCAGGAGGACCAACAAAAGAAAACCTGTAACGATGAGAAAAAGCGACAATGTAAAGACTCCCTTAAGCCGGGGCGCTTCTCTATGATGGGACAGAAATTCTCGCACGCCACGTGGCTCTTCTAATTTTACCTACTTTCTCCCGGTTGTTTTTCAAAGACTGCTTTTCTTTTTGGCGTTTCAGGTCAGGCGCTTATTTTGCGGCCGCCCAAAGAAAAAATCATCAAATTGAGGTCGAAACGATCCTGGCTTTGTGGTATTCTTGGCTGGGGCAAAACGCAAGCCCAAAGGCAATTTAATTGAAAGGAACGGAATTTTCTTATGCACCACCATGGTGGGCTGCGAAGCCTGGCAAACCTGCCGGATGAAAAGCCAAAAGTAACCCTGGCACTGTTGAAACGTGTTTTGGGATACGCCGTCCCTTATCGCAATCTGATCGGTGGGACGCTGGTTTTGATCCTGAGTTCGACGGGGTTGATGTTGCTCTCCCCATTGATCGTGCGCGACCTGATTGATCATACCATTCCAACCGGCAATGTCCATCGTCTGGCGCTACTGGCAGTTGGGCTGCTGGCAATCCCGGTGGCCAGTGGGGCGCTGCACGTCATCCAAAGGCGGTTGAGCGCCGAGATCGGCGAAGGGGTGATCTACGACCTGCGCATGGCGTTATACGCCAACTTACAACGCATGTCGCTGCGATTTTTCACCAACACAAAAGTCGGCGAATTGATGAGCCGACTGAACAACGATGTGGTCGGAGCGCAGAACGCCATCAGCAACACCCTGGTCGGGATCGTCACCAATACCATCCAGGCGGCAGCCATGCTGGCGGTCATGCTCACCCTGGAATGGCGGCTGACGCTGATCAGCGTCATCGTCTTGCCGCTGTTCATCTATGCTACCCGCAGGCTTGGAGAGCGATTGAGGGATATCGCCCGCAAGCAAATGGAAGCCAACGCCCAGATGAACGCCATGATGAGCGAGACACTCAACATCGGCGGCGCGCTGCTGGTGAAGCTGTTCGGCCGCAAGCAGCTCGAAGTGAACCGGTTTGGGGAGCGCGCCAGCCAGGTACGCTCCCTGGGTATCCAGCGCGCCATGACGGGCTCCATCTTCTTCGCCATCATCGGGTTATTAAGCGCAGTGGGCACCGCTCTGGTTTACGGGCTGGGTGGGTACTATGCCATCCAGGGCGCTTTTTCGGTAGGCACCATCGTGGCTTTTGGCTCCTACCTGGGGAACCTGTACGGGGCGTTGCAAAACCTGGCCAATATGCCGGTCGAATTTGCCACCTCAATGGTCAGTTTTGAGCGGGTGTTCGAAGTGATTGACCTGCCGGTGGATATCCCTGAGGCGCCGGACGCGGTAGCGTTGAAGGATGTGCGCGGCGAGATCGTGTTCGAGGATGTTTCTTTTAAGTACGAAAAAGGGGACGAAGCCTTGTTAAGCGACGTGCACCGCTACGGCAGCATAGACAATGTCACCGCGGTGCTTTCGAGCGCGCCACCGCACGCCGAAGGGAAGAGCGCCCCCCGCAGCCAGGCACGCGGCAACGCACTGGAACACGTCAGTTTCCGCGTGGAGCCCGGTATGCTGGTGGCGCTGGTGGGCCCCAGCGGAGCCGGAAAAACCACTTTGACCTACTTGATCCCCAGGCTGTACGACCCCAGCAGCGGGAGGATCTTAATAGACGGGATTGACCTCCGGCGCGTTAAGCTGGATTCTCTTTCGGCGCAGATCGGCATGGTCACCCAGGAGACTTACCTGTTCCACGATACCATCCGTACGAACCTGCTATACGCCCGGCTCGACGCGACGCAGGCAGAGCTGGAAGAAGCCTGCCGGAGCGCAAACATCCACGACTTCATCAACGAACTGCCCGACCGCTACGATACCATCGTCGGCGAGCGCGGCTACCGGCTGAGCGGCGGCGAAAAGCAGCGCATCGCGCTGGCGCGCGTGATCCTCAAAGACCCGCGCATCCTGGTACTGGATGAGGCCACCAGCAGCCTGGACAGCGCCTCTGAGGCGCTCATTCAGGAGGCGCTAAAGCGGGTGATGGCGCAACGCACCAGCATCGTCATCGCCCACCGCCTGAGCACCATCATGGCCGCCGACCTGATCCTGGTCATTGATCGAGGGCAGGTGGCCGAACGCGGCAGCCACGCCGATTTGCTGGAGCGGGGCGGATTGTATGCGCGCCTATACCGGACGCAGTTTCGCAAGGGGCAAACCAGCAAGGCGATGACTACTTCTTTGTAAGTTTCAGGAGCAGAGAGAAAGGAGAACGGTCAATCAGCCTGGCAAACCTGGCGCATGGAAGGCTCGGCCGACCATCGGCTGGACAATTTTCTCGTAAATTTCCTCGATCGAGTAAAACACTTCCATTGGCGAAAGAGCTTTCAACGCCTCGATGTTCGTATAACCCCAGGAGACCGCCCCGAACGAAATTTTTGCGGCGCTGGCTGCCTGAAGGTCCCTGATTTCATCCCCGATGCACAGCGCTTCGCTGGGGAGCATACCGCTTTCCTGCAGAATGCGCTTGAACTTCGTCTGTTTTTTAAAAAGGGAAACGCCGCAGGCATAGTAACGGATCAGGCTGGCGTTTTCGGCGCCGAGAACGCCGCGTACGTTCTGGTAAGTGTTCGAACTCACGAGCGCTAACTGGATACCCGCATCCGACAGCGCTTGCAAAAGGTCATCCACACCCCGAAACAATGCAATCTGGTGAATATCTTCCGACATCCGCTTTCGAACATAGCGGCCAATTGTGGCTACTTTCCATAAAGGGATATCATGGCTTTTTAACAAGCTGTGAATATCCAGGCTTCTCAAATCATCCAGGTTTTCCTTCTCAAGACGTTTAAGCTGAAAGCGATCAACAATTTGATCCATAATGCTGAGAAACCAGGGGAAAGTATTGGCCAGGGTGCCATCAAAATCAAAAATAACGAGTTTGTATTTCACAATTCTGCTCCGCGCTGCGATGGTTGCAATGCGCCCCGCGAGTAAAAGAAACCCCGCATTCAAACTTATGACTTATGTAAGATTTCCTTCTCAGCCTGTACGGTCTCCTGGATCACCTTTGCTGCATCTGCTTTTAACTCAGCAGAAGCGCCAGCGGAATCGGGGATAAATTTCACCAGGTCGCGGGCCTGGCGCAGCAGATCCTTGACCTGGGCAACGTAGGAAAAATTCTGCCAGCCTGCATCTTCCGGCGGAGGAAGAAGACGGGCTTTTTGGATCAACGCCCGCGCCCGGGCAATTCGTTCTGAAGCTGGGATAAGACGAGCCACGCGACCTCCTTTTTTCTCTCTGCGCGCTCCCATCAGAGAATTTGGACACCCGATGATTATACCCTGTGGGCGCTGGAACTCAACATCGTTTTGTGAGGCTGCGCCGCGCCGTTGCTCCTGGCGAAACGGCAAGATGGCCATTCGACATACCGTAAGGATCGCGACTCAGGCGCGGCGCCTGTTGCTGCTCTGAGTTGCTGGACAATAACAGACAATAAGGATATTATTTACCATGCCTTGAATATTTGAGGCATGATGGGTGAAGGTTTTCACCCTCTATTAATCTAGCTGTGGCAAAATAGCGCTATCTTATTTGTATTGTGCAGTCATCAATTATGGAGGCAGGTACATGGAAAACTCATTGCCAAAACCGGTCAGCGAGCTGGGGGCTACCAGGTCTACTTCCCGAGGTTCTTTGAAGTTCATTATCGGCGGCTTGTTGATCCTGGCGGCTGTGATCTACCTGATCGTCGCTTCTCTGATTGCGCCCGGCGGGACGCAATACTTTTTAACGGTAGAAGAACTGAACAACCGCGCCGCCGAGATGGTCGGGCGCGAGGTACGAATTTCTGGCGTTGTCCTGGGCGATACCATCGAGTACAACGCGCAAACCCTGGATATTGCCTTCACCGTTGCCCATATCCCCGGCGACAACCAGGAGATCGAGCAACTGGGAGGACTGGCGGTGGTGCTCAAGAAAGCCGCGCACGACGGCAGTCTGCCGCGCTTGAACGTGAAATACAACGGCCCCAAGCCAGACTTATTAAAAGATGAAGCCCAGGCTATTATGACCGGGAAAATGGGCGCGGATGGAACCTTCTACGCGGAAGAGCTTTTGCTCAAATGCCCCACCAAGTACGAAGAAGCCATCCCCGAACAATCCGCCGCAAAATAAAGCTGACCTATGATCGCAAACTTCGGCTTTGGCACGCTGATCATCAGCTTTGTGGTATCGCTCTATGGCATTGGCGCGGCAGTCTACGGAGCGCGACGGAACGCTCTGGCCTGGGCAGAGAGCGCCCGGGCCGCGATGCTGTTGACCTGGCCGCTGCTCACCCTGACCGCCGCCAGCCTGATCTACCTGCTCGTCACCGGGCACTATGAGGTGCAGTTCGTTTATAACGTCACCAGCAATGCCATGCCGCTGTACCTGCGCGTCACTGCGCTATGGGGTGGGCAAGCCGGTTCGCTGGTCTTTTGGTCCTGGTTGATGGCTGCTTTCGCCTCGGCGGTAACGCTGCGCAGTTGGGAGCGCGACCGCGAGTTCCAGCCCTGGGTGATTGTGGTCTCTCTGGTCACGCTGGCTTTCTTCCTTGGCCTGATTATCTTCCTGGAAAATCCTTTCGTTCGATTCTGGCAGACCGCCAACGGCATGCAGGTGGTTTCGATGTTCCAACCCTCCGGAGGCGCCTTGCTGCTGCCCCCCGATGGGCGCGGCCTCAACCCGCTGCTACGCCACCCCGGCATGATCATTCACCCCCCCATGCTCTACCTGGGCTTCGTCTCCTTCGTCATCCCCTACGCCTTTGCCATCGCGGCGCTGGTCACCGGGCGCAGCGATGACCGCTGGATCCGCATCACCCGGCGATGGACGCTGGTGGCCTGGCTGTTCCTCTCCCTCGGCCTGGTGCTTGGCAGCCGCTGGGCTTACGATGTGCTGGGCTGGGGCGGCTACTGGGGTTGGGACCCGGTCGAGATTGCCGCTTTCATGCCCTGGTTGAGCGGCACCGCCTTTTTACACTCTGTCATGATCCAGGAAAAGCGCGGACTGTTCAAACGCTGGAACCTGATCCTGATCATCATCACTTATTCGCTGGTGATCTTCGGCACCTTTCTGACGCGGTCGGGGGTGCTTTCTTCGGTGCATGCCTTCGCACAGTCTTCCATCGGGCCTTTGTTCTTCGGCTTCATCAGCGTCACCTTTCTCATCTCGATGGCTTTGCTGCTGCACCGCTGGAACGATCTGCGCTCTCAGGGTCACATGACCTCGTTGCTCTCGCGCGAAGCCCTGTTCCTGGTGAACAACCTGCTCTTCATGGGTATCCTGGTGGTCTGCATGTGGGGGGTGCTGTTCCCACTCGTCTCCGAGCTGTTCACCGGCCAGAAAGTGACGGTAGGGCCGCCGTTCTACGAGCGAGCTGCCGGGCCGCTCTTCGGCGCGCTGGTCTTTCTGATGGGGATTGCGCCGCTCTCCGCCTGGGGCCATTCAACGGTCAAAACGCTGGGTCGCGCGGTCTGGAAGCCTTCACTGGCCGCGCTGGCCATCCTGATTGTCGCGATCGTCTCTGGCGTGCAAAATGGCGCGGCGCTGGCAGCGATCTTCGTCATCGCGCTGACCGCCTGTATCACGGTATATGAATACGGGCGCGGCGTGGCGGCGCGCATGAGGCGTTCGGGCGAGAACCCGCTGGCAGCGCTCTGGCGGCTGGCAGGGCGGAACCGCCGACGATACGGCGGTTACATCATCCACCTGGGCGTAACCCTGATGGCGGTCGGGATCATCGGGATCGAAATGTTCCAGACCGAAACGCAAGGAGCGTTAAAACCGGGCGAAAGTCTTCAACTGGGCAGGTATGCCGTCACCTTCCGCTCTCTGGCGCAGTTCGATACGCCAGACGGCCGCAGCGTGGCCCGGGCAGTCGTGGGGGTCAGTCGCGATGGACAGCCCCTCGGAGAGCTTTACCCCCGCCGCGATTTTTACTACGACACCCAGCAGCCCATGACGATACCGGGGGTGCGCTCCAGCATCGAGGATGATCTTTACGTCCTGTTGGTGGACTGGCAGCCCATCTCGAGCGAAGGCGCCACCTTCAAGGTCTACCACAACCCGCTGGTCAACTGGTTGTGGGTCGGTGGTCTGGTGTTCATCCTCGGCACCTTCGTCGCGGCCTGGCCATCGCGCGAAGAACCCGTACCTGTACGAGTTCCGGCGCAGCTCGTCACCGAACCTTAAAAATATCCCTGAGCGCGCACACGGAAGCAATGGATGCGGCTGACGGCGGTTAGTCGAGCGGCCCCGCCAGACGGGCAACCGTCAAAAGCGCTGCCCTGGCAATATCAAATGCAAACGGCAGGTTGATGGTTTCGAACGTATCGCCTGGACGGTGATAAAACGGGGTGCCATCCACCCCAACGCAACCGCCCGGCAGATTGTTCTCGAAGAAATTCTCGATCACCGTGATGGCCGGAACGTTGACTTCCCAGAAAGCGATATGGTCCGAACGGTCGGTGGCCTGGGCGGTGAGATAATCAAAACGCAGGTCCAACCCTTCTTGCTGGATGGTCTGAACAAACGCCTGCCCCACAGCATCCGCCGCCGGGTTCACACCAACGTGCAACTCAAAGCAGCGATCGTTGTTGGAGTCGTAACCGAACATATCCAGATTCAGCATGGCGACGATGTTATCGGTAGGATGATCCTGAACGTAAGCCCGGCTGCCGGCAGCGTTGCTTTCTTCGCCGGTGAACCAGATCAGGCGGATGGTGCGTTCGAAGCGATAAGCTGGAAACAGGCGAGCGGCTTCCATCAGTGCAGCAACGCCCACGGCGTTATCGTTGGCGCCAGGCGCTGCTTCGAGGGCGTTTCCTTCCCGCACCACCACGCTGTCCAGGTGTGCGCTAAGCACGATCACCTCATTGGGGAGCGTTGCGCCCGGCAGGGTAACGATCAGGTTCTTCCAGGTATAGGTACGCTCGGCGTCGGCATAGGGATACTCATCCACCTCGATCTGATCCTCCGGCACCCATTGCCTGACCTGTTCGAGGACGAAATCGAAGGCGCGAGCGTTTTCTTGCCCGGTGAACATGGCATAACTGTAACGGGTGGTGATCAGCGCCGGCTGCCCGCCAATTTGAACGGGCTCTGCGCCAGAAAGCTTGCGAATCCAGCCGGCATAGTTATCCGCCTGAAAGCGGGCCGCCAGGTCGGGCAGGGTGGGGCGTCCGGGAAGGGACAGCGGGCCCACCTGCCGGACGGGGAAGTTACAGGCAAGCTGAACCAGAAGCACGATCAGCAAGATGGTAAGGAGAGGGATTCGTTTCCGGGTTTGCATTACGCCAAAGGTTAGCGGAAAAGCCGGAATTTGTCAATTGGGCATGCTGAGCTAGTAAAATATGAGAAATACCCCGGCAAGCTGGGGCATTCTTCAAAGAAATACTCTAGAGGTTTTTTATTATTTTATTAAGGAAGAAACGATTCAAAGGATGAAATTATTCATAGGGATCCTACTTTTCACAGCCGTCCTGTTTTCACTGGCGCCCGGCAAGGGCTTTCCGGCTCAAACAGAGCCATCGCTCGCCGCCACGCCCGCCGCAGTTACAGACGACCAGGTGAATGCCATCGCCCGGGAGCTGTATTGCCCGGTCTGCGAGAACGTTCCATTAGACGTCTGCCCCACGCAGGCCTGCGCACAATGGCGCGATCTGATCCGCCAGAAATTGATCGCGGGTTGGAACGAAGGACAGATCAAAGAATATTTTGCCTTGCAATACGGCGACCGCGTGCTGGCAGAACCGCCCCGTCGCGGCTTGAACTGGCTGGTGTACATTTTGCCGCCGGTCATCTTCCTGGCGGGGTTTTTGATCCTCTTCCAGACGCTGCGCAGGCTTAAAAACGCCCCCCAGACAGACAGCCCGGCCTCTCCTCCAACGGAAACGATTGACCCTTATCTATCCCGCCTGGAAGAGGAATTGCGCCGGAGAGAGAAGGAGTGAGGGAGAGGACCATGCAAACCAACACAACCACAGCCGCCCCGCGCCAGTTGCCCCTTTGGGTGATCGCAGTCGCTTTCGTCCTGCTGGTCGGCTTCCTTGGCCTGATCGCCTGGGGACTGCGCCGGGCAAACGAAGGCCCCATTCGGATCGGCGACCGCGTTCCAGCGTTCACGCTAACCACCTTTGACGGTCAGACCATTCACACGGACGATCTGAAGGGCAAGGTAATCGTCTTGAATTTTTGGGCTTCGTGGTGTAAACCCTGCGAGGAAGAAGCCGCAGCCCTTGAACAATCGTGGCAAAAATACAAAGCTGGCGGTGAGGTGGCCTTCCTGGGCGTAGATTACGTGGACACCGAACCTGAAGCGCTGGCTTACCTGGATAAATTTGGCATTACGTATCCCAACGGTCCGGATCTTCGCACCCAAATTTCTCAAATGTTCCGCATCCGAGGCGTTCCGGAAACCTACATCCTGGATCAGGAGGGCAAACTCCATTCTGTTAAGATCGGCCCCTTTGCTTCCTCAGCCGAACTGGAAGCAATCGTTGACCGGCTTTTGGAGTAAGGAAAAACATGGATCTGGGATCAATTTTTCTCATTCTGGCGCTGGCTGTCCTCGTCAGTCTGTTCATCAGCCGGCCTTTGCTGACCCGGCAGGGCGAAGAGGCGCCCCTGGTCACCCGCCAGGCCACGATACAGGCCGACCACGAACGATCGGCGCTGTTGGCCGAGCAAGAACGCATCCTCAACGCGCTGCAGGAACTGGATTTTGACCAGGCGCTGGGCAAGATCCCGCCGGAGGATTATCCGGTACAGCGGGCGGCTTACCTGCAGGCGGGCGTGGCCATCTTGCAGCGCCTGGACGCTTTGCAGTCAGCGCCCGGCGAAAAACAGGTCAGCGCTTCAGATGCGGCGCGGCAACTGGAAGAGGCAGTCGCCATTCGGAGAGCCGACAGCCAGCCTGCCAGGGTTCCTGTCGGCGCGGCGGCGGACGAAGACCCCCTGGAAAACCTGATCGCTGCCCGTCGGCGCGCCCGGCAAGAACGCTTTAGCGGATTTTGCCCAAAGTGCGGCCGGCCGGTGCAAAAATCGGATAAATTCTGCTCGCATTGCGGCGCGCCAATGGACTGACCGCACGGGCGCTCTCGTATCAATGGATTAAAGGACTCATGAAGAGGCTAAGCAAAAATCCCTTTCTTTTGATTGCCCTGTTGGCGCTAACCGGGTTGACTGCCTGTTCGTTTTCTCTGGCAGGCGACGTCACCCCGCCCCCTGGATATACCAGCCCCCCGGCGCTCGCAACCCAGCCGCCTGCAGGAAATGAGAACGCCGCAGCCGAGATACTCCCGGCCAGGGCGTTCGACCGCGCGAATGGCCAGGCCATTTACGTCGAAAAATGCGCGCCCTGCCATGGCCTCAAGGGCAATGGCGACGGCCCCCAGGCAGCTCAACTGCCCAACTCCCCCAGCGCGCTGGCAGACGAACAAATTGCCCGCCAGGCCATACCGCAGCAGTGGTTCAATATCGTCACCACCGGCAACCTGGAAAGGTTTATGCCCCCCTTTGCCAGCCTGAGCGACCAGGACCGCTGGGATGTCGTCTTTTACGCTTTATCGCTCGGCGCCCCTGCCGAATTGCTGGAAACCGGAAAACAAATCTACCAGGAGCAGTGCAGCGGCTGTCATGGAGAGCAAGGGAAACAAAGCCGTACAGATTTCAGCGACCCGGCCGCATGGGCAGAGCGTTCGCTGCAGGCGGTTGAAAACGCGATTGCCAATGGCAGCCCGCCAGAAATGCCCGCCTTCTCCGGCAGCTTGCAGCCCGATGAAATTCGCGCCGCGGCAGTTTACCTGAGGTCCTTCAGCCAGGCCACCGCCTCCGGCGAGAACCAAACGGCTTTTGGTTCTGATGAGCCCCCCAGCAGCGCGCCGGAAACGAGGGGCAAACTCGCCGTTTCCGGCAGGATCGTCCACGCCGCCGGAAAGAACCTTCCCCCCGGGCTCAAGGTGCTCTTGCAGGTGTATGAAAACATGCAACCTGTCGCCGAGGTCGAGGCAAAGACGCAGGCCGATGGCAGCTTCGCCTTCCCGGAGGTCGAACGGTTAAACGGGCAGTTTCTGATCGTCTCGGCGGTTTACCAGGAGATGCAATTCTTTTCGGATGTCGTGCCGGTTTCAGACCTGCCGCAAGGCGAGCTCGTCAACATCCCGGTCACGGTATACGATACCACCTCCGACACCTCTACCCTGATCGTGGAGCGAGCGCACCTTTTCCTGAACTTCGAGAACCCTGGCGAGCTCCAGGTAGTAGAGATGCTGAACATTCGCAACCCGCACCCCGTTGTCGTCGCCGCCGCCAAAGAAGGACAGGCTGTGATCCAGTACAAACTTCCGCCGGGCGCCAGCAACCTGCAATTTCAAGATGGCGCCTTAGGCGAACGCTACCTCCAGACCGCGGACGGCTTTGGCGACACCTCCAGCATCCCGCCTGCCCCCAATTTGCACCAAATTTTGTTTGCTTATAACCTGCCCTACGAGAACCACAAGACGGCTCTGCAAATCGCCCTCCCGATGCCCGTGCAATCGCTGCTCGTGGCCGCCCCGGTAAAGGGGGTGCGCCTCAAGAGCGCGCAATTAACCGACGCCGGCCAGCGTGAGATCCAGGGAATGCAGATCCAGCTCTACCAGGCCAGCGACCTCGCTGCGAATCAGCCGCTGGAACTCACGATTTCAGGGTGGCCTGCTTCAAGCGCAGGCATCCTGCCCGGCAGCACAGGCAGCCTGTTGTTCGGGGCGGGCGTCTTTGTCCTGGCTGCTGCTGTTGCTGGCATTTTTCTGTTTCGCTACCAGCGCTCAAGACAATCCAGCGCAGTGGCGGCAGAAGAAAGCCTGGCGGAAGAAGAAGCGCCCGAACCGCTGCTCGACGCCATCCTGGCGCTGGAAGACCGTTACCAGGCTGGAGAGCTATCCGAAGAAGTGTTTCACGAACGGCGCGCCGAGTTGAAGGCGCGGCTGAGAAGCGTTTTGGATAACGCAGGGGGAAATGCCAATCATGGCGATGATTGAAACGCGGCGATTGGTGAAGCGCTTCGGTTTGAAGACCGTGCTGCGCCAGCTCGACTTGCAGGTCAACCAGGGCGAGTTCGTCGCCCTGCTGGGCCCAAACGGCGCCGGAAAGACTACCCTGCTGCGTATCCTGGCATCCCTGGCGCGCCCCACCCTGGGACAGATTACGATTGCTGGTTACAGCCTGCCCCATCAGGCGGCGGCTGTGCGCCGCCGGCTTGGAGTTGTTTCGCATCAACCGCTGCTCTATGGCGATTTGAGCGCCGAAGATAACCTGCGCTTCTTTGGGCGTCTTTATGGCATCGCCGGGCTGGAAGACCGCCTGGCGGAAATTCTGGCGCTGGTTGGGTTGGAAAACCGGCGGCGCGACCTGGTGCGCACCTTTTCGCGCGGTATGCAACAGCGCCTGGCCATCGGCAGGGCCGTGCTGCACCGGCCGGAGGTACTTTTGCTGGATGAGCCTCACACCGGGCTCGATCAAGACGCCTGCGAGATGCTGGATAACGTCCTGCGCCAGTTGACCGGGGCGGGGCAGACCGTGTTGATGACCTCACACGACCTGGCGCGCGCGGCCGGTCTGGCCGGACGTTTCGATGTCTTGACGCGCGGCAGGATCGTCGCCTCCATCCAAAGCCAGGCGCTGCCGCCGGACGGCCTGCTGGCTTTTTACCGCCAGGCGTTGGAAAACAACGCCGCCGACCAGGGAGAAGCGCTGTGAACGCCAGGCCAGAGCCGCCTACCGCCACCCCTTTCCTACGATCCATGCTGGCGATCATCTGGAAAGACCTGGCTGTCGAATGGCGCAGCCGCGAGTTGCTTTCGGCCATGTTGGTCTTCGCGCTGATCGTCCTCTTCATATTTAATTTTGCGCTGGAGTTGGACCCCAAAAGCCGCACCGGCGTGACTTCTGGCGTCTTGTGGGTGACTTTTACCTTTGCAGGCACCCTCGGCCTGAACCGCTCGCTGGCGGTGGAAAAAGACCGCGGCTGCCTGGATGGCTTGCTGCTGGCGCCGGTGGACCGCACAGCCATTTATTTTGGGAGATGATCTCCAACCTGATCTTCATGCTGATGGTGGCCGCCATCGTACTGCCGGTGTATGCGGTACTGTACAACAACTTCAACCTCTTCAATCCGGGCTTGCTGCTGGTGATCCTGCTGGGATCGTTGGGATATGTATCCGTGGGGACGCTGCTGGCAGCCATGACGGTGCAAACCCGCACGCGCGATATCCTGCTCCCCATCCTGCTGTTTCCAATCGTCATCCCGCTGGTGGTCGCATGCGTCAAAGCCAGCAGCGGCTTTTTGCAGGGTTGGCCCTGGAGCGATCTGAGCGCCTGGGTGAACCTGCTGGTCGTTTACGATGTGGTTTTCACCGCTTCGGCTTTTATGGTGTTTGATTACGTCGTTGAGGAGTAACATCAGACCAAAATGACAGCTTTGCAAGGCAATTTTTGAGGAGAAAAACAACGATTTTCGAGGTGAGAGCGATGGTGCAAAAAAAACCCCTGATCTTGACGGCGCTGGATGTCTTTGCCGTCCTCCTGCTGCTGGCCGCTACCGGCATGGTATTCTTCTATGCGCCCCTTGAAGCCGTGATGGGGGCCGTGCAGAAAGTCTTTTATTTTCATGTTGCCGCCGGATGGGTTGGCATGATCGGTTTTCTATTGGCGCTGTTTGCCGGGGTTGCCTACCTGAAAACAAAGGATATGAAGTGGGACATCGTCGGCGTAGCGGGGGTGGAGATCGGGATGGTGTTCATGCTGATCAACATTATTACCGGTTCGATTTGGGCCAGGCCGATTTGGAACACCTGGTGGACCTGGGACCCGCGCCTGACCACTGCCACCATCATGGAGCTGGTATACGCCGCTTACTTGATGCTACGCCAGGGCATCGAAGAGCCCGAAAAGCGTGCCCGTTTTGGCGCCGTCTATGCCATCATCGGTTTTATCAGCGTCCCGTTGACCTTTCTTTCGATCCGCATCTTCCGCACCATCCACCCGGTGGTGATCGGCGGCGGCGATCCGGGGGCTGAAGGCTCCTTCTCGATGACGCCCAAGATGATGCAAACCTTCATGTTCAGCCTGGCGGTCTTTTCTGTGCTGGCGGTGGATCTGATCTGGCACCGCATTCGCCTTGGAAAGCTGAGCGAAAAGGTAGAACAGATGAAATTGCGCCTGGAACAATAGTTTGCCGTGATTTGATAAGGAGCAAAAATGGAAGGCCCCGCAAATACAGTCAATTACTTCATCACCGGTTACGTGGTGATTTTCGGCATCATGGCCGCTTATGTGATCAGTCTGGCAGTGCGCTGGAACAACCTGAAACAGGACGCCGCTGTGCTGGAAGAACTGGAAAAGAAAAACCAGTAAACATCGCATCGTTTTAAAAGCCGAGATGTTTCACAACATCCCCGAAGCCGTGCGAGCCCGTATGGCATACCTCGAATCCCTGGACGCCCAGGACCGGACGGATGGCACGCCCAAAAGCCAGCGGCTGCGCCAGATTCCACCCGAAACTGGAAAATTCATCGCCCTGCTGGCAGCCAGCGCGCCGGCAGCAGGGGCGGTGATCGAAATTGGGAGCAGCGCCGGGTATTCAACGCTGTGGCTGGCGCTGGCCTGTCGCGCCAGCGGCAGGCGCATGACTACATTTGAATATTCTCCTGAAAAAGCCCACCTGGCACAGGAGACTTTTCAAATGTGCGGCGTTGAAGAGGTCGTAGAGCTGGTGGTCGCGGATGCGCGCCGGGAACTCCAGCGCTACGAACAGATCGCCTTCTGCTTTCTGGACGCTGAAAAGGAAATTTACCTGGAATGCTATGAACTGATCGTACCTCGCCTGGCGCTGGGCGGGCTGCTGGTCGCGGATAACGCCCTGAGCCACCAGGCCGATCTACAACCCTTGCTCAATCGGGCGGGCAGCGATGAGCGCGTCGACGCCCTGGTCGTCCCTATCGGAAAAGGCGAGCTGGTTTGCCGTAAAGCCGATTTTTAATCCTGTATAATAAAAAAAGGTGTTTCAGACCCACACCCATCGATCTGAGGGAAGATGAACTCACGCCAGCGAGTACAGCTTGCTCTTGCTCATCAGGAGCCCGATCACGTGCCTTTCGATCTGGGCGGGACGGTTTTGAGCAGCATCCAGATTCAGGCTTACCAGCGGCTGCGAAATTTTCTGGGGTTGGGCGGACAGCCGGAAATCATGCACGTCGTCCAGCAAATTGCCGTCATTGACGACGATTTGCGAGCGTTGTGGGGCGCGGATGTCCGCAACGTGGCTTCGCGGGATGCCGCCTCCTTCCGGCTGGAAAAACACGAAAGCGACGGCTATAGTTATTTCCATGATGAATGGGGTGCCGGGTGGAGAATGCCCAAAGAGGGTGGGCTGTATTTTGATTTGTTCGATTCACCGCTGGCAAAAATCCAGTCACCAGCAGACCTGGAACGCCTCGCCTGGCCTGATGCAACCGACCCCGCCCGCTACGAGGGCCTGCGGCAGCGCGCCCGACATGCCGTCGAGGTGGAAGGGCAGGCCGTTTTCCTGGATGGCCTGTGCGCTGGCATCATGGAGATGTCGAGCTGGCTGCGGGGTTTCGAAAATTTCTACTCAGACCTGGCTTTTTGGGGCGGCGGGGTAGATACGCAGTCTGTCCTCCCCTATGGAACGCCGCAGCAAGTGCGGGAAGAGGACAAAAGGCGCATCGGAGATCTTGCGCCGGGCGGGGGGTTTGTTTTTGCCCCGGTCCACAACATTCAGAGCGATGTGCCGGCGGAGAACATCGTCGCCATGTGGGAAGCCTGGCAAACATACGGAACTTATCCTATCTGATGAGAGGATGGAACATGAGCAAATTATTGAAATTCGTGATTGGCTTCTTCGTTGGTGCGCTGGCTGGCGGCATTGCTGCCTTGCTGCTGGCGCCAAAGACGGGCTTCGAGCTGCGGCGCGACATTCAAACGGATGTGGAAAGCTGGATCAAGGAAGCCGAATCGGCCATCACCGGCAATTACATTCTGCTGGAAACCCCTTCGAAAAGTGAAGTGGGGGATAAGCATTAATCCAATATCGGGTTATAGGATTCGGTCAACAGCTTTTCAAACCAGGTGATATGATGGAACATCAACTCTTCAGCCCTGGCTGCATCGCGCTCCTGGATAGCCCGCCATACCGCCCGGTGCTGCTGGGCTGAGGTTTCAACCGGCGCTTTGCCTTGCTGAAAAATAAGGTAACGGACGCGGTCCACCCGGTCTTGAAGCTGTTCGATGGTCGCGTTGATTTGTTTGTTGCCGACCTTTTGCGCCAAAAAGATGTGAAACTTTGCCCCCCATGCCCGGCACTGATCTTCATCGCCATTTCGAAGCGCTACCTCGCTCTTGTTTAAAATCGCATCCGCTTCCGCGATATCTTCGTCGCTCAACAGTTCGGCTGCCCGGCGGGCTATGTACCCTTCCAGCACCATCTGAAATTCGATCACTTCTAAAATATCTTTGAGGGATGGAGCAAGCACTTTGGCGCCCCGCCTGGCGTCCTGAGTCACCCACCCTTCGCGTTCCAGCATGATGATCGCTTCTCGCACAGGCGTGCGGCTGATCTGATATTGTTTGGCAATCTCGCCAATGATCAGGTATTCCCTTGGCTTGATTTGCGATGACAGAATAGCCTGTCTTAACGCGCCGAAGACGCGTTCAGTCAGGGAAAGCTTCTGATCGCTGGGCAAAGGCGGGAGAACCATACTTAAAAGATTATAATCGCTAGATCACACCTGTCAAATATATTTTCGACCTGATCTTGACGCATTCAGCAAGAATTATCCCTTTTGATAGGGCTTGCCCAGAATAAACCGCTGGCCGAAGAAGACAATCACCAGGGAGAGGAAGAAAACAATCGTCCCGATGGCGTTCACCGTTGGGTCGTACCCAGTGATCAAATTCGCCCAAATCTTAATGGGAAGCGTCAGCTCAAATTGGGTCAGGAAATAGGCAATGATGAATTCATCGAAGGAAAAGGTGAAAGTCAACAACATCGAAACGATCATGCTTGGGATCGTCATGGGCAGGATGACCTCCGCCAGCGAACGCAAACGACCGGCCCCCAGGTCCCAGGCGGCTTCTTCTAAACTGAGCGGGATTTGTAGCAACCGCGCTCGTATGACCATCAGGGCCAGGGGAACATTGGTAATCAACTGCCCCAAAAAAACTGTCAAAAGCGAAAAACTCCACCCCAGGCTGTAAAAATAAACGCGCAGAGAAATCGCCAGAAGCACACCCGGTACTGCCAGGGGGGTGATAAGAAGGGTAGAGAGGAGATCTTTAAACCGAAATTCCGCCTTCACCAGCGAATACGCTCCCAAAAAGCCAAAAATGGTAGAAACAACGCCCACGCCCAATGAAACGATCACACTGTTTCTTAAGGCATCCATAAAGGCCGTGTCTGACAGCATCTTCTGATACCATACCAGCGAAAAGCCCTTCAACGGGAAGACTTGAAAACGGCCTGAATTGAAAGAAAAGATTACCACAAACAGGATCGGCAGGTAAATGACGGCCCCTGTTAGCGCCAACGTCAGGATTAGGGGGATGCGACCAAGACGTTCCTTTAGACCTTCAACCATCGCTTTTTACTCCGTATTGAGGCCTACCCGCGATAGCCGCAGGATTGGCATCGTTACAACCAGGATCGTCACGAGCATGATCATGGCGTAGGTAGAGGCTCGTGGGATGTTAAAACTGGTGGTCATTGCGCCCACCATCGCCTGCGAAAGCACGATCCGGACCCCGCCCCCTAACAAAGATGGAACCACATAATCCCCAAAGGAAATGATAAATGTGAGCGCTGCACCAATCAGTAAACCCGGTCTGGAAAGAGGGAAGACCACCTCTTTAAAGGTCTGCCAACGCCTGGCGCCAAGATCTGCCGCCGCAGCCAGCAAATTGGGGTTAATATTTTCCATTACTGAATAGAGGTTTAAAGTTAGCATCATCACGCCAAATACCGTCAGACCGATCACAGTGGCGACGTGCGTATTCAAGATTTTCAGCGAGCCGACGCCAACCTGCTTTAAAAACGCGCTGACCGGACCGGCTTCGGCCAGCAAGAGCTGCCACGCAAAAGCTCGGATGACAAAGCTCGTCCAGAAGGGAGCGATGATCAACAGAAGGGTCATCTGTTGATACCGCTTTGGAACGATAAAAACGATCGTGTAGGCTACCGCGTAAGCGATCAGGCTGGCGAACAAGACCACCAGAATCGAAATCACCATAGAACGCGCATAGGCAAGGTAATTCGTCCGCGCCGTAAAAAATTCGATGTAATTTGCCAGCGTCAGGCCAGGGGCAAATTGAATACCGCTGCCCTGGGTTATTTTAAAACTTCTGGAAAGCAGGTACACCACGGGAATCAGGTAAAAGAACAGCAGGTAACTCACCGCGGGGATCAAGCCATACCAGGGGTTGCCCATGATCCGGCGCTCCCTGCCCCCCGCTTGGGGCTTGTTGCTTTTGCCAGCGCTCAAAGGGAGGATAGAAGCCATCTTATTTGTCTCCGCCAGAATTTTCGGTCAACACAATTGCGTCATCACAGTTCCAACCCAGGCTGATCTTTTCGCCCACCTGCGCCTCTGGAAGCGCCTGAGATTCAACAACAACTTCATCTCCTGGGGCTAGCTCCACGACGATCCGCACGATCGAGCCCAAGAAACCCGTGTATTTCAAAATTCCAACGGCTTTCGTCTGGCAGTTTTCGGCCTCACGCCCAATCCGGATTTTTTCGGGTCTGAGGGCAATGGCAATTCGCTGACCAGGTTGGATTGCTTCTACGCCATTGAAGCAGGCGGCGGGGAATTTTCCCAAGACCGCATCCAGGAAAACAACCAACCTCCCTTCTTTGGCTTCAGCAATCCCCTTTCGAAGGTTGCATCTCCCGATGAAACTGGCCACGAAGGTGGTGCGCGGCTGTTCGTAGATCATCTTTGGCGTATCCATCTGCTCGACACGCCCGCCGTTCATCACCACAATCCGATCGCTCAAACTCAGCGCTTCTTCCTGGTCGTGGGTGACGTAAATAAAGGTAATCCCAAGCTGCTGCTGGTTTCTTTTTAACTCAACCTGCATCTGGCGGCGCAATTCCGCATCCAGCGCGCCCAGGGGTTCGTCCAGCAGCAAGACCTCCGGCTGCAAGATCAGGGAGCGCACCAGGGCAACCCGCTGCCGCTGCCCGCCGGAAAGCTGATTCGGTTTTCTACCGGCAATGTGCGGCAACTGGATAAATTCCAGCATCTCCCTGGCTTTTTTCAGGCGCTCATCGCGAGGAACCCGGCGCATCTTCAACCCAAAGGCAATGTTATCCTCAATGCTCATGTGAGGGAAAAGGGCGTAATCCTGGAACATCATGCTGGTATTGCGCGAATACGGCGGCAGATAGGTCACATCTTCCTGGTTGATCAAGATCTTGCCGGAGGAGACCGTTTCAAGCCCTGCAATCATACGCAGTGTGGTGGTCTTCCCACAGCCAGAGGGACCGAGGAGCGTTAAAAACTCCCCGCGCCGGACGCTGAGGTTGATTGCATCTACCGCGACCACCGATTCGCCATAACGCTTGGTGACATCCTGAAGCTCTACAATGCTGTTTGATCCCATGGGTCTCTTTTATGCTCCAATTTATGGTTCAGGGGCTTCGGAGGTTAATTTACCCCAGAAGCCCCAAGCCTCATAATATTACATCGCCTTAAATTCATCCCATATTTTAGCCCATTCATCAATATTCTCTGGGCGCTCGCGGGGTGAAAGGTTCGCCAGGAAATTCTTCTCCAGGTTGTCCAGGTCTGCCATGTTCAAAAGCTTGCGTTGATCCTCGGTCAACAACTCGGCTGCCTTGCGGTTTGGCACCATGCTGTAGTATGCCCGGGCGACCGCCAGCTTGGATTGGAATTCGGGCCCGCCAACGTAATTCAGGAACTTGAGGCTGTTTTGCGGCCGCAGGGTATTGGCCAGCACAATCACCGCCTGATCCCAGGTTACGCCGCCTTCTTTTGGAACTGTTGCCAAATATGGATGCCCATCCATAAACAACCCAGCCTGTACAAACTCTCCTGCAATGGCAACCCAGAACTCGCCGCTGGCCAGCGCCTGGGTGGTCTGAGCGGTGCTGCCGATCAGACCAACCTGTGGGCGCAGCTGAACCAGCTTTTCCTTCACCTGGCCAAGCTGGTCAGCACTCAAACGATAGGGGGGATTGAAACCAAGCCACTTCGAAACCACGCCCATGTTCGGGAGGAACCAGTCGAACAGCGCCACTTTTCCTTTGAGTTTTGGATCCATCAGGATATCGAGGGATTGGACATCCGCAGCGGTTAATTGTTCTGAGTTATAGGTCAGCCCGTAATAGCCAAAACGGTTGAGCAAGCCGTACATCTTGCCTTCATAGAAACAGGTTGGCCATTTGTCAAAGGGTTTGAGATAATCCCCAACCGGCAGGTCGGCAGGGTTTAGCTCCATCACCTGTTTTTCTTTTGCCAGGTTCGGCACGTAAGCGCTGGTTGGCGTCATGACATCCCAGGTGCCGGCCGGAGAGGTCTGAATCAGAGCAATCATTTCATCATCGGTGCCGTCATGGATCTTTAGATTGACTTTGATCCCTGTTGCTTTCTCAAACGAGTCCAGCATGCCGGGTTCTTCATAACCAGAAAAGGCAAGCACGTTGACGATCTTTTCTTCTTCGGCTACCGCCGTAGCAGGGGCCGGCGTCGCTGCCGCCTGGGGAGCGCACCCCGCCAAAATCCCCGCCGCTGCGCCAGTTCCAGCCCATTTCAAAAATTCTCGACGGCTGATCTCCCTGGATAATTTTCCCGCATCAAATTTTTGGGTCATTTAACACCTTCCTTTTTCTCCTTAAGAAATTTACGGTACAAGATAAAAACCGGTGAGTTTACATCATACCCTGGCAATCCGTTTATTCAATCGCACCTCCTGAGACAACGCGAGCAAGGTCTAAGACATGAGAAGCCGCATCTTTACAGGTCGTAAACCAGACATCGTCAAAATTTTTCATGTATTCGAGCAGTTCATACAACCGATTAAGCCGCCCGCGACGACCCGTAAGGTTGGGGTGGAAGGTAGTCGTATAAAATCCGCCAAAGCGCCGCATTCCGTCAAATTCCTCTTTCCAAATCTGGCAGGCCGCTTCGGCCGTTGTGTTAACGCCATTGCCGCCCGAGGGTGAAATAGACATACCAAAAATTGGCCAGTCGTCCAGCACCGGGCTGATGGGGAGCTCGACCAGGGTCCCCCGGCTAGTTTTGATCAGATACGGATCGTCGTACTCCATCAGGCTACAATCGTAAATCATGCCCAGCTCTACAATAGCCTCTAAGGTGCTCTTTCTCACCCCCCAGGTAGGCGCGCTCCATCCCAGGATTTTTTGCCCCGCCACATCACACAAGATCCGGTAACTTTTTTTGAAAATTTCTCGCTCTTCTTCCTCGCTCAGCGTGAACACATTTTCATGCAGATAACCGTGCAGCCCGATATCATGACCATGTTCGATTAAAGTCCGCACGATCTGGGGATTCATCTCCGCAATATACGCAGGAAAGAAGAACGTCCCAGGAACTCCCAGGCGGTCATGCATTTCCAGGATGCGGGGCAACGCGGTGGAAACGCCGTAAGAGCCTTCGGAACGCGCCGTAAAGTGATCTACATTGCCGGGTTCACCGGCCAGCGCACCCGCCTCGCCATCCACATGCCAGCCAAACGCCAGGGCACTCTTTTTCCCATCTGGCCACGAAAAATGTTCAAGACTATTAATTTCTATCCCAAGCGCTTTGGGGATGCTCATCGTTCTGCTCCTTGATCGATGGATTCAACGAACCTGTTCGTCATGATTTCTCCAGCCTGGATGGGCCGGCGGATCATGCCGTTTTTTACCATCCTTTGAATTGATCGCTCCCAGCGGTCAGTTTCCATCCAGCCGATGCGCGCGCGGCCAACTTTGCCTTCAATGAAAGGGATAAAGGCTTTGAGCATCTCGGCTTCCAGCGCCGCGTCGGTCTCTGGCAGGTATTTTTCAACGATCCACGAGGAAACCGTTTCGATCTCCTCAAGAGCCGACCGCCAGCCATTGAACGTGATGGTTAAAATCTCTTCTAGCAAAGCGGGTTCTGCCTTGAGAAATTGCTCGCTTACTGCCATGACCTGGCAGTACGATTCATACCCCCAGCGGTAAGCCGGCATGACAGAAAGGCGGAAACCCTCCGCTTTCAATTCCAAGGGTTCTGCCATCACCAGGCACTGAACTGCGTCGCATTCGCCGCTTTTCAGGATTTCGCCGTACTCGTATCCGATCTCAACAATCTCAATTTCATCTTTTTGGATGCTAAAGTGATCCATCACGTCTTCAACAGCCATCCTGCCGTCGCCGTGTATGCCAAGCCGTTTTCCTTTCAGGTCTTCCAGGCTTTGGATGCCGGATTCCTCCAGCGCCATCCACCCGATTGGTGAATACTGAAGCATGGCGCCGATGGCGCGGATAGGCATCCCCGCTGAACGCCCCTGAATGATCAGGTGTTCTTCGGCGCTGGCAATCACATTCCCATTCTTTCGCAAAGCATCCACGGGGTTGGTCATACCCTGCCAGGGGATGAGCCGGAGGTTGATCCCGGCTTTGCTGTACCAGCCGCGCTGTTGTGCGTAGATAAGCCCAGCAAATTGAAAATTGGGTTTCCAGTCCAGTTGAAAATCAATAGAAATCATCTTTGCTCCCGTCGTTTACGGCCCCAGCGGGTGACCAATTTTTAAATTGCGCGACCTATGATTTGCAATGGGGAAGTTCTTTTATAGCAAACATATATCATAATATATTATGATATGTATTATATAGTAAAACAGCATGCTTTTCAAGTGGTCAATCTTAAAATTTTTGAGCAGAAACAAGATTACGGAGCAAGCGAGCCATCTACCAGGAGATCGAGTAAATAGGGTCCTCCGCTTGCAAGAGCCACCCCCACTGCCGGGGCTACCTGGTCTGGCGCGCTGACCCGCATGGCCGGGACGCCAAAACCTTGCGCCAGCGCCACAAAGTCAATTTCTGGCTGCTGCAGGTCCAAAAACTGATGCGTCTGCTGCCCGCGGCTGGCAAAGAAATTCCGATAGCGCTCGAGGTTCATTTTGAGGATGCGATAACTGCGGTTATTGAGGATCAGGAAGACCACCGGGATGTTGTAGCGCGCCGCAGTCCAGAGTGCCTGGATGCTGAACAGAGCAGAGCCGTCGCCAGAAATTGCCGCCACCGGCCGGTCGGGGTGCGCCAATTGCACCCCCAGCGCGCCGGGCAAACCCTGCCCGATCCCGCCGCCGCGCGAGCCGTAGTAATCTCCGGGCTGTTCGAACTGGAAAGCTCGGAACATATCCGGCGCGGTGGTGATCGCCTCGCCCACCACGATCACATTTTGAGGTAGCGCCCGTTTGAGCGCCGCCATCAACACCGGGCGCGCCATCGGCTGCTGCGCCGCCAGCGATTCTACCAGGGCAGCCTGCTGGCGCTGGGCCTTTTCCTTTTCCTGTGCAAACAGGGCGCGCCGGGCGGCTGCCTGCTGTTTAAATTCAGGCGGCGCCAGGCTCTGTAATCGCTCGGCGAGCTGCGCCAGAGCAGGCCGCAGGCTGGCGGCGACGCCCACCTCGGGGACAAAATTTCTGGCCAGCATCTCAGGCGTAGCCTCGAACTGCACCAGCCGCGCCCCTTCAGGAAAGGGTGAAACCGGGGTATAGAAGACCTCACGGAAAAAATCACCCCCCACCAGGAAAACAGCGTCCGCCCCCTCCAGGCGGGCTCGAATTGCAGCGTGGTTGTCTTCCAGTTCGCCGCGAAACTGCGGGTGATTCATTGGGAAGACCACCCCGGTTTGGAGCATGGTCGTCCAGACCGGAGCGCCAAGGATTTCGGCCACATCCTTCAGCTCCTGCTGCGCGCCGGAACGGACCACTTCTTCACCGCAGACAATGACCGGGTTGCCGGAACGCAAAAGCACAGCCGCCGCCCTTTCCACCGCTTGCGGATCGGGCAAGGTCTGGGAGGCAAGATCAACCGGCGGAAGAGGCTGTTGAGAACAGGGTTCGTCCAGCACATTGATCGGCAGGGAGAGGAACACCGGCCCAGGCGGAGGATCGCCTGCCACTTTGAACGCCCGGTGCAGGATGAGCGGCAGTTCGTCTGAGCGTTGAGCCTGCACGCTCCACTTGACCAGGGGGGCCGCCATCGCGACCAGGTCGTGCGCCAGCAGCGGATCCCGCAACAGAAGGCGGGTATCTTGTTGTCCGGCGGTCAGGATGAGCGGCGAACGTCCCACCCAGGCATTGAACAGCATCCCCAGCCCATTGCCCAGGCCTGGCGCAACATGCAAATTGACGACCGCCGGGCGGCGCGTTGCCTGCGCAAAACCATCCGCAATGCCAACCGCGATGCCTTCGTGCAATGTAATGATGTATTCGATCTCAGGGTAACCGGCAATACAATCCACCAGCCCGGATTCGGTGGTGCCTGGGTTGCCAAAAATATAGCGAACGCCGCGCTGGATTAAAGTTTGGAGGAAAAGGTCGGAACCTTTGGAGGATGAAGAAGGCATTGGCTGAATCTCCCGCCGTAGAATTGGATAGCCGTATTATAAACGGAAGCCCGCCAGCCCTGATACCTTCTGCAATGAGAGCAGCTCACTCCTGCACGAGGTAGATTTCATCCCCCCTTCGGACGACTTCATCCACTTTGAGAGCCACTTCCATGCCTGGACCCGCCGAGAGCACCTTGTGATGTTCGATCTCCATAGACGAGACTTTTTGATAAAAGTCGGTGGAATATCCCAGAACATGAATCAGATCGTTGAGCTTCAGGGTATCCGAAAGCGACAAAACGGCAACGCCGATGTGATTATAGTAGTGCGTAACCACGCCGATACAGGTCTCCATTTTTGCAGCCTCCTGAACAAAACCGGTTAGCCGCAGGGTATGGGGCCAGCAGACAGTCATCCATGCTGCAGCACCTGGCCCTGAGCGCCGCGAACCAGGCAGGGCTTATCTTCACTTTACACAAATGGGGAAGAAAGTTCAATAGGAAATCGGGCAACAGCTCAGCGGGTGAAGAAAGCGACCAGGGAACAAGACAGCGCCGCGATCCCCCCCGGCAAAGGGATAGGTGGCCGAGACAGGGACGCCCAGCGCAATGGCTGCATGTGCCATCAAAACGATCCCAAAAGGGATCGGCAGTTGCCCGCTGGCATCGCAAACCAGATGGCGGTAAGCTGGCGCCTCTTACCGCCATCCAGCCACAAAAAAAGACAGGCTGATCGCCTGTCTGCATGTTTGCCAGCCAGAAGCCTGGAGCGGGTTACTGGCCGTATCCCCGCCCGCCGATAAAGTTTTCGAGCTGTTCGATGGTCTTGCCCTGCCGGTTGATGATCTCTTTCACCACATCGCCAATCGAGATGACCCCGATGATCTTGTCCCCTTCTTGAACCGGCAAATGGCGGATGCGTTTATCGGTCATCAACCGCATGCAGTCTTCCACGGTCTGCTCAGGCTGAACGGTAAACACCTCGGTGGTCATATATTCTTGTACCGTCGTCTGGGTGCTGCAAACGCCGGTCTCGGCAATCATGCGCACGAAATCTCGTTCAGAGATAATGCCGGCCAACCGGCTATTATCCAAAACCAGTAAAGCGCCGATGTCCTTCTCGGCAAGGTACTTCAGGGCGTCTATGACGGTCGTCTTGGGGGTGACGAACCAAACGGAATCGCCCTTTGTACGCAATAAGTCTCTAACGGTAGCCATTGTTCCCTCCTGTCAAATGAATTGGGTATGAATAGCAATGGGTCGTTCTTACATAATGATAACAAACTGCGGGCGCAAAAACAATCACAAATTTAAACTGCTAAGGGGTGAAAAAAAGATCCGAACTGGCAAACAAACGAGCAAAGCCCGGATAGGGAGCTAATGGGATCAGGTCGAACGCAACCAGCCCTTCGCGAACCAGCGGCAAGGTGGCAAGCGCTTTTTCGGCTTCTTCGAGACTGGCGGCTTCCATCATCAGAACAGCCGCCGGAAAATCGGCGCGGAAATACAATTCGCGCAAGATGCCATCCTGGTAAAGCTCCCAGGCCCGCGCCGATTCCTCCTTGAGAAAGGGTTGTAACTGCTCTGGGGTGACGCCGGGTTTATCTTTTTCAATGGCTAGTATTTTCATTTTTAGGCTCCTGAACACTGGGATCGGGTCTGATGATTAATTGTACCCCGCAGCAAGAAAATTCGGGCGACCTGCCTGGTCGCTTTCCAGCGCGAAGACGGGAAACCAATTGCCGCCGGTATGCCGATTTATGGATAAGGGTTTAGCAAATTGTTTCCATATCTTGGCTGATCTGGTCTTGAGCTCCCGCTGATCCGGCGGGCTGGAATGGCTTTGGGTTGACAAATCTTTCTTCACAATTATAATCTGAGTGCCTGCTCAGATGTTCAGATTAAGGAAGGGCATATTGGACAACCACACCATTCTGTCTTCTACCAGCAAAAACACCCATTTGCTTGAGATTCAGGCAAAGATGCCACCTGAAGCGCATTTGCAGACCCTGGTGGATATCTTTGCATCCCTGGCGGATCCTACCCGGGCGAAGATCATCTTCGCCCTCTCTCAGCAGCCACTGTGCGTTGGGGATCTGGCGCTCTTAGCCGGGGTATCGGAATCGGCGGTGTCGCACCAGATGCGGCTGCTCAAGGACCGGCGGCTGGTCTCGGCGCAACGCAAGGGCGCCCGCGTAATCTATGCGCTGGCGCAGCAACACCTGGCCGCTCTGTTTCGCGAAGCCGAATATACGGCTGATCACCTGGTTCATCAAATCCCCGACCACCCATATTCCTTACCCTAAATTGAAGGTATTGCCATGATCATGGATCGCTTTGTTACAACCTGCGCAACCTGCGTCCGGGGCGTTCGTACCTTTACCAATCACTACCGAAGCTTTTTGTTGGATCCTGGCACGCTGTTTACAGCTTTCAGCGGCTTGCTGTTGTTGATCGCGATTGCGCTTAATCCCGCTGAAATCATCTCTGAGCAGGCGCCCCAGACGAATGCCCAATGGGTCTATCTGGCCGCCGCGCTGGTGGGCTCCAGTTATATCTGGTGGTCCGCGATCCAGGGCATTCGGGAAGGCGACTTCACGGCGGATATTCCGGTTTCGCTGGCCACGCTGGCCGCCATTCTCATCGGCGAATACGCCGCCGCGGCGGTGGTAGCCGTGCTGCTCTTATTGGGCGGCATGCTGGAAGAGTTCGTCGCGGCGCGAGCCGGGCATGCGCTGGAAGATCTGGCGCGCCTGCTCCCCGACCGGGTGACAGTACGCAAGCCGGAGGGGGATATGATCGTTCCGCTGGATGCCGTGCAGGTGGGCGATACGATCCTGGTCCGGCCGGGGGAGCGCCTGGCGGTGGATGGCGAGGTGCTCAGCGGTAGCGCCCTGCTCAACCAGGCGGCCATTACCGGCGAGAGCCTTTCAGTGGAGAAGAACCCTGGCGACAAAGTGTATGCCGGTACGCTGAACGAGAACGGCGCGCTGGAGGTATGCGCTACCCAGATCGGCGAGCGGACAACCCTGGGGAAGATCCGCCGCATGGTGCTGGAAGCCCAGGAAAACAAAGCGCCCATTGAGCGCATCCTCAACCGGTACGCCAAATTCTATACGCCAGCCGCCATCCTCTTAGGGCTCATCCTGTGGGCAGTGACCGGGGATGTGCTGCGCGCGATCACCGTCTTGATCGTCTTCTGCCCGTGCGTCATGGTCCTGGCTACGCCCACCGCGCTGGTCGCTTCGATTGGAAATGCAGCCTTGCGCGGCAGCCTGGTCAAACGCGGCGCGACCATCGAGTCGCTGGCGAAGGTTACCACCATCATCTTTGATAAAACCGGCACCCTGACCTCGGGCAGGCCCCGCCTGGTCCAGGTGGTGTCAGTCAATGGCCTGCCTTCGAGCGAAGTTCTTCGCTTATCCGCAGTTGCAGAAAAATTCAGCGAGCATCCGCTGGGGAAATCGGTGGTACAGGCCGCCCAGGAAAAGAGGATCGAAGTTATTGATCCCGATTCCTTCGACGCCCTGCCCGGTTTTGGCGTTCAGGCGCGGATCGGAGCAACAACAGTGCTGCTGGGAAAGCCCCAATTGCTGGCTAGCCAGGGGATTACGTTAGCGCCGGAGATGGAACGCCAGATTGCCAGCGCGACCCGGACTGGCCAGACCGTGATTTTAACGGCGGTCAACCAGCAAATAAGCGGCCTGCTCCTGTTTGAGGACACGATTCGCCCGGAAAGTAAGCCTATGCTTGCGCGACTGCAGGAGATCGGATTGCGAACAATCTTATTAACCGGAGACCACCAGCAAACGGCAAAACGTGTTGCAGAGGAACTTGGGATCCGGGAAGTCTATGCCGGAGTGCTGCCGCATGAAAAAGTTGAGCTGGTTCAGAAAGTGCAGCAGGAACGCCAGGTGGTGGCCTTTGTGGGAGATGGGATTAACGATGGCCCGGCGCTGGCTACGGCAGACGTAGGCATCGCGATGGGGTTTGGAGGAACCGATCTGGCCATTGAAACCGCGGAGATTTCGCTCCTGTCGGATGACCTTTCCCGCCTGCCACACCTGATCCATCTCTCCCGGCAGGCCATGCGCGCCATCCGCCAGAACCTGGCTTTTTCATTGGGCGTCCTGGCGATCGCAGTGCTGCTGACCATTGCCGGTATCCTGACGCCTGTGACTGGGGCATTGCTGCACGAACTCTCTTCTATTCCGGTGATTGCAAATTCAGCCCGGTTGATTGGGCTGCGCAGCGACAACTGAAGCCAAACGGGCAAAAGCGCCATGATCGCCTCAACCCGGCGGGAATATCTCCAAAATCTCGCTAATCGAGTCAAAGAGATAGTCTGGTTGAACCGCGCCCTCCAAATCGCCCGGCTGGAACTCTCCCGTCCGCAGGAGCGCGGTCTTCATGCCGCAGGCCTGAGCGCCCTGGATGTCGCTGGACACCCGGTCGCCGACCATCAGCACCTGACAGGCCTCCAGGCCTATGCTTTTCAGCGCCAGTTCAAAGGCAAACGCGGCAGGCTTGCCGGTATAAACCGCCGGGACCCCTGAAGCCCGTTCCAGCATGCCCACCCAGGAACCGACGTTCAACTCCAGCTCTCCCAGGCTGGAGTCCACCAGCTCAGAAAGCAGCCCGATCAGCTTGCTGCCCCGGCGCAGGCAGCGTAACGCTTTGTTGAGCGTTTGGAAATCAAAGCGGCTGCGGTTATCGCCCACCACCAGGTATTCGGGGTTCTCCTCATCCTGCGGGATGTCTTTAAATTCTTCCAGCCCTTCGGCTTCCAGCATGACCCAGCAAGAGCGCGGGTTTAACCCGCGCAGATACACTGCGGCGATGTACGAAGCGGTGAAGACCTCCGAGGGGTCAACCCTGAAACCCTTGCGGTTCAGCTTTGCTGCGCAGGTCTGGCGGTTCTTCAAGGTGCTGTTGGTGAGAAAGCGCAGCGCCAGCCCTTTTTGGCGCAGCGCCTGCACGGTTTCGATGGCGCCCGGAAAAACCACGCCCTGGTATTCCAGCACGCCGTCAATATCGAAGATGACTCCCCGGATCGTTTCATCCATAGCGATATTCCTTCCTTTTGGCAGCTTACCCATCTTATCGTAAAAAGCTGCCCTCCGCAACCCGGATCACCACAACGCCCAGGGAAGATGCCCTGCCGCCGCGCTCCGGACAACCATCTCGACGAACCGCTTTTCGGTCCTGGAGAAAGACGCAAACCACGCCTGAGCGGTGAACAGCAACCAAGACCGCCCGCCGCTTAGCCCTGGGGACTGGCTTTTAGCTGGCTTTAGCTGGTTTTCATAAACTGAGCGGAGGATTTATCCCTGGCGCCGGATGCTCGCGACCAGCCGCTGGATGCCGGTTTCGATTTGGTCGGGAGGCGCGGCAGCGAAGGTCAGGCGAAGGTATTCTTCGCCGCCGCCGTTTGGGTAGCAAAAAGAACCGGGAAGAAAGGTAACCCCCTCGCGGCAGGCGATTTGGAAAAGCTCCCGGCTGGAACACCCCGGCGGCAGCCGCAGCCAGAGAAAAAGGCCACCATGCGGCGGGGAAAACTGGACGCCAGAAGGTAGCTGAGCTTGCAAGGCGGCCAACATGGCGTTGCGGCGGCGGCGGTAAACATGGCAGGCGCGCCGCAAGTGCGCCTGGTAGCGCCCGACGGTGATATACGATTCCAGCGTGCGCTGGATGAGGTTGGAGGTGGCGTGGTCGGTGACCCGTTTGTGGGCAAGCAGGGCTTCGAACACCGGGCCGTTGGCGAGAATATACCCAACCCGCAGCCCGGGGGCCAGCATTTTGGAGAACGTGCTGATGTAAATCACCTGGCCGGACGTATCCAGGGCTTTGAGGGCTGGCTGGCTGCGCCCTTCGTAACGCAGGTCGCCGACGAAATCATCCTCCAATACTGGGATGTTGTAATGCGCGGCCAGCGCGAGCAGGCTGCGGCGGCGATGCCCGCTCAGGCAGGTGCCGGTCGGGTTTTGAAAGTTGGGGATGGTATAGATCAGCTTTGGAGCGTGCGCCGCGATGAGCGCTTCGACGGCTTCGACCTGCATACCGCGCTCATCTACGGGGACGCCGATGACCTTCAGCCCGGCGGCTTTGAAGATATCCAGCGCTCCGGAATAGGTGGGGCTTTCCACCAGGATGACATCCCCCGGCCGCAAAAGCACCTGGATCACCAGGCTGATGGCCTGCTGCGAGCCCGAGGTGATCAGGACATCCTCCGGGCGGGTGGGGATGCCCTCCTGCCCCAGGATGTGGGCGATGGTCTTGCGCAACGGCGGGTAGCCAGCCCGGTCGCCATACCCGAAGGCCTCGATGCCATCCCGCCGGATGACCGCCTGCAAGACTTTGCGAAACTCGTCCACCGGGAACAGCCTGGGATCTGGAATGCCGTGATGGAGAAAGATGACATCGGCGCGGTCCCCGGCGCAGGTTTGGATCATCTCGTCCATGATGTGAAGGGCGGGGGATTTTTCGTGGGGAGGCAGGGTCTGCTGCCAGAGCGGCCAGTCCCCCGGGTCGGGGCTGGACTGTGCGCTTTCAGCGGGCGGGGCGAATGGGCGGGCGACATAGGTGCCGCTGCCTTGCTGGCTGTAGATCAAGCCATCCGCTTCTAACTCGGCGTAGGCGTTGGCGGCGGTGATGCGGTTGACGCCAAGACCCGCGGCCAATTGGCGGCTGGATGGAAGTTTGTCGCCGGGCGCCAGGCTGCCAGCGGCGATGCTGGCGCGGATGAAAGCGACGATCTGTTTATACAAAGGAACTTGCGAGTCTCGATCAATAGGAATTCGCACCGCGTCCCTCCCTGACCGATTTTAACACAAACTGGACTGGTGATTCCGAGGTGATATTGGCTTAAAGTCATAATACCACCAGGCGCTCCAAAGCGCCATTTTTACTGGCGTTTCGCGGCGCAAAGCCTCAGATGCTGCGCGAGGCTTAAGGCAGCAGACTGGATTACCCTTGCAGCAATCCCAGAAGTGTGGCTATTGCACCAATGTGGGTGTAGGGTTGCCCCCACCAATCGGCGTAGGGGCATTATCGGGTTTGGGGATTATCGGGGTAGGGCCAACCCACGTTGGATTACTGACAGGTGTTGGGCCAACCCATGTTGGGCTGCTGATGGGTGTGAGACTACTTGCCGTCGTAGGCGCTCCAACCTGGGTGGAATTATTGACCGGCGTAGCGCCGCTCTTCTGGTCGAGCGATAAGACAGCACGGGTGACCTCTTTGGCTTTTTCCACCATTTGAGCAATATCCAATTTGGGATCGGCATAAGAAAAGGAGTAGATATTGTCGCCTGAAACAATGACCACTGTGCCGATTTGAAGCGCCGTTGGAGTAAGATAGGCATAGGCATGAGGACCGAACTCTGGTATAGGCTCGACCTTCCTTCCGCAATTCCCCTGCATCTGAATATCCATCTGCAATAACTCCAACACCGATTTGCTCATTAACGCTTCGACTTCTGGGGGAAATGGGGTGGCTGTGTTGGTCCCGCCGGAATAGCTGATTGAACAACCTTTTTGGTACTGTGCAATTTCATTTAGCAGGTTCTTCTTCGCCTGGTCACCCAAAGAGATCGAAATATAAATGCCTTTGCCTGTGCCAGTAAAATAGGTACAGGTGGAATATCCAGGGGCATTGATAGGCTCTGGCGGTATAACGGCTTCGGCCAATAACGCGCTGGCTTCCGCCTCATCGAGCAATTTGCAAGCATCCGTTTTTGTTAATGTCATTGCAGGTGTGACCTGTCCTGTTGACATGGGCAGTGGGGAGACCTGGGGCGTAATGGTTTCCAGATTTTCTACGGGTAGATTACATGCCAGCGCAGACAAGAAAAGTGTCAAAACAAGAAGAACCATTCTTCTGAATGTGGCGGCTATTGCGAACCACAATTGGGGCCTGCGGCCCGTCTTGATTGCGGACTCTACGCGCTCAGTTTTCATGGCAACTCCCTCGTTGAACCATGCAGGCAACCAACCAGCAAACTACAGGAGCTGATCATACGTCATTATTGCAGTTTAAAAGTTTTTTATCCCACGCTTACCTGATTTTCCCACCCACTAACCTGTATCTCGATCCTTCTAAAATTATATATCACAAAGTCATCTCCATGACCAGACCATCTGGTTTTTACAAAGAGCGGCAAACAACCGGGATAACGAAAAGCAGGAATCTATTCTAAGCCAGAAATTTAGCCACACCCGGTAGCCACGGTGCGCCCGGTCAAACACAAAGGTTCCTATGGTACACTTGGGGCGGTGAATAAACGGGCTGTTATCACATTCGACCTGGATGGGACGCTTTTCCATCCGCGCCGCGGCATCCACCCGGAAGATTTCCGTTTGCTTTGCTCGGAACAACCATACTGGTTCGCGCCAGCCACCGGAAGGCCGCTGCATTCCACCCGCGCCCTGCTGGCGCAATCGGGGCTGTTCAAAGACCTGAAACTACCCTTTCCGCTTATCCTGCAAAACGGCGCAGTCCTTTACGGGCCGCGCGAAGAACTGCTTTCCCATGCAGACCTGTCCCCGGCGGTCCTGGAAGAACTGGCGGACAGATTGAAGAATCGCAATCACGTGACCATTCTGTTCAATCTGATTGACGCTTTTTCCCCGCTGCGGGTTACGCCTTTTGGGGAAGAGTGCATTCGCCGCTATGCCTTCCGGGTGCAACCCAGTCCCTGGCCAGAGAAAAAGCCAGCTTGCAGCAAGATCATGTGCCTGTGCGAAGACCGCGCCCCACTGGAAGAGATCTTCTACGACACCAAAGACCTGCCGCTGGAGCGCGCCTTCAGCATGGACAGCATCCTGGAGTTCACAGCCGCGGGGGTAAACAAAGGGTCAGGATTGCAAAAGCTGCTGGAAGCGCTGGAGGCGGACAACCTGCCGCTGCTGGCAGCCGGGGATGGGGAGAATGACCTTGAGATGTTGAAGAAGGCTGATATCTCCTTTGCGCCCTTGAGCAGCCCGGCAGAAATCCGCAGACAGGCAAACCGGGTGGTGGATACCGCCCAAACAGGGCTGCTGCCCGCCATGATTGCTGCGCTGGGGTCGTAATTCCATTTTTTCATCAAATCTTCATCATTCCTTTTAAAGGGATTCACACAATCCCCGTAAAATACGATTAGCTTTTCAAAAAAGCAATCGAAATCGAAAAGGAATTGCCAACATGAACAAGATAAAAAAATGGATTATAACGGTGACGCTGATGTTGATCGTCCTGGCAACAGGATTAGCAGCCTGCGCACCCCAAAACACAGTTACAACCGCTCCGCTTGATCGCTGGGATGAAAACGGCCTCGCGAGAAATGAGGCGGGCAACGGAAACAGCCAGGCTGTCTCGGTTAGAAACAACGCAGGCGGCCCGGGCAGGCGCGGTCCGGGCGGCTATGGGCAGAATTCAGGCGCAGCGATCACGCCGCTTTCGGGCGAAGAAGCTGACGCCCTTCAAAAAGCCATCCTCGAAGAATACGGCGCGCTCAACCTGTACCAAAGCGTTATAGAACAATTTGGGAGTGTTTCGCCTTTCAGCCAGATTGTGCAGTCGGAACAACAGCATGTAAACGCGCTAACGCGCCAGGCAGAGAAATACGGGATAGAAATCCCTGCAAACCCTGGACTTTCGGATCCTCCAGCCTTTTCAACCCTGGCGGAAGCCTGCCAGGCCGGAGTCAACGCCGAACTGGCTGATGCCAACCTTTACGACCAGTTGAAAACCATTACACAACACGAGGACCTGCTAGGGGTATACGATAGCCTACAAAGCGCCTCTCTTCAGAATCACCTGCCTGCCTTCCAGGCTTGCCAGTAAAAGCTCAATGCGCACAACCCTGTGGGAGGCAGAACCCTCCCACAGAATTTTTTATTCAGAGGATAGCAAATGAAGAATCCATTCCCAAAACGTTTCTTCCGGAGACAAATCTGGATTCGCAGCATTGTACAAATCTTTTTCTTTTTGCTGATTGCCCTTATCTCTATCAATCACACCCTTGCAGAAACGGGAAAAAGCATTCCTGTTCTCTCCAGCGCTTCTTTGCATGCCCTGTGTCCGTTTGGAGGAGTAGTAACAATTTATCAATACGTTGCTTCGGGGAGCTTTGTGCAAAAGATCCATGAATCTTCTTTCATATTAATGATCATCGGATTTTTGCTGGCCGTGCTATTTGGGCCGGTTTTTTGCGGCTGGGTGTGTCCGTTCGGAACCATTCAGGAATGGTTCGCGAAAATTGGTCGCGCCCTCTTCGGCAGAAAGCGCTTTAACCTTCGCATCCCTGAAAAATTTGACGCCGTTTTGCGATACCTTCGTTACCTGGTATTGGCATGGGTGATTTATATGACCGCCGCAAGCGGCACGTTGATCTTCGCGAATTACGATCCTTATTACGCTCTGTTCAATTTTTGGACGGGAGAAGTCGCCGTCACAGGCCTGGCGGTTCTGGGCATCACCCTGGCTGCATCGCTGGTGATAGAGCGCCCGTGGTGTAAGTATGCCTGCCCTTATGGCGCAGTTCTGGGGATTTTTAACTTATTTCGCGTCTTTCGCATCCGCCGGGTTGAGGCAACATGCAAGTTGGATGGCGCTTGCGATATCGTTTGCCCGATGAATATCAAGGTAAGCCAGAAACGAATCGTCCGGGATCATCAATGCATCAGTTGCCTGGAATGCACCTCAGAAGCCCGCTGCCCGGCTGCCGGGACTGTAGAATTTGTAGCAGGAGGAAAATGAGATGAAGTTGACCTCTAAACCTCTGGCTGCGATTCTCTTTGCCATTTTGTTCGGCGGCATCGCTTTCACAAGCGCGATGAACTGGTGGCAAACCGAATCCACCAAAGTACCCGAGAAATTTCAAGAAGGCGAGGCTGCTGGACAGTATAACCCGGCAGACATTCGCGGTTCTTATACCTTTGGGGATATTAACCGCTCTTTTCCAGTGCCCATAGAGGTGTTAAAAACGGCGTTTGGCATTCCAGCAGAAACGCCAGGAGAGACCTTCGCCGTTAAAGACCTGGAAACGCTAACCAGCGCTCAAACCTCGACAGAAGCCCAGGAGATTGGAACAACCTCTGTGCGCTATTTTGTGGCGCTTTATTGCGGCTTGCCCTTTGAAGTGATTGGAGATGTTTACCTGCCGCGCCCAGCCGTTGAGATTTTGAAAGAAAGCGGGAAATTAACCGCCGACCAAATTGCTTATCTGGAGGCTCATACCGTTGATATTTCTGACGCATCCTCCCGTTTAGAACAAACCGTTGACACGCCCGAAACCCCATCCGGTTCAGAACAGACCGTAGAAGAACAAACGATAAAAGGGAAGACCACCTTCCAGGAATTGCTGGATTGGGGGGTTAACCAATCGAGGATTGAAGCGATTCTCGGTGGGCCGATGCCCTCAGCTTCTACGCCGATCCGGGAGTACTGCGCTGCGAATGGGCTGGAGTTTTCTACTGTAAAAACTGCTTTGCAAACAGAAATTGACCAGCTCCAAAAATAGCGATGCTCTAAAAAACGCACAAGAACCACCGCCCGGCGACAGGCAAAACCGTTAGATCCAGCAGTCGCCGGGCGCAGCGCGAATGGCAATTAGAGCAACAGAACCCACCAGCCCAAAGCGATGGCCAGCAGGTTGTAAAGCGCGTGCGCCAGGACGGCGGGCAGCAGCCTGCCGTTGCGCCGGGTGAGTTCCGCCAGGCCAAAGCCCAGCAGAAAAGCCGGGAGGAAGAGCATCAAACGAAACTGGACGGCGGCGTAAATGGCGGCGGTCGCCAGACTGGCCCGCTCCGCGCCCCAGCGCGCCCGCCACCGGGCATGCAGTTCGCCCCGAAAGAAGAGCTCGATCGCCCAGGGCGCCACGATCACCCCGGCGAAAACGACCAGGGCTTTCAGCAAGAGTGGGAATTTAAGGGGGGGGAGCGTCGCCGCCCTGGCCTGGATGCTGAAGGTAAAAGCCGCCGCCAAAAAAAGCCCCAACCCGGCGGCCAATCCCAGCGGGACCAGCCAACCCACCCGACGGAAAGCCGCCAGCCCAAAAGGCAGGTGGGCGGCAATTTGAGAACGCCGCGTAACCACCGCATAGCCCGCCAGGAAGATCACATTCCAAAGGTAGAACCAGGGAACCCCAGCCAGCAGGCCCTCGCCGCTGGCCAGGGCAGGCCAAAAACGGCGCTCCGGCAAGCGCAGGAAGAGTTCGACCCAGACAGGCCAGAGCAAAACCAGCGCCGGGGCAAGATAGGCCAGCGCCAGCGCGGCCCCGGATGGCAGTTCCCGCTTGCCTTTTCTGCGCCAGCGCCGCCACAACCCCAAAGCGGTAACCGCCAGCAGCAAGCACAAGCCCGCCGCGCCGGAGAGCAAGCCCAGCTTCCATTCCGCTGTTCGCGCCGGAGAAGAAAACGCCAGCCGCAGCGCCCAAACAAACAAAGCAGAACCCAGTATAGCCGGAAGAAAAGCCAGAAAAAGGCGTAGATTTTTCATCGAGGGCGCCTTATCACTGGCAGCCGCCGCCTTCGAGGGGCGTCTGGCAGAAGGTTGGCGTGGGGGTCAGCTCGCGCGTGGCCGTTTTGCTGGGGGTCGGCGTGATCGCGAGGGTGGGCGTGAGCGTGATGGTCGGCGTCTGGGTGATCGTCGGCGTGAAGGTCAGAGACGGCAGGGGCGGGATGGTGAGGGTGGACGGGAAAAACAACGTCGCCGTACCCGCGCCAGGCAAGAACGGTAGCGGCGCGAAGGGCGATGGCGTCAGGGTTCCCGGCGGGTAGAGCGCCGTGCGGCTGGCAATGGGGGTGCGGGTAGGCGCCAGCGCGCTGGCCGTCAGCGCGGCCGGCCGCGGCGCAGCGATCGTGAAGGGAAACTGCTGCAAGAGGCTGCCCGATTGCGTCACCGCCAGGACCGCCAGGGTGTAATCGCCCGGGGCGATTGGCCCGCCTTTTCCCGCCGCGTTTAGATCCCAATTGTCCTGAAGGGGGCGGCGCGGCTGGCAATCCGGGTCGCCGCCAAAGAGGCACAGGCTGGCGGCGCCGGAAAGCTTGCGCCGGTGAACCAGCCGCCCGCCGGAATCGTGAACGAACAGTTCGAGCGAGCGCAGTTCCTGCGGTTGCACGCCTTCCAACCGGGCGCGCAACCAGAACGGGGTATAGATGGCAGCGCTGCCGCCAGAGTAATCCACTTCTATTTTCGGCGGCGCATCGCCCGAAAGCACCAGGCTGCAATCCTGTCCATCGCTGAGCCGGTAATCCAGGATGGCTTTAAAATCGCTGCCCCAGGTAAAAAGCTGCGGCTCGACGCCGGGGTACTGGCGGCTGTCCAGGGGGACGTAAAACGAGCGGTCGAATTCCCAACGCAAATAAACCTGGCGGCCGGGGATCAGCCGGGCTCTGCCAGCCGGGAAGCGGTGGAGGATTGGGAAAACGGCGCTATCGGGGGGGTTGAAGAGCGGCAGATCGTCCAGGGTGTACGCCGTAAACCCCAGCTTCTCCGGTGGAGGAAATGCTGAAATATGCCAGGTGGGAAGTTCTTTTTCTAACACTGCGCCCAGCAGGGTGATCGTATCGCGACCCAGGTTAGTTAAGGAAACCTCCAGGCTGCCGCCAGCGACGGTCTCACCAGGCGGCGATACGGCCAGCTTGCCAGCCTGGAGCGCGGCGCAACCAGGGACAGGGGTTGGGCTGGCGGTGCGGGTGGGCAGCGGCGTAGTCGAAAGAGAAGATGGCCCGCCCGGCTGGCAACCAGCGGCGGCGGTTGCCGCAAGGAACAGGACGCGCATAAAAAGCCGGTTGAGCCGGGGCAAGGCCCCGCTCAACCGGCTTGCGCTCTTGTAAACGCGAGAAACCTGCATCCTGTTACTGGCAGCCGCCCTGCTCTACCGGGATCTGGCACTCCGTCTTGGTGGGGGTGCGCGTGGGCGTCCTGGTGATGGTGGGCGTCCTGGTGATGGTGGGTGTGTTGGTGACCGTAAAGGTCTGCGTACGGGTGCGGGTGACCGTCGCCGTGCGGGTGATGGTGGCGGTGCGGGTGATGGTAGGCGTGCGGGTGACCGTACGCGTGGGTGTGACCGTTCGCGTCAGGGTTTGGGTGGGTTGGGCGGCGTTGATAGTAAAGGTGTCGCGCACCATCTCGCTCTTGGTGCGGCGCGAGCCGTTGATGCTGGCGGTGCGACCCTTGGCAAGCGCGATCACCGTGTACGAACCGTTGGTAATCTTGATGCCATTATCCGTTCCACCGAAACTCCAGTTATCCACATTGGGCTGACGGGTGCGGCAGTTGCCGCTGGCGTCCTTCCCAAAGAGGCACAACGGCCCAGCGTTGTTGGTGATGCGCTCCCAATGCACCAGGGCGCCGGTGGAGTCGTAGACATACATGTAGACGTAATCTTTACTGCTGGCAACGCTGTTCCAATTGACGCTGGCCTGGATCCAGAAATGCGTGCTGATATTCAGGCGGGTGTTGTTTCGGTAAGTCAGACTGATTTGCGGTCCCAGACCGCCAGTAACATCCATCGTACAGGTGACGGTGGGGCCGGGTGGGTTGCCTACGGCGTAGTAGATCTGGCCGTTCAGGTCCGAAGGCCAGAAGAAGCCCTGGTAGGCATCGGGACCGGGTTTATACGTGGGCGTGGCGCCCACTGGCTGCGGGTAAGAACGGACATACGGTTTGAGGAAGAAGTTATTGGTGAACTTCCAGCGGAAGGTCATCTGGCTGCCAGGGGAGATGATGGACGCGCTGGTATTCGGCCAGTTGTGGCTGATGGGAAATACGTTGGTATCCGACGGGTCATAGATGGTGCTGCTAGCCCAGTAATAACGGAAATTATTGGCTGGCGGTGGGGTGTTGGCGGCGTTATGCCAGACCAACCCACCAGCCAGCCGGGCGCCCGTCAGGCGGACATCGTAAGGGCCGGTATTTGAAAGCCAGGATTCGATGTCGTTGTTGTTCTCCCGGAACATCAGCGCCTCACTGCCGCCCAGGTTCTGCAAGACATCGCAACTGGGCGAATCGGTGGGGGTAGGCGTGCGGGTGGGGCGAGGGACGTAATCTATCGGCTTAAGGTACAGGCCGTCAATGACCGTGGTCGCCTCGCCGATGCCGGGGCCTGCCCAGCCAACTGCCAGGTTGTCGCCACCGGAGCCCTCTTTGTGGCGCGCTTCGATGTAATAGAAGACGCCGGCTTGCAAGGTGATCGCCACCGAACGCTGGGTGGAAGGATATTTTTCCCACTGGCGCGAGCTGGTATAACCGCTGACATAAGCGATGCGGCTGATGTTGCCGGGGTCGGTATTGGAGGACAGGTACAGTTCGCTGCTGTCGTCGCTGGCGATCCAGAAGGTGTACTGCCCGGTATACGGCGGGCAAAGGTAGCCGCGCCAGCGCGTGCCGTAGTTGTTGCGGCTGCCGCCTGAAGATAAGGTGGCGGGTAGTTCAAACGAGGTGGGGTAATCGTATCCGCTGGGTTCATCTGGATACAAGGCATACCCGGTAAGATTGGAAACGCTGCTGCCGCTAACGCCATCCCACCACTCCATCAGGATGCTGCCGGTGCCAGCGCAGTACGAAGGCGTTGGGGTATTGGTAGGTGTGGGCGTTTCGGTATAGGGGACAGGCGTGAAGGTCCAGGTGGCCGCGACGTTGATCGAGCCGGTCAGGCCGGTGACGCGCGAGGTACGGAATTTTTCGACGATGCCCTCGCGCTCGCTGGTCAACTTGAGGGTCGGCCACCACGAGCTGAGGAAAGGGGTGATCAAGGTGTGGCGGTAGGTGAGGATAACCCGGACGCGATCGCCAGGACCGCCAGCGTCATCCACATAGCGGATGATGTTCGCGCCGTTCGGCGCCTCGGCGTACTGGCAATACACCGGGAAGCGGTAATCTTCCAGGCGCTCGCCGGGCGCAACCGGCGAATAATAGAACGGGTTGGGGTTGAACTGGTAAAAATCGCCATCCGGCGGGGTGACGCGGTTGCTGCACACGGAGATGCTAAAGTAGCCAGGCAGGGATGGGTTGCCGCGGTGGTTCTGGCTGAGCGTGTTGGTGGTGTAGGCGTTTTCCAGGTAGTTCTGATAATCACCCGAAACGGCGGGGTCTGGGCTCCAGGCGATGCCGGTGGCGCCGCTGAGGGCAGAATCGCGGATCGAAGGCAGGCGCGCCCAGTCTTGCAGGGCGCTGGAGATCTCCTGGCTGTTATCAATCACGGTCGTACCGTATTTTTCGGGGACGACGCAGTTCGCCGCGCCATCCAACAGGTCGAGCTGGCCATGGTTCAGGTTGATGACGTTACCGTTGGGGTCCACCGCCGGGCGGTCGTTGGCGTGATCGAGCGCGGCGGCAGCTCTGGAGCAATAGGTGTAGTTATAAGAACCGGTGATGGCGTAGCGCACCGCAAAACGAGCGCCGTTTTCCAGCGCCAGCCAGGCCTGCAGCAGACGGCCAAATTCGATCACGCCAAAGACCATCAACAGGAGAATCGGCAGAGCCAGGGCAAATTCGACCATGCTTTGCGCCGGGTGGGCGGCAAAGCGGGCGCTCAGCCTGCCGACCAGCGGGATGGATAAGAGCTTTCGTTTGATCGGGCTCATAGACCCTCCTGATTAATTTCTGTGCAAATCATGCCGCCAGTCTCCATACGACCGCCGCCCTAATCGGTGATGCGGGTGTAGATGCGGGTGGCAATATCTTCAAAAATAGGCAGCAGGTCGGCGCCGGAAGGCGCGTAATAGTACTGGCCGCAGGATTGGCGCTTGGCGGCCGTATCGCAGCCCGCCCAAGTGGTGCGGTCGCCGTCATCCCCGACGATGGCCATATAGCGCAGCAGTTGTTCGCCGACAGCGCCCTTGTTGACGCCACCCAGATAAAGGTCATCGCCAGCCGCGCCCAAACCGATGGTGTAAATGGCGATATCGTTCCCGGCCGGTTCGTTCAGGTTGGTGGAGCGGGTGAGGGCGGCTTCGTCCGTCATATCGCGGGCGTAATCCAATACGCTGTAGAGCGGGTTCGGGTTGACGGCGTTCCAGACCACAGTGGTGCCAGCGTAATTAGGAGGGCAGGTGCGCGCCTGGTTATCCACCACGCCGTCGGCGTCATCCCGGTCAATACAATAGCGCGGGTTGGGGTCGTGGTCAATGCACAGGCGGCTCCAGAAGGGCTGTCCCAGGCTGCCGCTGCAGAAACCATTGGAGTACTGCGGTGGGATGTTCGTGGAGGTCAGCGGGGTATCGCTCAGGTTGACCACCCCATCGGAGAGGAAGACGATCACCCAGACCGAACCAGGGCGGGCGGAATTCTTGAGGACATTTGAGGCAACGCGCATCCCACAACCGGTGCAGGTAGAAAGGGGCGAGAGCGAAGCGTTGAGCGGGCCGGCGCCATCCGGGTCACGCGTCGCCAACCATTCGGCTGCCAGGGTGTGGTCGCCCTTTGCGCCGGGGACGGGGTCGTTATCGGGGGTAAAGCGGCCATCACCCGTCCAGTCGTAGGCATCCAACAAGATGTCGTCGTCGCAAGGGACGCCGCCCCAACCGTAAGGATCATAAGAAGTATCCCAGCGGTCTTCGTCCAGCACGCAACAGATGTGCGAAGCGGTGCGCGGGTTGGCCGCCGTGCAGACCGGGAAGCCGGGGTCGGCGTCGGCGCCGTTGCCGTCGCGATCTTCGGGGTTGACGGGGTTAAAGCGGCCGGGGTTGAACCAGTTGGGCATCAGCTTTTTAATAGGCGGGTCGTCATGCAGGTCAATGTTATCCACTGCAAGCTTCGCCTTTGCCAGGTCATTGCTCAGATCAACATTTGCGCCCAACTTGTTCTGGATCGGGTGGACCACCGCCTGGCTGTCAAACGTGACCACGGACACCTGGTCATACCCATCGTAAAGCGTGTCAATGAGCGCCTTGGCGGCGTTCTTGGCGTCCAGCAGCGGCTGGCAGGAGTTATTGGTATTGCAACCGTTGATCGTCCCGGCGCCGATATAAGTGGGGGGATTACCTGCGTCGAAAACTGCCTGGTTGGCCCCGTCAGGGTCGTAATTATTGATGATCGGGCAGTTGCCGCCCGCGTTCCAAAACGGCTGGCAGAGCGCATCCATGGTGGTCGAGGCCATCGACTCAGAGATATCCACTACGATGACGAGATCAATGGGGGCGGCTTCGGCGATGGCGTTGGTGGTAAGCGGGATGGAGTGAAAGCCGAGCAGGGTAAGGAAGAAGAGCGGGGTGTCCTGACGGGCTTCGACCCAGACCAGCTTACGAGGCGATTCCAGCGCCCCGGTGTTGGGACAGCGAGCGTATAACTGTGGCACGGTAGTCTGCAGCGCCTCATCCCGTAAACCATCGCCATCTGCGTCGCAAATGTACACCTTTAGGCTGATGGAACTGGTATCCACGTTATGGATCTTGAGCACTTCCTTGGCCGCCTCGGTCATGCCGTTGACAGTGGAACCGCGTTTAAAATCGTTGGCGGCCGCCACCGCGGCGGCATCTACGGCGCGTTTGAGGTGTCCATAGGAAACATACACTGTACCGGCATCCACCGCCAGACCAACGAAGAGGATCAGCGCTACCAGTACAACCGCAAAGACAACCAACACCTGCCCGGCTGGGCGGCGGGCCGGCTGGCGAACAGCATGGATCAGCCTACGGGCTCGATTTTGGCGTTGGAGAAGGCTGCGCAGCGGGTAAAGGCATAAGCGTGTAAACATGGGCCCTCAAAGGATTGGGAATAAAATCAGCAAGGCCCAGGGCCTGCTCGTAACAGTAATACAACTCGACGCCCACAAAGCCTTTGTTGAGCGTACTGGCGGACGGCGAAAGTTCACTGCCGACCCGCGTCTCGTTGAAGTAGGGTTCGGTGCGCACTTCATTGCCCTGGCAGTCCTTTTTCCAGTTTTCATTATGGAGCGTATCAGCGTCATGGTCTGAGAATGCCCAGTAGCCGTCAGGCGCCGGCCAGACGTCGGTGATGAGGGCGTTGGTGATCGTGAAGACCGAGATGACGATATCATCGGTTTCAGGGTTCAAGGCAATGAAAGAATTCAGGCCGTTGCAAAACTTGGGGTTGGTGCAAAGCGCCGAACCAGCCGGGGGAGAGAAGACGCAGGAGGTCTGGTAGTAAAAATCGAAGGGGATTTCGGTACCGGCCGGAGCGGGGCCGCAATCCCACAGGCTGGTATTGGTCTGGACGGTGAAGGGGTCGCGCACCGAAGCAAAACGAGCCGCCTCGCGGGTCAGATCCAACAGGTCAAGGTAGCGACCAAGAAAGAAGGCAGCTTCTACCACCCCCAGCAGCAGTACCAGAAGAACAGGCAAAATCAGCGCCAGCTCAAGAAAGGATTGGCCCCGGCGGCGTTTTTGAAAGAGGCTTTGAATCACAGCACGGATACGAACGATATTTTCAGGCATGGCACCGTAACCAGAAAAAAGATAATCAAAAAATACTACGGCCTGATTTTAAAATAACGAAAAGCAGAAAGATTGTCAACCGGCGCACCCGATTTTGGGAAAAACTGTCGTCTGGTTGAGACATGATCGGTACAAAATCGCGACATTTTCCCTCAGACGCCCGTTCGCAAATCGTTTTGAGCGCTTTAGGCTTGCGCGCCGGCGTTCGATGAGCAAACCCTGTTAAAAATAACCGGTTAACCTCATATTTTTAACCAGTTGCAATTTCCTTGCTTTGCTGTACCCTATTGATAAATAGAAAATATATTCTAATTATGATGATCAACCCACCTTCTTCCCCCCGCAGAAAGCGCGCCTGCAGACCCCGCGAGCTGCGCCAGGAAGCCCCACCGCCCATGGCCATCTTGCAGGACGAAATCCAGATGCTGCGTTCTGTGATGCGGCGGGTGATCGCTTTAGCCGACGAGGGCCGATCGCTGGAAGAGCTGCTGCACGTGCTGGACACCCTCAGCAGCGCCGCGGCTCGCCTGGCAAGGCTGCTCAAAGCGGAACAAGATTTTTCAAAAGAAACCGAGGACATCGGCGAGATCCTCAACCAGGCGCTGGGCGAGGTGATCGAAACTTTAAAAAAGGAAGGCTAAAAAGCAAAGCTGCCCTCCACGACAATCCCTGAAGCGACATTCAGGAGGGCGGCATGCCGCAACGGCTGGCGGCGCTGCTTTCAGGCAGCACATTACCCGGTCAACGCAACGGGCGCATGCAAACTCCGGCGCTGTGCAGCGCGCTGCACCTAAAGACAGTTCGTTACCAGGCCGACCCCCTTGGCCGAACCGGGCCGCCAGCCGTTCTCCCCGCTGATTGGAGACATCATGGAAACCATCCCCTGTCCAATCCTGACCGATCTCAACCAGGCCGCCGCTGACCTCAAAGCCGCCCTCCGCCGCGTCCGCAAGGATTTCGAGTTCTGTTCCCGTTGCCCTTCCTCCCCTTGCCCCGGCCGCATCCGCTTCGATCAGCTCCTCTCTCTCGCCGCTTCCCAAGCCCTCCAGGAGTTGCGTAATGCCCCAGGAAAATAACGACCAGGCCGCTTTACTCAAAGAGCAGCTCTTTCACGCCCTCGATCTCCTTCGCTCCGATCTCAAAGCCCTTCGCCGGGAACTGGAACATGACCGCGATCTCTCTTCTCGCCGCCTTTCTTCCCTGGAAACCATCTCTCAAGACCACGAGGTCCGCCTGCGCGATGTCTATAAGGGCGTGACGGAATTCCGCTTCCTGGTCGGTCTCTCCGGCGGTTCGGTCATCCTGGCTGTCGTTGCCCTCATCAAGTCGTTCCTACCATGACCAACGCCCATGCCCAACGACCTCCTCTCTGTCATCAAGCGCTCCCTGATGGACGCGCCGCTCTTCGCCGAAAACGCTTCCGGTCTCAAACTCCGCCGCTACCAGGTCGAGGTAGCTCGCGCCATCGCTCGCTCCGTTGTCCAGGAACTCGGGCTTTCGTTTGTGGTGATGTTCCCCCGCCAATCCGGCAAGAACGAGCTTCAAGCCCAGATCGAAACCTATCTGCTGACCCTGCTTTCCCAATCCCCCGCCGAAATCGTCAAAATCTCCCCCACCTGGAAGCCCCAATCCCTCAACGCCATGCGCCGCCTGGAACGCGTCCTGCAAAGAAACGTCCTCACCCGTTCGCTCTGGCACAAGGAATCCGGCTATATCTTCCGCATCGGTCAGGCGCGCATCTTCTTCCTCTCCGGTGCCCCAGAGGCTAATATCGTGGGCGCTACCGCTTCTACCCTCTTGCAAGTGGACGAGGCGCAGGATGTCCAGATCGCTAAGTTCGATAAGGATATTGCCCCCATGGCCGCTTCCACCAACGCCACCCGCGTCTTCTGGGGGACGGCCTGGTCTTCCAATACCCTGCTTGCCCGCGAGCTGCGAGCAGCCCAGGCTGCCGAGCGGCAAGACGGTATCCGCCGCGTCTTTCGCATCACCGCCGATGATGTCGCCAGCGAGGTCCCCGCTTACGGTCAGTTCGTCGCCGGCCAGGTCGCCCGCCTGGGGCGTTCTCATCCAATGGTGCGCACTCAGTTCTTCTCCGAGGAAATAGACGCCGAGGGCGCACTCTTTACCCCTCAACGCATCGCCCTCATGCAGGGTTCCCACCCGCCAGCGGTTACCCCTATGGCAGAGCGTCAGGTCGCTTTCCTCCTCGATGTCGCCGGGGTGGATGAGGAGGCCGCCGCCGCTGGTGTAGAAGAACTCGCTAACCCCCGCCGCGATAGCACTGCCCTTACCATCGTCCAGGTCGACCTCTCCACCTGTGACGATCCCCTTATCGCCGCCCCTACCTACCGCGTCCTGTGCCGTTTCCTCTGGACCGGTTCGCCCCAGCCCGATCTTTATTCCGCGCTCCGCTCGCTCGCCGAAGCCTGGCAGCCGCTCAAGATCGTGGTCGACGCGACCGGCATCGGGGCAGGCCTGGCCGGTTTCCTGGAACGGGCATTCCCAGGGAAGGTCATCCCCTTTACCTTCACCGCTTCCAGCAAGTCTAAACTGGCCTGGGATTTCCTCGCCATCATTGACGCCGGCCGCTGGAAGGAACCCGCTCTCAGCGAGCAAGACCCCGCTTTCACCCGCCTGTTCTTCAAACAGCTTGCTTTCATCCAGTACGAGATTTTGCCCGGGCCACAAAAAACCATCCGCTGGAGCGTTCCAGAAGGCCTCAGAGACACGGAATCCGGCGACCTGGTACATGATGACCTGGTCATGTCTTCCGCCCTTTCTGGCGCTTTAGACGCGCTTCCCTGGGCTGCGCCTGGCCAGGCGATCGTTATCCCTTCCCAAGACCCCCTCAAGGAGTTAGACCGTGGCTTCTGATCTCAACCAGCTTGTCCAAAACCTTCGCTCCAGCCTGGTAGAACCGCCCCACTTCCGCTACCCCTTGCCCAAGCCTTACCCCATCTCCCAGCGCTTCGGCGAGAACCCCGATTGGTACCGCCGCTTTGGCATCGCTACCGGCCACAACGGGCTAGATTTCGCCGTCCCGCCAGGTACGCCCGTGCTGGCTTCCGAGCGCGGCGTCGTGCTCAAGACCGGCT
>JABLXC010000028.1 GCA_013178185.1 Anaerolineae bacterium | reverse complement strand
GCAGGGCATGTGGGCAGCATTGCTGTTGGCTGGCTCAGGTACTGCTTTCTAGACCTTGATTGGGAGAGGGGGATCGCTTGTATTGTGACTTTTTCTGAAATTTACCTACCGCTGATGTTACAAACACAACAATCCTTGATCATTGAATTTTTTATCGTTCACGAGTATAATATTGGCACTTCGGGCGGTTAGCTCAGTTGGTTAGAGCATTGCGTTGACATCGCAAAGGCCGTAGGTTCGAGTCCTATACCGCCCACACCCAGCCGTCTGCAACAAGGCGGCTCGACAATTTAAATAATGAATTCTTACCATCACACTCATGCTGGATTAGTTTAGCGTTACAACTTCCCTATTCCATTTTGGATAGAAATGGTATAATACTATCACTTCAAAACATCATAAGCGTTGACCAGGAAGAGTATGTGGTGGAATTCCTGACAGAGAAAGGGAATCATAGGCTGCAAGTTCCCTCAAGGTAACACTACAGAAAACCCCCTGCGAGCATAATTCTGAACAGCCTTCTTAGCGCCCAGTAAGAAAAACGGTTGGCGCCGTTATCCGCCTCAAGAGATGGCTGTAGAGTTGCAGTCAATCTGGGTGGAACCGCGTGAGAATGATCTCTCGCCCCAGTGGGGCGAGAGTTTTTTGTTTGGGAAAATTTTGTCATTTTATCGGAGGAAAAAATGGCTGCAAAAGAAAAATACGAAGAATCTGAGCTTTTCCGAATCCGGCATTCGGCGGCTCACGTCATGGCACAGGCGGTTTTAGAGAAATTCCCTGGGGCGAAAATCGCTATTGGTCCCGCCATTGACGATGGCTTCTACTACGATTTTGATCTGCCGCGCCCTCTCACCCCTGAAGACCTGGTGGAGATCGAAGACCGCATGCGCCAGATCATCCGTGGTAAATTCCCTTTCGTCCGCAAAGAAATCTCAGCCGAAGAGGCGCGAAAACTCTTCCGCGACCAGCCATACAAGCTGGAGCTAATCGACGGCCTGGAAAGCGGTGGCTTTGATGAAAACGGTGAACCACTTAACGAAAAACCAATCCTCTCGACGTTTTCACATGATACCTTCACCGATCTCTGCCGCGGCCCGCACGTCAAGGATACCAGCGAGATTGACCCGGAAGCGATCAAATTGATGAGCGTCGCCGGAGCATACTGGCGCGGCGACGAAAAACGTCCCATGCTACAGCGCATCTACGGCACAGCCTGGTACAACAAAGAGGAGATGGAGCAATACCTCTGGAAATTAGAAGAGGCAAAAAGGCGCGATCATCGCAAAATCGGCCGCGACCTGGATCTGTTCAGCATCGTTGACGAAGTTGGCGCCGGTTTGATCCTCTGGCATCCGAAAGGCGCCATGATACGCAAAATTACCGAAGATTTCTGGATGAGCGAACACGAGAGGTCTGGCTACCAGTTCGTCTATACCCCCCATATTGGCAAGGCTTCTCTCTGGGAAACGAGCGGTCATCTCAATTTCTTCAAGGAAAACATGTTCTCCCCCCTTGATATCGAAGGTCAGCAGTACTACCTCAAACCCATGAACTGCCCGTTTCACATTCATATTTATAAAAGCCAGCTCCGCTCTTACCGGGATCTGCCGCTTCGATATGCTGAAAAAGGCACCGTCTACCGCTATGAACGATCCGGCGTCTTGCACGGCCTCATGCGCGTGCGCGGCTTCACCCAGGATGATGCCCACCATTTCTGCCGGGAAGACCAAATGCCCCACGAAATTGATTTCGTGCTCGAATTCAGCCTCAACATCCTGCGCGCCTTCGGTTTTAATGACTTCAAGGCTTACCTCAGCACCAAACCTGCTAAATCCGAAGGAGACCCCGCTCGTTGGAAAGCTGCCGAAGCAGCTCTGGAAGCTTCATTGAAACGATATGGGGTTGAATATGAGCTTGATGAAGGCGGCGGCGCATTTTACGGACCTAAAATTGACTTAAAAATCAATGACGCCATCGGCCGCGAATGGCAACTTTCTACGATCCAGTTTGACTTCAACGAGCCTGAATGCTTTGACATGAACTACATCGGCGAAGATGGTCTCCCTCACAGGCCTTATATGGTTCATCGCGCCCTGCTTGGCAGTATGGAGCGCTTCTTCGGCATCTTGATCGAACACTACGCTGGCGCTTTCCCGGTCTGGCTTTCCCCCATCCAGGCCGTCGTCATTCCCATCGCAGACCGCCATCTAGATTACGCCAAAAAAGTAGTCGAAAGTCTGAAATCAGCCGGATTGCGGGCTTATGCTGATGAGAGGAGCGAACGGATGAACGCCAAGATCCGTGACGCCCAAAACCAAAAGATTCCGTATATGCTGGTTGTCGGCGATAAGGAGATCGAGAATAACCAGGTTGCCCTCCGCTTGCGCAGCGGTGAAAACCCTGGCCCAATGGCGCTCGAAGCTTTTCTCGACAAAGCCCGGCAGGAAATCGCCAAGAAGATTTGACAGCAAACTGCACCAATGGTGAAAGAGGCGGCTCGACTCCGCCTCTTTTGCATTCTGCGTCAAATTGCTTAATCCTTACAAATAGGATACACTCAGAGAAATTTAGCCTCATTCAGCATCATAATCAATGAACCGGATTGCTTCGAGCCATTAAAGAAACCAAAACGCCCCAAGAGGAGCTCGTATGCGAAATATTGCCGAAACGAACGGGGTTTTCGTGAAAGCATACGCCGGAACGACCGGCGTCCTGCTCGCCATGGATATTGATCCAACAAAAAGAGATGGACTTCTGGGATTTGCCATCCAGCGCTACAATGCCTTCAACGATTCGACCGGTTGGCTCATGGGCGCTCTCCATTTCCCTCGCGCTCCCCACACGCCCGGCTGGCTGGTTCCCTCCAACGTCGCCCCTATCCAAAAATTTCGCTGGTCAGACTATCGCGTCTACCCCGATAGCGAATATCGATATACTGTCCATCCGGTTTATCCCCCCTGGGATAATCCCCGCCTCGAACGCGGGCCAGAAGTGGTTGTAAAAACTGCCAGCCTGAATGATGGAAAGCATCGCATCATATTTAATCGAGCCGCCGCCGCCAGCCAGGCTTTTGCCCATCGCTTTGAAGATTACATCAAAGAGCTGAACGCCGCCCTGAAAGCCCAACAGCCCGCTCCCCCGCTCCCGCCTAAAGCCCTCACGTGGCTCTCCCGCGGTCTGCTCGAGCAAATCCTCGCTTTTATCCAGCGCGCCAAAGGCGCCAGCTGGGCTCTCGATATTGCCATCTATGAATATGAACTCCCCGCAATTGTGCAAGCCGTTCAGGACGCCCACAATCGCCAGGTGCGTGTCAGGGTAATCTATCATGGCAAGCCGGGGGACGAACAAACCCGAATAAACTGCGCCAACCTGGTCGGCTTGCCCGAAGAACTCAAAAGGGAGCGCATAACCTCCAAAATATTCCATCACAAATTCATCGTCCTCAGCCGCCTGGTACAGGGTGAATACCAGCCCCAGGCCGTTCTATGCGGTTCCACAAACTTTACTGAAAACGGCGTTTATCGCCAGGGTAACGTCGTCCACATCCTCGAAAGCCCCGAAATTTCCAGACAATATCAGGATCTTTTTGAGGTTATCTTCAACGGCGGCTCAGTGACAGACACCCGCAAATTTATCAATCAGAACAACCCCGTGGATCTCGGTAACGCTCTCTTCGCTGGCTTTTCACCTCGCAGCAACGGCAACGATCTCAACGCTTTGATCAACCTGGTTGATCATGCCAATCGCGATGTCCTTTTCTGCACGGCTTTCAACCTGTACGACGGCCTGGAACAGAGCCTGCTTGGAGCTCCTAACGACAGTATTCTCCGCTATGGCCTCCAGAATACTCGCAGCCGCATCACCGGCATCCACGCCGACCGCACCGCCAGTTTTTCAGCCACTGCCCTCTATTCCCGCGGTCTTGAAGGCTGGATCAAAGAATCAACCTACGGACAGCGAGGGAACATTCTAATCCATACCAAAATGATCATCGTTGATTTCACCTCCGACCAGCCCGTCGTCATTTCCGGGTCGCACAACTTCTCAAAATCCGCCTCCAGCGGAAATGACGAAAACTTCCTGGCCATCCGGTCCGATACTGAGGTTGCCGATATGTACGGCTGCGAACTGCTGCGATTTTACGATCACTATCGCTTTCGCTTCCACCTTGCCGAACGGTTGAGGAAAGGCGTCACTCAAGTCCCCCTTACCCTCACAGAAGACCAGAGCTGGACCAAACGCTATTTCGAAGACGACCCGTTGAAAATCCTGGATCGCCTCCGCTTTGCCGGACGTTAACACCGCCTTTTCTTCCATTTGTCGATCTTGGGAAGAGGAATTCAAAAAGCGATGAGAAAGTTATCATTTTCGGCTATCTAAAGCGTTGACGATTTCAAAGCAGTTATGGTATATTCAACTATCTTCGGCTTAAACCAAAGAAATTTAGGATATTAAGGAGAAAACTATCAGCGCAAGCAGTTTTAGGGTCAACGAAACAATTCGGGTGCCCGAAGTTCGATTGATCGGCCCCAATGGCGAGAACTTAGGAGTAGTCGCTATTCGAGACGCTCTACGCATTGCTGCAGACGCAGACTTGGATCTCGTTGAAGTAGCCCCCAACTCAGATCCGCCGGTCTGCCGGGTAATGGATTTTGGCAAGTTCCTCTACGAACGAACCAAGAAAGAGCGCGAGGCGCGTAAATCTCAAACCAAAATCGAGATCAAAGAAATTCGCCTTCGTCCAAAGACAAATGAGCACCATCGCTCATTCAAGGTGAGAGACGCTCGCCGCTGGCTGTTGGACAATATGAAGGTGAAAGTAACTATCCGCTTTAGAGGACGTGAAATCACCTACCCAGAAATTGCGCTAGAAGATCTGAAGGAAATTGCTGAAGCACTGGCAGATATCGCTACGGTCGAACAGGCGCCCAATATAGAAGGTCGGGTCATGTCGATGTTGCTCACCCCCATCCCGGCCAAACTCAAAAAGAAACCCGCCGAAAAACAAGAAGACCAGCCAGAGCCGCAGAGCCAAGAGCAGGAAATAGAAAGCTGAAATAATCTCCCCAAATCCATCAGGGTTGTGTTAAAATGCGGCCTGGTTTGGTGAACAGACCGCAAAATTTGTTGAGAGGAGTTTCGCTGTGCCACGCAAACTAAAAGCTGGAAAATACAAACTCAAGACCCATAAGGCAACCTCAAAACGGTTCCGCCTCACTGGGTCGGGAGTCTTGGTGCGAACCAAAGGCGGAAAAAGCCATCTGCGCCGCCGCACTTCGGATCGCACCAAAGCCTTATTCACAGAGATGATCGCCGTCCAAGGCAAGAAGATCATTTCCCGGGTGAAACGACTTGCACCCCACATGGCAGACCAGGAGTAATCACCCATTATCGTTTCCGTTTTTTTTGTGCGGCTGCTGGGTGTTCGCAACTGGTGATTTTCACCGGCGCCCAGGGGTTCGCAAAGGAGTGTAATTATGGCTCGTGTAAAAGGAGGCCCCTACGGCCACCTGCGTCATAAAAAAGTTCTAAAGCTTACCAAAGGCTTCTTCGGCACTCGTCACCGTCTCTTCCGCCGCGCCAACGAGACACTGCTCAAGAGTATGTGGTATGCCTACCGCGACCGCCGTGTCCGCAAACGCGACCTGCGCAAACTGTGGATTGCCCGCATCAATGCTGCCGCTCGCCAGAACAACATTAGCTATAGCCGGCTCATCTATGCGATGAAAAAAGCCAACATCAATCTCAATCGCAAAGTTCTTGCAGACCTGGCAGTACGCGATCCTAAAGCCTTTACAGCAGTAGTAGAAAAAGCCAAAGCCGTTTAGTTCATACAGCGGAATTTCTCCTCCGGGATGGCTCGCACAGCCATCCCGATTTTTTTTATATGCGATACAATTACTGTTGAGGCAAATCCCATGGCTGATCCGGTTCGCAAACATATCTTTCAATCCGGCGGGGTTTTGGAACTCCTCCAGGCAGATATCACCACCCAGCAGGTAGATGCCATCGTCAACGCAGCCAATGACCGCCTGATCCACAGCGGCGGCGTGGCAGGCGTGATTTCCAGCCGCGGCGGCCCGGAAATCCAGCAGGAAAGCACGCACTGGGTGCAGGAACATGGTCCGGTGCCGCACAACGCCCCCGCTCTTACCCGCGCTGGACGGCTTCCTTGCCACTACGTCATCCACGCTGTCGGTCCAATTTGGGAAGAAGGCGATGAAGATAGAAAACTGGCCGATGCCATTCAAGGTTCCCTCTTACTGGCTGACAAACAGGCTTTTACTTCTTTGGCCATCCCACCGATCTCGACTGGCATTTTTGGGTTTCCAAAAGAGCGCGCCGCCGGCATCTTCTATAAGACGATCAGCCGCTTCTTTCAAGATCACCCAGCCTCATCTCTCCGCCTCATCCGGCTGACAATCATTGATGAGCCCACCCTGGCTGTCTTCACAGAAGCCTTTGACCGCTGGTTTTCCCCCACCGGGAACAATCCTCTCACATGATCACATCGCTCCAGAACCCACGCGTCAAATTGGCGCGGGCGCTGCTCCGCCAAAAACAGGAACGCCAGAAATCTTGTCTTTTCGTCATCGAAGGCGTCCGCCTGGTAGAAGAGGCTTATTCGACCGGCTGGCTCCCCGAATGGATTTTCTATTCAAGCCCAATTTCTTCTCGCGGGAAGGAATTGCTCAATGCATGCACCCAGGCCGGCTGCGATGTAGAAGAAGTAACCCCCGCCGTCATGGAAAAAATCTCCGGGACCGAATCTCCCCAAGGCATACTGGCCGTCCTTCCAGAACGCCAGCCTACCCTGCCGGAAAAACTCGATTTCGCCGTCATCGGGGATGCCATCCGGGATCCGGGCAACCTGGGCGCGCTGCTCCGCTCTGCCGCGGCTGCCGGAGTTCAGGCCGTTTTCCTCACTTCTGGATCAGCCGACCCCTTTTCTCCCAAGGTGCTGCGCGCCGGCATGGGCGCTCACTTCAGACTCCCGATCTTTACCAATCCCTGGCAAGATATCTATGCGCATTGCATAAATTTTGTTCCACCTCTCAACCTTTTCCTGGCCGAAGCCCAAAAGGGCCTTCCTTACTGGCAGGCCGACTTGCGCGCGCCCCTGGCGCTGATCATCGGCGGAGAAGCTGAAGGGCCCGCCCCCGAAATTCGCAGCGCGGCGGTCACCCCCCTGTCAATTCCCATGCCCGGCCGCTTCGAATCGCTCAACGCCGCCGTTGCCGCCGGTATCCTGATATTTGAGGTCATCCGACAGAGGCATTCATGAAAATTCGTTCTATCACTTGTTTCTTCAACCCAGCCGCACCTTCCTCTAAAGACACACTAAAGCGCTTTGCCACTTTCGTTTCTCAGGCCGTTTTTCGTTTCAACCAGGCTGGCTTCGAGGTCCAAACCACCCGTTTGGCAACTGTTCCGTTTCCTCAATGCTTTCCCCTCCTTGAGCCAGATCACCTCCTCTCCCAAGTACAGGAATGGGAAGCCGAAGCTTCCTTGAACGGTTTTTCTTACCTCTCGCTTGGCCCAGCTCTACCAGAATTCCCCCAAAGCTACGCCGTCATCCCCGCTCTGCTGGCGGCAACCCGCAATGTCTTTTTCAGCGCCGTCATGGCGAGCCGCGGAGCGGGGGTAAATCTATGGGCGGTCAAAGCCTGCGCCCGCATCATCACCCAAAACGCTCTTCTCACGCCTGATGGCTTCACCAATTTACGCTTTGCTGCTCTGGCTAACGTCCCCCCTGGTGCGCCTTTCTTCCCAGCAGCCTACCACGATACCTCGCAACTGAAATTTGCCCTGGCAGTTGAATGCGCAGATATCGCTCGCAACGCATTTTCCGGCGTTGTCAGCATCGCCGCCGGGCGAAAAAGATTACTAAACGACCTGGAATCCGCCGCTCAGAAATTAACCACCATTTCTAGAGATCTTTCAAGCCAGTTTGACCTCCAGTTCGGGGGAATAGATTTTTCGCCCGCACCTTTTCCTCTCGATTCCTGCTCACTAGCCGGCGCGATGGAAACCCTGGGTGTCCCAAAAATCGGCCTAGCGGGTTCGCTCTCCGCCGCGGCCATCATCGCCGACACCCTCGACCAGGGACAATGGCCGCGCGCTGGCTTCAATGGCCTCATGTTGCCCGTGCTGGAAGATTCCGTCCTGGCGCTGCGCAGCGGTGAGGGCGTGCTAACCATCCGCGACCTGCTCCTCTTTTCTGCCGTCTGCGGTGCCGGTCTCGACACCGTCCCCTTGCCCGGTGGCATCACGCCGGAAGAGCTCGCTTCCTTGCTCGCCGATCTGGCTGCCCTTTCCGTCCGCCTGGATAAGCCGCTCACCGCCCGCCTCATGCCGGTGCCGGGCAAAAACGCCGGCGAGCGCACCGGCTTCGATTTTGAATTCTTTGCAAACGGCGGCGTCTTACCCACCCACGCCGCGCCGCTCAACGGACTGCTGGCGTCTGACGAGATTTTCCCCCTCAAGCCGCGCCCCTGGAATGGGTCTAGCGAACTTGGCGAAAATTAATAATCACCAGGTTTCGTTGGCATTCTTCATAAGTGTCAAAATAAATCTTAGGGGATAAGGGCAGGCGAGCCTGATCAATCAGCCGCACCCATAAGGTTTGTTTAGATGCAATTGGCGTTTTGGCAAGTTCGAACTCATATCCCGCCTCGCCATATTTTAGCGCTAATCCAGTCAGGCTGGTTTGGTCAATCACCTCTTTGCCCAGGTTCCCGCCAATCTGAACCGTGATCCCCGTCACCGGGCGGCCTTGCATATCCACCACCTGACCACCCACCCCTAGCCAGTTGCACCCTCGTTCAGGATATAACACAGCCGCATCAATGCCAGTCGGTGTACTTTGCAGGTCGAAAGAATAATTGGAAACCGGTCTCTCTGTCTTCGTTGCCGTAGGTCCCTTCGCGGCGATCTCTGTCTCGGAAAGCGTCGCGGTCTGGGTTGGTCGGGCAGTAAACGTAGGCGCCACCGTATAAGTCACCGCCGGCGTCCAGGTTGGCGGCAGTTGCGGTGCGGTTGGCGTGGCGCTCGGCAGCACGATCGGCGCCGGCAGCGTCGGTGGCGGGAATGGGTTAACTGCCGTATAAGGGTTCTGAAACACAATCACAAACCACCCCGCCACAGCCAGGATGCCAAACAAAGCCAGGACCGTCAGCACGTTCCAAAAAAAGCCTCCGCCTCTGCGCCCGTCATCGTCTCCATATTCGGTATCCATCGTGTTAGGATCGAAGTCCGGCATCGATTTCCTCCTGCTGTTCGGGGATCACACGCCATCACGGCGCCAGTATCTCAATTGTACTTTGTTCCTTTTTTTCCTGCATCCAGCCTTGTAGCGCCTTGTGCTGCAAGGCTTGCCGTGCGTCTGCATCTAGCTTGCGCGCCGCATCCCGTTCGATCACCTGGACGAGATGATAGCCAAACGAAGTCTGGATCACCTGGCTGTATTCTCCCGGTTGCAGCGCAAAAACCGCCGTTTCCACGTCTACCTGCGTCAGGTAACCGCGCGGGAACCAACCCAGATCGCCGCCCGTCACCGGATCGTACTCAAAGGCCAGCGTTGCAAAATCTGCGCCAGCCTGCAACTGCCCGTAAATCTTGTTCGCCAGATCTTGCGAGAACACCAGGATCTGCCGGGCGTGCACCTGTTCTACCGCCTCCGGCAGCCCGGCCAGAATCTTCTCGCGCTGCCACGCTGCCGCGGCCGCTTTCCAGTACAGTCGCCGGAAGCTCTCCTCATCATAACCGTTCGCCTGCATCCAGGTCGTAAACGCCTCTGCTCCCCCTGCTGCCTCGCGCAGCTTAGTAATCCGCTCATCCAGCCCTTGCGCATCCAGCACAAAACCATTCCGCTCCGCCTCCTGCGCCAGGATCTCCTGTCCAATCAGTTCGTCCAGTGCCTTTTGGCGGCGTTCTTCATCGCTCAGTGATTCGCCCAGCTGTTCCTCGGCTGCTTTCAACCGCCCCAATTCAGCCTGGTAATCGGCCAGTAGGACATACCCATCGTTCACTTTCGCCGCCAGCGGCGGCAAGGTCGGCGTAACTGTGGGAGGCGGAGTTGGGCTGGCCAGAGGGGTTGCGCTAGGATCCGGTGACTCTGCTCCCTTCGAACAGGCCGCCACGGCCAAAAATATCGCCAGTATCAGAATAGATAAAATCTCTTTGCGAATCATGCTTATGATTATACACGTAATGACCTGGCTCAATCCTCTCAAAACCTTCGAAAAACCTACGAGCCAGATGAGAAACTTTAAAATTTCCCCTCCTCAGGATTTTTTAAGGTTTTTTAAGAGGAATCCACTTGCATTCATCAAATGCCTGTGCTAGAATACCCCAATATAGTATATATACGGTTGTCCTGGAACATTACCCCCATATATGGGGGTTTGTCTTTCGGGACGAACTTCCACAACCACATCCGGTAATCGTACTGGAAAGAAGTCTTCAAACCAAGAGGAGGAGAAAGTGCGCTGTCCATACTGCCAGCATACCGAATCGAGAGTTCTAGACACCACCCACGACAACCGCGGTGGCGTACGACGCCGGAGAGAATGCGAGCAATGCAACCAGCGGTTCAGTACTTACGAGCGGCCCATCCTCGCCACTCCGCTGCTCATTAAGCGCGATGGCACCCGTGAGGAATTTGACCGTGAAAAATTGATGCGCGGTATGCGCATCTCCTGTGCCAAGCGGCCGGTTTCGGCAGCCGAAATCGAACGCCTGGTCGGTGAGATCGAGGTCGCTCTCCAGCGTATGGGGCGCGCCGAGGTGCCTTCCCGTGTGGTCGGCGATATGGTCATTGCGGGGTTGAAAAACCTCGATCAAATCGCCTATATTCGCTACGCGATCGTATACCTTCATCTCAACGACCTTGTTTCGATCCGGAACGAAATCGACCGTCTTTTAGAAGGTTCTTAGGAGGTAGATCAAGTATGCGCACTCAATCCAACAATCGGCCCGTAGAATTGCTCCCCACACCGCCCATCCCTGCCGACTTGCAGACCGCAAACCTGACGGATAACGCCCGGCAGGTGCTTGTCCGTCGTTATGTCCGCCGCGGCGATGACGGCAAGCCCGTCGAAACAGTCGAAGAGATGTTCTGGCGCGTCGCTTACCATGTCGCCAGGGTTGAACAGGATCATGGCCTGGATCCCATCGCCCGCGCCAGAGATTATTTCTCGCTCTTGATCGACCGCAAGTTCTTCCCCAACTCGCCTACCTTCACGGGCGCCGGCACCCCCCTCGGCCAGCTCGCCGCCTGTTTTGTCCTCCCCATCAGCGATGACATGGGCCGCCGCCCCGATGGCATCTTTCAGACGCTGCGCGATGCCGCCCTCATCCAGCAGACAGGCGGCGGCAACGGGTTCTCCTTTTCTCGCCTCCGACCCAAAGGCGCCGTCGTCAAATCTTCCGCTGGCCAGGCCACCGGCCCCGTCGGTTTCCTGCGCGTCTACGACCATGCCTTTGGCGAAGTTGCTCAGGGCGGCTCGCGGCGCGGCGCGAACATGGCCGTCCTGCGGGTAGATCACCCCGACATAGAGGAATTTATCACCTGCAAGACCAACGAGAACCAAATCACCAACTTCAATATCTCGGTCGGCATCACCGACGCCTTCATGCAAGCCGTCGAAAATGACGAGATGTGGGAACTGCGCTTCCCTGATGTCCTTTCCCCCCTCTACCGCGGCTTTACCGGCACCATGGATCAGGCCGCCCAGGCCGGAGTGCCTTTCAAGACTTATGCTATCGTGCGCGCTCGCGACCTCTTCGACAAGATCGTCGCCCAGGCTCACCACAACGGTGAACCCGGCGTCCTCTTCCTGGATGCCGCCAACCGTTCCAACCCCGTCCCCCACCTCTACCAGCTCGAGGCTACGAATCCCTGCGGGGAACAGTGGCTCGGCCCCTACGAAAACTGTTGTCTCGGTTCCGTCAATTTGGCCGAACACATGGCCCCCAATGGCGCCGTTGATTGGGATGCCCTCCAAAAGAGCGTCGAGCTCTCCACCCGTTTTCTTGATGACGTGGTAGACGCCAACCAGTACGTCCCGGCCGTCCCGCAGCTAAAGGAAGCCGCCTTTCGCGCCCGCCGCATCGGTCTGGGCATCATGGGGCTGGCTGATCTTATGTACCACGTCGGTGTCCGCTACGGTTCCCCCGCAGGCCAGGAATTCGCCGCCCAGGTTATGGAGTTCGTCCGCTACCACGCCATGCTCACCAGTATCGAGCTTGCTCGCCAGCGCGGTCCCTTTCCCGCCATCCAGGGCAGCATCTACGATCCCGCCGCCCTTCAGTGGCAACCTCCTCGCCCCCTCCAGCCCTACCAGCGCGATTGGGCGCGTCCCTCAGTGGATTGGGAGCGCGTCGCCGAAGGCATCCGCCAGCACGGCATCCGCAACGCCGCCCAGACCACCATCGCCCCCACTGGCACCATCGCCACTGTCGCTGGCTGTGAAGGATACGGCTGCGAGCCCGTATTTGCCCTGGCCTACATCCGCCACGTCAACGACAACGGCAAGGACCTACAGCTCAACTACACCAGCCCGCTCTTCCTCCAGGCTCTTGCCCGGGCTGGTGTCCCGCCCGAAATGCAGGAACAGATCATCCGACAGGTCATGGAACAGGGCACCTGTCAGCATATCCCAGAAGTGCCAGAAGCAGTGCGTGACATCTTTGTCGTCTCGCTCGACATCACCGCCGAGGAACACGTCCGCATGCAGGCTGCGCTCCAGGCCTTTGTCGACAACAGCCTCTCCAAGACCATTAATTTCCCCGAAACCGCCACGGTCGAAGATGTCGCCGTCGCCTACCAGCTCGCCTGGAAGCTCGGATGCAAGGGTATCACCGTCTATGTCACCGGCTCGCGTGAGACGGTCGTCCTCGAAACCCATGCTGTCGCCGCTCAGAAACAGGTCAAAGAAGCGCCATCCACGGGCGAAGGGCAGCTTCTTATCTGGGAAGACACCAAGAAACCTCGCCCTCGTTCTCTGCCCGGCTACACCTATTCCATCGAAACTCCGCTCGGTAAGGCCTTCATTACCATCAACGAGAACGGCGAATCGCAACCATTCGAGGTCTTCATCAACACCGCCAAGGCCGGTTCTGAAACCGCCGCCGTCTCCGAGGCCATCGGACGTCTCATTTCCTACATCCTGCGCGTCGCCTCGCCACTTGAACCTGCCCGTCGCCTGATCGAGGTCTTCCACCAGCTTTCCGGCATCGGAGGCGGCCGCTCGCTTGGTTTTGGCGCCAACCGCGTCCGCTCCCTGCCCGATGGTGTCGCCCAAATTTTGGAAGATTACCTCAACCAGCGCGACAATCGTCTTAAAGAATATTCCCCTGCCCAGGGTAACGGCCACGATCCAAGTCCCACCCCACGTTCGGGCGAACCGCCTCTTTTACGCATCGGCGACCTCTGCCCCGAATGCGGCCAGGCCGCCGTCATCAACGAGGAAGGCTGCAAGAAATGCTATGCCTGCGGGTATAGTGAGTGTTGAATAGTTGAATAAACATAGGGGTGTAGAGGATAAGAAATTCTCTGCACCCCACAAAAATCGCTGCTCTCCGATTTTAATTGCAACATCTTTTTGAAAGGTAAGGAGAGAGGCTTGGTAGTGCAGTGACCTTTGAATATCTCTTGTTGAAGGAATCTTAAATGCATTACCCTCTTTCTTCATTCGCCTCGATTCCACCTCAAGCCCTTACTGCACTTGCTGCAGAAAGTATCACGGATTCTGACCAATTACTGGCGCATGCGACAACGCCGCAACAACGCGTCTCGCTGTCTCGAAAAACAGGGATATCCGTTGATGAAATCACCTGCTGGGCTGGCATGTCTGATTTAGTACGCATCAAAGGAATCGGGCCTGTTACTGCTGAGAGACTTGTATTATCAGGCATTGCGGGAAGTGTACAACAATTCACTCAGAAGTTTATTGGTAATTCCAATAAGCAAGACAATCTCACCGTGCGGCTCGCTTCTCAGCAGAATGTTCTTAATATTTCTGGCGAAATAGCAAATTCTTTAAACAAATACTTGATAAATTCAAACTGTAATTTTTCGATGAGCGCCCAGAGAATTGCAGAAATTGCCGAAGAAGCCGTTGAACTCAGACCAAGGCTGGTGCTACCCGAACCAGACACTTCCCCTGAATTCAAATTGATGATCCGTGAGACTGCAAAAGAATCTTTTAAACGTTCTTGGAAATCATTTTTTAGCTTCTTTGCTATATTAATCGCAGCCACCATCGTCATGATTATAGGAAGTGCCTTTTGGATCTATTCAAGGGTCTTTACTAGCTTCAGTTCTTCGGATTCAATGGATTTTCTCATGTTCCAGGTAAACTGGATTTTCGGCAAATACATGATCAAGAATTTAATGATAATCGCTGCAATATGTGCTTTATCGGCGATATTCATGTACAGTGTTTTTATGCTTTTTTCATACTTACTTGATTCAAAAATTCGCCTGTTATTATTTAAACAACAAATTTACCAGAAAACTTACACGAAGATCAAAAGCGAGATAGGCGAAGAAAGCCGTATATCAAAATGGGTTGTGAGTGTCTTCGCAATTCTGGTTGTTGGGATGGTGTCCATATTTTTGTACAGTATAAATACTGACATTTCTACATATACTTTGTTTTCGAATTTGTCGGTACAGGTTTCTTCTATTGGAATTATTTTAGCAGGATTGATTTCAGCCCCCAGAGCGCTCTATCTTATAACAAAACTCCGAAAAGACAAAGGTCTCAACAAGGAAGGAGTTCAAAGATATCTGGTTTATTTGCTGTGCCAGTTCTCCTTAATACCAATTGTTATAGTTGCCTTCACTGGGTATGTACTCCCTCTATCCTTCGGTTTTCATTCTTTGATTTATCGTAACTGGTTGGTCCCGCCCCTAAAATCAGAGGTCCAAGAAGCACTCCAGCAGTTGAAAAGCGATACAAATATGAACTCAGCCGTGAAACGGGATACTTATATTCAAAGAATTGAAGAAAAAATTACACCTGAAAAGTTAGATGAATTTGGCTCGATTGTCACCTCGGAGAATGATGAAGTGATTGAACTTGCCATACCGATCGCAAAACAAATGATCGTATCTTTGGTTTATACCGCCTTTATATTGCTCTTTCTGCTTCCCTATTTTATCCTTAGGGGATGGGGTAAGGGGATTTTTTACATCATTTTACTAGCTGTATCCTTCTTCCTGGAAAATAGACTTCAAACAACTGCGCCAGACTGGTTTAGCTTATATCCAAATTCATTTCTGGCATGGGTCATCATCGGTTTCGCGCTTCTTTCCTCGGCTTTGTTTTTTGACTGGTTATATAATTTGGTGACAGAAAAAAGAAAGTTTTGCCCAGAGTGCAACAACGAGTTGGGAGAAAATGCTTTATTTTGTTCCTACTGTGGTCTTGTTCAAATCTAATTCATAGAGAAGGCTTATGTCAAAGATCCTGATCGCAGACGACGCCGATTTCCTGCGCGAACGCATCTCGAAAATGCTGTCCGCCGAAGGCCACGAAACCCTCGAAGCCAGAAACGGTTTCCTGGCAGTGGAACAATACAAGCAACACGACCCCGATGTTACACTGATGGATCTCGCCATGCCTGAGATGGATGGCCTCACCGCCCTCAAGGAAATCCGGGCTTTCGATCCCAACGCCAAAGTGGTCATGCTAGCTGCGCTTGGGCAGGAATCCGCCGTGCTGGAAGCCATCAAATCTGGCGCCCGCGACTTTGTGGTGAAACCCTTCGAACGAGATCGCATCCTGCTCGCCATCAACAAACTGCTGCGCCCACCCTGACCTTCATTTTCCTCTTCGCTGCGCTCTGATTTTGCAGAAGCGCTCGCATTAACCCAAAATCCTCCTACACACTACCCGTTCCGGTAGTGTGTTCGGCTCCTGTCCCCGCTAGAATAAAAGCAGGTACAATCAAGGAGCAAAAACATGAGTACACCCTCAACCCTCTCTCAGTTATCGGACGAACTCGCCGCCCTCGCTGAAAAAGCCGGCCAGTCCGTCGTCCTTGTCAACGCCCGGCGGCGTCAGCCTGCCAGCGGCGTGGTTTACGCACACGGCCTGGTCCTGACCGCTGATCATGTGATCCAGCGTGAAGAGAACATCGCCGTCGAGCTGCCAGGCGGCGAACAGCTCTCCGCCCTCCTGGCGGGTCGCGACCCCACCCGCGATCTGGCGCTCCTCCGCCTGGAGAAAGCGGCTGGCCAGCCGGCCCTGCCCTTTCGCGCCTCTCCAAAGCCCGGCAGCCTTACTCTTGCCATCGCCCGCCCCGATTCGGGCGGACTTCAGGCCTCTCTCGGCATGATAATGTCCGTCAGCGGTCCGATACGCCGCGGCCACAGCGCCCTTTTCGATTCCATCATCCGCGCCAGCGTCACCCCTTACCCCGGTTTCTCCGGCGGCGCACTCGTGGATATGCACGGAAATCTCCTTGGCCTTAACACCTCCGGCATTGCTATGGGTCTTCTTCTCACCATCCCCGCTGCCGCAGCCTGGGAGACTGCCGCAATGCTCGAAGCGCACGGCCGCGTCCGCCGCGCCTACCTTGGCGTACGCAGCCAACCTGTCCCGCTTGCCCCCGCCCAGCAGATCGCCCTGGGTCGCCCCCAGGCTGCCGCCCTCTTGCTCGTCGGCGTCGAACCGGAAAGCCCCGCCCAGAAAGCCGGACTCCTGATCGGCGACCTGCTAACCAGTCTCGACGGCAAATTTCTCATCGACCCTGAAGACCTGCAAATCGCCCTCTCAGGCGACCGAGTTGGCGCCGAAGGCCTGCTCGAAATCCTGCGCGGCGAGCAGCGCCTCGAACGGAAGGTCCTACTTGGCGAGCGAACCTGAAGAAAGACCGATCCGCCTCTGGGTCGCAGCCCCCTCGCCAGCCGTGCGGGCTGGGCTGCGCGCCCTCCTGGAGGAAGACCCTCATCTCAAGGTCAACCGCCTTAGCGCCTCTCTCTTGACCCAGGAGGAGGATCTGACCGGCTCTTTCGATCTTGTCATCCTGGCTCCAGGCAGCCTCCCTCTGGAAGGTCTCCAGGACTTTGTTTTGCCGGTCTTGCTCCTGCTCGAAAGCCCACCGGTTCGAAAACTGCCCTATTCTGTGCGCGGCCTGCTCTCGATTGAAGCCGGCTCTGCCGAACTCGCCGCCGCCTGCCGCGCCATCCAGGCTGGTCTCTGGGTCACCCAGTTCGAGCCCGGCCAGTCTTCTTGTTCTGAAAATCCAAGCGATCCTCCCGAACAGGACGCCCTCACCGCCCGCGAGCTGGAAGTCCTTCAGGCTATGGCCGGTGGCTTCACCAACCGCCAGATCGCCGCCAGTTTGTTCCTCAGCGAGAACACCGTCAAATTTCACGTCTCGTCTATTTACTCCAAGCTTGGCGCCGTAAACCGCGCCGAAGCCGTCCGCCTGGCCGCCCGCCGCGGCCTGCTTGTGCTCTAACTCCCAAATTTCCCGCCTGACTTTATAATAGAGGAGACCGCCATGTTTTCATACAGACTCCTCTTCTTCCTTTTTCTTACCGGCTTACTCCTCAACGCCTGCACCCATCTGGGCAATCCGAGTTCTTCCTCCCCAACTGCCGCCGCCTCATCGCCTACGCCTTCGCTTCCGCCCCTTGTCTCTGCAACCCCACCACCCACCCCGATCGCCGCGCCAAGCTTTACCTCCACGGCCGAGCCCACCCTTACGCTAACACTTACACCTGCTCCCACCGCCACTTCTACCCCCTTTCCGACTTATATCGTCCTGCGCGGCAAAGTCACCGTTGATCAGGCTGTCTGCCACTATGGCCCTGGCGCACCCTATCTATACAAATATGCTGTTATCGGCGGGAGCAACCTCGAGATCATCTCCCGGGTCGAAGGGGGCAATTATCTCGAAGTACAGGCCATCGGTGGGAACAATCCCTGCTGGGTGAACGCCAAGTACATGCAGGTTCAGGGCGACCTGACGAAAGTTAAACCCGTCCCGGCTGATCAGGTCAAACTCCCGCGATCGCCTTATTACGCGCCTCCAGCCAGCGTCTCCGCCACCCGCCAGGGCAATCAGGTTACCGTCATGTGGTCACCTCTCGCCCTGCGTCCCGGCGACGATTCTGAGCAGTACCCCTATGTTCTCGAAGCCTGGCTCTGCCAGGCCGGGCAGATCGTCTTCACTCCTATTGGAACGTACCAGACCGCCCTCGCAGTCGATGACGAACCGGGCTGCACTCAACTTTCCCGCGCCCGCCTCCTTGCCGCAGAAAAACACGGCTACACCCGCCCCCTTGAAGTCGCCTGGCCACCCGCCCCGACTCTGACTCCCTGACACACTGACCTCCTCCCGGCTGCCCTAATCGCCTACATTTTTATCCATTTCCGCATCCACTTGCTCCCTGCAGGGTTTTACTGTAAGATAACGTGAATTTGTCGTAAACATCAAGGTTAGACCACTTAGCCGCGGCGAATAGTCGTCCGGCAAACCCTCCACAAGGAGCTGCCATGTCATCAATCGCCGTGATCACCGACACCGACTCAAGCCTTCCGGGGCACATTGCAGCCCAATACGGCATTCAGCAAGTGCCGATCACGATCCACTTTGGCAATGAAACCCTCATCGCTGGCTTGGACATAGATGATCGCCGCCTCTTTGAGCGCATCGACCGCTCGGGCCGCCTGCCTACCACCTCAGCCCCCCCGCCAGGCGCCTTTGCCCAGGCTTACCGGCGCGCCTTCGAAGATGGCGCCGAATCCATCGTCTGTATTTGTGTCAGCAGCAAGATCAGCGCCACCTATAACGCCGCCCTCACCGCCTGCGAGGAGTTCCCCGGCCGCCCCATCACCGTCATCGATTCGCTCACCCTTTCGATGGGCCAGGGTTTCACCGTGCTGGCCGCCGCCGAAGCCGCCTCCTCGGGCGCACCACACGCCGAGGTCGTTGCCCAAGCCCAGTCCATCGCCGGCCGCATTCACCTCTATGCTTCTCTCTCTACCCTCAAATACCTCGCCATGAGCGGCCGCGTCGGCAAGGTTGCCGCGGGTATGGCCGGCATGTTAAATATTCAACCTATCCTTACCGTCAAAGAGGGCAAACTCGACCTGTTAGAGCGCGTCCGCACTCGCCGGGCAGCCATGAACCGTCTGGTTGAGCTCATCACCGACTCGCTCAGTGGTAAAACCGCACAGCGCGCCGCTTTTATTCATGTGAATAACCCGCACGGTGCCGCTGAACTTCAATCCTTGCTTGCAGAGCACATTCCCCTCCCTGCCGACACCCTTACCGTCGAATTTACCCCCGGCCTCTCTGTCCACGCCGGTAGCGGACTGACAGGCGTCGCCATCGTGGCAGAAAGGTAGTCCTGCCCCGCTTAAAAAATATTGCTCACTATCCCTGTTCAAAAAAGCATCTCCCTGATATCATAGTCCCTCGCCCTGACCTCGGCGCACGATGCCGGGGTTATTCATTGGAGGTTTCGACCAGGCAGTCAGTAAAAAGTATGCATATCGAAAGAAAAGACATCCGCAACATCGCCATCATCGCCCATGTAGATCACGGCAAGACTACGCTGGTTGATGGGCTATTGAAGCAGGCTCGCGTCTTCCGCGAAAATCAGCACATCCAAGAACGGGTCATGGATTCGAACGACCTGGAACGTGAACGCGGCATAACCATCTTGGCCAAGAACACTGCCATCCTCGTTCCTCACCCTCGCACGGGTGAAAACATCAAGATCAACATCGTAGATACCCCTGGTCATGCTGATTTCGGCGGCGAAGTCGAACGCATCATGAACATGGTTGACGGCGTCCTCCTCCTGGTGGATGCTGCCGAGGGTCCTATGCCCCAGACCCGCTTCGTACTTAAACAAGCTCTTCAAAGAGGGATCGGCGCAATCGTCGTCATCAATAAGATGGATCGCAAAGACGCCGAACCAGATCGTGCCCTCAACCAGACCTTCGATCTCTTCGTCGAGCTGGGCGCCAATGACCGCCAGGCTGATTTTCCCATCATTTACGCCAACGCCATCACCGGCCAGGCCGGGCGTACGCCCGCTCTCTCCCCCAATTTGCAACCACTTTTTGAAGCTATTCTCGACCACATCCCCGCCCCTGTCGTTGATCTCGAAGCGCCCCTTCAGATCCTTGTCACCAATCTGGGATACGATGATTACCGCGGCACCTATGCCGTCGGTCGCATCCACAGCGGTGTCATTCAGGCTGGCCAGGCGCTTGCCCGCGTCACTCTCAATGGCGATATTCTGCCCGAACGCGCCCGTTACCTCTACGTCCATCAGGGGTTGGAGCGCGTCGAGGTAGAGAAAGCCGAAGCCGGCGAGATCGTCGCCATCGCCGGGTTGGAAGAAATCGCCATCGGCGAAACCTTGGCCTCCCCCGAGTCCCCGTCCGCTCTCCCGCCCATCCAGGTCGAAGAGCCCACCGTTCGCATGACCTTCGGCGTCAACACCTCCCCTTTTGCCGGCCGTGAGGGCAAGTGGTCTACTTCCCGCAAACTGCGCGAACGGCTCTTCAACGAACTCCGCAACAACGTCGCCTTGCGCGTTTCAGAGACCGAAAGCGCCGATACCTTCGTCGTCGCCGGCCGTGGGGAATTGCATCTTGCTATCCTCATCGAAAACATGCGCCGCGAGGGCTATGAATTCCAGGTCTCACGACCAGAAGCCATTTTCCACAAAAATGAGAACGGCGAGACCTTCGAGCCGTTCGAAGAAGTCCACATTGAAACCAGCCCCGAAACCGTCGGCGCCGTCGTAGAGATGCTGGGCGTCCGCCGCGGCAAGATGTTGGACATGAGCAACAACCCCGACGGCAGCGTTCACCTCACCTACCTGGTGCCAACCCGCGGCCTGCTCGGCTTTCGCTACCAGTTCCTGACACAGACTCGCGGCATGGGCGTAATGAACAGTCTTTTCCACGGTTACGAACCTCTCGCAGGTCCCATCGTCTCCCGTACCACCAGCTCGATCGTCGCTTGGGAATCGGGCGAGGCAACTACTTTCGGCCTGAAGAATGCCGAGGAGCGCGGTATTCTGTTCATCTCCCCTGGGATTGAGGTTTACGAGGGTATGGTTGTCGGAGAGACGCAGCGCCCTGGCGATCTCGTTGTCAACGTTTGCAAAAAGAAACACCTCACCAATATGCGGTCCTCTAACAAGGACATTGAAATCAGGCTTACTCCGCCAAAGGACTTAAGCCTTGATGAAGCTATCGAATATCTAGCAGAAGACGAATTGCTGGAAGTGACCCCGCTGAGCTTCCGTATCCGAAAGCGCATTCTGGATACTGAAGAGCGCGGCAAACAGGCAAAAAAGACGCGCGAGTTGATCGAAAACAGCTAGAAGAACAAAAGCAGACCTTTTATCAGGTCCGCTTCTCGAAGAAACTGGTGTTTCATGGATAGTCGGTCACATAGTATTATTGGGTTACCGGCAGGCTGATCAATGGAGTAGGACCCTGGTGCAGCCGCTGCTCGCTCTGGCGCGCCATTTCGATAATATGATGCATGATCGTATCGGCAACGCTCCGCACGTACAACCGGTCTTCTACATCGCCACGAAACCGGAGCGGCCTTCCAACCGTGATGTTATAGGGTCCATTCAGGTACCAACGTCCATATTCCACCTGCCCCTTTACAGTGGACCGGATCGAATGAATTCGCTCGTGCATCAAATGGATACCAACCGGGATGACCGGAGCGCCGCTCATCAATGCCAGGCGGGCGACTCCGGTCCGCGCTGGATAAAAACCGCCTTCGGCGGGGCTCAAAGCGCCTTCCGGAAAAATCACGATAGACTTGCCAGCCGCCAGGCATTCCAGTGCAGATTGAACCGCGACCGCGCCCTGGGCTGGTTTCACGGGGATGTGTCCAGATTTTCGCAAATAAGCGCCCAGCAGCGGCACCTGAAACAAAAGATCGTTGATAAGAATATACACTTGATGGCGGGCAATGGCAGCCACAAAGAAAGGATCGGTCGTGCTGGGGTGATTTGCCGCAATGATTTTTGGGCCTTCTGGCATCTTCTCGTGCAGTTGGACGTCCATCTTTAACATGGTTCCTGTATAAGTCTTCACAACAGGCCGAGAAAACCAGTAAAGCAATTTTGAAAACATAAGTGACCTCATAAAGAAATAATTCCTAATCTCCTCACAATAATCTGAGATGGTCTAAGGATAACGCCACAGTCTTTTCTAAAGATGAGCCCGGGGTAACAATTTCTCTGTGCAACAAGGCATATCAGCACCCCAACGTGACCTATAGCCCACAATGATTGAAACCCCGCATTAGGCAAATGGACACGCAAGACTGTTCCAATTTACAAAACCGTTAACTTCTTTACAGATCCTGAAGGAAGTCAATACCCTAAAAAATAGTTGGCAAGAAAATCCTGCTACTTGACAGTTGTTATATAATGATTAATAAATTAACAATATAAATATCTATTATTTAGAGGATAAAAATGTCTGAACAATATGTCCATTCCGAATATCTGGTTGAGACGGATTGGGTCGCCTCGCATCTCAATGATCCAGAAGTACGCCTTGTCGAGGCAGATGAGGATGCCCTTCTATATGCGACAGGCCACATCCCTGGCGCAGCTCAAGTCGATTGGTTCACCACTTTACAGCACCCAGTCGTGCGGGACTTCCTTACCACAACCCAGTTTGAGGAACTCTGCGGATCGTTAGGAATTTCCAACCAGACCACTGTAGTTTTTTATGGGGATAAAAACAACTGGTTTGCCTGTTATTCCTTTTGGCTATTCGAATATTATGGCCATGAAAATATCAGGGTGATGAATGGAGGCAGGCAAAAATGGGTGCTTGAAAACCGCCCGCTGACAAAAGACACTCCGACCTTCCCCAGAACCACTTACAAGGCAAAAAAACCATCCAAAAACATCCGCGCTTTTCGAGAAGACGTGATGAAGCATATCGAAAAAAATCTCCCCCTGGTTGATGTACGCTCTCCGCAAGAATATTCGGGTGAACTGTTGGCAATGCCCGGCTATCCCCAGGAAGGTGCTCAAAGAGGAGGGCATATCATCGGAGCTGTCAATATCCCCTGGGCACAGGCAGTGAACACAGAAACGGGAACTTTCAAATCACTCGAAGAGCTGCGCCGCCTCTATACCACAAAAGGTATCACGCCGGATAAGGAGATCGTCGCTTATTGTCGTATCGGAGAGCGAAGCTCTCACACCTGGTTCGTATTGAAATACTTATTGGGGTACCCCAACGTAAAAAATTACGACGGTTCATGGACAGAATGGGGCAACCTGGTAGGAGCACCTATCGAAAAAGGCGCGTAAAAATGAGCGCTTCCAAAGAACTACCTGAACGACTGGCGGAAATCATCGCGGATTTTAAGCTGGCAGAAGGCCGAGAAAAACTCGAATTGTTATTGGAATACTCCCAAAATCTCGCCCCTTTACCAGAAGCGTTGAACCACCCCCATGCTCCCATGGAGCCCGTGCCCGAATGCATGACGCCAGTCTCAGTAACCGCCGAGATCCAAAATGGCGGAATGGTCTTCTACTTTCGCATTCCAGAAGAATCGCCCACCGTGCGTGGCTATGCTGCCATTATTGCAGATGGATTAAAAGGAGCCTCTCCCGAACAGGTCATGAATTTGCCAGCAGATTTCTTCCTTGAAATGGGGCTGCAGCAAGTTCTAACCCCTCAACGACTGAATGGCATGTCGGCCATCATCGCGCACGTCAAACGCCTGGCGATGGGAATATTGCAGACGAAAAACTGATTAAATCGCTCATCCGGTTTATAATGGCGCAGGGATGCTCTATGTTCTCCCCTGTGCCAGTATTTTGAATACTGAGCGCCTGTGCATCACAAACATATTCTTTATTACACTTTCAGGAGGCGCAAATGATCAGTGTAAACCGGCAAGCATTACGCATTGTCAAGGAAAAAATTCTACCCAACCAGGATTTACTCAAAATCGATGTTAAGAAACTCAAAAACGGCGCCACTGTCATCGACATGGGCCAGGCCGTTGAGGGAAGCTGGGAAGCCGGGCGGCTCTTTGCCGAAATAACCCAGGGCGGGATCGTCGAGATAGCCTTCGGTAAATTCCAGTTGGGTGAGTACATTCTTCCTTCTGTTCACGTATATTCCCCCGACCCGCTGATTTCCGGTTGGATTTGTCAGCGGCATGCTGACCCACTGCCAGGATCAGAACACCAACCTATTCTCACTGGCCCGGCCAAAGCGCTTCTAAAACCGCCGGATATGAGCATTCAATTCGTGAATTATCAGGACGACAGTCCGGTCGCAGTTGCGCCGCTTCAAACTTCAGAACCGATCACCGAGGAAAAAGCGGCGTGGATTGCAGAATCCTGTCAGATTGCGCCAGAGAATTTATACGTCCTGGTTGCGCCCTCCACCAGCCTGGTTTGCTCCATCCAGGTTGCCGCCCGTCCGATCGACAATCTAATGCACCGCCTTCAAGAAGAAAATTTTGATATTGTCACCGTCAAAAGCGCATTTTCCACTGCGCCCATTCCTCCTCTCTCCCCAGATGGATTAGAAGCTATGGGAAGAATTAACGATTGCCTCTTATACGGCGGTCATGTCCTGGTCTACGTTGACACCACCGATCAGGAAATCGAACGCGTTTTGCCGAAATTAACGCTTGAACATACCGGGCAGTATGGCAAGCTCTTTAAACAAATTTTTGAGGAGAACGACTGCAACTTTCATAATATTGATCTACGTGTTCACACCACGGCGTTAATCCAGGTCAATAACTTAAGGTCGGGCAACTGTTTCTCAACCGGAAAAATCGACCATGAAATCCTGTACCGTTCTTTTTTCGGCGCAAAACTTCCCCCTGAACGTTGATCCGCCGTCAAAAAATTGGAGGGGTGACCACCACCATAAAAACAGCTTCCTCGTCAGAGATGCAGCGAAAGTGTTTCAACATGACACCCGTGAAGCAAATACTGTCGCCGGGGTACAACGTGTAGTCCTGCTGTTCTAACCCTACCACTAATGTCCCGCTGAGGACGTAAATACATTCGTCCGTCGGCGCCGGCAAATGTCTGGAAAAATAGGTCTTACCCGGCTCTAAATGCCCTAAGATGATTTCGATTTTATTTGCAAGGTTGGTTGTGATCACCTCGTACCTGATATTGGAAAGACCCGGCAAAGTTAATTGCATGCGGTTTCCCGCTCGTACAACCGGCTCTCTTCGCGGGGTATCGTTTAGAAAGTATAAAATGGAGACCCCTAATGCTTCTGAAATCCTGCGAAGAGAGTTGATCGATGTGCTCACCAGGCCGCGCTCCACTTGACTGAGGAATGACGTCGTCAACCCCGTCCGGCGCGCCAGCTCAGAAAGACTCAAGCCCATAATTTTTCTCTGCTCTCTGATTCGGGTTCCTATGGTAATGTCGTCTTCGTAATTCGGTTTATCCATTTCCCTCTCCGCAGCATTAACTTTAAATTAATATTATCAGACAATTCTCATTCTGAAAACATGTCAATCATCATTAACTCGCTTGTCAGATAGTATTACTTTCCAGAACTTGCTAGAAAACAGGCAACAAAAAAGCTGTCTGCCTATCCCCTTACTGCTAGTGATAGGCAGACAACCGTCTCGTTTTTTATACAGCACCGCAAGATGTTAATTTGGACAAGTGCAAGGAAGCACGCCGTAGAAATATTCTATCCCTTGGCGCCCGAACCGTTCCCCATCGGTGGCAATCCTTCCACCATTTCCTCTAACATCTTTGTTGTCAGAGATTTTGGGCGCTCGATAGGTTTACCAAAAATCCTTGACCAGACTGCATGCGTGGTCAACCCAACCAGCCGGCTGATCCCGAATAGCACCGTGTAAAAATCAAATTGAGTAACACCATAGTGGTACTGCAACGTCCCATTAATGGCATCTACATTCGGGTAGGGGTTCTTCGCTTTTCCGGTAGCCAATAGAATACCAGGAATGACTTCAGTCCCCAACTTAACAAGCTGGAGCAGTTCATCGTCCGGCATAAATCTCTCAGCAAACTCAAGCTGTGCTGTAAACCGTGGATCCGTAACCCGCAAAACCGCATGCCCATATCCAGGCACAACAAGGCCGCTCGCTAAAATATCTTGAACATATTGGGCCAGCTCATCACGTGTCGGTAATCTTCCAAAATGATTATAAGTGTTCAACAGCCAACGAATACATTCTTGATTTGCCAAACCGTGTAGCGGGCCCGCTAAGCCATTCAACCCGGCTGCCGAGGCCAGATAGATATCCGATAGAGCCGATGCAACCAGGTGCGAAGTATGCGCGCTGACATTCGCGCCTTCATGGTCCGAGTGCAACACGAAGAACAATCGGCAAAGATCCTGATACTCCTTATTGTCGCCTTTGCCAATCATGTGTGCAAAATTCGCACTCCAATCAAGATCTGGGTTGGGGGGAATATACATCCCGTTCTGATATTTGTAATTGTAGATATAAGCTCCAATTGCTGGCAACTTTGCAGTCATATTCAGGCTGTCTTCCAGGTAATATTCCCAATAATCTTTTTTCGCCAACCCGTTACTGTATTCGGCCGCAAAGACCGATTGGCTTTGAAGTGCCATGACTGCTTGCGAGAAAAGCGTCATTGGATGGGTGCTCAAGGGCATTGCATGGATAAGGTCAAAGACGTGTCCGGGTACTTCGCCGCGCGCCTTCCATTCTGCTTCAACTTCAAGTGCATCCTCCATGGTTGGCATTTCATCCACCATGAGCAAAAAATACAGTCCTCCCATCATTGGATAAACCGAACCAGGCACCTTGGGGAGCAAGCTTAATGTTTCCGGGATTGTATACCCCCGCAACCGGACGCCTTCGTTTGGGTCCACATAAGAAATGTCGCTGACGCTGATTTGAACGCCTCGAATTCCACCAAAAATCTGCTCAACCGTAACTTCTCCCACCTTAAATGGCCCATAATCTCTCTTCAGTCGATTAACTCTTTCCCTCCAGGCGGGTATTTTCGCTGCAAGCCTCTCTTTCATTCCCATTGGACACGCTCCTTTACACAGTTAATCCGCCACATGCTGCGGTTGATACTAAATGCGGCTATTTTTTCCTCGGATAGCCTGCCCCCCGATATCCCATCTCATCAGATATTTGACGTGCAACTCGCATCACCATCTTGCTGTATTCCTCAATTTTTTCAGATGTAAAGCGCTGGCCAGGGCCAGAAATTGTTACGGCCGCCACAACAGCTCCGGCCTGATCAAAAATCGGGGCCGCTACTCCAGAGGCATCCAAAAGCCACTCTCCCCGGCTGGCAGCAAATCCTTGCTTACGAATCATTTCCAGTTCATTCAAAAGGCTTCCTTTATCGACGATGGTTTTTGGTGTAAGAGGAACCAAGTCGGTTGTCTCGAGGATCTCCATACATCGAGCTTCTGGTAGAAAAGCCAGAAAGACTTTACCCGCCGAACCCGCATATAGTGGTAACCGTCTCCCAATTCTGGCTACGATTCTTACATTTTGCGGGCTTTCAAGTCGCTCAATACACACCCTTTCTGTCCCATCCATAATGTATAAACTGATTGTTTCCATCGTATCGTGGTGCAATTCATGCAAAAATGGCATAGCAATATTGCGAACATCCAGAGTGGATGAATAGACCCCCGCCCAGGTTAGTGGCCTGGAACCCATCGAATACAGGGACGTAGTTGGATCCTGGCTCAAGATGTTCAAATCGCGCATCGCTTGCATCAAGCGGCCTGCAGCGCTGGATGACATATTGACCTTGCGAGCTACTTCGCGAACCCCTAAAACAGGGTTATCAGTCGAAAAACTGTCCAAAATTGCTGTTATTCGTGAGAGGGTGCTAACTTTATTGTCTGGCATTCGTTGTCCCTTTATATAGGACAGTGTCCCATTAATGGATTTATGTATTATAATAATAGCCGCAACAAATGTCAACCCTTTTGATCCTATCAATCAATGCCAAAGAAAGGAATGCGCCGAATGGGTATGCCTCCCTTCCCTTCTCAACATGCTCCTACAGAAAATAGAATTACTATCGCTGACGGAAAATTAGTAACGCCTGACCATCCTATCATTCCTTACATTGAGGGAGATGGGTCAGGACCAGACATTTGGGCTGCCGCTCAACGTGTTTTCGATGCCGCCGTCGAAAAGGCATACAACGGCAAGAGAAAAATACAATGGTTAGAGGTTTTGGCCGGACAAAAGGCTTATAGCCTTGTAAAGAACTGGCTGCCAGAAGAAACTGTCCTGGCTTTCAAAAACTACAAAATTGGCATCAAAGGACCGTTGACCACGCCGGTTGGCGAAGGCATCCGGTCACTTAATGTCGCGATGCGAAAGGCATTAGATCTATACGTCTGCCAGCGCCCTGTGCGATGGTTCCAGGGAGTCCCTTCCCCGATGCGCCACCCGGAAAACGTGGATATGGTGGTTTTCCGGGAGAATACCGAAGACATCTATACCGGCATCGAATTCCAGGCCAATACAGAACAGAACAAGCGGTTACTTCAGTTTTTGCAGAACCAATTTCCAGACGAATTCAACCGAATTCGATTTCCGGAAAGTTCCGGCATCAGCCTCAAACCCATATCAAAGCAAGGAACAGAGCGGCTTGTTCGCGCAGCAGTAAAATGGGCGTTGGCCAACCACCGCCGATCCGTTACCCTGGTCCACAAGGGCAACATTATGAAATATACAGAAGGCGCATTTCGGAATTGGGGATATGATCTGGTAGAAAAGGAGTTCAGCCAACAGGTTTATACGAATCGCCAATGGGAGCAAACTAAAAACGCTCTGGGAGAAGATACAGCAAACCTTGAGCAATCCAAAGCCCTATCGTCGGGACGCTTGTGGGTTAACGATGTTATCACAGATGCCGCTTTCGAAGCCGCCATTACACGCCCACAAGATTTTGATGTGCTTGCTACAACAAACTTAAATGGCGATTATCTTTCTGATGCCCTGGCAGCGCTGGTGGGAGGTATTGGAATTGCTCCTGGCGCAAATATTAATTACGATACCGGCGTTGCTATTTTTGAGGCCACGCACGGCACCGCCCCAAAATTTGCCGGCAAGGATGCCGTCAATCCCAGTTCAGTGATCTTATCCGGCGAAATGATGTTTCGGTACATGGGGTGGAAAGAAGCAGCTGATCTTCTGATTGCCGCTATCCAAGCGGTAATCTCAAAAAAACTCTTTACCTTCGACCTGCATAATCAAAGCAAAGATTCAACCCTCGTAAAGACCTCCCAGTTCGGAAACGAAATTATTACTTGGATGCAAAATCAATAGAGTTGAGGATCAAACCACATGCCAGAAATCTGCGAATCTCAAACTACACTGAATATAAATAACCGATCCTACGCGATTTACCAAATCGATCGTTGCCCATTGATTAACAAGGCGCAATTAAAAAACCTCCCGTATTCGATACGAATTTTATTGGAAGGAGCAATCCGCAATCACCACTTCGGAAAAACACCAAAGGAAGAAATTGTCAATTTGTCCAACTGGTCCCCCCAGCGCCACGACACCGCAACCGTTTCCTTTTTCCCTGGCCGTGTGATCTTACAGGATTTCTCTGGCGTACCCGTGCTAAACGATCTGGCAGGGTTGCGATCCGCGGTTGTACAACAGGGCGGCAACCCTGAGAGGGTCAATCCTGTTATCCCAGTTGACCTTGTAATTGATCACTCCCTGCAAGTAGATTACGCAGGAATCCCAGAAGCATTTGAGCGCAATACTCGTCTTGAGTTTGAACGGAATAAGGAACGGTATGCTTTCCTGCATTGGTGTCAGAATGCATTCAGCAATTTACGGATTATTCCACCTTCTTCCGGTATTATTCATCAAGTTAACTTGGAATACCTTTCCAGGGTGGTTTTGGAAAAAAACATTAATGAAGAGCCTATCCTTTATCCAGATACCGTTGTTGGTACTGATTCTCATACAACGATGGTCAATGGATTGGGGGTACTGGGTTGGGGAGTTGGCGGGATTGAGGCTGTCGGCGCAATGCTTGGCGAACCGGTCGAATTTCTTATCCCTGACGTGGTAGGACTTTACCTTTCCGGCAAACTTCCAGAAGGAACTACCCCCACAGACTTGACGCTCGCAATCACCCAGCTTCTCCGTCGGCACAACGTGGTAGAAAAATTCGTAGAAGTTTTCGGCCCCGGCCTGGCGAACCTGGACCTATCGGACCGGGCGATGATAGCCAACATGGCTCCCGAAAGCGGCGCTACCACCATCTACTTTCCGGTCGATTCCCAAACATTGGATTACCTGTTATTGACGCGCGGAGATCATGATCTTACCAGCTTGGTTGAAGCTTATTATGAGACTCAAGGACTGTTCTGGAGAGTCGGCAATCCAGAACCACAGTATTCCTCTGTTTTGGAGCTGGACATAAATAAGGTCGAGGCCAGTCTTGCGGGGCCAAAACGTCCCCAGGATCGAGTATCCCTTTCTGCTGTAAAAGAAAGCTTTCAGAAATCGCTAACCGCTCCTAAAAATCAAAACGGTTACGGCATCGATGCAAGTGATATTGATAAGAGCATTGATATTAAAGCCAACAACCAACCCAGCCAGCTAAAGCATGGTGCTGTCGTTATTGCTTCGATCACCTCATGCACCAACACATCCAATCCCTACGTCATGATTGCCGCGGGCTTGCTTGCAAAAAAGGCCATTGAAAAAGGTATAACGATAAAGCCTTATGTAAAGACCAGCCTGGCCCCAGGTTCTCGGGCAGTAATAGAATACTTGAGGAAGGCCGGCTTAATGGATGCGCTTGAGCAGCTAGGTTTTCATCTCGTTGGCTACGGCTGCGCAACCTGTATAGGAAATTCCGGGCCGCTCCCCAAGGAAATTGTTTCCGCCATCGATCAAAACAATCTGGTGGTTGCAGCAGTCTTATCTGGCAACAGAAATTTTGAGGGGCGGGTGAGTCCTCACACCCGAGCAAACTATCTGGCCTCGCCGCCCTTAGTGGTTGCCTATGCAATTGCAGGAAACATGAACGTCGATTTAACCAGAGAGCCGCTTTCAACGGGGAAATATGGAGAGCCGGTTTTCTTGCGGGATATCTGGCCCTCCTCGAGCGAGATTTACGCCATCGTAAAGAGCACCGTCCAACCAGAAATGTATCGAGAAAATTATGCCAGGATATGGAAAGAGAATGAATACTGGGGCCAACTGGTTAGCCCGGATAGCAGTTTGTACACCTGGGAACCGCATTCCACCTATCTCCAAAATCCGCCGTTTTTCACGAATGAAAGGAAAGATGTCCACGCCATTTCCAACGCGCGTATCCTGGCATGGTTGGGCGATTCGATTACAACCGATCACATTTCTCCAGCAGGCTCCATTGCGGCTTCCAGTCCCGCAGGACAATACCTGCTTTCATTAGGAGTGACGGTAGAGGATTTCAATTCCTACGGCGCCCGAAGAGGAAATGACCAGATTATGGTTCGAGGAACCCTTGCTAACATCCGCCTTAAGAACATGCTCACCCCTGGCATCGAAGGCGGGATGACAGTTCATTTCCCCTCTGAACAAATCATGACAATTTACGACGCCGCAACGAATTATCAACAAGAAAAGACCCCCTTAGTAATCCTGGCAGGCAAAGAGTATGGCACTGGCTCAAGTCGAGATTGGGCGGCAAAAGGTGTGCTGCTCTTGGGAGTGAAAGCCATCATTGCCGAATCCTATGAGAGGATACATCGCTCTAACCTTGCCGGTATGGGCGTTCTGCCTCTTCAATTCTTAGAAGGTCAATCTGCAGCTACGATTGGAATAAAAAACACCGATTTCATTGACATTTTGCTTGAAAAGAAGGATATAAAACCAGGCGCGATGATCAAAGTAAGAGCCAGAGGGATCGATGGAAGCACACGCCAATTCAAGACACTGCTGCGTCTGGACAGCCAACGCGAGCTAGCGTATTACCTTAATGGCGGCATTCTAAATTTTTTACTGAACCAGTTAATTTCACAAAATACGCAGATCGATTAAACAATGCAGTCCGGGATCAATCCTCTGACAAACGGAACTTGCTCCGTCAAGGTTTACAACAAGCCGCTATAATTAGTTGAAATGTCGATTTCAGGAGCACCATATGGCAAAACGGCTCATTCTTGTCGCAGGGAATATCGGATCAGGGAAAACATCCTTAACAGAGCGTATTGGGCAACAGCTTGGGTGGCGCACTGCTTACGAGTCCGTTGCTGACAATCCCTACCTCCCTAATTTCTATGAAAATATGGCTCAATGGTCGTTTCACCTGCAAATATTCTTTCTAGGACATCGGGCTGAGCAGCATCTGGACATGTGGAATGCCCCTCAATCGGCGATAATTGATCGTAGCATCTATGAAGATGCCTATATATTTGCGCGCGCCCTCTATCACATGGGCAATCTTTCAGAATTAGATTACCAGTCCTACCTGAAAGTTTTCCACCTGATTACCCGCAACCTGCCGCCCCCTTCACTTTTGATTTATTTAAAAGCGCCGGTAGCGTTGTTAATGGAAAGAATTAGAAAGAGGGCGCGCAATATTGAAACAAGCATCACTGAAGAGTATCTCTCACTACTTGAAAGTTTTTATGATGACTGGATTTCAACCTTTGACATTTGTCCTGTGCTGACTCTGAGGACAGACGATCTTGATTTTGTACATCACAAACGTCACCTGACGACAGTTGTCAACCGTGTTCAGGAAAAACTGGCAGGCAAAGAAGAAATTGTTTTTTAAATTTTCAGCAGCCTGCCTCAAATGAATAAATGATCAAATAGCCAATCAGGATGCGGTTGCGCTAAATGATCATGGCAATAGAGGTTGTCTTTAATTTCAATCTATTAAAGTCTTTCACCCCCCTTCAGAATTATCATCACCATCAAGAGAAGGCAACGGTCTTGAAACTCAGACAGCCTCCTCAATTTCACTTTACGCCAAGAAAAACTGCTCAACCAGTGTACCGAAGAATATCTTCCGTAAAAGAGTTGAAGATATTTATAATAACTTGAGGATTTGTTTCCGCAACTAAATTTACTCAAATTCGTATATGAGTTAGACAATTTACAACGCAGGAGTAATGGGTGAATCATCACGCGGCAGAAGAGCTGCAGCTCGCCATACAAGGCGATGAGACGGCCTTCGCTCATATCGTAGAAATGTATCAAACGCCAGTCTATAACCTGTGCTACCGGATGCTCGGAGATTCACAAGAGGCAGAAGATGCAGCTCAAGAGAGTTTTTGGCGCGCCTATCAAGCTATTAATCGATATGACCCCAACCGGTCTTTCATCACCTGGCTGCTCTCCATTGCCGCCCATTACTGCATCGATCAACAACGAAAACGCCGATTACCGACCATTGAATTAGATGAAACCACAGATGAAATAATCCCCCACCACTCGCCCAATCCAGAATGGATTGTGAGCCAATCAGAAGAAGAACAAATGTTACACCAATTATTGTCAGAAATGAAACCTCAAGACCGGGCAGCACTGATACTCCGTTATTGGTACGAACTATCGGATCAAGAAATTAGCGAAGCCCTTTCATGCTCGCTCAGCGCTGTGAAAAGTCGACTTCACCGTGCCAGGTTGCAACTGGCTCAGAAATGGCAATCAGCCCAACACACGGCCCTTACTACAGGAAGGAATCGCTATGAATCATCAACCTTTTGAAAACTGGATTCTGGACGATGAGATAGAGCTTTCCCAAGATCAGTCGCTTGAATTAAAACGCCATCTGGAAACCTGTCAGGATTGCCAACGACTTTATCAAAACTGGCAAATGGCAAGATCTTTTCTGGTTGCAAGCCCTGTCGTGTCCCCTCCCTCTGATTTTACTGCGCGGTGGCAGAGTAGTTTAGCTGAAAAACGCGTTGTTCAACACAAAAAACAGATCAGAAAAATTTTTTTATTTCTAATTATGGGGATTCTCATCACCAGTGCGATGTTGGTCGGTTATGCAGTTGCATCTACGGGTTTGGCCAACGTGTTGGTAGCAATGATCAAAGAATTGGTAACCCTTTCAATGTCATTAGTCAAAATAGCCCAGGTAATTCGACCTCTTGTAGATATCCTTCCTCCGGTAATTTCCGCCGGAGCCTGGATACTGTTTACAACAACATTCACTGTCATGGCATTAGCCTGGATAGTCGCAATTTGGCAGATCACTGTCAAAGGAGTATATAACGCATGAAACTCTCAAAGACCCTCTCTCTGTTTATCCTGATTACAGTCATGATGCTGGTATTTCCTTCACCAGTGTTTGCTCAGTCGCCAGATGGCGAAGGAAAGATCGTTTTTGGCGGTTCATATGAACTAAAAAGGGGTGAGACCCTCTCAGGAGACTTATCCATTTTTGGTGGAACTGCCACCATCAACGAAAACGCTTTGGTTGATGGCGATGTGTTCATCATGGGCGGCTTTTTGGAATTAAACGGCACGATCACCGGAGATCTGGTTGCAATCGGTGGCAACGTTAAGTTAGGCGATGCATCGGTACTGGAAGGAAATCTAACAACAATCAACGCAACTGTTCAAAGATCTCCTGGTTCAAAAGTCAAAGGCAGCACAACAGTTCAAACTCCAGGAACATTTGACCTTAACAAATTACCATTTGACCTGATACCATTTGATCTCAGGCCAGGTTCCATTCAATCTGCCGTGAGGCTTGACCTGCTGAAACCCATTGGGGATCTTCTATGGGCGTTGTTTAAAGCTTTTGGTCTTGCTGCCCTCGCTTTGTTGATCATGCTGTTCCTTGAAAAACCAACCGGCCGAATTGCGCAAACGATGGTAAAACAGCCCATTATTGCCGGCGCGTTAGGGTTATTAACTTTTATTGTGGCTCCAGCGCTGCTCATTTTACTCGGGATCACGATTATTTTGCTGCCGATCAGCTTGCTGGGATTTTTGGTCCTCGCCACCGCGCTCCTATACGGTTGGATAGCCGCCGGTTTTGAGGTGGGAAAGCGTCTTTCCACCTTATTCAAATGGGAATGCGCTGCCCCCGCTTGCGCTGGGATCGGCACATTTATCCTCACGCTGGTAGCAACAGTAATGAGTTGGATCCCCTGCATCGGCTGGCTTGCACCGGCACTGGTGCTGATGCTGGGACTCGGAAGCGTATTGATCGCCCGCTTCGGGGTAAAAAGTGCAAACGAAATTACTAGCTCGCCTGCACCTTATCCGCCAGCTACACTGCAGCAAGCTTCACCCGTAGAGAAATCCGCCATTTTGGGAACGGCAGAATCAACGGGACAACAACATCCACAGGAACAGCCCTCTGAGCCGCCCAAAAAGCGTCAACGAAAAACGTCAGTTGGTAATCAAACATCCAAAGAAGAATGATCGAGCCTGTCCAACTCGAAATTTTACAGGGTTGAAGATGAAAAAGAGGATTTTAATTCTTACTTCCTTACTAATTTTGATCAGCGTCGCCTGCACAATCACAATCCCTGTCCCAACGATCAAACCAGGTGAAACGCGAACCATGAATGTCGAAGAATCGCCTTCTGGGAACTCCACTGTAACCCAAATTACTATACAAATGAATGCGGGCTCCCTTAACCTCAAAGGTGGAGGCGCGAAAGCAGTTGAAGGGACGATTCAATACAATATCCCGGAGTGGGAACCTCAACTGATCCATACCGATAATAAAATCACAATCCAACAAAAACCCGAATTGCCACTGCAGATTCCTTCTGCTGCCATCATCAATAAATGGGATCTTGCTTTAGGGAAAAGCCCAATCGAATTATCTGTGCATGCCAACGCATATAAAGGAGAAATCAATCTAAGCGGTGTACCTCTGCGGAAATTGGAGTTCAAAGACAGCGCCAGCGATAATGAATTGATTTTCGAAGAGTACAACCCAGAAACCCTGGAACTGATAACCTACACCACCAGCGCCTCGACTGCAACGCTAAGAGGGTTGGGATTCGCGAATTTCACCCAAATGAATTTTGACGCCAGCGCGGGCTCTTATACCCTGGATTTCGCGGGGAAACTTCAGCAGCCTGCCTCGGTAACGATTGTAGGAGGGGGATGCAACATCAAGCTAATTATCCCCAAAGGTACAGCTAGCATCATCGAAAACAACGGTACCACAACTACCGTAGATGTTACCAGGGGAAGCTGGAATATTGACCAGAATGTATACAAGACTGAAGGAGAGAGTCCGTTACTAACTATAAAAGTCGAGATCGGCGCAGGCAGACTGGAGCTTATCCAACAATAGCAAATAAAAATTCAAGACTATTCTCTCGACTGATACATTTTCTCACTCACAATCAAATCATACACGGTTGGCAAAACAAAGTATCGAAATGGTTTGCCTTCCCTGATCCGTTCTCGAATAGAGCTTGCAGATATTTCAATGAGTGGAGAATGAAGAAAGAACACCTTTCTCCATACTCCCGGCAGGCTCTTTTCCAGTTTTTTCTGGTCGATGACCACTCCAGGCCGGCGCATCACGCCAATTCCATCCACTTCCTGGACGAAATCAATCGGCAGATGCCAGGTGGGAAGATCGCGCAGCGAATCTTCTCCCATCAGATAATAAAGCTCGTCCTGCGGATATTTTTGTCGCAGCAACCGCACCGTATCGATGGCAAAATGAGGGCCGGGACGATCAATTTCAATTCTTGAGAGGGAAAAATCAGGATTGTTTTCGAGAGCTTTTACCGTCAGTTTCAAACGATCTTCAAGGGGGGTAATGGCACAATCCAGTTTATGGGGCGGCGTTTCAGTAATCATCCACAATAAATGATCAAGAGATAATTGATAAACAGCCTCAGCGGCCAAGATCAGGTGGCCGATGTGGGGAGGGTCAAAAGTGCCGCCAAAGATGCCTATGCGCATCCCAGCTCAATCCATCCATTCCAGTTCATAATCTTCGCCAATAAATACAGTATCGCCGTCTTTGGCGCCTGCCTGGCGCAATGCGTCTTCAACACCCAGTGCGCTCATCAGGCGCTGGAATCGTCTAACTGAACCCTCAAACTCCCAATAAGTCATTGCAGCCGCCCGTTCGATTGCCTTACCTCTTACTCGCCATCCTTCGGATATCCGTTCAATCGTAAACTGGCGCGCATCCTCCTTTGAGCGGTACACTGGCAACACTTTTTCTCCCTCAACATCAGGCATCGCTCTCAAAATCTCTTTCACTGTCCACAGCAAGGGCTCCAACCCCTGGCGAGTTAAAGCCGAAATTGCCATCGTCTTGTAGCCCAGTTCTTCGATCTGCGATTTGATCTGTTGCCATTTTTCGACTGCATCCGGCATATCTATTTTATTGAAAACGACTATCTGGGGTTTTCTCGTTAGATTCTCATCGTACAATGCCATTTCCGAATTGATCTGGCTAAAATCAGCAAACGGCTCTGGCGATAAACCATCGAGCACGTGAATCAACACCTTTGTCCGTTGAATATGCCTTAGAAAAGAATCGCCTAATCCTACCCCGCGGTGCGCCCCCTCAATAATTCCAGGAATATCCGCCAGAACAATGGAGGTTTCCAAATCTATGTCGGCAACGCCCAGGTTGGGTTCAAGCGTAGTGAAAGGATAGTCAGCGATTTTTGGTTGGGCATTGGTCAAAGCCGCCAGCAAACTCGATTTACCGGCGTTGGGCATCCCAACAATGCCAACATCTGCGATCAACTTCAATTCCAGCCTAAGGACACGTTCCTGCCCCGGCTCTCCCCTCTCTGCAATCCGAGGGGCTTGGTTGCGCGAAGACACAAAACGGGCATTCCCTCGCCCTCCTCTGCCGCCCTTGCCAACCAGGAGCTGCTGCCCCTCCTCAACCAAGTCGCCTAATATTTCACCCGTTAATTTGTCATAAACGACCGTTCCAGCAGGAACTGGGATCAGGAGAGGCTCTGCAGAACGCCCAGTCATATTATTGATCCCGCCTTTTTCCCCGTCTTTGGCAAGATACTTCTTGATATGCCGAAAAGAGGAAAGCGTATTTAAGCTGGAACGCGCTTCTAGGATAACATCACCACCCCGGCCACCATCCCCCCCGTCTGGACCGCCGCGAGCGACATACTTCTCCCGGTGAAAGTGGACAAAACCATCCCCCCCTTTTCCTGACCGAATATAGATCTCAACCTCATCAATAAACATACTATGATTGTATCATGAGCTACCACAGAACCGGCAAAAGCCGGCTCTGTGGGCATTTTCGTAGCAGCAGTTCTAACCAAATTTCGCGTGGAGAATTTCTTCCAGCGTAGGTTGTCCAATCTCTTGCAATTCATACCTGACCCGTTGTACAGGCTTATTCATTTTGATAATCCGGGTTAAGTCGATCGGTGTAGCAGAAATGACCAGGTCAACTGGCGAGTTATTAATGGTTGCTTCTAAATCACGGATCATTTCTTCACCATATCCCATAGCCGGTAGAATATTACCGGTGCCCGGATACTTTTTGTAGGTTGCGATTATCGAACCAACCGCGTAGGGCCTTGGGTCAATAATCTCAGCAGCCGCAAAGCGTCGGGCCGCCACCCACCCTGCCCCATAGACCATATCACCGTGTGTTAGGGTGGGGCCATCTTCGATGACTAAAACCCGTTTGCCGCGAATAGAAGAAGGCTGATCTACGAACAAGGGAGATGCCGCTTCAATAACTATCGCATTCGGATTTATATCAGTGATTGCCGAACGCACTGCAATCACGTTTTCGGGTACAGCCGTATCTACTTTGTTGATCACAAAGACATCCGCAAGCCGGACATTGGTTTCTCCAGGGTGATACCGCGTTTCGTGCCCGGCCCGGTGTGGGTCAACCACGACAATGTTCAGATCGGGTTTATAAAATGGAAAATCGTTATTTCCGCCATCCCAAAGAATGATATCCACTTCCTTCTCAGCCTGGCGCAATATGGCTTCATAATCCACACCTGCATATACAATTACACCATTATCCAAATGAGGTTCATACTCTTCCCGTTCCTCGATGGTACATTGATGTTCATCCAGGTCGTTGTAATCGGCAAACCGCTGAACTTTTTGCTTAACAAGATCACCATAAGGCATAGGATGACGAATAGCCGCTACCTTAAAACCCATCTTACGCAAGACTAAAGAGACACGCCGTGTTGTCTGGCTCTTGCCAGACCCTGTGCGCACTGCGCAGACCGAAACAACTGGTTTACTGGATTTCAACTGTGTGGAACCCACCCCCATCAAACGAAAATCAGCGCCAGCAGCCAGCACAAGCGAGGCTTTGTGCATGATATATTCGTGTGAAACATCGCTATAAGCGAAAATTACCTGCTCAATCGCGTGCTTTTGGATTAATTCCTCAAGGTCGCTTTCTGGATAGATTGGAATTCCCTCTGGATATAAAGATCCCGACAGTTCTGCAGGATACTTTCGGCCTTCAATATTCGGTATTTGAGTGGCTGTAAAAGCAACTACCTCATAATCCTTATTATCACGAAAAAAAACATTGAAGTTATGAAAATCTCGCCCCGCGGCCCCCATGATAATTGTTTTGATTGGAGTCATAGAATCTCTCCTGAAATTAAATGGTATGGTTCAACTACATGACATCTGGAGCGATAATACCCAAAACGCCCAAGCAATTGCCGATAACCTGTCGTGCAGCAGCTACAAGCCGGATCCGAAAACTCCTAATCGGTTCTTCAGCCTGTAAAACAGGGCACTGGTTGTAAAAGTCATTGAAAGAGCGCGCAATTTCATAAGCAAGCGTGGCCAGATATAAAGGCCGGTATTCTTTTGCCGACCTTTGTACTTCGTTAGGAAACCGAGAAATCAATTCGATTAACTCAATCTCTGCCTGGCTCAGATCATAACTGGCTTGAACGCAAGCAGGTATGCTTTCCCCCGCTTTTTTGAGAATGCTGTTTGCTCGCACAAAGGCATATTGAATATAAGGAGCTGCCTGGCCATTGAAATCCAGAGCAGAATTCCAGTCGAAAGTCACAATCTTTGTGTTATCACGCGCCAGCATGGAATATTTTATCGCTCCCAAAGCAACTGCTCGGGCAATACTTTCTTTCGTCGCTTGTGGCAGTTCTGGGTTTTTTTGTTGAACAACCATGAGCGCCCTTGCCACCGCTTCGCGAATGAGATCCTCCAATAGAACAACGGTCCCATCCCGGGAAGACATGGTCACGTTGCCTGGCAGGTTGACAATTTCATAAGCCAAATGGTAACAATTTTTCGCCCATGAGTACCCCATTAACTCAAGGGTCTTAAAAATTTGCTGCATATACAGCGATTGCCGCACATCAATAACATAAATAGAGTAATCCAGTTTGTATTCTTCGAACTTTTTGATCGCTAATGGAAGGTCTTTCGTAGCATAAAGCGATGTCCCATCGGACCGCAACACCACCAGGACGCGATATTTTTCTTTCGTTCCGAAAATCTCATCCAGCGGAACAATCACCGCGCCATCGGGTCGCTCATCCCGTGCAATGCCCTTCTTGATTAAATCTGAGATTAACTCCTTGCCAGATTCTTCGACCTCGCTTTCAAAATAAACGCGGTCAAAGCGAACGCCCAACGTGCGATAAACCTGATCAAATGCTTCTAACGACCACGCCCGACTCTGCTCCCACAAAGCAACTATGTCCGGGTCGCGCCGGTCCCATCTGCCAAACAATGCCCTCACTTCTTCCTGAACCGCCGGATCTGATTCAAATCTCCGATCAGCCTCGGCATAAATATCGCCAAGCCACCGAACCATGTCACCTGATGGCTTCTCTCCATTGTGAAATTTTAGATAATTCCACAGCCATTTGATGACATGCAGGCCAATATCGCCATAATAATTTGCCCGAATAACCTCAAATCCGGCAAAATCAAGGATATTAGAGACAGCATCCCCCAAGATGACATTTCTGAGATGTCCAACATGAAAAGCCTTGTGGGTGTTAGGTTGCGAGAACTCAACCATTACGCGCTGATTAAGTGCTTCCTTCCTTCCAAAGCTTTTTCCTTTCGCTAACACTTCATTAACAACGCGCCAGGCAAATTCACTTGTCGAGTAATAAAGATTAAGATATCCATTTACAGCTTCAATCCGTTCGAAACCTTCGCTTCCGCCCAAATAATCGGCGAGGGATTTTGCAATTTCCTGCGCCCGTTGGTTTACGATAACCCGTTTGCCTGATTTAGCTTCTTGTGCTGCAAGCTGAAAAAAGGAGGTGGATATTCCCCAATGTCCGCTGAAAGGGATCCAATTCCATTGGATCGCCGGCTCCGGCCAGCCCTGTTCGTGGCAATACTGGTAGATTTTATTTTCAATATTTTTTTGCTCTGTCTCGAACATAATCTCTCTTTTTACCCACTAGAGTTCTGTAACCAGCGACAATCAGCGCATTATAACATATCAAAACACAAAAGCGGGAGCTGACACACACTCCCGCTCTATCTTGGCAAAGTTCCCCACAAAGGGAACACTTCACTATATTGGTTATTTCTTTAATGCAGCCAGCCGTTTCATCAGGCGGCTCTTTCGGCGAGAAGCGTTGTTTTTGTGAACAACACCCTTCGCGGCCGCTTTGTCCAGAGAACTAACTGCTTTTAGCACCGCTTTTTCCGCTGATTCGACATCTGCATTCTGGATCTCTAAGCGAGCCTCCTTTATGAAGGTGCGCGTTCTACCACGAACGATGCGATTTCGAAGCCGTCGCTTCTCATTTTGCTTATTGCGTTTGATAGCAGACTTAATATTAGCCAAATTTCTTCCTCCAAATTAGAACAATGCAAAGACTTATTCTACTCGACAGAGTTATATTTGTCTAGAGAATTTTTATCATTTTTCCAAATCTTGTAAGACTGCCACACCAGGCAAAACGAGACCCTCCAACATCTCCAACGAAGCCCCCCCTCCCGTTGAAATATGAGTGATCTTATCCGCCAGGCCTGATTGCTGTACTGCCGCAACGGATTCTCCGCCACCAATGACACTCACAGCTTTGCTTTGCGAAACCGCCTCTGCGATTCCAAAGGTACCCTTTGCGAAATTCGCGAACTCAAACACCCCCATTGGACCATTCCAAACCACAGTGCCAGCCTCAGAAATGATGCTGGCAAAAATTTTCACGGTCTCAGGTCCAATATCCATCACACGCCAGCCAGCAGGTACATTGCCAACCAGCATTGTTTTAACCGTCGCTTTCTCATCAAATGCATCGCCCAGAACAACATCCACCGGCAAGTGAAGCTTTTTTCCGCCCACTTTGAGCAAGTCACTGGCAGTTTCCAGGGCTTCATCTTCAACAAGGGAATCGGCCAGCTCATATCCCTGCGCCTTCAAGAAGGTATTGGCCATGCCGCCGCCGATTAAGATTTCATCTGCCTTAGACAACAAATTGCGGATGACGCCAATTTTATCGCTGATTTTTGCGCCGCCCAAAATTGCCACAAACGGCCGCTTTGGGCTGGCGATTGCCTGACCCAGATAACGGATCTCTTTTTCAAGCAGAAAACCAGCTACCGCCGGCAGGAGACGAGCAACCCCTTCTGTTGATGCATGCGCCCGGTGCGCCGAGCCAAACGCATCATTGACATAAACCTCCGCGAGGGCTGCAAGTTGCCTGGCCATTTCAGGATCGTTTTTCTCTTCTTCTTCATGAAACCGGGTGTTTTCAAGAAGCAAAATATCCCCTGGTTGTAAAATGGCCGCCGCTTGTTCCGCCAGGGGGCCAATACAATCCCTGGCAAAAGCAACGTCCTTGCCCAATAATCGAGAAAGATGGCTGGCAACAGGTTGAAGCGAGTATTTTGGATCAATCCCGCCTTTGGGACGCCCCAAGTGAGAGCAAAGGATAACCGCTGCTCTCTGCTCGATTAAATATTCAATTGTAGGAAGCGCAGCACGGATGCGGGTATCATCACTCACGACACCATCTTTCAAAGGAACATTAAAATCAACTCTCACAAGGACGCGTTTACCTTTTACATCGATATCTCTGATGGTTTTTTTATTAAACATCTCACCCTCCCTTACCCATCAAAAACGTAATGCGCAGATCGAGGAAGTGATGGCGCATTACGTTTTTCAGCGACAATCTCCCTAGAGGGATTTTGCAAGCAAAGCGGCCAGATCGGCGGTACGAACCGAATAACCCCATTCGTTATCATACCAGGCAACTACTTTGACCATGGTGCCGCCAATCACCATATTGGACGGCAAATCTACAATAGACGATCTCGGGTCGCCTTTGAAGTCCATAGATACCAATGGATCCCCATACTCACCTGTGGTATATCCCAAAATGCCTTTCAGGGAGCCTTTCGAAGCTTCCACAAAAGCAGCATTCAACTCTTCTTTGGTTGTCGGCTTCTCAATTTGGGCTGTAAAATCAACGATAGAAACGGTCGGGGTGGGAACACGAAGGGAATATCCGTCAAATTTCCCTTTCAAATCAGGGATAACCAACGCAAGAGCCTTTGCAGCCCCCGTAGTTGTCGGGATGATATTCAACCCTGCAGCTCGAGAACGGCGCATTTCTTTTTTATGGCCCTGGTCCAAAATGACCTGATCATTGGTATAAGAATGAATAGTGGTCATCATCCCATACAAAATCTTAAAGCGATCATGCACAACTTTTGCAGCCGGGGCAAGGCAGTTGGTGGTGCAAGACGCATTGGAAAGGACATGGTGTTTCAAAGGATCATACCGATCATCATTGACACCCATGACAACTGTGAGGTCCTCATTCTTGGCTGGCGCCGAAATAATAACTTTTTTCGCCCCTCCCTTTTGGATGTGCACATTCGCACCCGCTTTTCCCTTGGCCGGATCGCCAACCGCATCGGTAAACACCCCCGTACTTTCAACAACGATTGAAACTCCCAGGTCTGCCCAGGGTAAATTCGCGGGGTCTTTTTCCGCAAAGACCTTAATTTTCTTGCCATCCACTACAAGATCACTTTGATCAACTTCAACTTTTCCGGAATAGGTCCCATAGTTAGAGTCGTACTTAAATAAATGGGCATTTTGTTTTGTATCAAAAAGATCATTGATCACCGCAACTTCCAGTTCTTCTCCATGGAACTCATAGATGGCTTTCAAGACCTGGCGGCCAATCCGGCCGAATCCGTTGATGCCAACTTTTACTGCCATTTTGTTACCTCCACATAAAAAGATTTAAGTTGCCATGTTTCCACATGGTTATCGTCAAGTTACTGGTCATCCCTGCTGGTTAACGGCCCAGTCCGTTCATAATATAAATCTAACACAACCTGAGCAAGATGCCTGGAATTGTGCCGCCAGGGATTTTCCGTATCCACTAAATCAGCAAAATAAACAGGATAATATTCTTGCAGGTTGTGTTCTGGCTCAACCCACTGAACGCCTGAAGGCAGGGGATAGTCGAATTGGTGATTGCATATTACCAGATCAAACAACCCTTCGCCAACATGCGCTTCGATTTTTCGAATATGATCTCCACAAGAGTAATGATCTGTCTCACCACGTTGGGTAGCCACATTACACACATAAAACTTGACTGCTTTACTGGTTCGGATAGCTTCGGCCAGATCAGCAACCAACAAATTCGGTAAGATACTCGTATAAAGGCTCCCAGGGCCAACAATAATCAAGTCGGCGGATAAAATCGCCTGAATCGATGGCGAAAAAGCCGGTGGGTTATTGGGTTCCAACCAGATTCGTTTGATCACCCCATCGGTTTTAGGGATCTGGCTCTCGCCTTTGACCACGACAGCTTGATCGCTTCCAGGCAACAACACCTCAGCAACCAACCGCACATCATGAAGGGTAGCCGGCAACACTCGCCCTTTCACAGCCAGCACACGGCCCGATTCCGCCACAGCTTCTTCAAAGCTTCCTGTGATATCCGTCAAAGCAGTAATAAATAAATTGCCAAGCGTGTGCCCATTCAATCCCGCCGCGGCCGAAAACCGATATTGAAATATCTGGGTCAATAAAGTCTCATCGTCCGATAATGCCGTGAGACAATTACGAATATCCCCTGGCGGCAATATTCCAATATGCTTGCGCAATTCGCCAGAAGACCCACCATCGTCAGCAACGGTAACAATCGCAGTAAGATTACTGGTATGCTCCTTCAAACCACGTAATAAAGAAGACAATCCATTTCCACCGCCAATTACGACGATTCTTGGCCCTCGCTCTCGCCGTCGGTACGCGCTGACTGTCTCCAGCACATGCTTCCCCGGATGCAAAAAAGGTTTAAGAAGCGCCCGATTTAACCCCCATGTTCCAATAAGGATAAGCGCCAAACCGCTTCCTCCAAATATGATGGCGCGCAGCGTGCGGTCGAGAAACCTTAAAGAAAGATAGGAAAGAACAGGCAACCACCAGGTGTCTGGGGCAGTGCGGTAAACATCGAGGATCAGAATTGCAAAGCCAATTCCCACCAGGGTGGTTCCGCCAAGAATTAACACAATCCAGCGTTTTACCCCCAAACCTGGCGTAAACCATCGAAGTTTTTTTAGGAGGTAGGTCCAGATTCCCCGTAACCAAGATTTTGGCTGTTTCTGCATTTCGTGACAATAATAGCAGCTAATAGTTACAGCGTCAACAATTTTACTGTTGCTTGTTAAGCCAAAGTAGAAATGTCCCCTTTTACCAAAGTTAAAATGTCCCCATACGAAAGGGACAGAGAAGTGGACAAACTACACACCATGAGCGAAAGAGAAATCTATCGTCTACAAATCATGACCC
>JABLXC010000027.1 GCA_013178185.1 Anaerolineae bacterium | reverse complement strand
GAGACTGGGCATTAGTCCTTCTTGCTGTCTTAGTTGCAGCTGTTAGTGAACGGTATAGAATATCTCAAGCATTTGGCTGGGAAGAATTAAGCCGAATAATCACCTGGCTCCCATTGCTATTTTTGGGGGCATTCCTCTCGATTCAATCTTCACCACTTTCAGCATTGGCAATCATTGGCTTCTGGGCTGCCTGGGAATTGAAGTGGTGGGGTGGCGCAGATGCCGTTAGTGCAATTACGATCTGTCTTATCTGGCCAGGGATTTTCTTTATCATGTCGTTTCTGGTTATTCACTTAATCGTTGTGATTGCTTTAGGATTGGTATCTATGGTACGGGAACAGAAAATCAAGCTTCACCGATTACCGGGATTGCCGATATTGTTGGCCTCGGTATTAATCTTGAAAGTAGGGATAATCTTTATAGGCTAATCCGCTATAAGCTCGTTCGGAATGATTACTTCAACTTTATATATCATCATACCTCAACGATAACGGGAAAAGTGACTGTAAATGCCATCAAGAAATTGGCCACCTTGGATAACTTCATTCCGTCATTATAATTATTAATGTCCTGACTTTTCCCACTAAATTAAGTTGGTTCCCATACCATCTAAATATAAATATAGCAAATCAGGTGTTAAATTTTTGTAAAGTCTTTCAATTGTTTGAACACCGTAAAACTTTTTAAGGAAATGCATGATGTGGCCATTTATTCCACCTAACCAATAATTGTTTTAAACTTCATTTGTTGGTTCATATTTTTCCAGGGAAGTAAGGTACTTTTAAAATTCCAAGAACAATTTACGCTGATGGCTAAGGTGATGGCGTGGATTGTATAACGTCGATTAATTCTTCTGGCTTTTCTACCGGTGGGTGAGAAGTAGGTGAGGTTGTCATAGCTGGTTGGAAATCAATGGACAACATCCATGGGCCAACTATTGTGTTGGTAAATGCGGTTTCGACAATGTCGTATGCTTCTTGGTAGGTCATATTATCTGGATAAGAAACCACTTGAAACCAGTGTTGTGGCTGACCGTTCGTTTCAAATTTCCAGCAGTTAATCTGAATACTTTTCAGTTCTCCAATTTCTCTACCCACAGCTTCGCAATCTTTCATCTCCACCTGTCCAGGATTAGTGTTATCAATAATCACTTGATTAATTCCTATGTGGAAATCTGATAGTGGAGAACCTATAGAATAACTATAAGGGATGGTAAAAATAAAACACCTCTGATCACTCACGAAAGATGTGGAAGGGTATACGGGATATGTGAGCAGGTAATCTGTAGAATAGGCTAAATATCCATTTGATTCTAGTTTTGCTTTAGGAATCCAATTGTGATTATCGGGTATCATGATACAAGCGTTCAACCAGGTCACTGATGGATTCAAGGCTACTCGATTTACCTGGATGACAATGCTATCCCCGATAAATTTTTGTGAATTTTGCCACGTTAGTTTTTCTTTTATTTCAGCGTATTTTACGTTGAGAGTAAAAGAACCCAGAGAGGGTAAGGTAACCATTGATTGTGGTCCAAATAATGCGTTTACTTGACCCAATTCAATAAGGATATCGGATGAATCGAATAATTCTGGTAAGGGGTCATTTTGAAAATAATTAGTACCATCCGGCAAAGAACGATCTTCATTGAAATGAGTCAAGCTAAATAGGTAATCGGCAAATCCACCCTGATGTCGTTTAATTGCGCAATGCCAATTGTTATGGCTTTTGATTTTATAAAACTCATTCAGGGAGATCTGATCAGGATTCTTGTAGAGTAGATAGCTTTTCCCACCGTTCTCTAGATCAATACGCGTAATTGGGCATTGTAGAGTGGCTTCCTGGGCAAGTGGATAGTTTTTCACAAGGATCTCTATTCCCAGACGTCCTTCATCGCGGTAAGCCCAGGTGATTTCTAGATCTACATTGGCATTATTAACGGATGTTGAAGTCCTTTCAACAGAAAGATCTTTTACCCATTGAAAATTACACCCAGTGACAACAAAGCAGACGATCAACAATCCATTTAGTATTTTACTGATGTATAAAGTTTTTTTCAATGCAGCACTCATTTGATTTTTATCGTCCATGGCCCATAAATCGCCCCCTCAATTGTGTCGATTATTATAGAGTTTGCCAGTGTCTGTGTCATTCCACTAGGCAATTCTAGATCAGTATAATAACCTGCCATGCTGAAATTACATTGAAAATTGATACCTGGGTATTCGATGATCAGATTTTGACGGGCAGTCTGACAAGCCACATTCGGATCACCAGGTGGAGGAGACATTCGAAGGCTGCCATCTATAATCAACTTCACATCGCTAGATTTCTCAATGTCGTTTGCGCCTGCCTGGTAGGTAACTACCATACATCCTTCTCCGCTTGAAAAATCACTGCCCCCAGATACAAAAGGTACCTGAACTTGATTAATCAATAATTTCGGACTTTGATCCAATGAGTATGTATGCAATGATACCGATAAGCATAGATTTATTGTGGTGGTTTGCTCATCAGAAGAGATATTTGTTATTGTAATGGTGATACCATTAGCAGATATCTCCCCGCCAGAAACTGATGAAGAAGTTTGGCCAGATTTACTGACATGGATTTTTACCCATAAATTACCACCATCTACAGGGATTATTTCCCCGGCTTCATTTATTATCGCCCAGTACACACTATAAATCCCCTCGGATTGAGGTGCGGTCAAGGGAACAGAGAGTAACATTGTCTCTCCTGGTGAAGTTTGTTGTGAGAAACTAATCTGGGGAACAGATCCTAGCGTATTTCCCTCTGGAGAAGCAATTAACACCAGATGATAATTCGTGGTCCATGTAGAAGCGCCAGTATTTTTTATCTCCCAGGTCTTTGTAAATGCCTCGCCAGGTTTCAAAATTGAATTATCTGGATAATTTTCACTAACAAAAGAGGCTTTATCTAGCGATGATGTGGATGTCATTACTGGAACCAATGTCTGAGCAGGAGATAAAACTGTGGCAGTTGTATAAGGGTGAGTGGCTCTGATCGCTGTGGAAAAAAATATCTGGGTCGTGGGTTCTTTGGTTGATTGTTGTTCTGAAACACAGCCAGTCAATAGGAAAACAACGAAAACACAAAGTAATATTCGCTTGTAAAGAATCCTTGGTTTGGTCATCATAACCTTTTCTTTTTTATAATTGGTGGAAAATAAAGAAGACTATCCGATAGAGGTAGAAACAAGTCTCCACCGGATAGTCTTTTTATCTTTTGTTATTGCAAATTTACTACTTCTTGCCAAGTTTCAGGCACTTCTTCGATCGTTGCTTGTTGGATCAATTGGAATGCCTGGTCATCACTCATACCGTCTGGTTTAGCGAGAATTTGAATATAGGCACCACCCCCGCCCTTACCTTTTTCGATGACGACAGTAAAATCAATTTGGGGTTGAGTTTCTTGAAGTCGCTTTTTAATCGCCACTAAACCAGTCTCTGTCAACAAGCCACCTTGATAATCCGCTGTGAGTTTTTCCAGCTTTAATACCGCTGTTTTGGACATCTTTTCTGTCACAGTGACAGGGAATGTAAATTGATAACATCTGGTTTGAGATTTCGCCGTATTCGGATCTTTGGCGTTAATCAATGCCACCTCGCTGTTTGAAATGACCTTTCCATCTACAATTAGGGTAGCGTAAGGGACCCACTGTTCGAGTGATGGCAAGAAAATGCAGAGTTCAGCTTGAATGTCATTCTGATGGATTTCGACCTTCTGTAAGGCTATATTATTATTGGCGGACAGAACACTGGAGTTTGCTTGTGCTTTCGTCAGAGAATTGAACAGAGCAAAACTCAATGCTGTTGCGAAAATTACAATTCCCAAAAAAAGAAAATGCTTTTTCATCGTAAATCTCCTTTTTTTCATATTTAGGTTAATTATTTATGCGCACACGCTGTTGGAATAGATATCGTAGTTTCCTTGGGAGGAACCTTTATATCCGCGCGTGCACACTAATCCACTCCCATCCCACATACTGTTCCAAACGTAGGTATATGTTCTAGGAGCCTCATATCTAAAAACACCTACAGTTTCAGCAGCGAGATATGTTGCAGTTGGATATAGGGTGTATGACCAATTGGAAACGCAGCCTGGTGAGTACATATTTCTGTTTTTCATCGTACCATCAGACCCCCAAGCCCAATTTGCAATAGTTGCATCGTTCCAACAAGTTGTACCTTGGGGGTCTATCCCATTACATCCTGAACCAGTACAAGTAGCAGCAAATACAGAGTTCGTTGGCAATAGGGTAAGAACCAAAACTGCCAAAATAGTCAAAGTAAGAATTGGTTGCAATTTGTGAGTTTTCATTCTTTTCTCCTTAGGTTGATTGTTTCGATTTCGGTTTTTATTTGTCATGGTCTTGGATCTAACGGTGAGTAAAAATATGGCTGCCACGTTTCGCCAGCGTTTGAAAAATCATGCTGAGCAGCAGTACTACCAGATTGATCCGTACATCGAGCCCCCCAGACCAAACCGCCATTTATCGTTTTTGAAGAGACGTTATAACCCACCCACCCTCCATGATTCGCAGAATTTCTAATAGAACCACCACACCATTCACGAGAAGCAAATGTATTCCCACCAATCCGGCTGATCGAAGATCAAGCTGTACTGTTCCCTTGAGTGAGAAAACTGTAGGAGCTGGTTGTGATATAAGAACTGGTGCTAACATTTACCCCACCAACAGTGCTACCTGGTCCGATGTGCGTATACGTTGCAGCGAAAACAGTTCCAGTAAGCAAAAAGCAGATACCCATTGCAACCATAAGGGCGTGAAATATCTTGTTTTTCATGTTATTTTCCTCCAGTTGCAATTAGATTAGTGACATCAGATGGCGCTTCAGATGCTACGCTGTATTCGAAATTATCTGTTACTGATGAAAGAACCAAAGACATATCATCCAGAACATAATAATGTTCATATTTCAACAATAATCCTGTTTGAGAGTTAAAAGTGAACTTCTCGTATTGCCCCCATACCGGCTTGTCCAATTGAATATTGATCCATTGTTTGTCTGTTGTGGAAAACTGAGTGCGGAGTTCAATCAAGGATACGGATTGATTAGCCAATATTTCCTGTTTGAAGGATAATTCAAGTGGGGAGTTACTTTCAACAAGAGTCTGAATGCTGCTCACAAGGTACAAATCGTAAGCCGGTGTATAAGGATCCTTTTTTACTTTTTGACCATCATTCCACAGGGAGGTTAATTCGCCATTCACAAATACCCCTAATGGGACCTTACCGGTTTCGGAAGAAATAAGATAATCCACCTGCTCGGTCACCTTTTGATTTCCATCAAAATGGCTCCAGATCTCTTTTCGATATTGTGATGGTAAGGGTTTGGGACTATTCAATGGTAGGAGGTCATATTGGTCAAATGTTATTGATGTCCAGCCTGGTTGCATTAGATAGGTGTTCTCCAAGTCTTTATACCGAGACAATTCCTGAAGAATTTCCTCGTCGGTAGAAGGTGATGAATCTATGACATTATCACTGACATTATTAATTGAGACGAGTTTGGAATCATTATTTTTCTCATTTTCGATATTTTGTGAAGTAAAAGAAATAAGGTCGGTAACCTTATTCGTTAAATTTCCATTTTCAATCTTGTGAGTTGTCATGGAGTATGCATCAAAACCGTTAGAGGCAATTGCTTTTCCAACTAACGTCCCGGATAAAACGGTGACGATCAACAATACTAGGAAAGCTAGCTTTTTCATGTTTGCTCCTTTTTTACAATCAATTGTCTATTTTCGAAATAGCATCTAGAATGCATATTACCAAAACCGGTGTTAAATCTTTGTAAAGTTTGTGATTTTGAGCAATTCCATTATTCTTTAAAACCCAATGTTAAAACTTTATAAAGATTTAACATTGGGGCTGGTATGATTTAGTATATAAAATCATCATCGGGAGGATAATCAATGAATAATAAGAGTAGTTTGTTATTATTACTTGGAGGACTTTTTCTCGTTTTGTTTCTCACTGCGGCAAGCCCAACAGAAATAAACAATAATGGGCAACATTGTTATGCCTTAATTGCCCCAATTGAAGAGGGAAGTAATGGTTCTTCAAGGGTAATCAAGGCAGAATGTTTTGATAATTTTGGTGATTCAATTTATGCGGCTACGAATGGTCGAGTCCAACTCAATAGCTCAACTCAACCAGAAGCAGTCACTGATGAGGCCTTGAATTCCAGCAATGGAGTAAGTTCGTCAAGCAGCCAGGTGGTGATTGGTATCGATTGGGATAGTACCAATTTTGCAGGTAGTTCTTATACCTGGGTAGTGAGTGGAAGTGGATGCTCCAGTTCTACCCAATATAGTGTTTCTTCAATGCCATCTGGTTGGGACAATCGAGTCTCTTCAGCAAGAGGGTATTCAAACTGCAATTACTTCTATCATTACCAGAATACAAGCTATGGTGGAACATCGGTTGTATGCAATACCGATTGTTCTTCAATGGGCTCTCTTGATAATGCGACTTCTTCAGAGAAATGGACTTATACTCCATAGTTAGGTAGATATATGAGACTATTAGTGCTTGAAGACGAAAAAGATGTAGCCAATGCCCTTCTCATTGGATTATCACGGGATGGGTATGCCGTTGATGTTGCTGAAAATGGGAACAAAGCGCTTGAAGCTTTAGCAGTCAATGATTATGATCTGTTAGTGTTAGATTTAAATTTGCCGGATATGGATGGACTTGATATATGCCGTTTGGCACGAGAAAAACATCCGCCACTATTAATTCTCATTCTTACCGCTCGGGGGAAACGGAAAGACATCGTCACCGGTTTAAATAACGGTGCAGATGACTATTTAATCAAACCATTTCATTTACAAGAATTACTTGCACGAATACGAGCTTTATTACGCCGTGATTTGCGCGCAAGAAAGCCAATTCTTAGGATTCGGGAAATTTCTCTTGATCCAGTAGAAAAAGTGGTCTGGAAGTCAGATCGCAGGATTCAGTTAACTCGAAAAGAATTTGGCATTCTGGAATATTTGATGCGGCATCCAAACGAAGTGATCAGTCAGGAAGAGCTTCTTGAGCACGTTTGGGGCACAATGACCAACGTTTTCTCAAACACAGTCCGGGTTCATATACAATCGTTGCGTGAAAAGCTCGAAGATGACAGCACAACACCTAATTATATCGAGACAGTCATTGGTACTGGCTACCGATTTGTCCAACTGGAATATGAATCAACAGAAGATATACCCAATAAAGAAAGCGCAAATGAGTAAACAGAAGCTAGAATCGATGAGTTTGCGTCAGCGAATTATTTGGTTAACCAGTGGAGCCGTATTTATTATTGGTTTGCTTTTGGTCATTTTTGTCAATTTGATCGCCCCTATTTTCATCACTCGCGAAGTTGGCTCTCCAGATACCCAAATACTCATAAATACAGTGGACGCAAATGGTAATCCCATTACTGTCCTGGCTGAAACTCCAGGACCGGCTGGGTATACGCTCTGGCACGACCCTGGGATTTCAAGAGCTGATCCTCTACTTGTTGTTCGAATATTATCAGTGATTGGGCTAATCAGTATCACAGGCGTGGGTTTTTTCGCTGCAAAACTAGTCGCAAAAGAATCCCTAAAGCCAGTGACTCAGATCAGTGACACTGCTCGACAAATCAGCGTTCAGAATTTGGATCAAAGGTTGAATTATCAGGGAGAGAGTGACGAAATCAAGACACTTGCTGATTCTTTTGACCGTATGCTTCAGCGTCTACAAACAAACTTCGAGGATCAAGGCGAATTTATATCCAACCTCGCTCACGAGCTTCGCACTCCTTTGACCTCCTTACGAATGAACCTGGAAGTATTGAATTCCAGTCCCCAAGCAAAGCTTGAAGATTATCAAGATTTCTCTGCCACAGCCGAGCGCTCGATCACTCGGCTTGAACGCTTAGTGGAAGATTTGCTCTTATTGGCCAAAGCCGAAAGAGAAATCGATTGCCGTCCAATCATTCTGGGAGTGCTATTCGAAGAAATTCTCGAGGAACTAACCCCAATTGCAGAAAGAGAAAATGTAGAACTCAAAATGAGTGGAGACCTTGAGCTTGAGGTAAAAGGCGACCCCGTATTATTTAATCGCGCCGTGGCAAATTTGATTGAGAATGGAATCCATTACAATCATCCCGGCGGTTTTGTCGAGATATCCGCCTGCAAAGCTGATAATCAAATCATTATTGAGATAAAAGACAATGGTATAGGAATCTCAGAAGGCCAACAAGCTCATATATTTGAACGCTTCTATCGTGCAGAAGCAGGGACTACGAATCACAATGGTAAGGGGTTGGGCCTCGCAATCACAGCTCATATTATTGCTCTCCACAATGGACGGATTGAAATCAAAAGCGAATTGGGCAAGGGTAGTATTTTTCAGATCTTTCTTAAACATGCAAAATAATTTTTGCTAACTTGATCTAAAAAACCCCTTTAACCTGATACAGTTATTGAGAACTGTCCGGCATTGATAAAATATCCAAAATTCCGTGAAAAATGAAATCATTGGTGTGATGGAAATAATTTTCCTGATTTCATCTCAAAAGCAAGGTTAGTCAATAAGTTGATCTCTTCTAAGCTGTGGCTAGTAAGAAGAATGGTTATTCCCTTTTTATTTAGTTTATGTAACAACTGATGAATAATCTCTATTCCTTCTGGATCCAAACCAGAACTTGGTTCATCAAGTAAAACAAGGTCAGGGTTTTCCATTATCGCAATCGCAATTCCTAATCGTTGCCTCATGCCAGTTGAATAACTCTTTATCGGTCTCTTATCATCCGGATCCAATCCAACTGACTTAATCGTATCCTTAATACTATCTTTATTAATCAAGTTACGAATCTTTGATAGCAAGAGTAAATTATCATATCCGCTATACTGAGATAGCAAACCAGGTTCTTCGATTAATACACCTATGTTTCTTGGAAATTCAATATCCTTTCCCAATATCTCATTAAAAATCTTAACTTCGCCCGAGGTTGGAAAGACTAATCCACTTATCACTCGCAATAGCATACTTTTTCCAGCACCATTATGACCAATAATTCCAGCGATTGACCCGACAGGGATTCTGAAATTAATATCCTCTAGAATTACCCTCCCTCTTATCTGTTTAGATAGATTTGTTACAGAAATTGCATCTTTATGGACTGTTGCTTTTTCCGAAGCCATATAATACTCCTTGGTTGTATAAAATTAAGTTGACCTCATTCAACTTTTTGAATGGAAGCGAGTGATATCCAGCCTTTTTACTACCCAGAAACCAATAATTACCGAGACTGCTAAAAGAGTCGTATTATATAAAATAGACCATAGGAAAGAAAGGTCAGGTATCGTGACATCAATGAATGTATGTCGGACTAGCATGGTTTGTGTCCCAGGAAGCCACCGAACCAACCAGGGGTGATTAACACTTATAAAGCATGAAACCAACAAAATGCCAATTATTAACAAAAAACTATAAATCGATCTTCTGCAAAATAACGAAAATGTCATTTGAAGGCAGCCTAATGCAAACATAGAAGAAACATACAGTAGAGAGATGAGCAAAATAAGTTGCCCACCTGAAAAATCCTGGCTGTTTGGCCATAGACTGGTTAGTGTCACCGAACTGTTGTAACTATTTAGATTAATTGGATTAGCAAAACTCAATCCTAAAGTAATTGTCAGTATCAACCCTGTCACATAAATTAATGAAAAAACGAAGAGGGTAAGAACTTTACCTGACCACCATCCCCATCTAGAACCAAGGATCGGCAATAGAACAGAACCTCTTTGTGACAACTCGTCATAAGCCATATCGCCAATTAAAAAATAAAAAAGCATCTGAGGGATAAACCATACAAGAATTTCAATCAGGGATAAGCTTCCATTTCCTGGCCCACTAAAGAAAAGAAAATAGAAATCACCAACACTCTTGATGGAGGAAGTGTTGTCTGCTGCGATTTTCCAACCTTCAAGAACAAAGAACAAACCAAATAAAAAGGCGAGACGCCAGCGAGTAAATGTATGTAAATTGAAGGAAATGACCCTTATAATCGATAGTTTCTTCATCGCAAATGGGCACCTCCGAAGAAGTCTTTCCTTTTACCTAATTGCATTCCAGAAAATAACAATAGCAGTATCCAAAATGACCAGTACAGTAGGGAGAAGTGAAAAGAACTGACCGGAAGTAATTCCTGCATTTTTGCATATTGGAGGTTCAGAATCATGTGTTGTGGAAAAGAGAGACTTGTGATAGCAGGTGAAAACGAACCTTTATAGATAATTAATCCTACAAAATTTAGTGCGACACCCGCCAGAAAGCCGACTATACTGCGGCGCGAAAATGTTGATATTACCAATGTAAAAAGACCCAAACCAAACCAACCAAGATTCAATAAACTCAATACTCTTATAAAAAGTGGAAATGGAAGAGTGGCCAACATTCCTGCCGATAAATATGAGTTTTCAGGAACAAGTTGTGCCCCTAAGCTCCACTTTTCCTGAATAGAAAAACTAAAACTAGTAATTCCAAAAACAATGGTAATATTGATTGTGGCAAAGCAGATTACAGAAATTCCAAGTAATACGACTTTGCTTACCCACCACTTTTCTCTTGAACCTAACTTTAATATGAGGGTTTGACCAAATTCTGATTCAGTTGTGATATCAAAGATTAAAAACAGAAATATGTTATTTAAAACGAATAGAAGATAGTTACCATTCGAAAAAACTGAAAATAAAATATCCCAAACGTTGTATGAATTACCATAAACGGTTCTTTGCAATACAAATCGATTGGTTTCATTTGATCCAATTAATAGCGCGATCAGAACAGGGATGAGCCACCTCTTGCGGATGATTTTTCCAGTCATTTGGAGCCAAACGAAACGAGCCGTTCTACTAATCTCAGAATTTCGGTCCGTCATTGTCCCTTCTCTATTTCCGAAAATATATAACCTGTGGGGATGAAAAAGAAATGCATAATCTCAGGCTCTCACTTCTTTTACATGAGAACCCAGGAAAAAGCCCATTGAGCTAGCCAGGAAGATCCCTCCCAAGCTAATGCCGATGTGAATCCATGTTATTCCGATTAACCAATGCGGAACTAGAGCTGATAACGGTGACCATGCGGGCTGCCTGAAAAGCGCTAATAAGTAATGCGTTATCATAAAAAGCACAAAGGGGGTGGCAAGCACAACATACCTGTTCTCAATAAACATTGAAAGGGACAATCCCAGAATTGCGTAAACCATACCAAATATACATCCCAATCCGATTAACAAAAAAATATATAAGTCAGGATTATTTTGATAAAAATATCCAAATGGCCCTAAAGCCTCTGGCGTGGATATAATTCGTAGTTCATAAGGATTTGTATTTATACCCCGGGGAAACACAATGTTCATAACCAGGAAAAAAATAGTCATGGGAATTGCTATTGCAAACCCACCGGATAAGCCCGTGGAACAATATTTTGCAAAAAGATATTCCTTATATGATGCTCGGCTCAATATATTTCTTAAGAATCCTGAGGTTCTATCATTCAGATAAGAATCGGAGAAAGGTAGAACTGCCAGTAATGGCCCGAGCAATCCAATTATCCCTCGTTGTGACCATATAAATGCATCATAAGAGTTATTATAAAAGAGTGGTAATTTTGACAAATACTCCGAGGTCATTGGTGGGCCAGATAAATAATCGGACAAACCTTGGCCGAGCGCCAGTAGACCGATTACAACGGCTGCTAAGAATCCATAATTTATGAATGCACGCTTCAACTCTTCTCGAAACATATATTAATCCTTAGGTTTCAAAAAAATAAAAGAAGAGCATGTATGGACGTAATATATACATTCCCATACTTGCTCTTAATTACTTGGTCTGCTAGAAACCACAACTTCCGGGATTATCTGGGCTCCACCACCCGGTAGCTTGAACGTCAACAGGTATAAATATTGTCGTGGCGATGCGAGCGTGATATGAAGACCCTGCCGTTGAAGGGTTAAGTGTATATTCCCTTCGCTGGTCGTTACTGATAGATTGATAACCCGCGGCGACACTGCCGTTAAGAAGCTCGATCCTTGCGTTGAGTGTGTAACCTCCCCCAATTTGGTCACTACAAACCACTGCTTTATCAGAAGAACTTACTTTTGTAACGTTGCTGGTTGTGTTTGATCCACCAAGTTTAGGAATCGTCATATTGTATGTACTGAAACTTCCAGCAGCAATTGCCTTTCCGACCAACGTCACAGAGAGAACTATGACTATCAGTCCTGTTACCAGTGATCGCATTTTCATTTTTTCTCCTTTCTTGAAATCTTCCCTTGATTTATTGGACACATCAATCATGCATATTTTATCAAAACGCATGTTAAATCCTTGTAAAGTTTTCACCTTTAAAGCTTTATTTGTTCACATCCAAATCACGACTTCGCTTACCGTTATTTTTCACTATATTCGAACATGGATTCAATCAAACCCTTACAAAATTTGGATGTGAAAGAATCATGTGATAACCTGACTAGATTTCAGAATTCCTCTTAAATAATCAGCGGCATTGACTAAAGCACAGATGTTCTATAATAATAGGAGGTTTTACTCAAAAATAATGAGATTTCATCTTTACCAACTATTGAAAAATTTTAATAACTTCGAGAGATTGTGAGCTCATTATCTGTGATGAGCTAAAAAGAAGAGAGATGTATAAAGGTTCTGCAAGAAGGCGGAATCAAGGTTTCCTTGTTCGTAACAAGCCGTGAGGAAAGAGTCATTTTCCCTTGACCACCTAGGATAAGAATATTTTTTTGATAATATTAAGTGTAGACAATCTTTGATCAATCGTTGGCTGGACAGAACCTTCTGGGTGCAGATGTGTGTCCAGCTTTAATTTTTAAGCACTTGCACTGATGCAGAATGGATAGGAGCGCCTTCTGATCGCTAATTTCGCCGTTTTAGCCCTGTTTTTTACCTGTATGGTCTACGATCTCCGCAACCACCAGGTCCCCACGCCATTAACCGTTGGCGGGATGGTTGGTGCAGGTGTGTATGGCCTTTTTAATGGCTTATGGGCTCCAGTATTGTTGATGATTGCACTGACACACGTATCAGATTTCAACCCCCGAGAAAAACGTCTGGCATTCGCCTTTACGTTGTCCGCATTTTCCGCAATTTTTCAACCTTCAGCGGCGTTGATTTGCCTTCTCATCCTTGTCGTGTGGGTGCTTTGGGAATTTGGTGTTTTGGGAGGTGCGGATGTCAAGCTGATAATTGCAGCTGCCCTGGTTCTTGGAAATCCAATTTTTCTGATCCCGATATCAATTGTCGGTGGAGTGCAGGGCGTAATCGCAAGCCTTCAGAAAAAGAGGGAAATTCCTTTTGTCGTATCAATTTTTTGTGGAACTTTGTTGTTCGTTCTCTATCCATATTTCTCCTGCTTCTTGGGAAAAATGTGATGAATTCGTTATCAAGGTAATTTCGATTTTCAATTTGTTTACCAATTCTGTACGCAGGACTTCGTAAAGAGGAAGGAGGTGATTGGCATTGCGTTTCCTAAAGGATAACCGGGGAATCGAGTCGACTGAGGTCGCATTGATCATTGCAGTAGTTGTTCTGGTGGCTTATGGTGCATACCGGTTGCTGGGCCAAAATATCGCTGCCATCGTGACAGATATTGCTGGAAAAATCTAGTCAAATCAATGGTCTGCCAGCAATGTCCCCCCGGGGGATGTTCCAAAACTGGCAGATCAATTATTCCTCAAGGAGGATTATGAGGTTTATTAAAGACACTCGTGGGATGGAATTGCTAGAGGCTGCAATTACAACTCCAATTGCGATCATGGTCATGTTGGCGATTGTTAACCTGGGGATGTTAGTCTATGCCCAACAGGCAGTGCAAGCCGCAGCCAGGCATGGTGCGCGTATGGGAAGTGTGGCGCAGCAATGCCCAGCCTGTTATGCCATGAGTGGAGCAAGAGACGCAATCGCCCAGGCTGGGATTCTGGAAAATACTTCGGTCAGTGTCTTGGCTCCTGGAGGAAGTGCCGGCAGCATTTTAAAGATCCAAGTCAGCGGCAGCGTACCCAACTTTATGGCTCCTCTGACCAGCCTGTTCCCTGGATTGCCAGGGCAGACGTTTACTGTCCGTGCCGATTCTACATTTCGGCAAGAAGGCTGGTAATATGCTGTGGCGAGATCGGCGTGGCTATTCAATGACTTTCTGGGCGGTATTCATTGGGTTGGTAATGATTCCTGCCCTGGCATTGGCTATTGAACTCGGACGGTATTTTTATGCCATCTCAGAAGTGGCAAAGGCAGCGGATGCAGCAGCAGTTGCCGCTTCCGCTGAGATCAATCAGCAAGTTTTTCAAGATACCGGAAGTCTTGTTCCCACTTCAAGAACCTGGGGGAACGCTCAGGCTTATGTGACCTCTAATACAGCCAGCTTATCCGCTAAAGGGGTCCATGCATTTGTTACAGGAATTCAGGTCAGTGGGGGAGACAACACTGTACAGGTCTCAGTTTCTGCAGATATGTCTATCCTGTTTCCATCAGTAGTTCCAAAGATATTAGTCACCCGAACTGGGGTGGCAAAACTTCGGGCATTTACTCACTAAAAAGGGCATGTTTTACCAGCCTATAGATTGTAAAAAAGCAAGAGCAAAACATTATTTTAATGGTCCCCGAACTCCAAGAGAACATATTCCATTCTTGGCACATTTGATCATTGGTTTTGTCCGTTTTTCTAATTGTCCACGATTATATTAATAGAGATGCATCTCCCAAGAGTTATCAACGCCAGTAGGGAGATTTTTGACTATATTGCCGGATTTCATAACCGGCTGCGGCGTCATTCCGCACTGGGTTACTTATCACCTATGGAATTCGAACGCCAGTTTGCGAATCATCCTTAACTATCTGTCCACTTTATATAGTTTTTCTATGGTCCTAAAAGGCAAGCATTTTGTCATTCTAAAATTGAGCACCCAGAGTCGTGCGAAGCAAAATCAAACTTGATAGGATCAAAAACAAACATAGTCCCATCATCTGCTTGCAAAAGGAGTAGTGAATCACATTCTTTTACAAAGTGAACGTACCCATTTCTAGTCGGTGTTTGTACAAGCGCAATCAATGACCAATTAGAGTCTACGACCATAACTGCTCCTTGTGGACCCATTTTAGCCCACTCAGGATGAGCTTCGCGCCAAGTATCATCTCGCTCACGTTGAATCCCGGCAAGGATTTGGATTGTCTCGCCATCGATTAATCCTGCCCAGTAATTATTTTCAGATTCAACGGTAGGTATGAAATCACCGCTGGGAAGAAGGATGGTTTTTTGAATACCTGTGACAATTTTCTGCGGAGGAAGTGGTTCTGAGGTGGGTGGAATAACCCCGATCTCATTTTCAGGCTTTATAGCTGGTGGGTAAGTCGTTGCGAGAAGAGCACATTCTTGCATCGATTTTTCCAAGGCCGCTTTTTTGTCAAGCCAGATTGGATTCGACTTAGCATCGGCGTATTGTGATAATTCTCCCTCAATAATTTGTAATTCAATTGGCACACAATAATCTGGGATGGAGCGAACATTGGATGCTTTCACCACATCAAGCGAGTTGATTGATTTTGATAATAAGGTGAATATGGTAAGAATACTTCCACCAACAATGATTGTAATTATTACAGTTCGAAGAATTGTGCGCATTTTATCAGATCCTTTCTATCTCCACATAATATCGGTTGACCAGCGGATATTTGTCAGAGACGTTCTTGAATCAGCACCAACCGAGTTAAATAGCTGCGTCCATCCCTGAGATGGCGAATTATCTATTCCGGAACATCCTCCCATTTGTTGACAAGCTTGATATTGGGTGAGCGTACCAGGGAAACTTATTCTGCCACCCTGGTAAAGGGCTGAATATAAGCTAATGCGGTACCATTGTTCTGCATTTACACCGCCAGTATTATATATTTCCGGGATGACATAAAATGGCGTAGCTCCCCAAGACACATACCATACATTGTCGACGACCCAAGAATTGTTGCATGGTGAATTAGCCGATGGTGTTCCAGTCCACGGACAACCTGAGGCAGCTCCCACATTGTAGAGCCAAAGGCCACTTCCATAACTGGCGTTATATCCATTTACCCATGCTATTGCAGCTGATGCTGTACCAAAGTCTGGCTCGATGTCTGCAGCAGCTCTAATTTTTACCTGACTGGAGTAGCCACTGCTGCTTACCCACGAGTTTATCGAGCTTGTCATTGTAGCCCAAGCACTACCATGAGCATTAGTGACACCACTTCCATAATTGTTTACCCCAGCCGCGAGATACAACTGAGATGAAGTGTCACTTCCTGTGCATATATAGTAACCTCGTGCAAATTGTTGCGTTGTATTGGCTATTAATGAGGTTGATAGGAATGGGTAAGGGCCTCCCCCACGTGATCCCCAAACATAACTACCATATGTTCCTCCAGAATATGCAGGTTGCCCAAACAACAACACTACCACATTGTCTTGTGTACCTGCTGTGTTTTTGTCATGAGTGCCTAAATTGCACCCCATCCCATATGCATCTGTAGGTAAGTTATTAGGATTAGATGTATTCATATACCAACTAGTTGTATAGGGTGGGGGGCTCGCCGCCTCAGCAGTATTGGTAGGTGAAAATGTATAAAATACGGAAAAGGCGATTACGATCCCTAATACTATTCTTATTAAGCTTTTTGTTAGAACCGGTTTATTCTTCATTCGTACCTCCTTTCTTGCTGAGGAAAGAAATGCTCATACTCAAACTTCCTTTTGTCCTTTGCATAGTAAACAGTTAAACATTTTCTCTTTGCTGTTGGCCAAGATTTGCTTTACATTGTCTAAACTGATTAGATCAAATCGGGTGTTAAATCTGTGTTAAGTTTTTGAGATTTGTAGAAATTGAGGTAAAGCTCATTGCCAGACTGGTAACTTTAGTTTGAAACCAGCGCAAATAGCATTCAGCGAAAAGTGTATCTGACAAACCTGCCGGCCTCAGGCAAGCGCTAAATAATTTAATGTGACCACCTAGGAAAAGCGATTTAATATAGATATACTTATTTTAAACAACAGAATATATATACCATTTACCGTAAGCCGGACAAGACCACAGGAATCTGTCCGGCATTTTGCTTATCCCCCTAAAAAGGGGGCTAGATACAAGGAGATCAGTTGATCAACGACATAATTCTAGAAGGAATTGTAGTGCGTGATCCATGGAAATACATGGACGATCTTTTCTTCCGGTTGGTCACTTACCGCGATAGTGATCTACCAGCCAAGAAATTGGATCTGGAACGTGATGCAGGCGATTACATCAACATCCGGGTCAACGGCGGCGCCAATGGATTGATTCATATACGCCGCGGTATGAGATTGCGAGTGCATGGGTTTCTTCAGTCTCGGGATTTTCATGAAAGCTTGGAAGAGTTTATCAATAAAGCGCGGAAATCCAAGAATTGTACTGACCTGGCGGTGGATATCAAAGCATGTGATTTGAAACATAACCAGGTGTTCATTGACCGAAACGTGGTTGAGGCTGTTGCCAGACGCATTATTGTGTTGGATGCAGCCGCAGCGAACGAGAAAAAAGCCGGGTCAATCGAGAGAGTTTCTCCTGGCAAGCACGCTGAAGCGGAAAATGATTCAAGTGAAATGGTACCTGCTTCTGGAGAAATTGACACAACTGCTGAATAACTCATCCGATCAACAAACCGAAGGTGAGCATGGGTAATAATTTTCCTGGATTACCTGCAAAAGCCCTGAGCGTGTAAAAAAACAGAGAAATGGATGAGTTCAGACCTGAAGCGAATTCTTAATACTTCAGGGTTCTTGGAGGATCACAAGTTGACGTCCGAATCCCTCGCAATACGCAAGCGGGATTTCGAGACCTGTCATCGTAAGCTCCCATTTGTATTGGGAGTCAGTGATCCTCCTTTTTATTTCCGGGAGTCCCCGGATAGTGGGCTTGCACTTTAACAAACAACCTTTTCCTCCCAGGAGGCGTCATGGCGTGCTGAGAAGCAGAAAGGTTCATATCACAAGGAGAAAACATTACTGTGTGGGTGGGATGAATGACTCATCCCACCCATATATTCTCACATCCATAGGGCTGCAAATGTCAGCGATGAAGAAAAAGTCTTCATCATTGTCGTTTTCTGCCCTGTGTTTATTCACGGGTAGCAAATAACGTCGGAACACTCCTGGTGCTTAGCCATGAGTTGATCTTTCGAATCGACCTTTTGTTAATCAACGTCGGATATTTCCACAAGGAGGATTATGCAAAAAACACAAGACCTTACCCAAGCACAAGTTGAACGTACTGAACGTGCACAATCTGCGATTCTCGCTGGCAAGTTCCAGGTCACCCGAACCAATCCCCACCAATGGACGGTTAAAAATGGCGACAAGCTACCGTATGTCGTCACATTGAGACCATCTCAAGGTGATTCTGAAGAGGTCAACTGGGCGTGTACCTGTATGGACTATCAGCAGCGTGGACCACAGATTCTCTGCAAACACATTGAAGGTGTCCGTCTTTTAGAAGCGGCGCAACCACAAATTCACATAGATCAAGAAAAGGAGAGTCACATGAATGAAACCATCCCTTCAAATGATGGGAACCTGAGCGACCGGCTGAGCCGCATTCTCTGGGAACTTCGCCAGCCATTGGATATGTCTCGCGTCAAACGCCGCCAAGCGCCAGGTATGGGATCTGTTCCATATCTGGAAGGATACGACGTTATTGATCGAGCCAACAGTATCTTCGGATTTACCTGGTCATTTGACTTGATTGGTGATCCGGTCATCGTGCGTTGGCAAAAAAAGGTGCTGGTCTGGAATCAGCAGGAAAAACGCAAGATTCCAGCCCTGGATGCCAATGGGAATGTTCAGACCGAGGAAGTCGGTTTAGTGTATATCACCGGCAAAGTTTCTGTCGATCTGGACGGGAAAACATACAGTCACGCCGATCTTGGTCGTTGTGTCTTTACTGGTGATACACCCGAAGCTCTTGATATGGCCTTGGCAGGTTCAGCCACAGACTGTCTAAAGCGCTGCTTTCGTCAGCTGGGTGAGCAGTTCGGCAATCTGCTGTATGACAAGGAAATTGCTCAGAACGCAGGCCTTGATCAAAACCGATCCAATGGCACCTCAGCTTCGAAAGCAAATTCATCGGCTTCTACTACCTCCATTGTTCGCAAGTATGGGGATGGTGTCTCCGTGAATGGAAATGTCTCTGAACAGGAGGCATTTGACCAATTCAAAAAGAAAACCGGGAGAGTTCCTGCTTCAAAGGATGAATTGCGTAATTGGCTAGCCAGTCAACGCGCCACACCGACGCCTGCATCCGTTGCAGCGTAAAAAACCACATTCCAAAGAGAAAGGAAAAACACAATGTACCAAACGATTATCCTCATCGGAAATTTGGGGAAAGATCCCGAAATGCGCTTTACACCTGGCGGACAACCGGTGACTACCTTATCGGTGGCCACAAATCGTCGTTACAACGGTCAGAATGGACAACCAGTCAAAGAAACAACTTGGTTCCGTGTCACTGTGTGGGGAAAACAAGCAGAGTCCTGCAATGAATTCCTGCACAAAGGAAGCAAGGTATTAGTTGAAGGGCGTCTGACCCCCGATCCTGAAACTGGTGGGCCACATATCTGGGAAAACAATGGAAAGGTTGGCGCTTCATTCGAAGTAACCGCCTCTACCGTACGTTTTCTTTCTGGACGTGAAGACCAGGAGGAAGCAGAACCCGCAGTAAATACCCAGGTTCCGCCAAATTTAGACCCAAACGAAATTCCATTTTAGCCAGAGTCAAAACGCACCGGTAAATCACAACGAAGGACATGCCCTGAATGGCATGTCCTTTCTCATTCCTATTGAAAGAACACAGGAGGAACACATGGTAAAAGCTGAAATCACAATCGGTACATGTTATGGAGATGCGGTCATCCCCGTTGAGGTAGTGGGAAAAGGCCCAAGACCTGGAACAGTATGGGTACGCGCGCTCAATGGACTGGAGCCATTTACCAAGAACAGCCACGGTGGCCCTTATCAGGACAGCACTACGGTGGTTCATATCCCTCACTTGAGGGATGTCCGAGTTGAGACTGATCCCGAAGAAGCACCAATCTGTGAAACGATTGAACCAGGAGAACTAGAAGTCCAAATCTCTCCGCAGGATCACTTGCTTCCAGCGGATTGGTTTCTGGAGAGTGCTTATGAAGACCGAACTTGCTCCGAGTAGAACCGCAGGTACGGTTAGAAGCAGTCAGGGGATCCCAAAAGCGCATGGCAATGCAATGATCCGGGAAGACTTTGCGGTGTTCACGCCATCCGTTTCCATCCAGGGATATCAATACCTGGTTGATTTTGGTTCTGGCAGTGAACATCGTTTTCACAGGGTCAATAAAAACAAGGAGTGCTCTTGTGGTGCAGCTTATTGCGAAGCGATTGATGCTGTTCGTTTTTATCTTCAAGCTGGTGGTGCACGAGCGCCTGATCCAGAAGGGATGCCACCTTGTCCTATCTGTGGCAGCAAGACTTACCGCGATCGGAATTGGGATGGCAAGTACACCAAGGAATTGGGGTGGCGCTGCACAAAAGGCGGCCTGCGTCATTTCCTGGATGCAAAAGCTGAAAGGATAAAAAAGAACCTTGCAGAAAATCCCTGGCTCATACCTCCCGCACCTGGATACCCAGGTGTGCGGCGCGATGAATTGATGACCTGGGAAGAATGCGAAGCAATCAGCCGCAAGGTATTTCTTGAAACCGGATACGATCCGACTGCATAAATTACAGGACCCTAATGGACCCCGCAAGGGGAAAAAATGGGGGGACAGCATCCACCTGCCCCTTCGGGCACCCGAAGCGGGTCCAGGGGTGGTCTGTCCCCCATTTCACAGGAGACAGACATGAACAATCTACAACCGTACCTTATAGAAAGTGCACACCCTCAAACTTACAACTTTCCCCGGCTCAAGCACCTGCCCGTTCGTGAGCAGCCGGCTTTCCGGGTAAGCAAGGATTCAGATGCATGCAGTCTGGCTGAATTGCTGGCAGTCATCATTGGTGGTTCAAATCAAATTGAGTCCGCTGAACAGCTGCTGGCACAATTTGGCACGATCCAGAAAATTGCCCAGGCACATGTGAATGAGATTGCCAAAGTGCCGGGTATTAGCAATTTGACTGCACTGCGGCTCAAAGCAGCTTTAGCACTTGGACGTAAGCTCCTTCAACCAGAAGATGAACGCCCAACAATTCATTCACCTGGAGATGCTGCTCAAATCTTGATGCCGATGCTGGCGCATCGTGAACAAGAATTCATGGTCGTGATGCCGCTTGACACACGCAACCGCATGTTGGATGTGATTGAGATATATCACGGCTCGCTTAATTCCTCGATGGTGCGGGTTGGAGAGTTATTCAAACCAGCACTGCAACGGAACGCAGCGGCTATCTTGATCGCACATAACCATCCCAGCACAGATCCCACACCCAGTCCCGAAGATGTCAGCGTTACTCGCGCCATTGTCCAAGCCGGCAAGCTCTTGGATGTGTCAGTCCTGGACCATTTGGTCATTGGATTATCACGATGGGTGTCCCTGAAGGAAAAAGGGTTGGGATTTTCATAATCCACAGGAGATAAAAATGGATCAACTACCTACACTACAACAACTTGAATACCTTGAATCTGGTTTCGAGGTGTCCAAAATTCTGGCGCATGCTGGGTTTTCAATGGAAAAGCCGGCGTTTTCAATCACATGGGGACAAATCGCTGAAGAAATTGCTCACACACTGGCCGATCATGGTTTACCTCCAGATCGATTTGAAGAAGACTTTTTAATCGACTTGGTGCAAGGAATCCAGAAAGTTCTTCAGAACGATGATGTACTTTTCTGGCGCAATTGCATTCGTGCCTATACCTCGGATCAACCCATTCTCAGAGCTTTGATGAACTCGCAGAACGAGGATGATGACGAAGGCTCCCTCACTGAGCAATACGAAAATGCAATTCGCTTAGGGGATGACGAGGCTTATTGGCCCGATGGTGGTGCATCAGCCGATTTATTCGACGAATTCTAAACCAACTTAGACACGCAGGATTTCAAACCCTGCGTGTCTGACACAAAACAACAAGGAGATACAGAATGACCTGCAAAGTGACTGTTCAAAAGAATACTTTTTCTGAAAATCTGGCAATTGTAGGACGAGCGGTTGGTTCTCACTCCAACCTACCGATCTTATCGAACATTTTACTCAGTAAAGATGAGGATCAGCTTCGTCTTTCGGCTACCGACTTGACCGTGTGTGTCACGGTTTGGATGGATGCCAATTTGGATGGTGACCTGGGTTTGACCTTGCCTGCCAAAACACTGACCGATGTGATCAACAGCTTCACAGATCCCGAAGTCTTTTTTTCGGTAAATGGGAAACCGGAAGCTTCATTGAAGTGCGGAACCTATAAAGGGATCGTCAAAGGGATTGATGCATCCGAGTTTCCAACCATCCCGGAGTACCCTATCACCAATGGAGTTTCAATGGACGCAAGTATTTTCAAAGAGATGATCCAAAAGGTTGCGTTCGCTGCTTCCATGGATGATACCCGACCTGTTCTGACTGGAGTCTTGATGAGCATGGATGGAAAGACCGTATCCATGGTCGGAACGGATGGCTTCCGTCTCGCTATCTGTAAAGCGATCCTTCCAGAACTGTTCGCGAAGAAGCAGTTAATCATACCGGCTGCCGCGTTGAAAGAGGTGGTGCGAATCCTGAATGCGACTAAAACAGCCAGGATCACTCTTGTTTTACCCACGAATGGTAGCCAGGTGGTGTTCCGTTGTGAAAATGTGCAGATGGTCTCACAATTGATCGATGGGAAATTCCCCGATTACCAGGCGATTCTCCCCAAAGGTCACAAGACCATAGCAGTCCTTGACGCGGGAGACCTGCTCAAAGCCTGCAAACAGGCCAGCATCTTTGCTCGTGAAGGGAGCAATGTGGTGCGCTTTCATCTTCAACCCGGAGCTGATCAAACAGGGAGGGTCAAACTGTTGGCTGAATCCGATGAGACCGGCGCCAGTGAGATAGAGCTTGAAGCCACGGTTGAAGGACAGGAATTGGAGATCGCATTCAATGTGAAATTCTTGCAAGATGGTTTGGAAGCCATTACTACCAAAAATGTGACCATTGAGGCGAATGCCCACAACACACCGGTGGTTCTCCATTCGACAGGAGATGAGGAGAATTTATACGTATTAATGCCCATGCATATCGATGGAAGGTAAGAAAATGGAGGGAGCCGTAACTCCCTCCATTGATGGCTTCTGATTCAGTAGGTGATTAGCAGTTCAGGTAAGAAGTGCATTCAATAAATATTGCACACGTTCATATGCGTCTCTTTGGATCTGTGCTCGAGTTTCTGGATCATTTTCATCTAGAAAATTGGTTGCAAATACAGGGCCAACAGAGTCTGAGGCCGAAAATTTTTCAGATAAAATCGCTAATCCCTCATGTATCAAGGGATGATCAGGAAACGTTCGGAACGCATCAACCAATGCATCCATCCCATTCGGAAAATTAGTTAAACAATAATAAATATCGTAGGCATCTTTTTCTTTGAGCCTACTATTCAAGGCCTGCGCTTTCATTATGAGAAATGGGACAATCGAAGCAACTTGAATGGAAGCCCGATCCTTTCCACCCTCTGGCAAAGTACCCTCTATCGTTATTTGAATAGGGTTTAGAAAGGCAAGATCACAAGCACGCGCCTTTCTGGGATGCATATCCTGGACGATCTGAGTTCTGTGCTTCTTGCTCGTCCCTCCATATTCGCCAGCCAAGAAATCCACTTCAACAGTGATCTCTTGATCGTCAACCTGTAAAGTACGATAAAAAATAAACGGTTGATCCCCTTGAACATATCCTCGTTTGGAAAGCAATTGCATGATGGAGCGGTAACCGATTTCCTGGATGGTATTTTGATCCAGTGCGACATCAACATCAATTGTTCCAATGTGTTCAGAAACATCCTGGTTAAATAATAATCCAGGAACAGAACCACCTACCAACACAATTCCGTCTCGGTAGTCATACAAAAGCCGAGCAACTTCCAGAAGTACTCTGTGCGCAGCCTCTACTAAGAGGCGATCATATTCATTTTTAGTTGTTGCCATCTTGGATTAATCACCTCTCTAAATAGAAAATCTGCTGCTTCTTCGCCACGTCCTGGGTAACGTTTCAGATCAAGATAAACCTGAACCGGTTCGGAGATTTCAAGATCACCGATCGACTTGGCGTTCCAAAATACACCATCATCGTATGGTTGAATCAAAATGATGTTGGCTCCACTTTCGACGGGTTTCAAGCCAACTTTTTCGGCCACCAAATCAATATCCCGACTGACATATATCATTGCACGTTGACCCCTGACCATTGGGGCCAAACGATTGCTCGCCGAAAAACCAGTCAAGGCATAAGGAATGTTCATCATTCTACATGTATCAGCGATCTCGATTTCTAAATCTTGCAGCGGCTTCATTGAGTAGTAATTATTTTGGACATTGCGTTTAATGGTGTAGTTATTGCTCCAATCTGCTAATAGATTTTCTGGTTGGGTTAATGAGATGCCTTGCGACGTCTTTTTCAGCCATTCTTCTTCAATCAATTTTTTGCTTACCTGAGTGATCATACCAAGACTGACTTGAGCTTCTTTCGCAAGATCGATTGCTTTCCAGGTTCGATACGGGTAAACGAGTAAAACACGCAATATACGTTCAGATTTTGGCGAGTAGATCGATGATAGACCCGTTTTGAAAGGATATTGATTCCCCGATTTTTCTCGATTGATAAAAATCTGTTGGAAAGCAATGGAACAATTTCCAGATAAATCGACATATCCGATTCCAGATTTCTTGCAAATGGCAGCTGAACTAGGGGCTATGTAAGGCGCAACAAGTATCCCATAGGATGCAGGGTCATTTTGAATCTGCCTAACAAGTAAATTGACCGCCTCTCTCGTGCTTTTTGGAGTTCCCAGAGTTTTTATTTCAAGGTAAATGATCTGTTTGAATCCCTCTCCACGAACAATCGCTTGATAATCAGGCATGTCTTTAGCAGGCAGCTCCTCTATGGAATCTATTGTAAGGAATGGCACAACCGAAAGGCATTCCCTGAATGCAAGCAATCCTTTTTTAGAGACATCTGCTTCTTTTAACATAATAACCTCTTTTAATACTTATTAAAACATATATTTTCATTAAAAACAAGATGGATAATCAATCAGTTTTAATAGAATGGGGAGTTTTAATAACTATTAAAACACCATAACTGTACTCTCAGAAAGTTATCTGTATCACCCTCGATGTCAATTTGATCAACACACAGGACCGTAAAAAAGGTGCACAAACATTTCGTTTCCGACCCTTTTTTGCTGTTCTGTATGGCATTTCACTACAGGCACAAAAACGTTGGCTCTTTCTTCAAACAAACGTTGGTTATTCAATCCATATCAAACCCAAAGGAGGATCACATGAATGCATATGAAGACAAATACCTGTGCGAAAAAGTGAACCGCATTATCGCCAGGCAGAAGGAGGGTAAGATCATCATCGCTGCTTTTAAGGATGGTAGTGGCTTACCTTCGAGAGAAGATCTCGGTCAGGAACTGACACGGGCAGCTTACCCATATGATTATGCAGTTGGTAAAGCCGGTTTCCTTAAGTACGATTCGGAACTCGGTGCTTACCTGTTTACCACAAAATCAGGCGAGAAACTTCCTCAAGTGTTAGCTAACTACCGAATTCTTACTCTAGGTGAAGCAATCCTCGATGTAAAGGACCGGAGTATCCATATTCAATGCGGCGAAACCAGCGTCACCTTCACCGGAGCACAACCCTGGAAAGGTCTGTACGAAGTTCTGAGAGAGGTCAACGAAGAACTGGCTCGAGTCAATTCTGGGATTGTTGTCTGGAAGATTGTTCCGAAGGAAAGCGGGGATTCCAAATCGGGTGATCGTCTATTTCCTGAAGCGGTACCAAAGCTTCGGAACGGGCAAGCAATGGCACATGTCACCGGCTATGCCTATGACACCGATCACAACCTGGCGTACATTGGTCTGGTAGGTTACAAGACCAGCCTGGAGTCGCTGCGAGTGACTCTGATGTGCGGGAAATCCCTACAAATGACTCAGGACGGTGTTAGCGATGTGTCCCTGATTCCCACTGATAAGTATGAACAAGCCTGGCAAGCCATGCCTGAATACACCAGTCATCATGTCGGGTTTGTATCTCGGCTTGCGCTTCCTGGAAAATGGGAACCAGAAGACCTCAGTGCATATCTGCTTATTTTTCGAGGAACACCTGATCCAGGAAAGGAATTGATACAGCTTTTCGTTGAACGAATCAAAGAAGCTCTGGAGGTGCCGATCCTGGATGAATGGTCAGTAGCCCTTTGGAAACAAGCTCGCAGTCGTAAGCTGGTTCAAGATCTGGCCACAGGTGGCGATTGTATCCTTGGTGCCAGAATTGACCTGCAAGCTGACTGGAAAGACCTGATATCTGAGTTATTAGCTCAGGAGGAAATCTCACTGACCATCTGATTGAACAAGTAAAACTACTCACTACATCACCCCGGAGGGGGCGCTTTTCATCCCCTCAAGGGGTTGGACGCGCCTCCTGCGGGGATTTTTTTCGTAAAGGAGTGAACAATGCGTCCACCAGCAATCGAAAGAATGGGGTACTACCCCACGGATGAACCGGTTGTCGAGATCATCCGCACTTACCTGAAACCGCCCAGCGAAAGAGGGCGGTTATTTGATCCCTGCGCAGGCGAAGGAAAAGCCGCTTCTTCCTTGGGCAACGCACTCAACTGCGAAACCTGGGGGGTTGAACTCTCACCTGAACGAGCAGGGAAAGCTCAAAACGTGATGGATAAGGTTTTCCAGGCTCCCTGGCAGGCTTGTGTTCTGAGTGATGAAAGCATTTCCTGGCTCTATTTAAATCCGCCTTATGAATTTGACCGTTTTGAGGGTCACCCCACCCAAGGCAGTGGGGCAGGCAAACGACTGGAATGGGATTTTCTCAAGACGACCTCCTCCAAGTTGGTGCGTGGCGGGCTGCTGACCTATATCATCCCACAGAAAATCCTGGGAATGATTGAAGTTGCTCGCATGTTGGCCGGCTATTATGAAGCCATCACGATCTATCGGTTTCCGGATGGATTGTACGAGAAATTCAAGCAGGTGGTGGTGTTGGCCTACAAGCGTAAGCTCTACCAGCTACCCATGGACAAGGAGATTCTTTCGCTTCAAAGCCTGGCATCAACTGAACTGGAGCCCATCCATTCCGCTGTTGAACCTATCTATGAACTGTTGCCTGCACCATTACGAGGTGCAAATGGCAAACCAGTAGTGTTCAAACGAACGGATTGGGAACCGGAAGAGGTGGTTGAAGCCACGAAGGAAGCAGGTGTCCATAAGGCCAGCGATTGGCTTGACCTGATTCGCCCAACGCGTGGTTTGGCTCAACTCTCCCAACCAGTCATGCCCTTGAAGAAAGGACATATCGCTATGCTCATGGCCTCTGGCATGATGGGCACGGTGAAGTTGACTGATGAAGAGGGTAAACCAATGCTGATCAAGGGACGAGTAATCAAGGTGGTCGAAAAAACTGAGCAGCCGGATGCTAAAGAAACGGATACAGTCGTTGAAACCTACAAGGATCGTTTTGTTACTACGGTGGCCGTGCTGAAACAGGATGGTATCCAGGTGATCCAGGACGTTAAAGGTCTTTCAGAGTTTATGAAAGTTCACGGCGAGAAGATCGCTGCGCATGTCCTGGAAACCTATAAACCCATCTACAATCTGGACCCGAATGCAACCGAAATTGAAGTCCTCGATAGTCTTGGTACGCACCGAAAAGCCCTTCCCGGACAAGAGCGTGCTGGATTGCTTCCTGCGCAAAGACATGCGGCAGCGGCATTGGCTCGTTCAATTCGTAAAAATGGCGTGGCTAACTGCCAGGCGGAAATGGGGACTGGGAAGACAACAATATCAACTGGCGTGATAGAGCTGCTGAATGCTTATCCTGCAATCGTGCTTTGTCCTCCCCACCTTGTACCCAAATGGATCCGCGAAATTGAGGAGGTGATCCCAGGAGCGTATGCACGAGAAATCCGTCGCATCGGTCGGAATAGTGACGAAGCTTATGATGTGAACGAAGTCCGTGAATTCCTGGATCAATATAAGGCAGCTTATGACACTGCTCAAATGAAAGGAGGTCCAAAGTCCAAATGGGTGGCGGTGGTAGCACACACCTCTGCCAAGTTTGGGGCAGGATGGCAGCCAGCAGTTATCACCAGGAAAGCGAGAGACCCACTGACTGGAAAGATTGTGGATGCCTGTGCTTGTCCTGGTTGTGGTAAGGTCGTGATGGTCGAAAAGGACGGATTTGTGGTTCCGATAACTGACGCCTCTGAATTGGCAGAAAAACGCCAATTCTGTCACAATCGAATCCCTGGCTGGGAGTTGGATGCAGACGGGAGGACGAAACTTGATGCCAACGGTGACTCGGTATGGGGCACACGTCCATGTGGGACACCCTTGTTTGAGTTCAATGGGGCGAGGCGACATAGCATTTCGGAGTACATCACCAAACATGCGAAGGGCGCTTTCAAGCTTCTGATAGCCGATGAGGTCCATCAGTTCAAATCCAAGTCATCAGATCGGGGAGTCGCGTTCCATCAACTGGTAACAGCGGTGAAGTGGACGCTAACGCTCACCGGGACATTCTTTGGTGGCAAAAGCACCTCAATTTTCTGGTTGCTGCATCGCTTGAACCATGGTGTCCGTCGTGATTTTGCTTTCCATGACGAGAAGCGCTGGGCGCGGTTGTATGGAGTGCTTGAAACCACCCGAAGACGGAGGCGTAATGAAGATGCCGATGAAGATGGCGTGTACACTGGTAACCGGCGCTACCGTAACCAGGCCAAGGAACAGCCGGGTGTTAGCCCGGCCATTGTTAGCCGGTTATTGGATACCACCATATTCCTGAGCCTGAAGGATCTGAACCTGGCTCTGCCATCGTATAAAGAGGAAGTGGTTGCCCTGGATATGCTTGATGACCAGGGACAGCAGTATCACAGCATGGACAGCAGCTTGAAACAACTGGCTATCCAATCCAGTCGTTACTTATCCACCTGGCTTCAATGGACACTGGCGCGACCGAATTCTGCTTTTCGGGATGAGGTTGTGGTGGTCGATGAGGTAGATGACGGCGAGGGCAAAAGCGTGCGAAAAGTCCCGCTGATGGAGTTGCCGGCAATCAATCCGAATGGCCATAAATGGCTTCCGAAGGAGAACTGGCTGGCTGATTTCTGTAAGGTTGAAAAGCAGCAAGGGCGAAAAGTGCTGGTCTATGTTCGCCAGACTGGTACCCGCGACATTCAAGATCGGGTGATGATGCCGCTGCAAGCCAACGGACTGAGAGTCTCCATCCTGAGTGGGAATGTTGACCCACGCAAGCGTGAAGAATGGATCGCCAAACGTGTGAATACCATCGATGTTTTGATCTGTAACCCCCGGCTAGTGGAAACAGGCCTCGACCTGGTGCAATTCTCAACCGTGGTGTTCTTCGAGATCGAATATTCACTCTATACGTTGTGGCAAAGCGTGCGACGTGTATGGCGTTTGGGACAGACACAGCCGGTCAAAGCGATTTTCTCGGTGTACTCGTCAGCGATGGAAGCCACAGCGCTGGCCTTGATGGGAAAAAAGATGAAAGCCGCGCAGCTCGTTTATGGGGATGAGGTCGGAGGTGCGATTGTTCCGGAGGAAGAAGGCGACTTTCTCACTCAGCTTGCTCGTGATGTGCTGGAGGGTGCAAAGCTCTCTGACCTACAGACCTTGTTTGCTGATGACCTGCAGGTCAGCCACAATCCAATGGGCAGTTTGACGACCCCGAGTGCGGTGATTATTCCTGGTCCGAAAGTGATGACTTGGGATGATTGGGTGAGCCAGAAGACGGTGGTGGTCAGACGGACAAGGAGAAAGGAGGTAGTTCCGGAGGGTCAATTGGGATTCGGTATTTAGAAAAAAAGACCTTGAATGAAAGTTCAAGGTCTTTTTTGTTCATTCCAATCCAAGATCATGTTGAATGTCATTAATTCTGTTCAACCGCAGCTTTTTCAATAGCCGCATCAACAATTCGGAACCAATCTTCTTCGTCAAGAATTACTACTGGATAACCAAATTGTCCAGAAACAAACTGAAAATCTTCTCTCACTTCATCGTTGATTGTGTTGGGAATTGACACCCCAATAATATCTAGATCTACGCCTTGAATTGTTGCTAAATATGCAGAGTGACAATACTGTGTATAAAGTCCTTTGATTGAGGGTACCGACCTTCCAAGACCGCGAACTTTTGATCTCTCTCTGCTTTTTAGGTGGATCCCTATTCGTTTTTCTTCTCCAGTGTTTATCCATACATCTGGATATTGAATATCAGCTATCTCATGGCCATGATGAACGCCGTCAAACTCCTCATCAACAGCATATCCGAACAATCTGGAAAGACATAGATCATTACCTGTTTTTATCCTGGCCGTGGTTATTACTTCTCGCATGCAACCACTGCAAATTTCATTACTGGAGTGACGATTGTTTCGGGCGCACTTTTCTTTTATGCGCCAAAGTATCTGACTATATTGTTTTTTTCTTTCATCAGAAATATTCCGTTGGTGAATATGTGCCCTAGTTTGCCACATTTGGAATTCGGATAGATGATATTCGTTGATTGCCACTCTATTTCTTGGGAGCAATCTTAAAACATGTCCAATGATAATAAAACTACCATCGAATTGTTGATTCTCTATTACGCCTAAAAACCTGTGGATTGCTTTTAGAAGTTGTACCCCGGGAAGAATCCTGATATCTGCCGAAAATGTCAGCTCAATATTGGCTCCACAGTCGCAGGGGAACAACTCATTATCTTGATATTGATGCTCATTAGGATGGGTGGAGCATTGAAAAATGAGCTGGTGATCTACAACAATAGGGGTTAGAGGAGAATTACAAATTGAACAGCGAGCGATATTATCCCCGCAATTTTCACAGTGAATATTTAGTGCTGGAACAATGTCAAGGAAATGATATTGTTCAACCAGGTTCCTAACGAAAACAGGATCGAATTGAAATTCTGAACTACGTGACCTTCGAGCTCCAATTATCGCTTTTATCAATTCCTCGAAATAATACCGTTGTTGAATTTTTAGTTTTTTTCTACCAAGGGTTACAGGCACATGTCGATAGTACGCTATGAACCCATTCGGATTAATATCAGCCTCCCTATTTAGTTCCTGTTCTGTTTTCTGGATTAAGTTGATAGAGAGGGCTAATAGGGAATCTTTTCGTAAGTGTGTTGGCGTCCATATACGGCCGTATTGGCGTGATATTCCCATTCCACCTTGGACTAAATCGGGATGACTTGAATAAAAACCAAAAGTTTGCTGTCGGGAGGGATCATCGGAAAGAGATCGATAGGATCTTAGTTCTCCTAAAGAAGGATCTGAAATTGTGAGAGACTGGGCATCAAAATTACCGATTGGATCATCGTCAATTCGTGAAAAGGAGGCCGTCCTTGGATTTGCTCCTTCTGCTAAACGATCTAGCATTTCCTCGGAAAGATATGGAAGCTGCCAACCAATGTCTAACAATGTTCTACAATAATACAGAATTGGTTTAACCGCTTGGAAATCCGCACATAATAAAAGGGCATGCCTAAACTCTCTGCTATACCAGATAATTGCTTTTTCAAGACTGTAAATAACATTAACTTCTCCAAAGTCCTCCGACTCCGGATCAGAAACCACATATTCAATTTTCTTTTCATAAACGAGAGGAATCTCTTGAAATGGTATTTGTGTAACAAACTCTCTCGCAGGAGTAATGATGTAAACTGACCTTACTGTTCGATCCAAACCAAATCGAATCGCTTCCTCTTGCATCTGTTCTGCAAGTTCAGTAGTCGTCTCAAGAAGGTGCTGAAAATCTGGCCAGGAGTTAACCGACACCAGATAAAGTGTTGGGCTTGAAGATAATGGATAGTTCGCTTTTGTATCTTCAAGAGCATTATGTCCATTTTCTGTAGATTGTAGAACCTCCACTAATTGATTTTTTGAGAAATCATCAAGCCTACGCCTTAAGTCGGTTTCAGCCTGGATATTTAACATTTCTCGAATTTGGTCGCCAGGAATATTCCGGATGACTAATTCTATGATTTCTCGCTTTGGGACAGGGGTTCCACCAATGGGCATATTTTTCCCTTGCTTTGCTTCCATTAGCCATTCAATAGTATTGATTTGAGATGACTAACAGATTCATTTTCTCTTTCTTAGATATCCGTGAATTAAACCTTGTATATATCCACCTTCGTTTCCAAGCATTTCCTCAATGACAGATCATTGGCGCCGATCTCATTCCAGCTTTGTGGTTTCTGGTAGAAATCCAAGCCTCGGCCAATTTTTATCACCCAGCCGTTATCCATCCGAATTTCACGATCGTGAAGGTTCGGATTGAAGTCAAAGTCGAAAACAATATCAACTTCAAGCAGGCTTTGCTTCAGGTCGCCTAATTTTTGTTCAATGTCCAACTTCTGAGTATCATCGTCATAACCGGTGATTAATTCGATGCGTTTGATGCTTGAGAATTTGACTACAGTTTCGCAAAACCGAACAAAATTCTGAATCTGGTGCGGCATACGAATGTAGGGATCTTCAATCTCGATACTCTTTGCACCTGTAAAGTAGGGGCCAAAAATGGTCTCATAGCTATAGCCAGTATCACCATAAAAAATTGTGTAATGCTTTTCACTAAGTTCTAACTCTTTCGGTGAAACAATTTCTGGTTGAACCATTACTGCCACTTCTGAAGGTTGCTCGACCACAGTTCGAGTTTGAGCTTTCCTCGTTTTTGCTTCCGGATCCTCTTTTGTTCCTGAATTCAATGAATGCCGGAATGGATGCTGTGTAGCAGTTGCGTTACGCGATTCCGGACAAAAAACCACGACTTCTTTTCCATCTGAAGCAAAATAAGAAAGGTTAATCCGTGCAAACTCATCATCCGGTTTGCGTTTGTTCATTTGTTCTTTTACACGCCGCCTGGCTTCAACTGCATAAGCTACATATTCGTCAAATTCCGAATCGCTAGGTGGACCATCGGGATGCAGTATTTTTAGAAAAGCACATACAGTCTTTTTGATGCCCTTTTCATCGCGACCTTCGACGTTCTGTCCCAATCGAATTCGCTTGTTGACTTCCTCGTACCGATTGGTGTGAGAGAATTGATGATGAAATGCTTCTGCCAGGTAATCCGTAATGAAGCCATAATTTCCTGTCAAAAAATCACTGCTGTTTTTGGGCATTTCCCAACCGGGTAAATAGGCAGCAAACCGATCCAATATTGCCAGATCAAACTCCCTTGGCATGGGAATGAAGAGATCATGTTCGGTTGAATTAACTAATTGTTCGATGGAATGATCGATATTTCCATTGAATGCAAGGCTCGCGTCCGCAATCACTTCGGCTCCACGTGAAAACCGTCCGTTTGCCATGAAATCTTTCATAATCTGGATGGTTGTGGGGTCTTTGATTTGAATGCCGGCAACCTCATCAAAAGCAACAACATCCCAGAAACCAACCAGGCCCGTTCGTTTTCGGGCATTGTTGTAGAACAAAATTGGGGTTGTAGCCTGTCCGCCGCTGACCAGCGTCGAATAGGGAGAAAATTCGCTAAAGAAGTACGATTTTCCAGTTCCTCTAGGACCTAGCTCGATAAAATTGTAGTTAGGTTCCACTAAACAAGACAAACGGAGTATAAAGTGAAATTTCAGCCGCGTAGAGAGCTTCGTTGGCTCTAATCCGACTGAGCGCAATACGATATCCAACCATTCATCTCGCGAAAACTTGCTTCGACCGGCAGCATACCCATCGAAATCAAACCGGCTCAATTGAATTGGCCGCAGATCTTCAACATAGAACGTGTAATCATCATCTTCGATTTCGTTGTATCCGATGGTGATTTCAGCCCAAATACCACCTTCTAACAAACGATCGTTATCGCGGTAAAACTTTTCATTGATAGCCACCCGCTGCGAATTAAAGTTTTCAAGGGCAGCCCAATGGCGTTTCTCTTTTTCAATGTAGTTGACATGGACCTTATCGATGAAGCGGTGTTTTCCCTTGGTTGCTACCTTCGATTGGGCAGCGTTCGCTTCGTCGGCGCGCACATAGTTGTCCTGAAGGGTTGCCAGGACAGCTTCCAATCCCTCCTGGATTTCTTTGGGATCTTCACTGGCGCAGTACCGCGCCAATAGAAATTCCAAAACAAATGTTGGGACATTCGTGCCCTTTTTAATACGATGTACCAAGTCCTTGCGGACAACTTTTCCTTCAAATACTCCAAGCAGTTTCTCGTCTAAAGCATCCATAATTACACCGTATAGTCCGTTTCTAATTCGAGAGGTTTTCCCAGGGCGGTTTGCGTAATGGGGTCGAGCGCTTTTACAACAAATTTGCCTTCAAAATCCATATCCATTTTTAGTGTAATTGGAATGGTGTCCCCTGGTTTTAACGTTATGATTCGGGTCGCCGGGTTCACAGGCCCCCCAGGCCTCGCTTCGCCGACAACATGCCCCTTTGCATCATACGCTTCAATCAACAAGTCTGTTTCCTGGGCAAAGAGATCCGAAGCTCCGGCTTCAACTTCAATCACTGGTAATCGGGTGGTGATCTTTTTGGAACCGCGCTTGTAGTTTAACAACACGGATAGTTTGCTGCCAATTCCAGTCTCTGCGGCGCGAATCTTTACTGCGATGGCGGGCACAATCGCTTCTTGAAGAGAAAGCCCGCCGTGGAAATACCATTGCCCGGCGCGATACGCTATCAATGCTCGTGGAATTGCGACCTGGCTATAATCCCCCTGAATCCCTAACATTTCAGCGGGAAGAACCAGGTTAGCTGCATCGCCTACCCCATCACCGAGGAGAATTCGCTCATGGACATTGATCCATTTCCCGGATGGTTTCACGCACACATCGCCTGGTTCAATGGCTGTATTCAGGAAAAAGCCATGATCGGTGGCAATGATGACATCTTGAAATCCCAAATCTCGCAATTTATAAATAGCCGACCGGATTTTCTGGAAGGTACGACTGATCAAGCCAGGGGCTGCTTCTGGATTGGCCTCAAAATCATTATCCATATCATTACTACGAATGACCAGAAGTTCTACGGTGCTCTCAATTTTGGGATGATCACGGACAAACCGGACCAGTTCCATTTCTGCAAAACGCTGCCCGTACTTTTTACGCAGCACATCCATGCGTTGCGTGACGGTGGCTAAGGGCTGGTCATCGAAAACGACCAACAACTGATTATCCTTATTCGCGATTTTCAGGTTTTGACCGGCCCCGGGTAACAGTGTCGCCATCCCTACGGGTGTGACCGTAGGCATCTGAGCGCAAGCCATCTGAACATCAATTTGCCCGGCTTCGTTCAAGTGCTTTGCTAACTCAACACCGAGCTCATAGCGCATGGCGTCGATCAAAAGATAAGCCACGCGCCGACCGCTTTCAAGCAATTTCGGTGCGACCAATTTATCAAATACATCCGCATTTGATAAGCGTCCCGTTATCGGCCAGCCGGATTTTTCGATATGGCGTATGAAAACTCCATGGATCTTATTCATTAACTTACGGTACGTTGAGCGCGATTGATTGATCACCTCTATTGAAGCGCCGCCCGAATCGAGGAAATCTCCAGCAGCCTGTTCAAATTCACGCTGGAGGCGATCTACTTCGCGGATAGTGCTGGTGTAAAAGTCCAACAAAGCATCCATTGTACGGGTGTGCTCGGATAGCTAGCGGTCAATGTCTTCGCAGGCCTGGGCCAGGCTGGCAGCCGAATGGAGTAACGCCCACTGCGCTTGATTTTCACCCCGGCTGACCCAGACCGTTTGTTCATGGCGGTTGAGAACACTGCGCAGTCTGTCGACATTATCGCGTCTCAACGCATCGACTGCCTGGTTGAAGCAGGCTCGCTCTTCAAATGGGAAGGTGTCTCGAACACCGAAATCATCAATTTTCTCGCATATGGCTGGCAGGTTTAACTCTTTTTCAATTCCCTCGGCGCGTTCTATGTAAAAAGCCTGGGTGCGCCGATCATTGCGTAACCGGTCGCACAGATCTTCCACCAGGTGACGCGCTTCGTGCGGGGCACAAGGCACAGCCGTCAGGGCTGCCGGCAGGTCACCTGGCAGATCAAAAACGAATTCGCTGAACAGCAGGAATCGCCACAATTCATCGGCAACTGCGGTCCAAGATTTGATTTTAGTTTTCAGGTTCAGCCCCAGAGCGCTCTGGAATAAAGCTGTGGCTTCGGATACCCAGCCGGTTTGGGCTTTGAGCGCCTCTTTTTGTGCCTCGGAGGGGGTTAGCAGGGCGAACAATATATCGCGAGCGGATTCAACTTTCAACATCGCCTGCAGGTTCGGCCAGCCGGCTCCCCCGCCAACAGCATCAATGACCGCAAAACCGGGATTGGGATTGTCCTTAAAAATCCGGCGGATTTCCGTAGCATAATCTGGGCGTGCTTTCAGGCAAAGACTTAAGAATTCATCTCCATCGCCCTCTGGAAATACAGAGCCGCAAGCGCCGTAAATGGCAAAGGGGTCGCGTTGTTTTTCTTCGTCTGTAATCGGCGGCTTGGCGGGAACGTACACCAGAATACCCTCAAGGGATGGGTTGGGTTGGCCAAACTCATTGAGTGCTTCCAGTGCGGCAAAGCGGCTGGTGATGCTGCTTTCGGAGGCATCGATGACGCACAGTTTTTCCGAATTCAGCTCCAAACACAACTCGCGATAACGTTGGTCAGGGTCATACACAACCAACACCCCATTTTGTTTGAGGCGCGGTAAAAGGATTTCATTCTGGATGAAGTTTTTAATCTTCACTGAACCAACCCTCTGTCTCTTCATCAATTACTGGCTTTTTGGCTTTTTTCTTTTTAGCGGATGCCGGCGGCTCTACATACAATTCTTCTAAATCGTGCGCAATCGCCAGCGATTTATCGGTCTTGCACTTTTCGCGCACGCGTTCGGGCCAGATGGAGTAAGCCAGGTGCGCCCAGTCATATTCGCCGGCTTCCATCTTTTGCCAGGTTTCTTTCAGGCGCTTCTGCCAGGGTTTGTGCTGGAAGAGCTTCCACAACGGCGCAGCGGTGATTTCGACGCCGTCGTTGAGATTCGGTTTCCAGAATTTTGCCACGCGCAGCAATTCCTCACGGAAATCTCTCAGTTCGCGCTCGAAATCCGTCAGGCGCTCCAGCTCTTTTTCATCCGCCGCGCTGCGGCCCTTCTTCAGGCGCAGGTGGGCAGCCTCTTCGGATACCTGCTTGAGCTTGGGATCGACAAAGTCGTTCACACAGGTATAGAGTGTTTGATCATTCAGACGATGATAGTATAGCCAAAGGGTATAGGAGCAGGACGGCGTGGACAGCGGCCAGTAGATGGGCGCAGCCCGGCGGCTTTTGGAATAACGTTTTAAATGGAATGCAAAGAACAAATTTGGTTTTTGAATAAACAGACGTAATGAACGAACTTCTAAAAATTGACAAATTTCTTGTTCAATAGATTCATGATTTTTCTGCCAAACATATAGCAAGACCTCTCTAATTCGCTGTTCAATATCATCAACATGTCCTTTATCATCCACTAAGATACCTAACCATGGAATCCGCAAAGGGTATTCTTTAGGTCCATTCCTAGATGATATGTTTTTATTCTCTATTGTTTGCAACATACCTGGAGATAATTCAGGCAATGGATCAAATGGCCCCGGGATTTTTGGTAATAGCTCTTTATTATGTGAAAGACGAACATCCCATCGTCCAAAAGCTACTCCGATACACCACATCACCAAATCAGAAACCAATGAAGTGGGTTTAGATGCAGAGAAGGTTGTTTCGCTTTCTCCATCGGCATTTTCGTCACTTGGGTCATTTATAATTCCGCCATCCCCACTAAGGTTTGGAATCCCATAAAGATCTTCAACAAGCGTATTTATTCGCTGTTGTAATTTCAACAATTTTGTTCTGGCTTCATTTTCTTGTTGCTGTATAACTTTCATTTGGTCATTAAGTGAACTCCCAATATGAACTGTTCTAATTAATCCCGGAAAGCAAAATATATTTGTTGTCTCATCATCCAAATAAGGTTGGCGTGTAATTTCAAACGCTTGATAAGCATATTGAGCAAGTTCATATTTCGCGGTTGAAAGGTTCAAAGGGATAGGGATTTGTTGGATCAAACCAACTTCAAACGATTGAGCGAGTTCTGTCCCAGCGACCATAATTCTTACTAAATTATGGAAAGAAGATGAATTCATTATTGCCAATAACGCAAGTAAATCTTCAGGATTATCAGTTGGGGAAAAAGCTGCCGGTCCTTTATCGGCGAAAATCCCATTTGAGGGTAAACATCGTACACTAAACCGATTTGTGCGACGAGGCCAGGTCAATCCTGGGCGGAAAAAGATTTCTTTATCTGCATGTAGGATGCCTTTTGCAGTACCTTGTAAGTATGGGTATTTCTTATTTGCATTCTCAATTATTTCTATAAAATCTTCACTGCAATTTACTAGTAAATGAACATCACTGTAATATTTTGAATACTCTCCACCTTTTGCAAAAAATGCCCATTGGCTTCTTGATGTCGTATCCAGTTTAGATGTCGCTCTTATAAAGGGTGCTTCCCATACTAAACGAAGGAACCGAGTGTCATCAGCACTAATTAATCCTTGCCGACATACAATACTCAAGTCAGGGAATTTTGGGCAAGATTTAAATAAGGTATAAACATTAATATCTATCCAATAAGCAAATGGTGAACCAGGCACGGCAGAGAAATAATTCGGATCGGACAGAAAAACATCATCTGTTTTTCTGCCTTGGTTTAGCTCTGAGATCTTAATTAGAAGCTCGTCTCCCTTTGTATGAACAGGAGTGGTAATCAATCTAAAGAAGGCAGAATTTCTATTTTTCATTTATTGTTCTTCCTAATTTGCTGCTTGATAGAAAAGGAATTACTCGCATATACCGTTTGGCCCTTTTATGAGGAAAGTCGTTTAGAGGTACTCTGGACATAATTATCAAAGGGTACCCCTTTGAAGTACATATGCGGCCGTCTCCACCATTGCAGTATCCAAGACACCATAACCAAGATCAGTCATGACCATTACACGTGCTTCCTTTAATAGAATTTCTTCACGCCATATTTGAAACGATTTTAGAAAAAAACCCGTACGGCTGGAAATTGCACCCAATCTGCCACGATGTCCAATTGAGTTTAAACCCCGTTCAACAAAAGCTGAATATAAATCATTTTTTGTACGGGGGTATTCATTTGTTATGTAATCTTTACTGCCTAAACTGGATGCGCCAAATGGTGGGTTCATCAATACTACATCAAATGATTTTCTACAAAGATCAATAAAATCAAAACCTTGGATAGCATCCCCAGCAAATAAACGACGCTGGTAACTCTCGCCGTTTACCGCTTGTTCTGCGTAATCTTTAAGCGCAGCCAGCACTAGCACTTCAGACCGATCGAAGAAATCCTGGTCTTCACCCGCTACCACCTGCACATACTTCTCTTTCGGGGGTTCATTCAACCCATATTCCAAAACACGGAAGAGCGGTGATTTTTCCTCGGATTCCTTACGAGCTGTGGCAATCGCTTCGCGCAGGGTCTCTTCAATTTTCAACAGGCTGCCGGCTTCGCCCGCCAGTTCCATTTCCTGCCAGACGGTGCGCACCAGTTTCGCCAGGGCATCCGCCATCTGCGGCGTGGCGCGCACTTTCTGGTCGGCGGGCACGTGCCAGGCTTTGCGCATCAAGGCTTCCAATTTCTCGCCGCGCAGCGTCTCCAAAAATTCTTCCAGCATCTGGCGGTCGCCGGGCATGGGTTCGGCGCACACCACGTTCGATTTACGGATCTGCGGCCGTTCGCCGGGGCGCAGCCCCTGCGCCTGCCAGCTTTTCTGGGCACGCAGCCACAGGCTCAGCCCGGCGATTTGCACCGCGCGCGGGTCAATATCCACGCCGTGGATGTTGCGCTCGATGATCAGGCGCGGCACGTCTTTCAGGTAAGTTTCTTTATCCGGGTAGGTTTTGTGCAACGGCTCCAGGTCCGCCAGGCGCCGCAGGGCATCTGCTCCCAGGCGGTCTTCCAGCTCCCAGGCTTCGGTGTAAATCTGCTCAAACAGGTCGAAGGCATACAGGCCAAAGTGCATCGAACCGCAGGCCGGGTCGAGCATCTTGATCTCGCGCGGGTCTTTCAGCGGGCGGTGGGGAATGTATTCGACTTCAAAGTTCCAGCGCTCACAAATCGCCTGGTAAAGATCCAGAATGGCTTTGGCATCGTCCCCTTTTGGACCCTCGCCAAAATGGTGATACCTGCGCTGTTCAAAGAACAGGCAGCAGCGTAATTCATCGAACGTTCCTTCCCATTTCCCGGTTTCGTGATACTGCTTCAATTTCTCGTTGGCCAGGTCTCCGCATTCGATTCCCCATTGTTTTCGGGCGTAATCGTACCCCCCGGCGGTTAACCCATAGAGGAAAATGGTATTCAGGTCGGTGATCTGATCGTTGGGGGGTAACCACATTTCGTGGGCAAGGTCAGGGTCGGTTTCATGCCGCTGTTCTGGCAGGAACGGTTCAGGAGCTTCCTGACCCTCTTCCAGGAAAAATGTATGTTTGCGCCGCACCAGGTAGCGGCAGGTATCTTTGAGCGCCGTCTCGCCTTTGGTCATCTCGTACCAGATGCGCCCCAGGGTGTTGTCGGTGAGGAATTCCACCACATAGCGCGGGGTGAAAAACTGGTTGCGCACCGCCAGCTCGCGGCTGTTGCGCGGCGCCTGTGAGGCTTCGCGCATGGCTTTACGCTCTTCCTTGCTGTTGAAGTACTGGTAGATCCAGCCGATGGTCTCGTCTTCGGCCCACAGCGCATCAATCTCCGGGTCGTTAATCAACTCCAGGAGCTTTATCAGAGTGGCCTCGCGGGGGAAGAGCCGTCCCTGCGGGCTGAAACGGTCAAACAGCACCGGCAGGTCTACAGCAAATTCATCCATCAAACTGAAGAGATACATCCGGTAGGCTTCGCCGGTTTCTCCCAGGGCGCTGCCCGCCAGGCGGGCATACAGTTGAAAGCCCTTCGACTGGTATCCTTTGGCGACCGATTCTAAAACCAGCCCGCGCGCTTCGGACATGCGCAACGCGCACAACCGGTTGAGGACGGTAAACGCCTGCTCGCGCACGATGCGATCCAAGGTCACCCGGTTATCTTCCCTCTCCCTCTGGGAGAGGGTTGGGGTGAGGGATGCCAGATAGTATTCCAGGGTTTCACGCAATATCTTCGCCGTCTCGCGCCGGCGGTCATCTAAAGCGGTCAGCCTGTCGATCGGCGTCACATCTCCACGGGCCGGGTCAAGGCCGTACTCATTCTGCAACTGGCGGGTAAACTCTTCAGTCAGAAGAGCGCGGGCATCGCTGACGAAACGGGCCAGACGGTTGCGGGTGGTTTGATCAAATGCCATAATGGATCAGTCCTTAAGTTCTATGGTTACTTCGATGTCATTGTAGAGTGCCAATTCGGTCTTCAGGGTCTGAAGCTGTTGAATCAAGGCATCCAATTGACTGCTGCTGGTCACCCGGGTAGGAATATTCAAAGATCGGGTAATCCGACTGCGTCCCTCACGAGCAGCCTGTTCCTTCTCTTCTTTCAAACGTGCTAATTGACGTTCATGCCCGACCTCTTCGATTCTTTTTCGGATATCACTGACGCGTGACTGGATGGTATATTCCTGACCCAGGAGCTGCTTCAACCCGGCCAGGTCTTTGGTCACATCAATTGCCAATGCTTCCAATTGGGCAAGAATCTGCGATTGTTCTTCGTGCGTCAATTCATTCCATTCAAACAACCCGGGAAGGTCTTGTTTGGCGATCTTTATCGTGTTTTTTTGCGCATCCATCATCTGATCAATCGCATCCCGCAAATGATTCTTGATTGAGGTCAATGCAGAGCTCAGGTCGGCGCTGTGCTGATAGAAATTCTCCTGCCCCAGACGTTCACCAATTTGGGCAAGCGATTCCTCAACATCGTTTCTAAGCTGACCTGGTATTCCTGAATCTGGCAGCGCTCTGATCTCCTTCCAATGCTCACGCAGGTCGCGAATGGTCACCTCCAGCCCGTTTTTGAGCGCCAGGGTTACATCTGCTGCCCATTTGAGGCTCGTAAAGAGTGAGGATTCTTCGCTTCCCAATCGCTGCGGGACATCCGAGGCATCCGTTTCTAAAATCTCCGCCAGATCCTTATTGAGCTCACGAATGCGCTCCACACCGGGCAGCCCCAGGTTCTCCAGCTTTGATACCAGTGGGCCGTATTTCAACTGTAATTGTGGGAAGTGCCTTGCTGCCGATTTGCTGATTTCCTGTTCCAGCGGTATGGTCGGTTCACCGGTCAGATCGGTCAGGCGTTGTGCCGCGCGTGCAAGCACCTCGAGTGGAAGCTGTCCATCGCGAAGTGAAATCCCCACTGTTTTGAATGAATTATTGGTGCGCAGGCCTTCGATTGCCTGTTGACCATTGACTTTAATTTCCCGCCCGGAGATTTTAAGCTTGATTTCTCCGTTGACCAGTAATGCTGCCACCAGGTAGCGTAAGGTATCTGGAGACCAGCCAAAAGGCGCATCGGTAAAATAATCGGTCAGACGTTTCCCATCCACTGAGCCATTGCGGTCGATGAAGTCTCGAATGCTGATCAGAGCTTTATGATTGGTATTGATGCGAGGCGTTCCACCCACCACCTGGACGAGAGAGAGCGGATCGATGTTGGAGTCGATTGCTTTTAAATTGCCGGCTTTCAGGAATTTTTCGGCAATATTCGTATCTGCTCTGACGGGCGCCTCATTGTAGCGATCAAAGACTTGTTCGGCCACTGTGCTTAAATGCTTTTTCGCCGCTTCAACCAGGTCATGATCCAGGCTGTCTGCTGCCGTTACCTGACCGCGGAAGATAAAGGATCCCTGGCTTAAGCAGTTTTTCAACAAATGCTCCAGGTCACCGCTTAAAACATTGGCGCGGTCGGTCTGGGCTGAACAATACTCTTTCACTTCCTGATCTGGGTCATTGCGATATCGTTGAACAATTTCACGGCTTCTATAAATTTCGGATACCAGATCGTTGATCTCGTTGACCGTTCTTCCCAATAAATAGATCGTGTATTGCGAACTACGCTGACGAGATTCCTCAACCAGGCGGGTACGGGCTCCCTCATAATCCTCAGGAGCGACTAATTCCACCACGGTTTGAATCGTTTCCTTCTCGCCGGCAAGATTCGTCAGGATAGACCCGGTAGATGATTTCAACCCGGAGGTTACGGAGAGAGTGTTGTGCAGCCGGACAGAGGGAAGTGGGCTGAACACCTCTCGCAACCCCTCATTTTGAATCCGCCGGGTTTCAATCGAACGTAAGGGAATTTGCGCCCGTTCCTGATCGATATCATTAATCTTTTCGCTGAAAAAGCACAGATTCCCATCTTTTTCACCAAAAGGAACAAATCCATCAGAGATGAGATCCTTGACAGCCGATTCGACCTCATCATGACGGGATGCTGCATCAACCCTGGGATGAGTCAGGCTGGCAATGTTTTGTACCGTTACTGGCATGTTCCCCAATATTTGAAGGATCGCTACAGTCTTGGCGATTTCCTGATGAATTGCCGAATCGGGGAAGCGAATGAGGGCCTTTGCAACCGCTTTATGAATGGATGGAGCGGCCCGGCGAATGTCTTTTTCAAGTGCATCATACAATGTAACCGTCGTGGCCAGCCAACCGATTGGTTGGTTCGCGACAGGCGGTTGGCCATCTGGACCTTCGATCAGGATATCCTGGATCACTTTAATGGCGGAGCGAAGTCCAATTCCGCCTGTAGATTTCGCCAGGGCGCCTAATAGGTGCAGCAAGATATCAAAGTGAGCCGGTAGGAATGGGTAGAGATTGGTGAAGGTAACTTTATCGAAGTCTGCGTCGTAATACTTGGCATCTTCGAGTTTGGTATTAAATCTTAATTCCTGACCATGTTTTTCGAAGATTGCGCCAAGGGCTTTTTCCCCATCCGGTGATTTACCCAATAAACGGCGGTAGCAAATTTCGCGGATATCGCTGGATTCAAGGTCGATCTGGATTGGAAAACGATCCTTGAGTTTATACAATTCGGGTGAGTTCAAAGATGCGCGTGGATCATCTTCGGTAAGGGTTTGTTGTGCAGTTCCGAGGATCCACACTTTACCGTTGCCGATATTTTTCAGGTTTTTTGCCAGCCCATCCAGATTTAAGATCAGATTTGGACGTGCGCTGACATATTGACCTACCTCATCAATGATAAATACTATGTATTCTTTTCCAGTCGCCTCTCGAACGATATCGATCATTTCTTTGACGCGTTCATTTTCAAAACGGACGAAATCGGTGGTTTCGGTATTAAAGGCACTGGCCGTTTTGAATAACTGGGGATAAAAGTCATGTGCGATTTCGGGAATCAAGCTGTCTATCACTAAAGGATCGTTTTGAACTTCTTTCCAGGATACACCAAGTTCGTTTTGAATCCGGCTTGTGAACTCCTCATACCGGTTGTCTCTTTTCAACCGTCTTTCAAATGCTGCCACCTTTAAATTTCGCGAATAGCCAGCCCATTGCAGAACTTTATAATACAGAACGGTTGAGACCTCCTCCATCGTTGCGCCGGCCAGCATTTCACTTGCCAGATCGAGAAGGACAACCGCGGCCGGAAAGCGGTTAGCTACCGTGGATAACAACGCTCGCGTCTGTGGCTTGTTCATGCGGTCTTGTAAATATTTCAAGAACCGCGTCCCCTCAATTTGCACGTTCTGGTCCAATGCTAAGCCAAGATATTTCGTGAAGGACGACTTACCAGAACCATAGAAGCCAGAAACCCAGACCCCTACCTCATTCTCGCCGCCGCTATCCATTGCCTGTTGCATTTTGGTCAGCAACCGTTCGAACTGATCTTCAATGCTTTCAGTAACAATGTATTCGGTGATTTCCGCTTTTAGGCGAACTTCTTGCGAAGCGTTATAGGTAATCACCTTTTCGATATTGCGGTAGATGTCTTTCGATGGGTCAAATAATGTTTTGATCTGCATAGCCCCTGATACTCCTTTTTAGCCGCCGATATGAACGGAGCGATAATTGCCATCTTCTGGATAAAAACCCAGGAATTTCAATCGCGTCTTTCCAGTGCGTTCACCCGGGTAAAAAAACACGGTAGGCACATAGAATTTCCCGTACAGTTGACTCTCAATCGCACCAATGCGAGTATAAGGATGAAGCGCTTCGAGATCTGTGACAAGAATAATCGTACTCTTTTTCCCTTTCACCTGTTCCAGCTTAGCCTCTAATCTACTTTTTAACGAGCCATTTGTAATGGCATTGGCTAAAGATTGATTGGCTTTATCCCACTGGAGGGGCGATTTTTTATCTGCGGTCAGCCAAATCTTCATCATTGGCGAACTATCAAATATAGATCGAATTTCCTGGGCGATTGAAAATTGCTCAACCTCCCAACCATCATTACGCAGTTTCGCGATCCAGGCTGGCAGACTCCTCTTCACATCCAAAATTTCCTTGGGATGGAAAATCAAATAATAGATCGGTTCAAAACTGGCGTGTCCTAATTCTCGACCAGATCGAACTCGTTCTATCAATTCGTCAAAGTTATCTCTTATTGAGGGCATCAATTACTTCCTCCATACTCTGATATTGCCAGCCTATACGAGTCACATCTCCAGCGGATTGAATAATAAACCAACCTTTTAAGGCTAGCTGTTTCATTTCATTCAATACATCACTGCGGTCCATACCAAATAATCCCCAATCTGGATGACTTAGCACACTATTATCGCCGTGGCCGGAGAAATGGAGATCATAGGACAAGAAAATCGATACTTTTGGTTCGATTCTGAAAGGCAGGATTTTTCGAATTGAATTTTTCTTGTTTTCCAGTAACCCAAAATCAGAACATGTGCCGACTAAATAAATGGGAACTCGTTGTATCATACTGGCGCCCCATGGTCTGCTCGTTTTCCCATCTTGATTAGCCCGAATAACAAAATTCCGTGCCTCATCAATTGACAAAAAATTTTGACCCGATGAATATGTAGCCCAATAGATTTCTTTAACAAAATCGTGAAGAATTTTATGATTTCTGCAGGTATATAAATATAAAATTTGATTAATTTCTTTATTCGATAACCCATTCTGCAATGCTTTGATATTCTTCAATGGTTGAGCATCCTGGCATAAATAACGGGGGGCAAAGCCTTCAAAAATTAGATTCTTTAAACGTCGCGCTGAAATGTTAGGGAACAATCCCGATCCAAGTGCCACCTTATAGAGGTCAGATCCATTCATTCCTGGAGACCATAAATTGAGTAGTGCAAAAGTCTCTTCAATGATTCCCTGTCCAGAACCTAGTTTTGTAGTGTACTTTTCATTGATCATAGGACATCTGAAAAATATGGACAAACTACGGTTTTATTTTCAAAACCATACAAGTATGCACCGGCTACTTTTTGCCAGGAATTTAAGTCGCGCAGCGCTACAATGTTTCCAACTCGGATTGGACCGATCTCAATTGGTAATTGAGAACCAACTAACTTTCGCAAGGAATCCAAAGCTGTTTCTGATTTGGTAATATTCTTTTGAACTGATTGGTATAAAGCTGGCTCCTGGAGCGATCGGTGGATTCCTTGCTCAATCTCTTCTGGCAGTCGAAAAAGATGATAAACATGACCAATGCCAATCCGCTCGTCGTGCACTAGAGCTGCAGCGTGTGTCACGCCATTACATTGGGCCAAAGTTTGTGTTCGGCTAAAAAGCGGAGAAAGGAAAGCATTGCTTCCTTGTGTAAAAAATGAACTCTGCCACCAACCGAACTGTTCCCGTTCCCCAAGATACCCAATGATTAATCTTAACTTTGCAAGTCTTTCGACTAATTCAGCATCCATGTTGCTCCTCGTCGTCAATCGGGGTTTGTTTTTTTGATTTGGCTATCGTATCATCCAACCAGTTATCTATTCTTTCTTTTCTAAATCGCCAATGCCTTCCAACTTTTTGGCATGGTATTTTTCCATCCTGCGCAAGTTTATAAAGTGTGGAGAGAGGGATGCGAAGGTATTTTGATGCTTCTTCAATCGTTAGTACTTGTGGAAAGTCGTCCATAATACCTTCTTTTAAATCAAAAGAATGAGTATAAAGAAATTATATACTCATTATTGATAGTTGCTAATCAAATAAGCTAAGAAAATCGGGATTATTGCTCTGGGTTTGGCGCAATACCCCATTTGGTAAATGCAGCACTGAGTATTCCCCCTGCAACCGGCGAACTAGCTGAGATACCCTTCTCTTTCATTTCATTCTCTGCTTCCCAAAGTGCCTGAGCCAGACGACTTCGAAACTCACCATGTAAATGAGAGAAGGCATGATAAATCTTCATTAATTCAGGATCCACTGCAGGAAGACCAAGGGTTGAATAAACCTCTGTTCCGAGTGTCCCCGCAATACTCAGAATTTCTGGACCTTCAGGCAAAAACTCACCATGTAACCAACCCAATACCTTGGAAGGTGGATAGCCTAACAAATCGCAAAAGGCTATGAAATCTTCCTCACCCGCCTGGGATCGGCTCCATCGTTTGTACGCTCTGTTAAACCAGGCCGGAAAGTTGGACATGTGGCTTTACTTTTCAAGGATTTCGATGTGGAATATGAAAAATATGTTCGCCTCTAATCATATAATATTTTCTTCAATCTGACAACGAATCCCCCTTCACTTCATCAGATCATCTCGACCGTGCCTGATCCTCCTGCTGATCATGGACCGGGCTTGTTTCAAAAGGATCGCATAAACCTAATTGACCCGCCATCGCCATCATCTGGTCACGGCTATCTGTCCCAAATTTCTTTTTCAAAGCACTGATGTGTAATCGAATTGTCGATTCGGTCAACCCTAGTTTCAGTGCTATTTGTTCTGGCGTACATGCCCTTGCCAGTAGTTGCAAAACGCTGATCTGGCGTACTGATAAGGCCGGTGCCTTCCTTTTTGGTTTCGGTGGCTGACCCGCGAGAACAATCAAGCCATTAACCTGCACTTCTGGGCAATCATCCAAAGCACAATCAGGTATATTACTGCCATCCCGGATGATCTTTACCAAATCCTGAACATCTTCGACCACATTTTGGTAAAGAACAGATCCTTCATCATTGATAACAACAATGGATGGCATCGAAGAAATCCTCCCCTAAGTTGACCCGAAATAATGGCTGAAAACGCATAAATCCCCCCTGAACAAGCACGCATCTATCCAGAGAGGACCTTGTAGTTGATGGTATAGGTGGGAGTTGGTCATTCTAGAGTCGTATGCGCAAGTGAGGTAACAGTAGAAAATTTGAGGTTTTATATTAGAACATCTGTTCAGTAAAATTATAGGCGAGATTATCTTATTGTGCAAGTAGAAGAAGGAAAAATCTATATATCAATTTCGATAGGTATCAAGGCAAATACCCTATCGAAATTAATAGATTGAGGTAGCTCAGCCTGGGTGTTATCCTACTCGTAACTCTTTTCGAAAGGATCGCCAATGAACACATGCTTTCTGACAAAATCAGTCAAAACGCAGAATACCAGGCTTGTCTCGCAGCTTGAAACCATTCAAGAAGACCTAACCCGATTATTCGGGTATGTATGTCAGCTTTCGGATTTATCACTTGAACAGCTGGAAA
>JABLXC010000026.1 GCA_013178185.1 Anaerolineae bacterium | reverse complement strand
ACGCACTGGAGTGCGCCTTGCGTGTATTTATCTACTGCTATAACAGGCGTCAACTCTACAAGCAACTGTACCCTGCCTATCCAGCCCATGTGAGGGATTTCCTTGATCCACTATTTTAGCCACTCTCCTTTTTTGCCATTTCCCTCACCTCAGTCCTTTCATGATAATCACTTCTTTTGGTGATTTACCACTTATCCCCTGGGCCAGTTTTTGGGGGTAAGGTCACTTCTATTTTGATTTTTCTTTCAATTTTCTGTTCCCTTTTTGCTACCCTTATTGTTATACTGATTTGGACAGATCCGTCTGTCATTGAGAGTCCCTTTCTCTGTTGGGTTTGCCAACTTCAATAGTGATTGGAACTCTCTCTTTTTTCAACCCTTTCTATGGAAATTCGTGACTGTAACTAATGAATACGTTCCTTCGCAAACACCAGGCAGCCGATGTATAATTAAAAAGTGCCCCTCCCTTCCCTGAAAAGGGGAGGGAGGGCATACGGTTAGGTCAAAGGATGTTCTTGGATTTTGTGTAATTCAGATTACTGAGCGGTATCAACAATGGGGATCTTAAGCGTGCCGTCGATGATTGCTTTTCGTTTTTCTTCGATCAGTTTCTTTACATCATCAGGGATTTTGTCTGCATTATCATGATAGGGTGAAAGGTCAGCCCCCTGGGCAAGACTGATATCATACACCTTGCCCTCAAATTTTCCGTCCACGATATCCTTCACAACCAGAGGCATCCCATATAAGAAACCCCAGTCCACACTGGTGAGAACCACTTTTGGCGCCACATTATATTGGTCGGTCACCGCCCCAATTGCATAAACATTCTTTTCCTCAGCGGCTTGCAACACACCAATATTCTGCCCATCGCCATTCCCCCAGACGATGTCCGCGCCAGCTTCGATCTGCGATAAAGCCGCTTCTTTTCCAGCTTTCATATCTACAAAATTACCGATCCAGGCCACCATCAATTTCGCATCCGGGTTTACCTCTTTGACGCCCATCTCAAAACCATAATAACTGCGGTGCGTGCTGGGAATATCCATCCCGCCTACAACTCCAATGATGTTGGACTTGGTCATTTTTCCAGCCAGGATACCCGCCAGGTAAGAGGCTTCTTGGGACCAAGGCTTGATTACTGCCACGTTACCTGAGGCTTCGTCACCATCCGTCCATAAAAACTTGGTTTCCGGATAATCCTTGGCAGTATTAAAAATGGCTTCTTTCGAGGTGGAGCTGTGACAGATAATCAGGTCGTATCCCTGGCTGGCATAATCGCGCAGTACCTTTTCAGCAGTTTGGATCGAAACTTCTTCGTTAGAATCCATTTCAGCGCCAAACTGATCTGCCGCCGCTTTACACCCGCGGTACCCGGCTGTATTCCAACCATTATCGTCAATATTCCCTGTCAGGCAAGCGATCTTTATTTTTTTCGGTTGCTCAGCCTGATCGGCCTGTTTGGCGGGTTCGGCCGGAGCTGCTGGCTGCTGCGCGCACGAGGCCAGCATTGTCATGATCATAATTATTGCCGTGAGAATGTACACCCATTTTCTTGCTTTCATCTCTTGTGCCTCCTTCTTCGTTTTGAACAACTATTTGGAAATTCACAAAATCCCCTTGACCTAAAGAATTATCTGGCTTAACCAGTCGAATGCTGGCTCATACCCTTGCTAAAAAATTAATGCTCCGAACGAAAATATGGCTTTGTGAGAGCGGAAGGGCTGCTTCGCCCTCTGGAAAACAGGATCACCATAATTAGCGTAACAAAATACGGGAACATCAACAGGAACTGGTACGGCAGAGGAAAATTCATATTCTGGAGTCTGAACTGGAGAGCATTGGCAGCGCCAAAGATCATCGAGCCCGCCAGAATTCCCCAGGGCCTCCATTTTCCAAAAGGAACGACCACGATAGCCATCCAACCCAGTCCTACTGCCATATCGTCGGTATAAACGCCATATAAAGCCAGCGGCAGATAAGCCCCTGCCAACCCGGCCAAAATGCCGCCGAAAGTAACAGACAGCATCCGCACCTGGCCGACATTGATTCCGGCAGCATCAGCCGCGCGGGGATTCTCTCCGGTAGCATCAATATTCAAACCCATGCGGGTATATTTGAAGAAATAGACAAACAAGGGAATTGAAAGCAAAGTTAGATAGACTACTATATTCTGGTTAAAAAGAACCTCGCCCAATACAGGAATCTTTGAAAGATAAGAGATGGACAAAGATTCAAGTCTGGGGATATTAAAGTCAGAGCTGGCAGAATACTTGTCAATCCCCAGGATCGTTCTGACCAGCAACTTCGCAAGTCCACCGCACATGATCCAAAAACCCAGACCAGTAACGATCTGATTGGCCAAAAACCGGACAGAAACGATTCCCATCAAGAGTCCAAATAATCCGCCAGCAATACCCCCTAACAGAAATCCTAAAAATAAGCTTTTTGTAAAGTAAGCAACAGTAAATCCGGTGAAGGAACCAATAATAAAGATTCCCTCAATTCCCAGATTGATAATACCCGAACGTTGGGTGACCATTTCACCGAGGGCTGCAATCAATATGGGCACAGCTACACGAATTCCGGCTGCCAGAAAAGCAGTAAGAAATGCAGCAGTTAAAACTTGCGTAATCATTATGATCCGGCCTTTCGTTTAAGGGTGGAACGGTTAAAAAAGAACCTGATAGCAGAAAAGATAATCACCAAACCCTGAATTACCGCGACCATGGCGATCGGCACCGAAGCCCACCTCTGCATAGCGTCAGCCCCGTTGAGCAAAGCGGCAAAAAGTAAAGCGGAGAAAATGACCCCAATCGGGTTAAGGCTGGCAAGCAAAGCTACTGCAAGGCCCAGAAAGCCATACCCAGGAGAAAACCCCGCGATCAGCCGGTGCTGCACTCCGGTGATCTCTATTGCGCCAGCCAGTCCCGCCAGCATACCGCTGATAATGACCGCTTTTACCATCGTATTTTCTACAGCTATTCCAGCAAAACGGGCTGCGCGAGTATTGCCACCCACTGCCCGAATCTGATACCCCAAAACTGTTTTTCGTAGGATAACAGCCAAAACGACGGCAGCCAGGATGGCAATCAAGATACCACTGTGCAAGCGGGTCTTCGCCAACAGAATCGGTAGCCAGGTCGTTTTTTCGATTTGCGGAGATATGTTCAGACCACTCACCCAATCTCGCATCGGGCCATCTACAAGGAAGCTAAAGATAAACGTCATAATGTAGTTCATCATCAATGTGGTAATCACCTCGTTTACCTTTAGCCTGGCCTTTAGGATGGCCGGAATGAAAGCCCAGAGGCCTCCCCCGAGCGCGCCTGCTAACAAGGCCAGTGGAAGGTGGATAACGGCGGAAATACCCTGAATGTAGATGCTCGCCAGTCCAGTAAGAACAGCCCCAGCATAAATCTGTCCCTCGGCGCCAACATTCCAGAATTCCGTCCTCAAGGCAATGGCCACGCTTAAACCTGCCAGGAGCATAGGGCACGTTTTTACGATGGTTTCAGCGAAACCATTTCTGTTGCCAAAACTGCCTTTTATTAACACCAGGTAGGCTCTGAGGGGGTCTCCGCCAATGGCCAGAATCAACAATCCACCCACCAAAAATGCCAGCAGCACGACCAAAACAGTGCTGATCCAATTAGCATCGCTGATTCGTTTAATCCATTGTTTCCATGGTTTCGGGTGCAATTCCCGGATACTCTCGGCCATATTATCCTTCTGCTCCAGCCATTAGCAGGCCAATTTTTTCAATATTTGCCTCTTCCCGCATCATTTCACCCATGATGCGGCCTTTTTCCATCACGAGAATGCGATCGCTCAAGTCCATGATCTCATCCAGCTTGGTGGAGACAAGCAAAACAGCGCCGCGGCGGTTTCGCATTTGAACCAGCAGGTTGCGAATATATTCCTCGGCCCCAATATCTACCCCCCTGGTTGGATGTACAGCGATCAGCAAGATCGGATTACGAGAAATTTCACGAGCCACAATCAATTTTTGCTTGTTCCCACCCGAAAGCGTCCCGGCCTTGGCAAGCGCACCCGACGTTCGAATATCATGCTGGTGGATCAATTCGCGCGCCTCGCTCTCCATGATACGCTCATTCATCCAGCCATTTTTCGAATACGGCGGCTTGTAATGACGATTTAGCATCAAGTTTTCAACCAGAGTAAGATCGCTCACAATCCCATCTGCCAAATCCTCTGGTATATGACCCACGCCGTGCTGGATGACTTTATAGGGGGAAGCATTGGTCAGCTCAACATCATCAACCCAGAAATTCCCACTCAGCACTTCCCTTAACCCTGTCAGCGCCTGCGTCAATTCGCTCTGCCCATTGCCGTCTACGCCTGCGATCCCAACAATTTCACCACTCTGCACGGTAAAAGATACGCCCTGAACAGCGATATTTCCACGGTCGCCTTTAACTTTTAGATTGCTGACACGCAGAACGTCACGGTGAGAATTCTTTTCACGAGTTTCAACTTTTGTCCTGAATAAGACTTCGCGACCCACCATTAGATAAGCAAGCTCGGGCTTGCTGGTTTTTTTCGTCTCTTTTGTGGCAACAACCTTGCCATCCCGCATAACCGTCACTCTGTTTGTAATCGAGGTAGCCTCTTCCAATTTGTGAGTAATAAAAATCACCGAAAGACCAGCATCCACCAGCTTGCGAATCGTATAAAATAACTCAGTCGTCTCTTGCGGCGTAAGGACAGAGGTGGGTTCATCCAGGATCAGAATATTCACATCCCTGTAAAGCGCTTTGAGGATTTCAACCCGCTGCCGATCCCCGATGGAAAGTTGCCAGATAAAAGCATCCGGATCAACGTTTAACCCATAAAGTTTACATAGTTCAAGCAGCCGCTTGCGGGCTGCATCACGGCCCAATTTAAAATCGCTGCCGACCTTCAAACCTAAGATGATATTGTCAATGACGCTCATGGTTGCAACCTGCATAAAATGCTGGTGAACCATCCCGATGCCCAATTCGATGGCCTTGTGAGGTGAAGAAACCTGGTGCACCTCTCCGCGTATGAGAATTTCACCCGCATCGGGTTGGTGAAGCCCATACAAAATATTCATCAAGGTTGTTTTTCCAGCCCCGTTTTCACCTAACAAGCCATGAATTTCACCGGGCAAAAGTTCAAAATTGACGCCATCATCGGCAATCACATCACCAAAAGATTTTGTGATGTTCACTAGCCTTACAACCGGGATATGATGATCGATCAAAATGATTGCTCCACAGGTCCGAAGTTTAAAAATTTATCGAGTGGAAAAAACGCCAAAAATTGATGTCCATTCCTCTCGATTGGGCACATCACCAGGGTTGGGCAATACGTAGCCGGTAGGCTTCATGATGGTAATAATTTGTACCAAAAACTACCGGCCTGTTCTGCAGGTTGTAGAACATATCAAGCGATTTCAGGATAGGCTCATTCACCTTAATTTTTAGATAATCCGCTATTTTCTCTGGGGCCGCTGACGCAGTGATATCTGAAACAGAATAAGCAATCTGTTCATTCGTAGAAGCCTTTATGAATTCATCCATTGGCAGTTGCACATCAAATTCGTCAGGTTTCACCGTAAATATTTTCAGTGGATAAAGATTGATAGAATAAACAGCAGGTTGCTTATCAGCCAGGAAATAACAAATGAGTTCAAGCACCTCTTCTTTTCTTTGAACTTCTAATCTTTCTGCTTCTTCTTTTGTTGGAAGTCTCGTTGTAATAGATAACAGAACCACCTCAGCAACACGCCCAGATTCTCGAATAATGTCTCTGAAAGCCATCTTACGGGTCGGTTTCACGTCGATGCCGAGAACATGCTTGTTCACGTAAGTTCCATCCCCATGTTTGCGTGAAACAATCCCCTCGGCTTCCAGTTTACCCAGCACCATCCGGATGGTTGCCCGGCTGACGCCAAGTTCGGCCGCTAGCGCGCTCTCGGAAGGCAAGCGGGTGCCTGCGACAAATTCCCCCTTGAAGATCTTCGCTCGGACAATTTGATCCACCTGCTCAAAAATGGAAACTGCTCTTTGTGTAGCCATGAAATTCCTGTTTCAAAATTGACTAATGATGGACGATAGACGTCAGACCTATTTTATAATATAATTATATCAAGCAATTATCCCCTGTCAAGTGTCGTGCAAAAGCTAGCTCTTAAATTTCTGAGATGAATAGGAGAATATGATGTCCACCCTGCTACTCGAGAATATAGAAATACTGGCAACCTTTGACGAACAACGAAGAGTCCTGAAAAACGCCTGGCTCCTGATCCAGGACAACCTCATCAAGGAAATCGGAACAGGTCGCTGCGAAACGCAAAAAATTGATCAGCGACTCGACCTCACCGGTTATGTCATCCTTCCGGGGCTTATTAATCTGCACCACCACTTTTATCAGGCGTTGCTCAAGAACGTCCCCAGCCTGCAAGACGCCTCCTTATTCCGCTGGTTGCGAGATATGCGGATGCTGATGAGCGAGATCCGGGACGAAGACCTTTATATCGCCTCAAAGATCAACATCGCCGAACTGCTGCTTTCTGGTTGCACCACAACCGTTGAACATAACTATCTGAAAGTGAACGATATGAAACATGAGACCGGCATTGCTGCCGCACAGGAATTAGGCATCCGTTTCCACCTGGCGCGCGGCAGCCATTCAAGTAGCCCCACAAGCAATGGCGCGCCGCTGAGCCATACTTTAGAGAGGGAAGACGATGTTCTGGCGGACACCGAGCGCCTGATCAAAACCTACCACGACCCCTCCCATGGCGCTATGACGCGCATCGTCAACGCGCCTTCCTCACCTTTTGCTGCCAGCGATCGCATGTACAAAGAGAGTATCGCGCTGGCCCGAAAGTATGGGGTCGGTAACCACACCCACATGGCCGAAGCTCCAGATGAAGAACAATACATGCTCGAAAAGTTCGGTAAACGCTCCGTCGAACACGCTGAAGAACTCGGCTGGGTCGGCCCCGATGTCTGGTACGCCCACGCTACCATGCTCGATGACCACGAAAAAGCCATCATCCAGCGCACCGGCACCGGCATCTGTAACTGCCCCAGCTCCAATATGTATACCGCTGCCAGAGTCTGCGAGGTCTCCCCCATGCTCCGCCAGGGCGGCTTCAAGATCGGCCTCGGCGTTGATGGCTCCGCAGCCAACAACTCCTCCAACCTCCTCAAAGAAGTACGCCATGCCCTCATGATGCAGCGTGCTTTCTTCGGCGCAGACGCCATGTCCCCCACCCAGGCCCTCGAGATCGCCATCCTCGGCGGCACTGCCATCCTCCAAAGAGACGATATCGGCGTTCTCGCCCCGGGCAAAGCAGCCGACATCATCGGCGTAGACTTCCGCCAGCTCCCCTTCGCAGGCGGCATCCACGACCCGCTTGCCGGCCTCGTCCTGTGCGAGGTCGATAAAGTCGACCTCTCTATCGTCAACGGCAATATCCGCGTCGCCAACGGCCAGCTCGTCGGCGTCGACACAGCTCCATTGATCGAACAGGGCAATCAGTTAGGGACCAACCTGGTGCGGCGAATGGAAAAGCGGTACAAAACTTCGATCACAGCGCCCGTCTGGCGACGCGCCTACCCTTTTGACGGCTTGCAGGATGAATAAGCGCTACACGTCCAGTTAACGATCAGGTCAGGGCATTTTCAAGTTCACACCCTGACCTGTTTTGTGCCGCCAGACGCCCCGGCAAGAAACCAGAACGCCAGCAGCAGGATGCCAAATCCCATGAAAGACCCCTGCCTGGTCAGCGCCTTGACGTCGCTAAGCGAAATGACAAAAATATTACCAAATCCTTAATGCGCCCTGAACGTTTGATCCTTTCCGTGCAAAAATGTGTAATAATTCGTTAAGAAACCTGTAATCTAGTCACCCTACACTAAACCTATGACGCTCATCACAATTGTAGAAGATGAACCAGGTATTATCGAAGTGGTGAGCCATTATCTCAAGCGAGCCGTTTACCAGGCCGCGCCTTTTGGAAATGGGCTAACTGCGCTGGAATTTATCACGCCCCAGACGGCGGATCTCGTCATCATGGACGTTATGATCCCAGGGATAGACGGTTTCACCCTCAAGCGCAAATTGCGCGAACCCTGTGAAGTGCCGATCATTATACTGACCTCCCGTCGCGAAGAATCCGACCGCATCGCCGGGCTGGGACTGGCAATCGCCAGGGGAATCGTAGAGGCGCACGGCGGCAAGATCACCGCCGAAAGCGCCCCCCGCCAGGGATCCACCTTTACTTTTACACTACCGAAAAGCTGACTGCTCTCAATCAACAGACTTCCGGCTTGGGCTTCCCTTCCACGATTTGGCTGCCATACAGTCTCTTTTGCAGCCAAAACGCCACGTTGACCAGGCCAATCATCACCGGAACCTCGACCAGCGGGCCAATTACTGCCGCAAAAGCCTGCCCAGACTTGATGCCAAACACAGCCACCGCCACTGCGATCGCCAGTTCGAAATTATTCGAAGCCGCCGTGAAAGACAATGTTGTATTCTGTTTGTAATCCGCGCCAATAGCTTTTCCCAGCAAAAAGCTGACCAGAAACATCCCAACAAAGTAAATCAGCAATGGAATCGCAATCCGTACCACGTCGCCTGGTAAGCTGACGATCAGGTTGCCTTTCAGGCTGAACATGACGAGGATCGTAAAAAGCAATGCAATCAGGGTGATTGGGCTGATTTTGGGGATAAACCGAGTGTAGTACCAGTCTTTGCCTTTCAGCCGGGTCAGCGCAAGATGGGTTAGAAAACCTGCCAGGAAGGGTATCCCAAGATAAATGAATACGCTTTCTGCAATCTGCCCAATGCTTATGTTGACTATCGCGCCTTGCATCCCAAACCAGGTGGGTAGAACGGTGATAAAGACATAGGCGTACACGCTATAAAAGAGAACCTGAAAAATGCTGTTAAAGGCGACCAGCCCGGCGGCGTACTCGTTATCCCCCTTGGCCAGTTCGTTCCAAACGATCACCATGGCAATACATCGCGCTAATCCAATCATGATCAGCCCGGCCATGTATTCGGGGTAGCCGCGCAGGAATACAATAGCAAGGAGGAACATCAACACAGGCCCAATAATCCAATTCTGAAGCAAAGACAGGCCCAAGACTCTCCAGTTACGAAAAACGCGCCCCAGTTCGTCATAATGCACCTTTGCGAGCGGTGGATACATCATCAAGATCAACCCAATCGCAATCGGGATATTGGTCGTGCCGGTCTGAAAACGGTTGATGAAACCTTCTACACCGGGAAGGAAATGTCCCAGCCCAACGCCTACCGCCATCGCCAGAAAAATCCATAGGGTCAGGTAGCGATCCAAAAAAGACAAACGTTTGGTAACACTTGTATTTTCCATAAAGCCTCTCCATAAAATCGAGTGAAAAATAGATTTCGAATCGCAATAAAACGAGCAAATATATTCAATTATACGAATGTATTCTACACCGGAGGTCTTCCCACGTACAAGAGACAAGTGTCACATCAAGATGGAATATAAGTCATTCAAATAACTGAATGTATTATGAACATCCCCCTGTTCGACCACAGGCAGAAACTGCCGTTGCCAGATTCCCAATCTTCGCTAGCGTCAACTCGGCCGGATCTTAGTCAGGATAAAATCGCGCACCAGGCGAGCTTTTCGGATAGCCTCAAGAGCTTCTTCAACGCTTATGCTCTCTTGAATAACGCCGGGATAATCGAATTCCACCCTGTAGCGTACCATTTCCTCGACAAAAGGCCGTATGCTCTCAAAATCCGCGTCCTTGAACACCGCCAGACACAGATTGAAAATTACGCCCAAATCGTGGTTGGTTGGGATCTTCTGCTTATAAAGCATCAAGTATCCCTTCAGGACGTACTCCACCACCATATTGGCCAGGGCAGCCACGATATTGGTTGGTGGATCTGAAATTTCAAAAGGCGCGCGCTCCACAAGAGCCAGAAGATGATCCGCTCTCCGGAACCATTCCTGCGCCCTTTGCCGCAGATGATCACTGATAGGATTTTTCTCTGGCGCGGTCATATAATACCTTGCCTTCTTCTAAAATTTCCAGGATGGGATTCCATTCCCCCTCATTCTCCCGATGAAGAGATTGGATTTCTTTCTCCGTCATTACCAAAAGTCGAAGACCAAACGAGCGATACCGGAACAACTCAAGCGCAATGTTGATCCGGCTCAACGGGCGTACAGGCGCTAGCGCATGTAGATCATCAACAATCACCAGCATCTCGATTTCTTCACATCCCTCTTTGGGATTCTTTGCCAAAGTCCCAAACATGATCACCTTAAGTGGATCAAGGTTCTGGACAACTCGCCCTTTCACCGCATGGATCAATGAAGAAGTGATCACAAACATCCTCCAACCAGTGATGTCAAAAGAACTACGGTGGCCACCGTCAAATCACTATCCCCCATCGTCTAACCAGGAGGCGCGTCATTAGTACTGAACAACATTAAGTATATCATCAACTTAAAGACGCAAGACACAAAATCTTGACAAAAGCGTTGATAAAAAACACACTGCATACCTGTTATGGAACTGCAGGAGCCTCGATCTGGTCACGCTGGCGCGCCGCCATCAACGCATATTCAACGATCAAACCAGGAATATCCACACCAGTCAGTGGAACAGTAGAATGGAACTCCATCGTATGGTTCACTTCATTGACCAGATAGCCGCGCTCCTCGTCCTCCAAAATATCCACCGCGATGACGCCTCCGCCAACGGCTTTGGCTGCCGCCACACTCAGCCGATCCAATTCAGGGGTAACCGGACAAACTTCCGCTTTCCCGCCGCGGGCTGTGTTCGTAATCCAGTGTTCCGACCTGCGGTAAATGGCGCACACGGTGCGGTCGCCAATCACAAAAGTGCGGATATCACGGCTGGGTTTTTTTACGTACTCCTGAATGTAAAACACAGAATGTTGGACACCGCCAAGCGTATCTTTATGCTCAAGAACCGTCTCGGCTGCGTCACGGTCATTAATTTTTGAGAGGAGACGCCCCCATGAACCAACCACCGGTTTGAGCACTACCGGATAACCGATGTCCTCAATCGTTTGCAATCCTGCCTGCGGCGTAAAGGTAATCCAAACTTTGGGCTGAGGGATATTCGCCTGCTGCAATGCAATTGACGTACTCAACTTGTCGCCGCACGTAGCAGCAACATGCGCCATATTGACCGTTGGGATTCCCCAGGCATTAAGCACTTGAGTGATATACAACCCACTCTTGAACGATAAACTGCGCTCAATCACCACATCATACTGCTCCCAGTCACCTGGATCTGCAAGGTTCAAGACCACCTGCCGGTCATCAATACGGTCGTAAGGAATATTTCTTTTTTCCAACCCCTCAAAAATCCATTTTTCTTCCACGCGAACTCTGGAATATAAAACTGCGATTCTCATCGAATATCTCCGTATTTATAGTGCGTGTTCTAATTGTCTTAAGATTGCACTCGTGATCTCTTCGGTTCTCAACGCCGGTGGAATGCGTCCGTCTTCTCTGATTTCCCACGCCAAAGCCTGATGCACAGCCCTTTCAATTCCATCGGCTACTGCCGGCATCTTCCAATGATAGCGCGCCAGCAGCGCAGCGCTCAGAATCGCTGCGATGGGGTTTGCAATCCCCTTCCCTGCAATATCTGGCGCAGAACCGTGTACCGGCTCAGCCACTGCCAGATGATCACCCCAGTTCAGAGAAGGCGCCAGCCCCATTCCGCCGCACCAGTGCGCGGCTTCATCCGAAAGGATATCGCCAAAAAGATTCGTAGTTACAAGCACATCCAGGTTCTGAGGGGCCGCCGCCAGCTTGTAGGCAGCCGTATCCACCAGCATCTCATCGATTTCCCAATCCTCATAGGGCTGCCGGGTCTTTTCTAAAGCCGCTCGCACGGTGTCGCGAAACAAGCCATCCGTCACAGGCAAAACATTGGCTTTATGCACGATCGTCACGCGCCGTCGGCCATCCAACCGCAACACCTCAGCCGCTCGCAATGCGATCCGGCGCGAAGCGACCGAAGTAATCACCCGCTCGGCGATTGCCGTATCACCTTCGAGTCGTTCCCGGCCAGCATATAGACCCTCGGTATTTTCCCGTACAATCACCAGGTTTACATTTCCTCTGTGAGAAACTGCCGGCAGGCTGCAAACCGGGCGAATATTCGCATACAGCCCAAGCTCCTGGCGCAGGGTCAATATCGCGCTGCGGTAACCTTCCACTTTGCGCGACGGCGACGAGACTGCCCCAAATAGGGCAGCTCCGCACTCGCGAACGGCGGCCAGCGTTTCTTCTGGCACAGAGACCCCACACTGCTTAAAGGTTTCCCAGCCTGCACTGGCCTTCACAATCTCCAAATCCGGCAGGATCGCCTGCAGCACCTCTACCGCAGCCGGGATAACTTCCCGGCCAATTCCATCCCCTTCGATAACGCATAATCGAGGCATCTATTCCTCCCCGGGAAAGCGCCCGTACGCGCGCACATACGGCACAATCCCGCCTGCTTTTAAGATCTCCTGTGCAAACACAGGCAATTCGGGGAGCAGGTAAACCTGCTCGCCACATTGCACGCGCCGGTTTGGTATGTCCAGGGTCACTTCATCGCCATCCTGCAATGCCTCTACAATTTCTGGCGATTCGAACAATGGGATACCCAGGTTAAGAGCGTTACGATAAAAAATGCGCGCAAAACTCAAAGCAATGATCGCTCCCACTTTTCTGCGCTTCAGCGCCTCTACAGCATATTCGCGCGAAGAGCCGCACCCAAAATTCTCCAACGCTACGATCACGTCTCCGGGTCTGGCGTTTTTTGCAAACTCTGGCCGCGCCTCGATAAACGCTGCTTCTCCAACATCAGCATCCGGCCGCATATACGGGGCATAACGCCCCGGTACAATCTGGTCGGTATCCACATCCGCTCCAAATTTCCACACTCTATTCATGCCTGCTCTCCACAAAAATCAATTCAAGATTAATAAAAACACAGTCCGCTTCAGCCTGCTGGCAAGGAAATATTTTCTCTGTTGCGAGACTTAACACGCTCGCGGGTCAGTAATCGCGCCTGTTAAAGCAGTTGCTGCCGCAACGGCTGGCGACGCCAGGTAAATTTGGGCATTCGGCGACCCCATCCGCCCCTTAAAGTTGCGGTTGGCGGTAGAAAGGCACACATCGCCGTCTCCAAGGGTGCCCTGGTGGCGCCCCATACACATCCCGCAGCCAGGCGTCGTGAGCGTGGCGCCGGCTTCGAGCAATATCGCAAGCGTCCCGTCCGCAGCCGCCCTGCTCAATTCTCGGCTGGAAGCTGGTGTAACGATCAGGCGCACATTCTTTGCAATTCGCTTTCCGGCCAGCAAGCCAGCTGCTGTTTTCATATCCTCATACCGGCCGTTGGTGCAGGTTCCAAGAAAGACGACATCCACGCGCGTCCCGGCCACCCCAGAAAGATCAACAACATGATCCACAGCATGAGGCATCGAAACCTGCGGTTCAAGCCTGGTAAGATCCACTGTAAGAGACTGGGTATATCGAGCATCGGTGTCCAGGGTCAACCAATCGGGCGCGGGGAATTGATCACCTGGCAAGCCAGTGGGCGGCACGATTCCGGCTTTTGCGCCCATTTCCACCGCCATGCTGGCCAGCGTCTGCCGGCCATTCAGTGGCATCCAATCCAGGCCGTGGTATTCCACCGCCATATAATTCGCCCCGTCAATGGTGATCTCACGGCACAGTTTTAAAGCAAGGTCTTTGGCGTCTACCCCGCTAGGAAAACGCCCCTCTACCACCACCCGGTAAGTCTCAGGCACCCGCAGCCAGGTGCGGCCAGTAGCCCATACCAGCGCGACATCGGTAGACCCCATGCCGGTTCCAAACGCGCCGACCGAACCATAACCGGTCGAATGAGAATCGGAGCCGATCACGATCTTCCCTGGCCCGGCTATCCTTTCTTCCACCAACACCTGGTGGCAAATGCCGCGTCCCACATCAAATAAACGGATATTTTGTTCCTGGGCAAAACGCCGTGCCAGGTTTTGCGAATCGGCCGTACCCACCGTAGAGGCAGGCGCGACATGGTCAAAAACAAACACCAGCCGTTCGGGGTAACGGACCTTTTCCATCTCCAGTTCCTGGCGCAGAATCTTGATGATGCCGGGCGTCAGCGAATCGTGGCTCATCACCACATCAGGCTCCACGACGACAAACTCCCCTGCATTCACCGTTCTCCCTGCATGCTGGGATAATATCTTTTCCGATAAAGTCTGTCCCATCACAGCGTCTCCTGTTCTCCAGTTTCTACCGATTGGGGATCGCCCACCTCAGCGGCAATGGCTTCTTCATCTGTAGCTTGGTGCATAGAGAGCAAACGATCCACTTCATCCAGGGTAAGTTGCTGCTGATCTGCCAGCATTTTCACCTGTTCAGTAATTTCTTTGATCTCCCGGTTGTTAAGCTTTAACCCTAGCTGGTCGGCTCGGTAACGGATTGCATTCCAACCGGTTAGGCGGCTGCCAATGTGAATGTAACGACTCAAACCAAAGTCCTCCGGTCGCAAAATTTCATAAGTGGAGGGATTGTTCAAAACCGCCTTGGCATGGATGCCAGCCTTATGGGTGAACGCCGCAAAGCCGGTGATATAGTTATTAAAGGGGATATCCACATTGACAAGGCGAGAAACCGCCTGGTCCAGGTGCAACAGCAAGGGCAAATGATATTTCGAAACCAAAGCCGGGTTGACTGCATACACGCGCGCCACAAGCCCACCAAGCGGAGTAATGCCGTTGCGCTCCCCAATCCCCAAAACGCTGGTGTCCACGTGCGTGGCGCCCGCTTCCAGGGCTGCAAACGCATTGGCGATGGCACAGCCGGTATCGTTGTGTCCATGGAACTCGATATCCGCTTTCACGCGAGCGCGCAGTTCTTTCACCAGGTCATAAATCTGGCGCGGCGTGCCAATTCCGACTGTATCTGCCACGCCCACCCGGTGCACCCCCATCTGGTCAACCGCTTCATAAACCTGATAAAGATCTTCTGCATTGCTCCGCAGGCTGTCTTCCGTGCTGAAACGCACCTCCACGTCCTGTGTCAGCAAATATTCGATCACATCCTGGGCGGTTTCGATGATCTCAACAATGCTCTTGCCGTGGCTGAACTTGCGCAAATAGGAGGATGTCCCAATAACCACATCCACCCCATCCACGCCAGTATCCACTGCAATTTTCACATCCTCCAGGGCGCAGCGAGTATGCGTCAGCGTTTTGGCCCGCAGTCCCAGCCCAGCAATCGCCCGGCAGTCTTTCTCGCTCTGCGGTGACGCGCATGGGGTGGTCAGCTCAATATATTCCACGCCAAAAGCATCCAGCAGTGTTGCAATGCGGATCTTCTGCTCGGTGGTAAAAAAAGCGTTGACGAACTGTTCTCCCTCTCGCAGCGTCGAATCGATAATTGCAAATTTTTCAAGACTCATTTCACACCTCGAATTTTTTTTTACCAGGCCCGTCCTGGCGCCTGTCAATAGGTTGGCGTCAAAAACAGTGCGGACTTACCACTCGATCTGGTAAGTCCGCTTGGTCCTCTTTCCGCCAGGATTTCTTAAGCGCAACTTACCAGATCTAAATCCGGCTTCTTCTCCTTTCCAAGCTTCTTAATGAAGGGGATAGAAATCACAAGCAGTTTTCTGGACATCATTAACAACAACTCCTTTGGCAAGAGGTTATTTTCCATCCCGCATGGCTTTTTCCAGCGCCTGCGAAAGGATTCGCACGGCTACCAGGTACTCGCTCACCAGGATATGCTCCTCAGGGGTGTGATCCAGCCCCGAATCCCCCGGCCCATAGGCTACAATGGGGCACTCCCAGACCGGTCCCACCAGATTCATATCCGAAGTGCCGGTTTTAAGATTAAATGCAGGCTGGCCGCCGGCGTCACGGATCCCTGCCAGCAGCCCGCGCACCAGGGCGCTATTTTTCTCCCCTTTATAAGCAGGAATGTAATCATCCACAATAATCTGGCCTTCGCCGGCAAGCCCAGTCAGGAGGTCTTCCAATTCATTCTTTTCCATCCCCGGCGGCAGCCGAAAACCCACCCGCAATTCAGCCGTTTCCACAAAGTCATCCTGTTTCGATTCCATGCCCCGCAAGGTCGGCGTCAACTGTTCAAAGACCCGCCCTTTTCCCTCGTTCCAACTGGCTGCAGCCTGAACCATGCCGTTCCAGAAGCCAACAGCCTGTTCACAAGCGCTTGTCTGGCTGGCCGCCGTGTGAGTCAATGATTTTTGCACAATATAGCGACACCAGTAACTGCCTTTATACCCCAATGTAATGTGATCCCATCCGCTCGGCTCTCCGATCACTACCATCTGCGGCGTGGCATAATGTTCGCAAAGGTACTTTGCGCCGCGCGAGTCACCTTCCTCTCCCACAGCGCCGATCACCGTAATGCGCCAACCAGGCGCCAGGTTTGCCATCGCGCCGGCAGCCACAAAACAGGCCAATGGCCCTTTTGCGTCCACCGCGCCGCGTCCATACAAGCGGTCGCCATCCCAACGTACAGGGATGACCCCCGGTACCGTGTCAATATGCCCGAGCAGGAGAATCTCGTTTGGTCCATCACCCCGCCTCCCAACCGCATTTCCGGCGCCGTCATAATACACCTCAAAGCCCATCGCCTGCATGGCTTCGAAAAGGAAATCAACCGCTCCGGTCTCCTGACCGGTAGGGCTGTATGTGGCCAGCAGCCCGGGAAGCAACGCAACAGGGTCTTTCATGACTCTCCTCCTTCAACGCCAGGTCCGCGCAATACCCGTTCCACCGCTGCTGCCGCCAGCGCAAGTTCTTCCCTGCTCACTACGAGCGGCGGCAGAAAACGCATCACGGTCAATCCAGCAGGCAAAGCCATCACGCCTTCTTGCATCAACGCCTGCAAATAAGGGGTAACTTTTTGCTTCAACTCCACTCCCACCATCAAACCCAGGCCGCGCACCTCGCGAATCAGCGGCGATTGAATTTGCGACAATCGCTCGCGGAACCAGGCGCCTAGCTCTGCAGCGCGCTCTGGCAGGCCATTGGCCTCAAGATAATCCAGCGCTGCAAGAGAGGCCGCACAGGCCAGTGGATTCCCGCCGAAGGTAGAACCATGAACGTGAGGTGGCAACTCGCCTAAATGAGCCGCTAAAAAGGTAGCGCCCATCGGCACTCCACCGGCGATGGATTTCGCGACGCACAGCAGGTCTGGCTCAAGGCCGTAATGCTGGAAGGCAAACATCTTTCCCGTTCGGCCAAAACCCGTCTGGATTTCATCAATCACCAGCAGCGCTCCGTTCGCCCGGCAGAGTTCCTGCACCCCCGCCAAAAATTCAACCTTCCCAGGATGGACTCCCCCCTCGCCCTGCACCACTTCTAAAAGCACGGCAGCCGTCTCGTCGCTAATTGCTGCTTTAAGGGCATCGAGATCGTTGTAAGGAATATGTTTAAATCCGGGTACCAACGGTTCAAAAGGCCCACGATATTTCTTCTCCCAGGTTGCCGAAAGCGCCCCCATCGTGCGGCCATGGAAACCCCGCATAAAGGCGATCACTTCCGTGCGCCCGGTCAAAAGGCGGGCAAACTTGATCGCAGCTTCGACTGCCTCAGCGCCGGAATTGCCAAGAAAAACGCGCGGCAGGCCCGTCAAAGCGCACAACCGCTCCATCAGCGCTGCTCGTTTATCGTTGAAGAACAATTCCGGGCAGCCCACCAAAACGCTGGCTTGCTCTGCAATCGCCTGAGCAACAGCCGGATTAGCGTGGCCTACATTCGCAGATCCCTGGCCGCCGATACAATCAATGTACTCCCTTCCTTCCGCGTCCCAAAGGCGGGCGCCCTGGCCGCGCACAATCACAACCGGGCGTTTACTGTAAACCCCAGCGGTATGAGCCAGCTCGCGCTGCTGAATCTGTTCAGATAGCGTCAGATTTTCCAATTGACCAGCAGGAGCAGGAGAAACCTGGTTCGTTGCCATAATCATTTCACCTCAATCACGCAGAAATGACGGTCCCTTTGCCCGCCAGAGCATCGAACAACGGATGTGTGACCCGCCCATCGGCAAAGATCACTTTAGCAACGCCCAGGTCTAATGCCTCGCTTGCGCCGAGCACTTTTTTCTTCATCCGGCCTTCTGCAAACGAAAGCGCCTGTTCCAACCCAAGGCGCGGCAGGTGTGGGATGAGCGTGCTCTCATCCGGAAAGTTGCGCATCAAGCCAGGTACATTGGTCAAGATAATAAGCTGCTCGGCCTCAATTGCGCCGGCCACCATCGCCGCTGCCCGGTCCGCATCCACGTTCACCGCATCCCCTTCTGGCGAAATTGCCAGAGGTGCTATAACCGGCGTCAACCCAGCCTTGATCAAGCTCTGCAACAGCGCACCATTGACTGACACAATCTTCCCGGTGTAATCGTCGCGCAGCATCCGTTGTTTTCCATTTTCAACAATCCGGATAGCTTCTTTCCGGTGAGCGACCATCACCCGTCCATCTACGCCCGAAAGGCCAAAAGCATTCACGCCCTCTTTCTGCAAACGTTCCACCAATAATGTATTAATCTTTCCATTGGTTACCATTGCAAAGATTTCCAGCGTCTGGCGGTCTGTATAGCGGCTGGAAAACCCTGAAACGCTGGTGACAAAACGCGGCGGATATCCCAGTTTTTCGGAAATCTCGTTTGTTTCAGCAGAGCCCCCGTGAACCACCGTCACCTTTTGCCCCTGGTGAACCAGCGCAGCAATATCCTGGCTAACCAAATCCAGCGAAACGCCCTGCGAGCCGCCAATTTTTACAACGATCATCCTTCCTCCACTCCCTAAGCCGGGTGCAACCCGCTAAAACTGAGCCCGGCTGTCTCATCAAAACCGCACATCACGTTCATGGCCTGAACTGCTGAACCCGCCGCACCTTTCACCAAGTTGTCGATCGCCGCAGTGGCAACCACATGGCGGCTCTGTTCGTCCAATTCAAAACCGACATCAGCGTAATTGCTGCCTGCCAACACTTTTGGCTCCGGCACACGATAAATGCCGCGCCGGTCCTTCACAAGGCGCACAAAAGGCTCTTGTTCTACCCAGGCGCGGTAAGCCCGCCACAGGTCTTTCTCGGTCACGCCCGGTTTTACAAAGGCATGCGCTGCTGCCAGCGCTCCTCGCACCAAATCCACTGAAGTCATGGTCAAGTGCACGTCCTGCAAACCAAGTTCCTGCACCACTTCGGCGGTATGGCGGTGGCCAAAAGCCGAAAAAGTTCGGATCACACCGCTCCGCTCCGGGTGATGCGAACCAGGGTTGGGGGTCGCCCCCCCTTCTGAGGATCCTACTTTAATTTCCACAATCACCGGTTTGCTCGTATCGAGAAAATCGTTCTTGACCAGGACGAAAAGCGCCAGGATACTCGCCGTAGCGTTACAGCCCACACCACTGATATAGCTGGCCTGCCGCATTTCCTCGCGGTGCAGTTCCGGCAGTCCATACACAAACCGCTCCAGCCAATCCGGGGCTGCATGGTCATGCCCATAATAGGTTTTGTAAAGCTGAGGATCTCTCAAGCGAAAATCTGCCGCCAGGTCAACGATGCGGGGCGCTAGAGAAGCGTAATGTTCGATATTTTTCTGACTGTCGCCATGCGGCAGCGCTAGAAAAAGCACGTCACAAGGCTCCAACACCTGGCGCGATGAGAATTTTAAAGAGGTGCGTTTGCGTAGATTTGGGTGCTGCTGGTAAACAAATTCTCCTAAATGACTTTCTGATGTTGCTTGAAAACACTCCACTTCTGGGTGGTCAAGCAGCAAGCGTAATAATTCGCCGCCCGCATAGCCAGAAGCGCCAACAATGGAAACTTTCATCTCGACCTCATTGGATAACGCTCTAAAGCTACCGGCGTCAGATGAGGCAGTTTTGGAACCGTTAAATCCAGCGGCGCAACAGGGATCATCGCATTTGATTGAGCGCCAGCCATTTTGATCGCATAATCCAATATAATGCCAGCAATATCAATGCCTGTCGTCGGCGCCAGGGTATGAAACTCCATTGTATGGTTGACTTCGTTGATCAGGTAGCCGCGCTGGGGGTCTTCCAATAAATCCACTGCCAGCACACCACCGCCCACCGCTTTGGCCGCAGCCACGCACAGTTCGTTCAGCTCAGGGGTAATCGGGCAAACTTCGCCTTGCCCGCCACGCGCGGTATTGGTGATCCAATGAGAGGAACTGCGGTAAATTGCACAGACCGTTTCATCCCCCACCACCATAGCGCGGATATCACGGCCGGGTTTCTGGATAAATTCCTGGATGTAAAAAACAGAATGCTGGTAAGAGCCGAGCGTTTCTTTATGCTCCAGGATCGCCTCAGCGGCGTCACGGTCATTAATTTTGGAAAGCAGCCGTCCCCACGACCCCACCACCGGTTTGAGCACTACAGGATAACCCAGCTCTTCAATTGCTTCCAGCGCCGCCTCGGGCGTAAAGGCCACCCGCAGGCGGGGCTGCGGTACCCCTGCTCTGGAAAGCGCAGCCGAAGTAGCCAGTTTGTCGCCGCACACCTGCGCGACCGAAGACATATTGACCGTTGGAATCCCCCAGGAATTCAGCACCGAAGTGGCGTAAAGACCGCGCACATATGAAACGCTGCGTTCCAAAACAACGTCAAAATGACTCCACTCTGCCGGATCGTCCAACCTGAAGTTTACCTGGCCGTCATCAATCCGCTCGTAAGCAATGTGACGACTCTCCAGCGCTGCCAGCAGCCACTTTTCCTCAACCCGCACCCGTGAAAGTAAGATACCGATCTTCATAAAGTTCCTCCGTCCTGGTGGCTTATTCGCCCCAGTCCTCTTCTTCCATAGGCGCCAATTCCAGCTTAAGTGGATCCAAGCTGATCACCTCCAAATCCACGCCACAGTCAGAGCAGACGACAATCTCACCTGTAATGATGTCATCCAGGGTAAGTTCTGCATCACATTCCGGGCAATTGCCGATTATTGGGTTTGTCATTGATTCCTCCTAAGAATAATTCCTTCAAGATAAAAAAATCCCTCTCCACTAGGGAGAGGGAACTGTTTGACTTTTCCTTCTTTTCTGATCAGGCGCTTTCAAAACACAAGCAGCCCGCTCTCCCGAGGGGGTGGGTATGTCGCTCGTGCTCGCTTAGAAAGGCTAATCAGTACAAAATTCAACATGATGGTATGTATTTTACAGATTTTGAGGATCATGTCAAGGGCTTTGAAGCACCAATTTTCGAAATCCATTCAAATTTCAAATCTTTCTTGATATGATATGGAGCAATCAATTTCATCACCAGGAATGCAGATCATGTTCGATATCATCGCATTCGACGCCGATGACACACTTTGGAATAACGAGATACACTACCTGAACGCTCGCGAGCAGTTTATCCAACTCTGTGCGGTTTATGACGATCCTCAGCTGGTCGGGCGCGAACTGGATAGAATTGAAATCAATAACCTTTCCTATTACGGATACGGCATCAAGAGCTTTGCTCTCTCGATGATCGAGACCGCCGTCAAAATCTCGCGCGGCAAGCTCAACGCCGAAAAAACATCAGAAATCATCGCCATTACAAAAAACATGTTAGATGCCGAGATCGAGCTGTTGGATCACGTCCCGGAGACACTCGAAGTTCTCTCTCAGCGCTTATCTTTGATGCTGATTACGAAAGGAGATCCATCCGAACAGCAAAGAAAAATTAACCGCTCGGGGCTTTCAAAGTATTTCCGGTACGTCGAAATCACCGGGGAAAAAACTATCGAGACCTACCGAACGATCTTGGAAAAATACCAGATAGACCTTACCCGCTTTCTGATGATCGGCAATTCCCTTAAATCCGATATCCTGCCGGTCCTCAACCTCGGCGGCAAAGCGATTTATATCCCCCACTACCACACCTGGGCTCACGAAATGGTGACCGAAGAGCAGGGGCGCAACGCCGGATACATTCAAGCAGACCACATCGGTCAGGTAAACCAGATCATAGACAACCTAATCGGGAAATCCTGATCCAGAAAAATGATATTCACCATCATCCGGCTGGCTGCGCCACCCGGGTATAGACATGAAACGAAGGTGGATTTTCAAGGTGCTTTTTGACCGCGCAAAGCTCAGCCGACCGCACTAACGCTTCGGTGTATCGCTCAGGGAACTCAGGAGGTACTTGAATTTCTAAATCAATATCTCCTACCATACCCGTAACGGGGTTGGTATGCACCCGCTGGATGATCCGGATTCCCTCTGTGGGCAGCCCGCGCTGCTTGCAAAAACCCAGCACGTAAATCCCTGCACAAGTACCTATCGAAGCCAAAAATACAGCAAATGGGGTCGGCGCAGACCCTTCTCCGCCCCCCATTGGCGGCTGGTCAGTTTTCACTGTAAAGTTGCCAAAATGGGCATCCACCTTTGCCCCGCCAGGAAAATCAATTACCATCTCCATATGATTCACTCCACACATGTTTAAGATCGTTTTCTTACAATGCTTTGGATGCGCCTGGCGTTAAAAAGTTACAAGAATCCTGAGAATCGTGGCCCCAAAGATAAAATAGCAAATTCACTCAACTGTAGAAGAAATTGATCCGCCGGAAATCGCAGCGCTCAAAGGAGGCGGCGCAAAGGGCGTTGCATCCGTCAATGTAAAGCTGAACACACTGCCCTGGCCAAGCCCCTCGCTTTCGGCAAAGACTTCACCGCCCAGTTTCTCCACAATCCGTTTGACGATCGAGAGACCCAAACCGTGCCCGGTTGCCTGGGCAGGGCTAAAACGCTTGAAAGGAGTGAATAGCTTTTTCCGCGCTTCTGCTTTCAGCCCCATGCCGTTATCGCGCACCCAAAAACGAATATATCCGTTACCTAGCGGCGTCGCGCCCAGTTCAACCCGAGGCGGTTTTCCTCCATACTTGATCGCGTTGGAGATATAATTTGCCCACACTTCTTCCACCCACGGCGCATGGCCCAAGGCCACAGGCCATTTATCCGGAGCCAAAATAACGGCGTTGTACTCCTCCATCAGGGGCATCAGACGTGATTTTACATCTTCGATCAACATCCCCATGTCAAGCGGCTGCAAAGTGATTTCCTGCTGCCGTACGCTTGCTAATACCAGCAACTCATCAATAATGGCCCGCATTTTGTGTCCCATCTGAAGGATATTCCGTAAAATAACGGCAGTGTCCTCATCCAGGCTTTCCTGTAGCATTTCCAACAACATCTGACTGCCAAAGATCACCACCTGCAGCGGATTCTTAAGATCGTGAGCGACCATATGGGAAAACGAATCCAGGTCAGAAATGAGCTGTTCCCGCTCATGAATTTGCTGCCGCAATTGCTCATTCGTTTTGCGCAGGTTCTCCTCGATCCGTTTACGTTCTGTAATTTCATCGTTCAAAGCAGCCGTCTTGATGCGATAAACTTGCAATTCCTGGCGTGAAGCCTCTGCCTGGAAAGCAATTTCCAGGTTACGCAAACGAGCATTGGCAGCTTCGCTAAAAATATCTTCCTTCAACCGATGAAAGCGCTCGTAGTGAAAAAGCGCTTTTTCATAATCCCCTTGTTGCCTGAATACTTCAGAAATTTTATGGTGAAACTCAACACAGAGCTGCTTTCCGCCGATCTCCTCAGCCAGCGCCAGCCCACCCTGGTACTGGTCAAGCGCTTTTGCCAACTCTCCGCGCTGAAGGTAAATATTACCAATGTGATACACCCCATGCGCGGCTTCATAGCGCAAACCCACCTCATGGGCCAGTTTCAGACTTCTTTGAAAATAACTGATCGCCTTCTCGTCGTCCCCCAACGCCAGGTACACTTCACCCAGATTGTTCAGCGCTTCGGCTTCTCCTTTACGAGAGTTGAGCTGCTGATACAGATCAACGCTGTTTTCACCCGCGAGCCGTGCATTGGTGTAATCCTCAATATTGCAGTAAGCGCTGCAGCTGGTCCCCATCACTTCCGCCTGGCCCTGCAAATCGTTCAGCTCTTCATATAGTGAGAGCGCCTGGCTCAGGTAGGTCAGCGCCCGGTTGCTGTCTCCCCAGCAAACTTCCACCACGCCAATATGGCTCAACAAGTCCGCTTCAGATTTCTTATCCCCCAGCATTTTTACAAGGTGCAATTTTTGTTCGTAGAACTGAAGGGCTTCCTGATAGGCGCCCAGGCGGGAATAAACCAGGGCGATTGCATCCAGCGCCTCGCCAACATGCTTCATGTCCTGTAATTCTTCGAGGGGAGTGAGGGCGCTGAATAAATAGGAAAGCGATTGATCGTAATTGGCTAAATCAGAATGCAGCAAACCCAGCAAAAGAAAACCAACAGCCATCCCCTTCTGGTAGGAAACGGGAAAGAGGTCAGAAGAGGCAGAACGCTCGCTGGCGGTTTGTGCTAGTTCAAGCGCCCGCGCCGGATCGACATGACGGAGTTCCCACGCCAGGTCCAGCATGGCATCAACTTCTTGTGGAGCATCCTGGGCAGAAGCCAATCTGGCTTCCAGCATCCGAATTCTCTCAATCATAGCTACCTACATTTTGTAGCACCGTTGAAATCAATTATATACTGAATTGTTTTATGCAGTAATCGGCAAAAATTACCGCCCCGGGCAGTTGAGCTCCGTCCAAACTTCGTTCAAAGCCGCCTCCCGCTCTACGCTTGCATCCGTTGCAATTAACAGGCCATCCCAGAGCGTGCAGAATTCTTCGCGGTATCTGGCCTGATATACATTGGCTGCCTGAATGGTGAGCTCTTGCGCTTCGCGCCACCGCCCTGTGTGTGCATACCCCTTAATAAACGGGATCCACTCATGAGGTGTCTTGAACCAGGGGTTTTTAGGGTAGTATTCCGGGTTGTTGCGGGCTTCATCGGCCAGTTGCGCCGCCATCTCCCAATCCTCAAACTGAGCAGCTAAGGCAGCTTTTTGGTAATAATAGCACCAGCCGTGATCAGGTTCCTGGCCAAACATGCGCACATCCGGGCTGCTGTTGGTGCCCGCTTCTAGCCGAATCCGATTCAAATCCGAGGCGGGCAGCATCCGCCGGGTCAGTTCCGGCAAATCCGGGTTAAGGACGTCTTCTGGTCCCAACACCCACAAACAGTTCGCCCTTCCGGGATCGTAAAATATAACCAGGCTCTCCCCCGTGACCCCCTGATAGGTCAGCGTGCGAAACTGGGTGCGGAGCGGGATCCCCAGCGGGCTTTCTGAGGGCTCGATGGCAAAACGCGGCCAGAGATTGTAATACCAGTATGCCAGGTGTTCTCTCCCCCTCTCCTGTGGGTACAACAGGTTAATCGCCGCCGAGCTAGAAAAACTGCCCTGGTTTGGGAACAATTCGTTTTCCCCCAAAATCGCGGTGCCCGGTTCAAGCGAGGGCGCCCGCCAGGTCAACTGCCAGTAAAAGTCAAGCTGGTTCTTCCAAATTTGGGCATAATCGCTGGCAGTGTTCAGGTGAAAAATTGCAGCTGCTGCAACCAGGCCGCCTGCCAGGATATTTTTCTGGAACCGGCGCTGCGTAAGCCATTCCAGCGCCGCCGCCCAGACCAGGGCTGCCCCAAACATCGCCGGCATGGCATAGCGATTGGAATGGAAATCAAAAAGCACCGGGCGGTTTGTAATCCACCCTGGCAGGCAGCCCAGCATGAGAGCAAGCAAACCAGTTGCCAGCGCCTGGATCAGCCATCTGCCCCCCTGCATCTCCTGCTTATCCTCCTCAGGATAGCGCAGCCGGTTCAGGTAAACCGCCAGCCCAGCGCCACACAGGATCGCCGCCGCCCAGATCAAAACGGTGAATACAAAGCTGGCCTGTCGTTCCAACCCCAGCCCAACCACCGGCCCCCAACTTCCGATCAACACGTACAGCGTATCCGCAATGGTCATGCGCGCCAGGGATCGAAGCGTATCCACCGGCTGGCTGAACAAGCCATAAAGCATTTTTGCCTGGTAAGGATCCTCGCCGCTCAAGCGGATGAAAAACAAGCGCCAGATCACGTACGCGGCCAGGAACAGTAGATACGGCCAGGAAAAACGCAGCCAACAGGCCAGCTTCTGTTTAAAGCCACTCGCCATCCGGGTAGCCACAATCCCTAAAAAGAGCAGCCGCAGTGCCTCGAGCCCGACAAAATATTCGGTCACCGAAAGTTCAGCAATCATAGCGGCCAGCGCCAATCCCGTCAGTATCCCATAACGTTTTGGGTAGGTAAGCGCCAGGAGCATCGCAGCCGCGGAGAAAAAATAGAGAGCGTATTGCAGCCACTGTTGGTGAAAGGTCAGCGCAATCGGCTGCTGGGTGAAAACAGGATAAATCGCAAACAAGAGCGCAGCATAGACAGCCTGTCTGCGATGTTCGGGCCATAACAGCCGCAGCGTCCACCAGATTCCTGCCGCCGTCAACCAGCGCAACAGCAGTGCAAAGACCTGCCAGTTGAACGGCGCAGGGCCGAGAAGAGGGGTCAAGAGGATATGTGTCCAACCCGAAAGCGGGCGGTCTTCGGCGTAATAAGCCCAATACCCCGAAAGCCCAAACAAACGGCTGACCAACAGCTTTGCCCAATCATCCCAATAGAAACCCAGGCGCGGCAGCAACAGCCCAAAAGCGACCAGGCAGACAGCCAACAAAATAAAAACAACCGTCCATTCCGGCAAGGCGCGTCTTTCCTTGTTCATGCTCACTTTTCCTCCACCGGCTGCAGGTTGCTGTAGATATAGGAGTTTTCGTCCTCGTAAACCGTTCGCAATCCAGTCAATTGTTCGCGAATCACAAGCCAGCTTTCGTTCTCCCGGTGAAAGCTGACGAAAAATACCGTCCGATCCACCATCATTGCCTTCACAGATTTTATAAATGCCGCATCGAATTCAGAAGGATATCCATAGGAAGGCTTCCCGGTTAAAAAATAGAATTTTTCAACATTACTGGTGAACACCACCGCCCGATCAGGTATCTGGCGCAGCAATTTTGCAAAAGGCGAGTCTAGCTCGCCTTTGTAAGCATACCCGCTGCCATTTTCGCGCATCGTATTGTAGATCTGGTTGCTCTGGCTACGATAAATCATCGCAAACGAATAGGCGCTCCACAGGTAAAAAATTGCCAGAATAGCGCCAATCCACCAGCGGAGTTTCACCGCGCTGTGCCAGGCAGCAAACAGAATACCGGTCAAAAGCGCCAAAACCGAAAGATACGCCGGCGCAAGAATGCGCTGTTCAAAAATGGTGATCAGAGGGTCGAAGAACAGCCGCGAGACCAGTACCATCATCAGGTAAAAACCAAGCAAAAGCTGGTTAAGGTCAATGAGCGTTGAGCGAGGTCCGTTTTCCTCTCCAAAAGACCCAAATCGCGCCAGCAAAAATCCGCCCAACAACGCCACCAGCGCCAGGATGAGTTTGCCCGCGCCCACCGAAAGAATTTCACTGGCAGGTGAAACCCACCCCTGCATTGTTTCAAACGCCAACGCAAAGTCAGAAACCGGGATTGCGTAGAAGGTCAGAGCGCGGTTAGCCGCGCTGCCAGAAAGCGCCAGGTTGCGCAACGCCCAAAGTCCCGCTGGCAGAACCGCGATCGCCAGAAAAATGGCCAAATCTCGGCCGCGCCGACCGAGGGTCTGCCGCTCATAAATCAGAATCCCCAACGCACCTGCCAGTACCAGCGAAAGCCCCACATAGCGGGTCAACAAAGCCAGCGCCGTGAACACCGCAGCCGCCAGCAGCCACCGGCGGCGCCCGCGCAGAAGGGCAGTGTCCAGAAACAGCAGCGCCAGCAGGCTCAGGGAAATGTACAAAGGCTCAGTCATCGCCTGCAGGTTGGTTTCGGCCATCGCAGGCGAGAAGAGCACAATCAACGCGCCGCCCGCCGCAAACCAGGGCGAGCGGGTGATACGCGCCAGCATCCATCCAACCAGCGCCACATTCAACCCGCCAAGGATCGCCCCCAGCCAGCGCGCCCCTTCAATAACGTCCATCCCAAACAGTGGAAAGGCCGCCAGAACCACAGGATAGAGCGGCGGCCAGTGCGTCATCGCCTTAAAATTGCCGCCCCCATCCATCCGACCGAGGCCAATCCCCTCAGCCAGGTTGCGCGCTGACCAGATATACGCCACCGAGTCGCTGCGAATACCGATGCCATAGACCGATGTGGCAGAAAGCAGCAAACTGGCCGCATACACAGCCATCAGCGCCAAAAGAATCGCAAACGACGCCCACCGAACCCGCAGGTAACGCCGCGCCGCCCGGTAAAACAGGCCAGTTTGCAAAGATTTTTGAACCTCTGAAGGCTTCATGAAGGGTTCCAACCACGAATTTCGGGCCACAAGGCTGCCCACAAACTCCAATATTATACATGATTGCTATGCTATAATTTTTTTATGAGTGAATCCTCAGCCTCTGCACTCCTTTGCACGCAATGCGGCGGTGAGCTGCATCCGGATGAAGGCCAGCTCTTTGTAACCTGCCCATTTTGCTCTTCAACGGTCTATCTGGATAAATCGCGGGTCGTTTTTCACTGGTCGCTTGCGCCAACCCTTAGTTCCGAACAAGCCGCCGCCGCGCTGCGGCGATGGATGTCCGGCAGCCAGACCGTCAAGGACCTGGACAAAAAAGCCCGGATTACCAGCCAGGCCTTCTCCTACTTTCCACTCTGGTATTTCAAATGGCGCGACAACAAGGGGGAAAAGACCGCCCTGGAACCCGCCGCCGCGACTTCGGTCACCGAACTGCGCACCCTCAACCTGCCCGCCGGAGACCTGCAGCGCTATGACCCCGCTATCGACGCGCAGGCCGAAGCGCCCACGGTGCCTTTGCAGGCCGCTCGCGATTGGCTTTCGGAGCGCGTCCCTGAATCTGAGGTGCGAGAAAGCGCGCTGGTGCATATTCCAGTGTACCAGTTCAAGTATGATTACAACAACCAGACTTACACCGCCGTTGTAGAGGGAGCCACCGGCAAAGTATTTGCCAATCTTTACCCCTCGAAAAACGAAGCGCCTTACCTGCTCGCCGGGGGTATCACCGCCCTGGTTTATCTCTGCCTGGCGCTGACCCCTGTAGCGGGCAGCGCATTTGGGGAAAACGGTTTTAGCGTCGCCCTCGCAGCCGCGCTCATCCTGGGACTGGTAGCAGCGCCATTTTTGATTGCCTTCGCGGCTTGGGTGGCATCTAAGATATGAATGCGCAAGAGGCTCTCCACGGTTTGAGCTGTCCCCGCTGCGGCGGGATGGTGCCGGTGCCCGAAGGCCAGCCCATCGTCATTTGTCCTTTTTGCGAATTGCGCTCGGTCGTGCGCGGAGAAAATGGCGTCCGCCGCTACCAGGTACCCAATCGTATCAACCGCCAACAAGCCGTTCAAGCCATGCAGCAATTTCTCTCAGGGCGAATGTCCATCGCTCGCGACGCCGCCAGGACCGCACAGGTGAGCGAGGTGATCCTGGTCTATTTGCCCTTCTGGGCAGCCTGGGGGCGCGGTTTGGGTTGGGCTTTTGGCCGCAAAAAGGTAGGCAGCGGAGATAACCGCCGCTACGAGCCGCGCGAGGTACGAGTGGTGAAAGAACTTAGCTGGAATGGCGCAGCCTGCGATGTCGGCGAATTTGGTGTAACGGTCATCTCTCTCAAGGACCGCACCCTGGAACCTTTCGACGCCGACGCGTTGCACAGCGCCGGGATGGTATTCGAGCCGGTCGGTTCAGCGGTCGAAGCCCTGCAGACCGCTCAAACAGAGTTCGAGGCTGTGCTGCGCGCGAAGACCCGCCTCGATCAAATCAGCCAGACGTTTGTGCGCATCGTCCGGCCGCGTCTTGGATTGGTTTACTACCCGCTTTGGGTTGTGCGCTACCTCTACCGCGGCCGTTCATTCCAGGTGGCAGTTGATGGGTTCAGCGGAGAGACGCTTTATGGCAAGGCGCCAGGCAGCGTCTTGTATCGCGCCCTGGCGCTGGTGGCGGGCATGGCAGCCGGCGCTTTCATCAGCATCGATATCCCGGCGCTTGTCCTGAGCGGAGAAGACAGCGACGGCAGTCTGGAATTTGCCCTGATCGCCTTTGTTGCTGGTCTTGCCATCATGTCCGGCGCTTATCGTATTTTCCGTTATGGTGAACATTATGAATACCGGCGTTATAAATCGAAACAACCAACGGACAGCCTGTCTCTTTTACCGGTGGACGGTCTCGGCCAGGCGGGCAATATCCTGCGAGAACTGGAGAAACTGAGATGAGCGCCCCGGTTGAACTGATCCCGATGTTCTGTCTTCGCTGCCAGAACGCCATCCCCGCCCAGCCCGACGAGGTGGCCTGGGTATGTGGGCAGTGCGGTCAGGGACTCTTGCTTTCAGATGAAAAAGGGCTTACACCGCTGGATTTTCATTACGTCGCGGATATTCCGGCTGGCGCAAACGGAAAACCTTTCTGGGTGGCCGCCGGCAAGGTGGATATCCGGCGAACAACGTTCCAAGGCGACCGTTCGGGCGAAATGCTGACATTCTGGCAAACCTCCCGCCGCTTCTTTATCCCGGCTTATGAGCTTCCGCTCGAAGAAGGCACAGCCCTGGGCGTCAATTTGCTGCGCCAGCCGCCGGTTCTCAAACCCGGCAGCCCGGCAAAATTCGCGCCTATCACAGTCCCTCCGGAAGATATGCGCCCGCTGGCGGAATTCATTATCCTGAGCATAGAAGCAGACCGAAAAGATGACTTGAAAACGGTCGAATTTCAACTTCAACTCGAAGAACCTCAGCTCTGGGTCTTACCCTGACCAGCCTTCAACCCACCACATTCAATAAAGGCCATGGCGCTCCCATGCGAAAACTTTCTGCTTTCCTCTTGATCTTGCTCTCCGCCTGCCTCCAAACCGGCCCACAACTGCCTGCCGAGACCTCATTACCCGCAACAACCGCGACGGCAGAAAAAGGAGAAACAATCTCCCCTACCACCCCTCCGGGCGAGAATAGTTCTCCTTTCCAGGTCTATTTTACGGACCCATACGCCACCAGCGCTTCCACCTACAGGGGTGGGATTGATGAAGACCTGGTCAGCGCCATCGACTCGGCACAAAAAACCATTGATATCGCCATGCTGAACATAAACCTCGATCGCGTCGGGGATGCTCTGGTTCGCGCCCACCGGCGCGGCGTTCAGGTGCGCCTCGTTATGGACAGCGCCGCGCTGGATGGGAATGTGCCTCGCCGCCTGGAGGGAGAAGGGATCCCAATCATCGGCGACCGCCGGGAAAGCCTGATGCACAACAAATTCCTGGTCATTGACGGCCTCGAGGTGTGGACTGGCTCGCTCAATCTCACTGCCACCGGCGTTTATGAAGATCACAATAACATGATCCGCATCCGCTCCAGCCGCGTCGCCGAAAACTACACCGTCGAATTCAACGAAATGTTTGTAGAAGATTTATTCGGTGATAACATTCGCGCCGCGACGCCTAACGCCCGGCTCACGTTGGATGGCCGCCAGGTTGAAGTGTATTTCTCACCCGACGATGGCGTGCTGCAGCATCTGATCCAACTGGTTCAAAGCGCTCAGTCCAGCATTCAATTCTTGGCGTTTTCATTCACTTCCGACGCGCTGGCCGATGCCATGATCGAGCGCGCTCAGGCAGGCGTGCAGGTTCAGGGCGTCTTTGATTCCGACCAGATTGATTCAAACCAGGGCGGCGATTACGACCGCCTCCGTCAGGCCGGACTGGATGTCCGGCGCGACAGCTTGCCAGGCCAGATGCACCATAAAGTCATCCTGGTGGATGACCAGGTTGTCGTAACAGGATCCTACAACTTCAGCAATAGTGCCGAGAAGCGCAATGATGAAAACGTCGTCATCGTTTATGACCCGCCCCTGGCTGGCCTTTACTGGGTGGAATTTGAAAAAATCTTCAACCGAGCGCGTTGAACAGCTCTGCTCCAAGAGGAGCTGAGGAAAGGGAGAGAAAAATGCCGCCAACCCATCTGATCGCCGCTTGTGGTTTGGTCCGCCGGAAGGATGGGAGAGTTTTGATGAACCTCAGCCCTAAGCGAGGCTGGGAGATCCCCGGCGGACAGGTAGAAACCGGGGAAACGCTCTTCAAGGCTCTCCAGCGCGAAATCCGTGAAGAAACGGGCATCGAGGCAGTGGTAGGTCCCCTGGTAGGCATTTACAATAATCTGCGCATGTCCCTGGTGATCTTCGCCTTCCTGTGCGAGTATCGCTCTGGTCAGCCAACGACCAGCGAAGAATCGCTCCAAACCGAGTGGGTTGACCCGGCCCAGGCCCTGCAGCGGGTAGAACACCCGGCAGTACGGCTGCGCCTGCGGGATATGCTGTCCTTTGACGGCAAGGTCATGTACCGGGTTTACCTCACACATCCCTATGAAGAGCTGGAAGCGTTCCGTCTGGATGTGCCCTTCGGCCAAAAACCGCTTTCCGACTAAGCGTTGCAGCCTATCAGGAGAAATATTTGGAAACACAATGGATTGAAACCTGGCAAATTCATGCCCGAATCAACTTGTATATTCTAGAAGACTTTCAAGCTGAAGCCTTCAACGCGCTCGCGCCCCAAAAGAGCGCAGTTTTCGACAAATGTTCGCTCATATTCACAATGCCCGCTTGATGTGGTTGCAAAGTGCTGCACCCGGACTGCTCTCAGGGCTTAGCAAACTGGAACAAGACGCCCCCCTCACCCGCGAGCAATCGCAAAACGCCCTGAAGGCGTCCGCCGCCGTGGAGGAGATGCTGGTTAAAAGCTTCGCGAGTGGCAAGGTCAAGGGCTTTAAACCGTATCCTGTCGCCTTTATCGGCTACACGATCGCCTATGAATCCTACCACCACGGCGAGATCGGTATTGCGTTGACTCAGGCCAATTACCCGCTGGATAAAAAGACCACCTACGGAATGTGGGAATAGGGAGTGAGGTAAGGTTAGTAGGGAACGCTTATGGAAGATTTTTCCCTGCTGCACGCCGCCGCTCAAAACGGGCAGGTGGAGATGGTTCGCCTGCTGTTGACCTATGGCGCCGACCCGAAGGCGCGCTCCGCGCTGGGAGATACCCCCCTGGATCTGGCAGTGCAAGAGGGCTTCGAAACCATGGTCGAACTACTCACCAGCCATGCTTGAATCCGTTCATCGCCGCGCGCTGCTCACCCTTCTTAATAAGCTGGAGGGTTTCCCCCACCCTTGGGTGGTTACCGGAAGCTGCGGAATGGCGCTGCAAGGGATGCCCTTGGAAGTGCACGATATTGACTTGCAAACCACCGCACCAGGCGCGCTTGCTATGGAACAAATTTTGGGTGGTCAGCCGCTTTCAAGGGTAACCTACAAATCCTCAGAAAAGATCCGCTCCTTTTTGGGTTCCCTTGAACTGGAAAATATAAAAATCGAAATCATGGGCGATGTCCAAAAGCTCCTTCCAAACGGCTCGTGGGAAGAGCCCATGGACATTTCTACTCACCGCATCTGGGTGTCCTTTGAAAACCAGCGCGTGCCTGTTTTCTCCCTGGAATACGAGCAGCAGGCTTATCTCTTGATGGGCCGCCCGCGAAGAGCCGCGCAAATTCAGGAGTGGCTAAAAAATGCTGCCAAGAGATAAAGTATGGCCAGAAATGAGCGGCAGCCTTACCGCATCATCCTGGGGTTGACCCAGACCCCAATACCTTCCTCAACAGGCGAACCGTAACTCTCCAATCGCAGCTTGCAGGTCGTGCTGCCTGCTGCACCGCTCAGGTCATAGACAACATCCACAGGGTCCATCGAGTTATATTCCTGTTGCGCCCACAACATAGACATCGAGCCGCATTCAACCCCAAACCAGATGTCGCAACCCGTCTTCCCGTTTGGACAGCCAAGTGTGGCTCTGAAACGATCGCCGGATTGGATGGTAAACGGTAAAGTGTATAAACCCTCGACGAAAGCCTTAACGCCGGTTGTATCCGGGTAGGTGATCAAGGATTGTTCATTATAGGTAACATTGTTTTGGAGCGTAACGGAACTGGCCACCTGCACAACGCCGTTCGGGCTGGTGCCCGGGTACGTAAAGGTACCAGCGTTGTTGCTCCATACCGCCGAGGGCGCCCCAGCAACAAAATTAAACATCATCGCTTCGGTGGGCGTTGGCGTACGGGTTGGGGTTGCCGTCCGCGTGGCGGTTGAGGTAGAAGTTCGCGTCGGCCCCGTTGCGGTGGCCGTCGGCGTGGGGGTTTCGGTGGGCGTTCTGGTCTCTGTAGGCGTGCCGGTCTCAGTCGGCGTTGATGTGATGGTGGGAGTTTGAGTAATTGTCGGCGTCTTCGTGGCTGTTGGGCTCGGCCCAGGTGTATTAGTAGCTGCTGGGGTATTCGACTTAACCGGCGTGTTGGTAAAAGTAAAGGTTGCGGACCTGACCGGTGTTGCGCTCTTGGGCAGAGGGGTATTGGTATTGGAACGGATAACCCTGATACTGACCGCCAGCGGGTCGTTAAAGTCTTCTCCCGGCCCAAAAGTAGAATTGACATCGTTCACAATCTTCCAATAGCCCGTATATTCACCCGCCGTGTTAGGAGACTTCATCTCCACATATACATCCACAATCCCAGCAGGCGGAACTTCTTTGGGCAAATAGATCGGCGAGACGCCATTGAGCTGGTTGCCGCTTTCGAACTTGAGGGCGTATTGCTTAGACCAGGTACACCCGCCGATATTACGCAGTCGCCACATCGCATTGAAGCGCACACCGGGCGACATTGACTGGCTTTCCGGGATGGTCAGGATGCTCAAGACTTGTACAGCATCGCACCGGTCTAGTAACAACGGCGCCAGGGTCGCAGTGGGTGTCGGGCTTTGACTCGGTTTTGGTGTGACCGAAGGGCCGCCCACATTAAGCTTGACTTGCAGGCTGGCGTTTGGGTTATCCCCAATTCCGATAACTTTGCTCTCCGGGTTACGTAGCTTCCAGGAACCGCTATGCAGTCCATTACGCGCTGGCGCGGTTACATCGAAGAGAATTTCAACGAACTCTCCTGGCGCCACCTTTTTCGTAAGCGCATAGTTTTCAGGAGCGCCCATCGCCTCGCCGCTATAGAATACAACGCTGTACTTTTCATCCCAAGTGCAAGTACCAACATTGCGGAGCTGCCATTTCACTGTCACCGAGGCGTTGGGAGGGTATAACTCCATCAGAGGGGTCGTTTCCTCAGCAACAATTTGAGCCCAATCGCAGACTTCGCGAAACGGGTTCACTGTGCTGGTCGGCGAGGCCGTTGCCGTGAATTCAAGCGCATTCGAACGCGCCGTCGCCGTCTGAATAATTCCCCAAAGAGCAGTTTCGGTAACCGGCGCATCTTTTGGAAGGTCAATGCTCCCTCCCTGCCCCAGGCCAGGCAGGGAATAATTGCACCCTTCCAAAAGGAGGATGATTGACAAAACAAGCGTCACAAGCGCCAGAGAAATTTTTTTTACAGGCATAACCGCCTCGTCGGAACAGGTCAAAGCTGCCGGCAATTTTATTGTATAGGCTTTTTAACCGCTTCCGCTTTTCACTTTTGTTAATCCACCGTTCCTTCACAGTATATAACAGAACCCCAAAAAGGTGAAACACCTACACCTCAAGGGGCAATAGCGCCTCTGCGCCTATCAAGGTGCAAAAACCGTTCCAACCAAGATAATCCCAGAGATTTTCATTGGATCCGGATGCAAGCTGGTTGTACAATATAAGCATGGATCAAGCAATAAGGAGAGAATCAACTTGAAACGCTGCGAATGGGCAAAATCGGATTTGATGATCGCCTACCATGATTTGGAATGGGGCGTGCCGTTGCATGACGACCGTCTCCTCTTTGAGTTTTTAACATTGGAAGGCGCCCAGGCCGGTTTAAGCTGGTCAACCATCTTACAACGTCGCGAGGGCTACCGACAGGTCTTTGATGGTTTCGACCCCGCCGTCGTAGCCTCTTACACCGCCGAAAAAATTGAAGCGCTGCTCCTCGAAAGCCGGATCATCCGCAACCGACGCAAGATCGAGGCCTCTGTTCAAAACGCTCGCGCCTTCCTCCAAATCCAAAAAGAATACAAAAGCTTTGACGCTTTTTTGTGGCAGTTCACCGGCGGAAAACCTCTCCAAAATCATTGGCAGTCGTTGAGCGAAATCCCTGCAAAAACCCCTCTTGCCGAAGAGTTAAGCCGCGCTCTGCGCAGCCGCGGCATGAAATTCGTCGGCCCAACGATTTGCTACGCCTACATGCAGGCCGTTGGGCTGGTAAACGACCACGTCGTCTCGTGCTTCCGGCATCAAGAGCTTGCACAGCCATGAGACGGCTTTGTTAAAAATCATTTTACCTTTCCAGCCCAAGATGGCATAATCAATAAGCGATGATGAGAAAATATGAAGAAATCTACGCGCTGGTTCGTCAGATCCCGCCTGGGAAAGTAGCCACCTACGGCCAGATTGCCGCCCTGGTGGGCGGCTGCACAGCCCGCATGGTCGGATACGCTATGGCTGCCACGCCCGAGGGCTCCGGCGTCCCCTGGCAGCGAGTGATCAATTCCAAGGGAAAAATTAGCCCACACGGCTTCGGGTATGGCAGCGCCTTGCAGAGGGCTTTACTTGAAGGAGAGGGTGTGGTCTTCGATGAACAGGGCAGTATCAATCTGAAACGGTTCGGCTGGCTGACATCGTCAGGATGAGATTACCCGGAGAGTCAGCCGGGGTTAGAGAGAAAACTGCGAACTTCTTTCCATCCGCTCCAGGATTGAGGTATATCCTTAAAATCAAAGAGGATCCAGGGTAGATCCCTGCTCCTCTTTGATTTCTTAACAAAATAGCCGCTTTCCCGGCCAAGTTCAAGCTTTATTTTATCTTCGCCGCCTGGTGCAGGTCCTGAGCTTTCTTCTGCGCCCTTCGGAGGATATCTTCTTCATCTACCCGCGTAAGCACGCCATTTTCCAGCACCAGCGATCCTTCCACAAATACCGAGCTGATATTCGCCTCGCTGCCGGAATAGACCAGGCTCGCAATCGGGTCGTAACAAGGGGTTGTGTTGGGTTTTTCCAGGTCTACAACCAGGATGTCCGCTCGCATTCCCGGCAACAAAGCGCCAATTTGATCTTCCATTTTTATGGTCGCCGCGCCTTGATCCGTCGCCATCGAGAAGACCTGGCGGGCAGAAAGCGCGGCCGTATCGCGATAATGAACCTTCTGCAATAGAGCGGCCGATTTCATTACTTCAATCATATTCTGGCTGTCATTGCTAGCGGCTCCGTCGGTTCCCAGACTAATCTGTATCCCCCGTCGCGCCAGTTCACAAATTGGCGCAGCCCCAGACCCGAGGATCATGTTCGCAACCGGATTGTGAGATATTTTCGTATGATATTGCTCGAACAAGCGGATGTCTTCTTCTTGCAATCGAACGGTATGCACTGCCAGAAAATGTGTCTCCAGCACGCCGATTTCTTCTAGGACACGAGTGGTGCGCTTGCCATAACGTTCCTGGCTGAATTGATCGTCATCGGCCGTCTCCAGCAGGTGCATGGTCAAAACCAGGTCGTTGGCTTTAGCGTACCGCGCCGTCTCCGCCAGCCCTTCACGGGTCATCGCCCAGATCACGCTGGGGGCAAGGATAAACCCGATGCGCGGGTGTCCCTTATAAAGCGCTTGCAGCCGCTCGATATCGGCCAATGTATCTTCAACCCGCTGCCAGGAAGCAGGTGGGGTGGGGCTTCCGGGGAAGTGATCAATATCCGTGAAACCACGCGCCAGCATACCGCGGATACCGCATTCGTCAAAGGCGCGTAAAACCGCATCGGAGAGTCTGGGCTTCACATTGGCGTACATGAAATCAACCAGCGTTGTCGTGCCGGTTCGAATGGCTTCCATGCATCCCACCATGGCAGCCAGGTAAACCGCTTCGTCGTCCATCATCGGCATCAACAACCGCACAGAACTGTTCATCCAATCCATGAAAGGCAAATCTTTTCCCAAACCTCGCATGAAGGTTTGAAAGAGATGACAGTGTGTGTTGAGCAAACCAGGCAGCAACAACTTTCCCTTCGCGTCCCAGGTCTTCGTAGCAGGGTAAGAGGCTTCCAGGTTTTGGGGTTTCCCCACCTCCAGAATGCGCCCATTGCCTACAGCTACCGAAACCTCAGACAAAAAACCGCTTTGCCCTTCGGCGATCCAGATTTTCGCATTCCTGATCAGTAAATCTGCGTTGCTTTCCATCATTTGCTGTAATGAGACTCCTGTTATTTCCGGTAGAAACAGTCTTTCAACATATCCTCGCGCAATTCGCCACCCACAAAGGTGTTGCCAGTGGCGTAATTTGTAATTTCATAGCGAGCGACCGTATGAATATCCTTATCTACGACATAGAAATCGCGATTGCCTTCTTCAAAAATATCAATAAACCGCTCTCCGTAACGCTTCGATGCGCTAAAAGGTGCCTCATGGATGACAGCTTCGATTTCGGCGTCTGTGCAGTCCACAACATACCGAACCGTGACGCCATAAAGCAAGGCAGTATTGACTCGGTCCATCCCTTTCAACTCATCCTTCACCGGCGCGGGGATCGGGCAGGTACCCATGCCACTGATAATTTTTCCGATGTCGAAACCTTTGCGGCATAACCGCCACACAGAAGGTTCAACTGTCCGAGAACAAACCTGGATGACGCCAGCCAGGCTGGCTGTTTTGGTGGCCAGGATGTACACATTTTCTACCGGCAGTTTGCATTCTTTCGCCACCATCTCGGCGATGCTCTCATCGGGGATTTCCTGAGTCTGGGCTGCAAACACAGTTTCGTGATTGATATCCTGATAGTGCCAAGACTGTGAGAAGATGTCATTGCGCGCAATGGCGCGCGCCGGACCCGAGCCGATCGGATTGATGTAACCGGGGATATCTTTACCTGGCAATTTCCACCCTGAGAATTGGGAAGAGAGTGTGGCTTCCACCGGATGGTCAATATAGACATCAATCGAAGGGTAATGCAAGTCGCCTAGATTGAATTGTCCAAAATCCACATGCCCCATTCCGCCGATCGTCGCCTCAACGAGTAATTTGCCTGCCATCCAGCCGCCAGGGGCCTCTACGCCCATGTCCACTACGGTAGCGCCATTTTTTAGATGATAAACTTTGCAGTTTAATTGTTCTGCAAACGGAAGAATTTTTTCCTTAACAATCTTCACTGCTTGCTGGTTGATACTGAACATGATCCCTCCACATTTCAAATTTTTATTCAAAACTATCTACAACGGGTCAACAACCGATTTTTTCGATGATTTGCCTTCTATCCCTGCGTACCCGCTACTCTCGATGAAAGGTTGCTTCCTGGTTCCTTTCCACATCCATGCTTATACGCCATATCACTAAAAATATGGACGAGAAGACCTGCAAGCCAGGTCAGGGATTCTAGCGACCGCTGGCTTAGTTCTTTATATAAGGTTTGCCCATTGCCGCGGGCGAACGCACCTTGCCAACAACGCCGGTCATCGCAATGATCGCCATAATATAAGGGATCATCAACAGGAACTGATAAGGGATACCCAGATTCATAAATTGGATCTGCATCTGCCCTGAATCCGCCGCGCCAAATAACAGACAAGCCAACAGCACACCCCAAGGATTGAATTTGCCCAGGATGATGGCGGAAATTGCAATCCAGCCGCGACCGGCGCTGAGATTTTCCGTAAAATAGGCGGTCTGTGTCACTGTAAGATAGGCGCCACCCATCCCGGCCAGCGCGCCGCTGATCACGACCGCCAGGTAGCGATATAGGATCACGTTGACGCCTGCCGTGTCGGCAACCTGGGGGTTCTCTCCAACCGCGCGAAAGTTCAAGCCCGGCGTAGTCCGGTAGAAAAACCAGGCGATAACCAAGACCAGAGCCAACGCAAAATAAACCATCCAATCATGGGTAAAGAGAATTTCCCCAATATATGGAATCTCTTTTAGAAAACCAAAATTAACTTTTGGAAACAACGGCGCTGCTGGGGCAACATCGCCGGTGGACGTAGTCGAAAAAAGCCGGAATAGGTAACCAGTAAGGCCCAGGCTGAAAATGCCAATACCAAGGCCAATCACTAGCTGGCTGACCCGAAGGTAGATAGATGTAAACGCCAGCAGCAATCCTAGCAAGGCGCCACATGCAACAGCCATCAACAGCCCCATCCATGGATTGCCGGTTTTATAGGAACCCCAGTAGCCAAAGAAAGCGCCGCACAACATCATACCCTCGAGACCAAAGTTGTAAACGCCCGCCTTTTGCGAAAGCAGGCCGCCCAGGCTCGGATAGAGGAGCGGAATAGACATACGGATGGACATCGCCAGCCAGGTTGCAATTGTTGCGATAAGCGGTACTTGCATTATGCCCTTCCTCCGATAACCGTCTCAGTTAATTTGTTCGTCAAATAGCCGCTGGCGATGACGAAAATTATGATCAACCCTTGTAAAACGTTAAGCAGCGGGAAAGGAACCCCCGCGCCGCGCTGCATCGCCCCCGTTCCTACACGAATGATAGCGAATAAAAGGGTGGAAAGAACAATTCCAACTGGATGATAGCGTCCCATCACAGCGACGCCAATACCATCATACCCAAATCCTGAAGAAAACCCATTGACGATCTTAAATTGAGTGCCCATTAATTCTATCGCGCCGCCCATGCCGGCCAGGCCGCCGGTTGTGACCAGAGCAGCAATCGTAACTCCAACGATGTTAATCCCCGCATAACTTGCCGCCCGGATATTGGCGCCAACTGTGCGCATTTGATAACCGATTGGCGTGCGGTACATCAGGTAAAATACGCCGGCAACAACCAACAGAGAAATGATAAATCCAAGGTGAAGAGGGGTTTTTGAGAGAATGATGGGAAGTCTCGCGCTAGGTAGAACCGCAGCAGAAACATACAGGTAACTATCGGCGGGTTTCAACGGCCCATGAATAAGAAATTCCACAAATAATATCGCGATGTAATTCATCATCATGGTATTGATCAATTCGTTTGAACCGAATATCAACTTCAGCAAACCGGCAATTCCAGCCCATACCGCGCCAAATAAAATTCCGGCCAGAATCGCGAGGGTGACGTGAACAACAGGCGGTAAGCCCTGGATATAAGCTCCAACCAACACTGCCCCCACTGCCCCCATCAGGAGCTGTCCTTCAGCCCCAACGTTAAAAAAGCCCGATTTGTGTGCAACCGCAAAGCTGAGGCTCGAAAATAAGAGCGGTACGAAGCGGGTTAAAGTCTCTCCAAATCCATACCGGTTTCTGAAGGAACCTTTGATCAGGTAAGAGTAAGCTTCCCAGGGGTTGATATCAGCCAGCGCCATTAAAATAGCGCCAATCAAGAGCGCAAAAAGAATTGCCAGAATGGAGATCAACACAGAGATCAACCCCATATTCTTTCTGGCAAATTGGATCAGCTGTTCTTTGAACGGAGCCGAGGGCTTGGGTGTGGCAGTTATTTCACTCATAATTTCTTTCTTTGATCAGAAATTTTTAGGTTTTTCTCCCCGGCAGCGTCAACTGCCGGGGAGAAAATATCAAGAACTATTTCTTTTCCCAGAGATAGGCGTCATTGGCGGGAGGTTCAATCTTCCCGTCTTTGAAATCCTGAATCGCTTTTTCAACTGCGTCTTTTACTTCCTGGGTAACCAGTTTGTTATAGGGGGCCAGTTTTTCAAGACCTTCTTTAACACCGAACACATAGGCCTTCCCCCATTCCAGGTCACCATTGATCAGGCCTTCAACCGCAATCTCGAGGTATTTGCCGTTGTCATTCATATTGCTGGTCAGAACCAGATCAGGGGCCAGCGGATTGCGGTCAACAACCGAGCCGATTGCCATGGTGTTATTTTCCTTGGCGGCTTCGATTACCCCAGTGGTGCCCATACCGCAGTTGCCATAGACAATGTCCGCGCCGCCCTTGATAGCGGTGGTAGCCATTTCCTTGGCTTTGACAACATCATCGAAACTGCCGGTGAAGAGGTGTACAAATTCAACATCCGGATTCACGGATTTAGCAGCAGAGTACATACCATTGACCATGCGCAACGCAACCGGCGACTGCGAAACAGTAATCATGGCAACTTTGTTGGTCTTAGTCATCATACCAGCCACAATACCGGCCAGATATTGACCCTGCCAGTTGGTTGTGTCAATAGCAACCACGTTCGGCTGCTCGGCTTTGTTACCGGAAATGCCAAACTTCACATCCGGAAATTCTGCAGCAACCTCATTAACAGCATCCTGGAAATAAAGCTCATGGGCGTAGACCAGATCATAGCCTTCAGCCGCATAGTTGCGCAACACATCTTTCACATTGGCATCGCCAACGCTTTCCTGATAGCTGACTTCCAGGTTGTATTTTTCCTTAAGCTCCATCAGTTTTTCATAAGCAGCCTGAGCATAGCCACCGTCCTTGATGGTCGTGTTCAGGATAAGCGCAACCCGATATTGCTTTGCTTCGGTGGGCACAGCAGTCGGCTCAGGCGCCTTGGTGGGTTCGGCTGCGGCCGGCGCTTGGGTTGGCTCTTCAACTTTTGGCGCTTCGGTAGGTGCCGGTGTAGCAGGCGCACAGGCGGCCAATATGCCAACGAGCAGGGCAACAAGTAGTACAAAACTCAGTTTCTTCATGGTTACTCCTCTTTTTTTGTAAAGGTTTAAACTTTCTCGGTAAGAATGTTCCAACATCGTGCTTCACTTTTTTAATCAGGTAGAAATCACCTCCTTTCAAAGGCTGACTGCCTGCTTCTTCGAACCAGCCATCATCAGACCAATTTCAGAAACGCTGGTTTGCGCATCAGCCTGGCCAACAATTTCTCCTTCATAAATCACCAGGATGCGATCTGATAGTTTTCTGACCTCTTCCAGGTCAGTGGAAATTAAAAGCACCGAAAGGCCTTTATCCCGGGCTTCTAGAAGTTTATGATGAACGTATTCAATCGCGCCCACATCCAGCCCCCAGGTTGGCTGTACGACCAGTAAAAAACGCGTCTTTTTAGAAAACTCACGCCCAACAATCACTTTTTGCTGGTTGCCGCCCGAAAGATTCTTAACCGGCACACGAACGTTGGGCGTACGGACATCATATTCTCGCACCAGATCATTGGCAAATTTCGTGATGACACTCTTTTGCAGCGAGAATCCCTTGGTAAAGGGCTTCTGGTAATGGGTTTCCAGGATCGTGTTATCTGCCACCGAAAATTCTAGCACCAGTCCCTGGTTGCGGCGGTCAGCAGGAATATAAGACAGCCCCATTTCAATCAGTTGGCGAGTGGTGGCGTGCGTCACATCCTTGCCGAACATGGTAATCTTTCCAGAGCTAGGCTTGCGTAAACCGGAGATGATTTCCGCCAGTTCTTTTTGTCCGTTTTCATCCACACCCGCGATGCCGACGATTTCGCCTTCGCAAACTTTAAAGGAGACATCCTTAAGGATACGTCGGTCTCGATTATGATGGTCAATCAGGGAGACGTTTTCAAGGAGGAGCACGACTTCCCCACACTTTGATTCCTTTTTCTCGTATTCCTCTTCAACTTCTCGTCCAACCATCAGCTTTGAAAGCTCATGGTGATCGGTTTCGCTTTTGTTCACCGTGGCGACTAATTTCCCATCGCGCAAAACTGAAATTCTGTCGCTGATTTGCATCACTTCGTTTAACTTGTGCGAGATAAAGATGATAGTCGTCCCTTTTTTATTGAGATCCCCCAGCATCTTAAAGAGTTCCTGGCTCTCCTGCGGCGTCAATACCGAGGTCGGTTCATCCAGAATGAGAAGTTCGGCACCCTTATACAAGGCCTTCAAGATCTCAATCTTTTGCTGCATCCCAACGCTGATCTCCTCAACCAGTAGATCGAGATTAACGGTAATTCCAAACCGATTGGCCACCTTTAAGACTTCGTTTCTAAAATATTCCTTCTCCAATTTAGGCGGATGGGGCGAGGTCTGCCCCAGAATGATGTTCTCTAGCACCGTAAAATTAGGGATCAACATAAAATGCTGATGGATCATGCCAATGCCATGCAATATCGCATTTTTGGGGGTATTGTGTTCGTATTTTTCACCCTTCAAAAAGATTTCACCGCTGTCCTGGTGATATAAACCATATAAAATATTCATTAAGGTTGACTTCCCGGCCCCATTTTCCCCCAACAGCGCATGTATTTCACCTTTATAGATATCTAAACTAACGCCGTCCAACGCAACCACACCGGGGAAGGTTTTGCGAATATCACGAAAGGACAAGTAAACCTCTTCTGGCATAACAGCATCACTCCATCCATCAAATAAGTTTTATCTTAACTTGCTCGAAGTATCTTTGGATAAAAAATTCAAATCCAAGAAGGCTTAAAGTTCACAAGCCCGCCGCTTCAGAGAATCGGGGGATTATTCCATCACTCTAACGTCTGCTATCGTTTCGATGATCTTTGATGAAAGAATATTGGGGGTAAAACTAACATAAGGCTTGACCACTTTCCAGCCCCTCCATTCATGACATTTTATGTCCTGACAGGTTTGCTCTATGGCTTGCTACTAACGTTGATGGCCAGCTTCAGTATCAAAAACTATCTTACCAAAATTTCATGGTAAATGTTCATAGTAAATTGATACTGTATGCATTAAAGCACAAAAAAACCCCACTGTCAACTATTTATAAACATTTTGACGTAAATGTAAATGATAATTAACATTTTTCTGTCAATAATCTTACCTCCGCCGATCCTTTGCAGCCCTAAAACCACCCTTTGAGGTGTGTTTTTCTACCAACAAGCCAGGAATTTTAGCATCCCCTCTGCTACAAGCCTTTAACATAGAACCAAAAAGCGACGCAAACCATCGCGCATTGACACGCTTCCTGAAGGCGCGGTATAATATTGGCGAACGTGGCCCATTAGCTCAACTGGCAGAGCAGCTGACTCTTAATCAGCGTGTTACAGGTTCGAGTCCTGTATGGGTCACCTTGTTGTTAAGAAGATAAAAAACCGGTCGCTCATCATCGAGCGACCGGTGCTGTTTTAATGACTGTGTGATTCATCATCCTTTCAATAAACAATGGCTGTATGACCCATAAGATTCAGGCATCTCTAACCAGGCAAGCGAAGAATCCAATGTATTCACATCCTATCCAGAGTGATATTCCATGAACTGCGTTATGAACCGGATGGAGAGTTTGTACTACTGACACGATCTTTTAGGGCACGTGTATTGACTTTGATCATAATTAATGCTAATATGTGATCAATCATGATCATTTTACAAAGAATAATTGAATTATTAATCGAAATTAATCACATTAAGCAGGTTTATGAATTCAGTCTCCAAAAAACAACGGCAAGAAAAAATTCTTTCAGAATTGTGGGTTAAGAATTATGTAACCATAGATCGCCTCGCCTTCGATCTGGGGGTTAGCGATATCACAATACGCAGAGACTTGGACGAACTGAACAAGAAAGGAAAATTGCAGCGGATATGGGGAGGCGCCAGTCTACCCAATCTGAAGGGTTCCGAGCCGCCTGTACTTCAGCGCCAGTTAGAACAGGTGGAAGAAAAGAGCGCTATCGCCAAAAAGGCCCTTGAATATATCAACGATGGAGAGGTCATCGGCCTGGAATCCGGCTCGACCACACTGAAACTGGCAGAGAAAATTGCCGGATCTAGGACCTGGAAAAACCTTCAGGTAATCACAAACAGTTTCCCGATTTTCGAGAAATTGTTCAAAGTTGAAGGCGTGTTCATGATCTTTATTGGTGGAATTGTCGACGCAAATGAGATGTGCACAGCCGGCAGCCTTTCAGTAGATAATCTGAAAAGCTTACGCATCGATAAGTTTTTTTGTGGATGCCGGGGCATTGATGCTAAGTTTGGCAGGTCAAGCGACAAACATGCCGCCTTTGAAATCAACACCATCCAGACTTTTTCAGACGCTTCGGCACAGATTTTCGTCCTGGCTGACCATACGAAGTTCAACACTACCTTTATGTTTCAACTTTTACCGATCTCCAAGATTGACGTAGTGATAACCAGTGATCTGGTTCCCCCAAACATTATCATGGAATTTACCAGAGAGGGCGTCGAGATCATTCAGGCGCCATTTAAGGCCACCGGCACACGCGAAGGAAATCCGCTAATTTAGCAAACCTATTTGAAGAGCGATTAAACAATAACTATTTATAGCGACAACAGTTCTCTTAATTTACGAAGCTTAACAAAAGTAATCGCTACCACATTTTGGCGAAGAGAATATCACATTGATATCATCAATTCGCTACTCCCCTTAGGCAATCATCTGCAATTCCACAAATTTGAGCAAGAGGAGGTTGCCCTGACTGAATATGAACCGTTTAATGATCAACAAGAAAACGCGTGTGTTTTGTATTCGACTTGCAGATAGGAGAAAGGGAAAAAATAATGACCACAAAAAAAATATTTGATAAAGTAATTGGGATAATCGCAGTGCTCATGCTGGTCGCATCCTGCACGCCTGCAGCCACCGAACAACCTATGGAGGAGAAACCACCCGCTGCAGAGGTTTCACCTACCAAAGTCCCCCCCGCTGCGACCGAAAGTGAAGCGCCTGTAGCAGCAGAAGAGCAGGATTTTACCACCTGGTTCGAGTATGACCAAAATAACGAGGATCCCGCGGCAGATGGAAGAGTAGGGAATAAATATCTGCGGGATACGATTCCACAATTCAATGAAGCATTCGAAGGGAAATGGAATTGGGTAAATCAACCTAAAGCCTGGGACAAGATGGAAGCAGAACTAGTGGCTGCTGTACAGGCTGGCGGCGACGTACCCGATCTGTACCAAATGCTCAGTGACAGCGTCAATACTTTCTACAGGAATGGAACAGTACAGAACCTGCGCGAATGGGCTGAAAAACAGTCCTGGTACGCCGACCTGGATTCCAGCGCTTTGGCCGCTTGCAAGGGGCCGGATGGTGGTCTGTATTGTATCCCACTTGCCCAAAGACCCAATACGGTCTTTGTGTGGAAGGACCGCTTCCCAGATGGTTTCCCCAAGACGCCTGAAGAGTTCATGAAAAAAGCCGAAGAGTTGAAAGCAGAAGGATTATACGCGATGACCTTCTTCGCTTCGACAGACAAAGGGGGGAATGGTGCAACACGCGGCGTGTTCACCACATTCGCTTCATTTGGCGGCGGTTATGATGATGGCAAGGGGAATATGCTACTCAACACACCGGAAAATGTGAAAGCGGTCGAATTCCTCCGTGAAATAGTCGCCAAGGGATATGTTCCGGAGATCGCATTCGCCGGCGGCTTCCAGGAAGAGGAGGCGTTCAAAGACGCATCTGCCGGTTCCTTCCCCACCGGCCTGAATGGTTACCTCTACATGTTTCCATTCACCGCGCCAAATGGGACAAAATATGAGAAGAATAGCTCGCAGGATTTCCTGGACGCTGTCGCCGCTGGCGACATCTACATTTCTTCTTTCCTGTCAACCGAAGGGAACAAACCTGGATGTGACACAAAGGCTGTTGGCGTTGCCATCCCGGTCGGCGCGAAACACCCCGAAGCGGCACACGATTACATTAACTGGATCATGACACCAGAGCAGAATGCAGATTTTGTCTTAGGTCCTGGTGCGGGTTTCCCAGCACTCAAATCAACGCTCAAAGGCGAACAGTTCCAAACGGCTTTCTGGCAGGAAGCTGCCAAGGCTATAGGAAACAGCGCCTGCCGACCGTGGTACGGCACGATGGAGAGACCAACCGAGGCTAAAGCGATCATCATGGCAGTTGTCCACAAGCTGATCAAAGAGTCGCCCAATGCCGACATTGCCGCTGAGCTCACCAAGGCCCAGGAGGAATACAACGCAGGGAATTAAAGATTCCCGGTGAGCTACCCAATATTGAAAGTTCTAAAAGAAGGTGACAAGGTGGAATCCACCTTGTCACCTTACAAATCAGGCAGAGGAGGATAACCGGACGCATGTCACAAGAACAAGCAGATATCAAGCAAGGCTTTCGGACGAAAATGTTCACTCCTTTTTGGTTAATTTTACCCTCCCTTCTTATTCTCTTTTTAATCCAGGTTTATCCAACCCTGTATACCATCGTGCTTAGTTTTCAAGATAGATTTCCCACTGGTTGGGAATTTGTCGGCCTGGCGAATTTCAAGCAGCTCGCCGGTTCGAGTCTGTTTCAAAAGGGAATTGGCCACACCATAATTTTTCTAATTGGGTATGTATTCTTAACCACCGTATTTGGATTCATTACTGCTTTACTGCTAAACACAGAGATACATTACAAAGGAGTGTACATCACCCTGCTTTTTATCCCCTGGGTGATTGCCCAAATTATTGCGGGGATGGTGTTCCGGCTGCTATTTTTGCCAGATTATGGTCTTCTTTCTGGAATCATGCAAAATCCATCCATATTCCCACCAAATGGAATCTCTGTGCTCACTGCTACGGCGCCCCAATCATGGTTCGGGAACTTTCCTTTTCCCCCCTCACCCGCAATGTACCTACTGATCCTGGCATCTACATGGCGCGCTCTGCCATTTGTCATGCTACTTATGCTTGCGGCAATGCAAATGATACCCCGCGATATTATGGAAAGCGCCAGTATAGATGGCGCAAACGGTTGGCAAGCAATCCGCTTTGTATTAATTCCATTAATGCTGCCTTCCATGGTAGTGGCAATATTCAACTTGATCTTGACCGGTATGAATAGCGTTGGAATTATTTTCAGTCTCACAGGCGGAGGTCCTGGGACATCCACTTCCCTTCTGAGTTTTGCTCTTTACACGATTGGCTGGGGACAACTCAGATTTGGTAGGGCGGCAGCATTATCAATGATCCTCGCCCTGGTCAACTGGTTGATGATCATGGCCACACTTCGGATCACACGCGTTGAGGAAAGGAGCAGTCAACATGTTTAGTCGTCGGCCAGGCTTAAGCCGGAAGTGGAACAAACCAATTATTCACGCTGCTCTCATCCTAATTACACTGTTCGAGATGCTCCCTATCTTCACAACGGTCTTGATTTCTTTCAAAAGCCAGCAGGATATCACCCGTAAGCCTCCCGTATTGCTCCCATGTGATACCTCAGAAAAACTAATTGATCTCAGCGCCTGCCGCTGGTCTGTCGAAGGATATAAACGTGTTCTGGCGCCAAAAATCAAACCAGATTCGCTCCTCGGCTTCGAGTTATCCGGAAACATGGTACGGATATATCTTGTCAACAACTTTATCTATGCCGCCGCTGCATCCTTTTTAGTGATGATACTTGCCGGCGCATCTGGCTATGCTTTCTCGCGATTCAAGTTTCGCGGGCACAAGGTTCTATTGACAGGTATCATCGCAATCACGAGCGTCCCCCTTCTCACCAACCTTCTGGCGCTCTACCAAATGGTCATATCATTCCGAAAATCCGGTCTACCTTTCGACGATCGGGTATTCATCGTGGTTGTCTATATCGGTTTCTACCTTCCCCTCAGCATCTGGATCGCCAAGGGTTTCTTTGATGCCATACCCAAAGATATGGAGGAGGCAGCATTAATAGATGGCTGTAGTCCAATGGCCGCCTTATATTACATTACCATGCCCTTGGCAATGCCTGGGTTACTGGCAGTTGCTTTGCTGGCTTTTGTAGGTGTATGGAATGATTTTATGGCTGGTTACTTGTTGATTGCCAAGAATGAATACAAACCTGCCATGTTCGGCCTGTATGAATTTCTTGGACAAAACATTCTCAACTTACAGGTGCTGGCTGCTGCTTGTATCATCATCGCATTGCCGGTAATCATTCTCTTCTTATTTACGCGCAAGAGCTTCTTCAAAGCCATGGTGGAAGGCGGAGTCAAAGGATAATCAGACAAAGCCAAGAAATGAAAAAGACAAGTATTCTCCGACGTTCTTGGGATGCGAAGGAGTGTAACCTATGAACAAACCGGTTGTGGCTATCACGATTGGAAAGAAGCATTACTGTAGAATGCTGTGTCCTGATACCTTACGAGAATTGGAATCATTTGCTCATATTATCCATCATCCAGGTCCTGACCCGGCAAATAAATTTGACCTAATAAATTTGCTCCCTCAAGCGGATGCCTGTCTGACAAGCTGGGACGTTGCCTCACTGGACAGCGACGTAATATCCGCCGCTCCGCGCCTCAAAGCAGTAGTGCATATGGGAGGAAGCGTCAAGCGGTACCTTTCTAATGCATTATGGGAGAGAGGGATTCGCGTTTTTAGCACTTCGACGGAATTGGGACGCGATGTAGCGCAGACCACGCTAGGATTAATGATTGTCGGAATGAAACGGGTCTGGCTGCTCGGAAATCATGTTCGAAATGGAGGATGGCGAGACAGCATCCACTTCCCTTCTCGGGAATTAAGAGGGAAGGTTGTAGGTATTATTGGGGGAGGAACGATCGGCAGCCATGTCATCGAACTGCTCAAAGAATTTAGTACAACCAATCTATTGTTCGACCCTTATATCTCCGAAGAAGAAGCCTGTGTGATGGGTGCCCAAAAAGTGGAATTGGATGAGCTCGTAAAGGAAGCGGATATAATCTCGCTCCATGCGCCCGCAAACGATTCTACCAGGCATATAATCAATAAGCGCAGGCTTGGGCTAATGAAAGACCATGCGCTCATTGTGAACACGGCGCGCGGATCACTGATAGATGAAGCAGCGCTCATAGAGGAATTAACCAATCGAAGAATTTATGCCATCCTTGATGTGACTGATCCTGAGCCTCCTGCGCCAGACAGCCCGCTGCGAAAATTGGAGAATGTCCTCATCACACCACACATCGCAGGATGCATACAAGATTGCACGCATATGGGTAAAATGGCGATCGAAGAACTCCGTCGTTTCTTTGCCGGCGAGCCACCTCTCGGCCAAGTAATGCCAGAAATGTTCGACAGAATATCCTAACCATGGAAGACGCCTACCCACTTCCCGGCACATTGCTGCTGTCTAAAAACCGATCTAATCCAGATTTCGCGCCGATCCAGACTTACAGGTTGCGAGGTTGCGCTACCAAACCCATTCAAAAAATTGTTCTTGAAAATGGGGTAGAGCTCCCACCTCAACCGCTGCCCGATAAAGACCAATCATTTCTGTTAAGAATTCTCCATTTCAATGATTTTCATGGACAAATAACACGTTTAAAAGAGCATCAAAACGATGCTGTGTTATCCAGGATGGTGACCTGCATAGAAAAAACCCGCAACACGATTAACAATGACCCGAATGCCGAAATGCTGGTGCTGTCGGGAGGGGACGAATTGGAAGGTTCGTTGTTCGAGCAATTATTATCTGACGGGCAGGAACCTGTTCATTCTTCCTACCGGCTATATTCTGAGATGGGTGTGAATGCTGCCGTCCTCGGTAACCACGATCTGGACCGTGGGATCCGGCAATTGGCTTCAAGCATCCGTCGTGACGCTCGATTTCCCATTCTCGCAGCAAACATCATTACCCCGCCTGAATTCAATGATTGTATCGATCCGGCAGCATTGTTTGTAATGAACAGTTATCGCATCGCGATTATCGGTTTGTTGACCCAAGGAGAGGCAATTCTTCAATGTAACGATGAAGTTCAGGTCACTGACCCGCTTGAAGCTGCTCAAAACCTTGTGCCACTACTCCGTCCCCTATCCGATGCAATCGTCTTGTTGACCCATCTGGGTAGAAGCCAATGTGATGATGGTCATGCAGGCGCGACGGTTGGCCAGATAGGCGATGTGGAACTGGCGCAAAACTTACCGCCGGGCAGCGTGGACTTGATCATCGGCTCACACACCCACCATGCACTCAATGAACATGGTCTGTCAGATGAAAATCTTATCAATGGCGTACCAATTCTTCAAGCAGGCGCGTTTGGAGAATATTTGGGGGACGCGACGCTCCATTTTTCAGGTGATATGCTTAATCGGCCAAAACTCACGAATGTCTGTCTCATCAATCTGAATGGATTGAAAGCAGATCCCCTTTTTGAAACGCAAAAGATTGAACCTCTCGCGCGACGGGCCAGAAAGATTGGCCAGCGGTCCTTAGGCGTTGTTGCAAGTGGATGTGGATTGGATCGGGATTCCATCTGTAGCATATTCGGGGCAGGCGAATTTGAACTCGCTAACCTCATCACGGACGGGATAACAGCGCAATGCCGATCAAATGGTTTTCTGGTTGATTTTTCAATGATCGATCGGGCAGCAATAAATGATGGCCTGTTGCCCGACAGTGATTTGCACTACGCCGACTGGTTTCGTGTTATGCCCCACAATGATTGCATCTACCTTTACACATTAGAGGGTTCCCAACTGGCACAGTTCCTGAGTGATAATGCATATAGAATTAATCGCAGTGACGAGAATGACACGGAACGTGGTTTTGCACAAATGAGCAGTGAGATCCGTTACAGAATCGAACGCGGCAAACTTCGTTTTAAAGCAAAGGTACACGATATCACCTTCAGTGGAGTACCATTAACGCAGCTCCAAAAACGCAGGTATACTGTAGCCAGCACTAGTTTCTTTCGCATGCTCTGTCGCCGTTGGGAAAGGGATACCACCAGTTCTGGAGTGAGTTTATTCAATATCCACGAAGTACCCTGTACACCCACTTCACTGTCATTAAGGGAACTAATGGTGGAGTATCTACTTCGCTACGGTGGTGTGACCCCGGAGGCAGGGGCGCGGTTGGACGGGCGAATAAAAGTACATTGATCTCGAAGGCTGACCAGGTAATTGCTTTTGGGTTGAACTACACGAGCCGCCTTTGTATAGGCGGCTCGCTTTGATTGAATGGATGTCAAGGGGCTATATTTTCACCGGGTAACGGTACAATTCTCGCCCCAGCGCATCGCACACTGCCGTGAACACCGCTGGCGCCACCGGCACCGTCGCACATTCGCTGATGCTCTTCGCCCCATACGGCCCCGTCGGCTCGATCCCTTCTACAAAATCTATCTTGATCTTCGGCATCTCCGAAGCCCGTGTCGCTTTGTATTTCTTCAGATTGCCGTTCACCAGCCGTCCAGCCTCATTGAACACCAGCTCTTCGCTCAACGCAT